>NZ_CP025704.1:635051-1270103 GCF_002872415.1 Bacteriovorax stolpii | reverse complement strand
CTATTCAATACACTTTCACTAACACAAACCAGACTATTCATCTGGCCATCTTGTCTTTTAATAATGCACTCACGATGCCAACTGATAAATGAACTTAACTTGATGATATCGCACACTCACTGTTTTTTGTTGTGAGGAAATGCGACCGATTTACTGGTCTCTCTATACCAAATATCCCTTGAGTAAAACACTTTGCACGCTTTTTCTTTTTCTCATTTTCGGATGAATGTCCGAGAAAACTCAACTCTATCTCGAGGTTCTTTCTTTGCAATGGCGACATCATGAAACTTTTTACAGGAGATAAATTGATGAAGATGTTTTTTACCGTTGCGCTCGGATTAAGCTTAACCACCGCGTTTGCTCATGACAAAACGTACTGGGGAGAAAAAGTGAATGTGGGAGAAGGTTACGCCCGCTCTTACATCGTCAAAGGTCATGACAAAGAAGTAAAAGAAATTGGGATAGCGATTTCAGAAGAAGGACTCAATGGTCTTCCCGATGAAATGAAAGAGTACACTTTACCTATGCCTGCAAACACCGAAGTTTATCCTTATAAGCACATCACTTTTGACTGGAACCCGCATGGCCATGAGCCCATGGGTGTTTATGATAAACCACACTTTGATATCCACTTCTATTTTATTACTGAAGAAGAGCGCCATGCAATCAGCTGCATGGATGAAGATACTATCCCATGCCTGATGCAGCCAGATGCCGATTACCTCGTCTCTGACTATGCTCCTACACCTGCAGGTGTTCCTATGATGGGCTGGCACTGGGTAGACTTATTATCCCCAGAATTTAATGGTGGAATTTTTACCCGCACATTCATCTATGGTTATTACGGCGGAGAGACAATCTTCATTGAACCAATGGTAACAATCGACTACCTTCTTTCAAAAGAAGAAAGCACACTGCCAATTCGTCAGCCAGCCAAATTCCCATACGATGGTTATTATCCTAAAAACTACCAAGTGAAGTACGATGACTGCATGAAAATGTATAAAGTGGTTTTAAAAGATTTTTACGAGCAGTAAAAAAAAGCCCCTCGTAAGAGGGGTCTTTTATTATGAATTTTTCTTCTTAGTGAAATCAATCATCATATCCTCACAGCGTTGGATATGATCAGGAGTGATTTCCCAAATCTTCAGACCTTTGATTTCGTTTTCGATTTTTTCAAAAAGAGCGAAATCAAGGAATGGAGTCACGTTACCACTTTGGTACTCGCGCTCTTTTTCTCCATAAAGGCCAAGGAATGTTTTATCTCTAAACCATAACTCGCGGTTTGCTTCCTGAATCGCCAGAAGGCTATCAGCGCTTGGTCTTCTTTGAACGAATTCAAAGAACATCCCGCTCGATCTGATTCCCGGGTAGAACCACTCTCCACTGAAAACCTGAATCAGGTCATCGTGATCATCTTTTAGGATTGGAGTGATAAATTGAACTCCGCGCTCAAGTGCGAATTTATGGAAAGCCAAAAGATCATTTGTTCTTAAAGCGATGTGCTGCCAAAGAGCTGCAGAGTTGTGAGAGTCAAGCATCTCTCTTACGTGAGATGGCTGAGTCAAAGGTTCTGAAGGTTGAACGACAGCGAAGATCGTTTTGTTTTTTGCTTTATCATCTGGAGCGGCCTGACCAACTTGAACCGCAAACGTTAGTGACTGCTCACCTTGTCCCGGAACCCATTCTCTTCTTTTTTCATAAAGAAGGTTTTCTGGAGTCACTCCAAAAATAACATTAAAAGCTACGTACGCGACGTTATAAAGGCGCGGCTGAAGCAGAAGTGTCATGTGGTCAACTTGAAAGTTCTGGAATGAATGTTTCATGAATATTCCTCTAATGTGGGTCAAAATAAATTTCAAAAAGATTAACTAAAGAATGATGACTTTTGAATGTTTTTTTAGAATTTTAGGCGTAAATGCTGCTCTTAGTAGCAACATTTTACGCCTTTTTATGAGGAAACTCAGATTATTTGCAGGTGACAAATTCGATTTCAGAAACTGCAGTCTTATTATTTAGGGTTTCTTCTGCATCCCAGATTCTTGGCTCTGACCAATCAGAATCCACCATCACAAAATACAGACGCTCATTATGAGTAAATGAAGCTGCTGCCAAGATAGTGTGACCGCCGCTGTTTCTCTCTCCTACTTTTCTTGGAATCCACAGACGCCCATCGATTTCTGGTTTTGTGTGTCCGTACATTTCAAGTTTAAAAGGAGACTGCACCATCTTTGGCCCAATATTAAATGAAACGATAACTGGTGATCCTTGATCAAGTTGTTTCATCACGTGAGCTTTTGCTGATTCGTATGTGTCAGTTTGAAATTTTTTACATTTAAATCCAAACTTCTTTCCGTACTTATCAAGGATTCCTCTAATTGAATAACGGTGAGCTGGAGTCAGGTAGTATTCATTAATAGCATCTGCTAATAGATGTGTGCGTGTGTCTTCTGAAGCAAGAGTTGTCGCAAGCTCCCCTGTTCCTTCGAATCCAGAAAGATGAGTTTGTTGTAAGAAGCCATAGATCGCGTACGCTGTACACGTTCCACCGGCTTGCTCATAGGGATCAATCACTGTCTGAAGCTTTGAATTCTTGCGGGCAAAATCACTGGCATCAATGTAGTAAACTTTCTTGCCTTTTTTATCTAGGTACATTTGGTAAGATTCGCTGCCATCTGAATGAATGACTTTTCCTAAAAAGGTTGCTGCCCCATTTAGTTTTTCATCATCACTTTTTAGGGTAACGGCCGATCCAACTCCAACGCTAAAAGCCCCCACTTCTTTTTTCTCATTAACTGATACGGAAATCCCAGCAGCAAAGGCCGTGGTCTGCAGAACCAAGAACAAGCATAACATCTTAACCATGGTGAACTCCTTCTAAATTAAAAAACACGATAATATATGTGCAGGCCCGCCCTCCCTTCCAGCAGATAATCCTTACAAGATCTAAACCTCTAAAATCAGGTCTTTTTTTAGGCCAAAAAATGTCTAAAACTTTGACAGGGAAGTATTTTTTACATCAAGGCCCCATGGAGAGGCCGAAACTTGTTACGATAGGGCATTAGGATTAATCGCACACGAGAGGGATTTATGATTGAAGGAATTGCAATGTTAACAGTTTTAGCGGGTATGGGGATTTACTTTGTTAAATCGACTGATCTGCCAAAAGATATGAAAGCAAGAAGCGAGCAAATGAGACAAGACTCTCTAAGAAATCCAGTTGCAGCTCAAAAGAAGTTCAACTTCCCGACAGCAACAACGGCCAATACAAACGCACTGGCAAAAACGACAAAACTTGAAGACAACACAGCTCTAAAGAAAGCGGAAGAAGCGACAAAACTTCTAGCTCAAAAGAGACTGGAAAAAATCGCTTTAATTGATAAAGAAATCGATACACTGACATTGACGATTACCGCTCTTGAGCAAGAACTAAGAGCAAACAACGCTCGAAACGCTGAAATTCAAGCTGAAATCGATCGTCACCTTGAAACTCTGGCAAGACTTGAAGCAAGCAAAATTTCTTAAGATCCTATACACACAACAAATAAGAAGGCCTCCCTAGTGGAGGCCTTTTTTATTAGAAACTATAAACTTCTTGTGACAACTTCTTACCTCAGTATTATTCTCTAAGGATGATCCAAGCTATTAATCCTAAGACTACGAAAGTATTTGTGACCAAATTCCTGGCCTTCTATTTGTCGTGTCTACTTTGTTACACACTTCAGACGAGTTTTGGTTTCTCACCAGTTCTGTCATCTGCTCTCATTGGATTTGTAGGAAGTTTTTATTGGTTTTCCAAAGACATTGAAAAGTCCGGTATCCACGCCGTGATTTACGCCGGCTCGTTTGCTGGAATGGCCCACACTGAATACTTAAGTGGTCCAGGGCATATCTTTTTTATTTCTCTCATTGGAACAAGTCTCTACCTTTGGAGCAGACCACACCTAAGTGGTTTCGGTGGCAAACTCGGAACTGTGGCCTTTGTGACGACGATTATTGTGATTATTATCTTGAGGAATTTATCATGAAACTCATCCTCACTTTAATTGTCTCACAAGCAGCGGCCCAGCTGACGCACTCTCTGGCCCTAACTAAACATTTTGGTAGTGTGCGCGCCTCCTCATTTCTCACTTTGATGTTTATTGGACTCACTTCCTTTTTTACTGATCCACTCATCCCGGTTCTTCATGCCGTGTTTTTAGGTTCTTCATTCATTGGAATGACTGACCCTAAAAGACTCAACCGTTTGCAGATCGCTCTTTCGAGTATCATCTTCAGCTTTATCTTCCATTTCCTGATTCTTTATATGAAAGGTCCTGGAGGCGTTTTAGGCCTTTCGGCCTTCACCTCGTGTTTGATTGTGCATTTTATCTGGAGAACAGGTTTAAACCAGCGCCTGCGCTTTAGAAGACCTGCGCGCTACTAGTATAGTTCGGAGGCAGTGACTCTCTGTAAACTTTCTTGCTGTAAAAATCTTTAACAATCTGATTATAGCGTCCGGACTTTTTAAGAGCTTCAATCCCAAGATTAAATTTCTTAATCAACCCAGCACTTTTTTTGGATTTTTTTGGCATGATCAGGCAGTACTTCGCCAGGTGAATGACTTTCTCATTATGGGTGAGTCGGTCAAAATCTTTTTGATCAAAGTTCTGACGAACCAGGACGTATCCGACTTCTAAATCGCTGGGAACTGCCTGCACTCTCCCTAAAAAGAGCATATTGAAAGTTTGTTCAACGGTCGTCACGCGATCAACAGTAATTACTTTCTTTTCTTCTGCGGCCAAAAAATCAGGCCCCATTCCTCCAAAACCTCGAGGAGCGGCAATCCTGACGTCTTTAAGATCCTTGTAATCCTTCCATTGAAGCTTGGTGGATTTTAAATGAAAGAGAACATACTTTCCCTGGTAAATAGGTTCGCTAAAAAGATAAGTCTCATCTCTTTCGGGAGTATGCACATATGCAAAGGCCCCATCAACTTCTGCATTTTTGGAGACTTGAAGCACTCTTTGCCAGGGATAAAATTCAATCTTCGTTTCAATCCCCTGAGTGGCAAAAGCCTCAGTCGTCAGATGAGAAATAATTCCGTAATAATCCAGTTTTTCTGAAATGTAAGGAGGCCACTCCCCTGCTGCTAGCCTCACGACTTCTTTTCCCTGAAGGGAAAAACAAAAAAAGGCCGCAAGTAAAAGAGTCACACTTTTTTTCATCTTAATCGTATGTAAGGAGTTTTGAGGGTACTGCTTCTTTGTAAACTTTCTTCTGGTAAAAATCTTTAATGATCTGATCGTATCGCCCGCTCTTTCTTAACTGGGCAAGTCCTAGATTAAACTTCTTGATAAGCCCTTCATTCTTTTTCAAGTTATTTGCTAAAACCAGGTGGTACTTAGCAGTTTGGATAATATGATCATTGTGGGTCACATAACTAATTTCTTTTGCCGGAAAATTTTTTTTCAAAAGGACATAACCAACTTCCATATCAGAAGCTACGGCCTGCACTCTTCCTAAAAAGAGCATATGAAAACTTTGAATATCAGAGGCCAATCGCTCAACATGAATGACTTTTTTTTCTTCCGCCGCGATAAATTCTTTGCCCATTCCACCAAATCCACGGGTAGCTGCAATGCGGATATCTTTTAAGTCTTCATATTTATCCCATTTAAATGGGTGTGCCTTCAAATGAAATAAGACATACTTTCCGGTATAGACAGGCTCACTATAATAATAAAATTTTTCTCTTTCAACTGTGCGGGCATAGGCCAGGGTCCCGTCGTACTCGCCTGTCTTGGAAAGTTGATACACTCGCTGCCATGGGAAAAAGAAAAGTTTCACTTCAACATCTTGAAGAGCAAAGGCCTCACTGGCAATTTGAGCGATTAATCCTTTATTTTCTAATTCTTCTGAAATATAGGGTGACCACTCACCTGTTGTCAGGCGTACAACTTCGCGACCAAAAATCTGTGTGGTAAAAAGAAAGAGCTGTAGAATTCCTGCAAGCATAATAAATTTAGAGAGTCGGGCGTACCAATTCATCGTCCTATTTTAGCGTGATTTTTGATGGAATGAATCTTAAGCTTTCCTCAATGTCCTAAGCATTATTTTAGTTATGAAGTTTCAAGTCTTTGGTTAATTTAAATAAACTAAAACTTCGCCAAAGGTTCCTTGTAACTTAAAAAAAGCTGATTTATGCCCTGGTTGACGGATGATCTGTTGACTCAGGATTTTTGAAAAACTCACCCGCCCCGTGCCTTCCAGTGCTCCCTCTAAAAGCTCTTTCCAGACCTGTAGAATTTCCGGTTCGATGTCTTTGTATTGCGTGCCCTGAACAAGGCCCGCGACTTTTAAAAAGGTTTTTCCCTTCATTAAAAGAGAAACGTTAAGATGCTCATTATTAACCATGATCGTAAAATGCGCGCCAATAGATTCAAAATTCCAGAGTTCGAATTGGTTAATATTAGTGATGTTCACTTTTTCTTTAACCACCTCTCCTAACTTATCAGTAAAGGCCGCAAGCCATTTTTCATTTAAGGCCCAGCTCTCAGACTCCTCGCCTGATTTTTTCACTCCCAGGGCCTTATCAACCAGCTCTAAAAGCGACTTACTATCAAAAGGCTTGCTCAAAAAGTAGATTTTACTTTCTCTGGTCATTTCAGTGACAACCAGCTTATTGATAAACCCAGAACAAAGAATAATTGGTGTATGAGAATTGAGTTTTGATCCTCTGACGATAGAGATGAATTCATCCCCGGTAATCACGGGCATCTTAAGATCTGTAATGATCAGGTCATACTTTTCTTTTTCGATGGCCCTCCATCCCTTCTGGGGATGATCACAGTAATTAACTGTCGCTCCCATCTTACTTAAGAAGTTGATATAAACGTCGCCTAATGAGACTTCGTCGTCAATGACCAGGATGGATAGTTTATTGCTCATGGAATTTATTATCCATGAAAACAGCTCTAAGACAGAAGGCCAGGAAAGTTTTGCCCTTCCAGACCTTCTTAGACGAGAGATTAATTCAAATACTTCGCATGGTGGGCCACATGGACCTCCATGAATGTCGAGATAAAGTAGTAACTATGATCATAACCTTCGCACAGGTTGATCTCAAACTCTTGCCCTGCTTTTTGAGCAGCTTCTCTTAAATGCTCAGTTAAAAGTTCCTTGGCAAAAAATTCATCCTGCAGTCCTTGGTGAACCAGGATTTTTGCCGGGTGCTTTTTCCCGCTCATTAAAAGTTCAGTGGCATCGTATGCTGACCATGCACTCTTATCATTTCCTAAATAGCCGTTAAACGCTTTCATTCCCCATGGTGAAACACTTGGGTGCACAATAGGAGAAAACGCCGATACCGCCTTAAATTTGTCTGGATTGCGAAGCCCAAGAACTAAAGCGCCATGGCCTCCCATTGAGTGGCCAAAGATCGAAACGTTTTTGACTTTAAACTCGTTAGTGATCACGTTGTAGAGATCATTTACGATATAATCATCCATTTTGTAGTGATCAGCATACCCAGGAGTTGTAGCGTTTAAATAAAAACCAGCTCCCGAACCAAAATCGTAAGAGTCATGCTCTCCATGAAGATTTAGTCCTCTTGGTGAAGTATCCGGTGCAATCACCATTAAATTTTTTTCAGCTAAAAACTTTTGAGCTCCAGCTTTCGTGATGAAGTTCTCTTCCGTGCATGTCAGCCCTGAAAGCCAGATCAGACAGCCCTTCACTTCACTGTTAGGGATGAAAGTTGAAAACTTCATTTCAGTCTTAGTCGCTGCCGACTCGTGAGACCAGAACTCTGTTTTCCCTTCAAATGTTTTATGAGACTTTAATTGTTTCATAAGTTCTCCTCTAAAATTAGAAAGTCACAACACTTCTGATACTTTTTCCTTCATGCATATAATCGAATGCTTTGTTGATATCTTCGATTGGCATTGTGAAAGTCACCAGGTCATCAATGTTGATTTCACCTTTCATGTATCTTTGAACGTAACCTGGAAGTTCAGTTCTTCCTTTTACTCCACCGAAAGCTGATCCTTTCCACACTCTTCCTGTTACCAGTTGAAATGGACGAGTTGAGATCTCTTGTCCAGCGGCTGCAACACCGATAATTGTCGATTGCCCCCAACCTTTGTGACAACACTCAAGAGCTTGTCTCATAAGAGTTGTATTACCAACGCACTCAAAAGAGTGCTCAACTCCACCGTCAGTCATCTTTACGATTTGATCAACGATTGTCCCTTCGATTTCTTTTGGGTTAACAAAATCTGTTGCTCCAAATTTTCTCGCCATTTCTTCTTTTGAGTTGTTGATATCAACGGCGATAATTTTTTTCGCTCCAACCATTTTTGCTCCCTGGATAACTGAAAGACCAATGCCCCCAATTCCAAAAACAGCAACGTTGTCGTTCTTTTCTACTTTCGCCGTATTTAAAACAGCTCCGATACCTGTTGTTACACCACAACCAAGAAGACAAACTTTATCTAATGGCGCTTCTTTATCAATTTTTGCTAGAGAAATTTCTGCACACACTGTGTACTCAGCAAATGTAGATGTTCCCATGTAATGGAAGATTGGCTTGCCGTCTTTTGAGAAACGAGATGTCCCATCCGGCATTAAGCCTTTCCCTTGAGTTTCGCGAATGCGCTGACAAAGGTTAGTCTTTCCTGATGTACAGAATTTACAAGTTCCACACTCTGGAGTGTAAAGAGGGATAACGTGGTCACCTTTTTTAAGTGATGTCACACCTTCTCCAACTTCTTCAACAATCCCCGCTCCTTCGTGTCCAAGGATAACCGGAAAGATCCCTTCCGGGTCTACACCTGAAAGCGTATAAGCGTCCGTGTGGCAAACACCACTGGCCACGATACGAACCAGGACTTCTCCCTTTTTTGGTCCTTCTAAATCAACTGTCTCTATTTTAAGTGGCTGACCTGGGCCCCACGCTACTGCTGCTTTTACTTTCATTGTTTCCTCCCGTATAAAAAAACTTGAAAAAAGATCATACTTCCCCCATCGGGACTTGACTATCCTCTCTGGAAGAACAACACTGTTTCCCCATGGAAACAATAAAATGGATTCAGTGCATTTTGACCTTTGTAAGGGTGAGCGAGCTAGGGAGCTTCTCGAAGGCGGCAAGCTCGCTAGGAATCTCGAAATCTCATGTCAGCAAGACCATTAAGGCCTTGGAAGATGAAGTGGGAATCGCTCTCTTTTTCCGCTCTACCAGAAAAGTCCAGCTCACTAGTACCGGTGAAGAGTTCTTAAAAAACTGTCAGTCCTCGCTCCAAAACCTGGAAGCGGCCCGCGCTGAGCTAGTCGCACCTTCAGATAAGCCTCGTGGGCTTCTGCGCGTGACACTGGCCGGCGTCTTTGGTGAAAACTACATCGCTCCTGTTTTAATCGCCATGGCAAAAAAATATCCGGAGCTCACGATTGAACTCAACTTCGACACTCGCATCGTTGATCTCATTGCTGAACGCTATGATGTAGGGATTAGGATTGGAGAGCTTTCAAACTCTTCTCTCTTCGCGCAGAAGATCGCTTCTCGTCGCGAATATGTTTGTGCGTCTCCTGAATATTTAAAAAAGCACAAGAGGCCACAAACTCTTGAGGCGCTCAAAGACTACAACTGTCTCGGAGGGCAAAACCAGTGGGCCTTTAAGCAAAATGGGAAAAGTAAATCCGTGACGGTTAGTGGAAATTTAAAAACAAATAACCCTCGAGTCGTTTTACAAGCGGCCCTTGATGGTTTGGGAATTGTGAGACTTCCTGGCTCTTATGTTTTCTCGCACATTAAAGATGGAACGCTGATTGGTCTTCTTGAAGATTACAGTGAAGGGAAAAAAGATATTTGGGCCGTGACTCCAGCAAGGAATAAGCAGAATTTGAACGTTAGTACATTTATTAATGAGCTTAAGGTTTTTCTGTCGGAAGGGTATTCGGATGTCTTATTTTAGGGCCGAACTCCTTAAAGAGAAAATCAAAATAAACCTGATGGGCCTTCTCATTCGGATGCTGATCATTAAGTGTGATCCAGTAATCCTCTGATTTTTTCCCTTTGAAATCCTCTAAGAAATCATGAAATGCCACTCCTTCGTTTCTTAAAATGCTGTCGACCTCTTCATGAACAGAAGTGAAATTATAGTTTTCAAGATTAAAGAAAATGGGATGAACAATAACGAACAATTCACTCTTTTGAGCTGCCGAAAATACCTTAAGCTCCTTTACAAAAGTTTCAAAAGCGGCCAATCGTTCAGGGTTTAATGAATTCAGGATTGTTTTGATATTTTCTTCTGAAGACTCTCTGCGCTCCATCGTATAACAGAAAAAATCAACGAGCTTACTCACTTTGCGAATTTTCCAATCATAATTGCGAGAAATCTTTTCGATGATAAGTGAAGAGTTAAAAGTCATGATGTCGTTAAGGTTAATTCCTACGATTAAAATATCGGGAGAGAGACCACTCACTTTTTCGTTGAGAATTCTTCTGTACTCCGGTAAAGCTGCGGCCGGTTCAGCGGAGTTGATCACTTCGACTTTTAGTCCTTCAAGCTTCCACATTTCTTCTAGCTTTGATTCAAACGTATCTTCTTCCAGAACACCAAAACCATAAGTAAACGAATCACCAACGACAACTATACGTTTTAAGTCAGAAGTCTTAGGCCCAATTGAATAATTGTTTCTGAATCCAAGATTGTTTATTGAGTAAAAAACACAGCCTGGATTATTGTTTCCGGCACCGCTAAAATATGGCCTGCTAACTTCCGGGTTCATACATTCTAAACGTCCGTTAGGAAGTGATGAGTAGCTTTTCCCCGCATAAGTTGGTGGCAATGGGGCCCATCCATAAAGGCGGATTCCAACCTCACACGCAAGAAAGACAACAAAAAGTGCAGTGGGAATTAAAAGAAGTTTTTTTAGCAAAAATGACCTCAACGTTGTGAGATCATTTTTGCATGAAAATAAATTTTGTACAAGACACTAAGTGCTTAGAGGTAATCCGTATACCCTGTTGCACCTTTAGCGTAGATCGTTTCAAAGTTCACAGGAGTCAGAGGTTGGTTCTCTTTGAATTTTAAAACAAGTTTTGGATTTGAAATGTAACTCATACCAAAAGAGGCTGCTGTCGCATGACCGCTCTTGATCATTTTTTCTGCTGTCTCTTTATCAAGTTTTTCGTTGATGATGTAGGCTCCACCGAAAGCCTTTGCCAGCTTCTCTCCCAGATAACCTGCTCCTTGATGCTCTCGTGAAAAAACAAAGGCCAGTCTTCTTTTTGCCAGTTCTTTCATTAAATAAGTGAAAGTTGCCTCCGGGTTAGAGTCTCCCATATCCTGAGAGTCTCCTCTTGGAGAAATATGGTAACCGACATTGCCGGCATCCCACACTGTTAAAACAGCATCGACAACTTCCAGAGCTAAGCGCGCTCTGTTTTCAATGCTTCCACCATACTTATCAGTACGGATATTGGTTTTATCTTGTAAAAATTGGTCTAACAGGTAACCGTTAGCACCGTGAATTTCTACCCCATCAAAACCTGCAAGCTTCGCATTCTCAGCGCCCTTTCTATAGGCCTCTACGATTTCCGGGATTTCTGAAAGCTCCAGCGCTCTTGGCACGACATACTCTTTTTGTGGACGCACTAAACTCACATGACCTGCGGGCTTAATTGCACTTGGAGCAACCGGCTGTTTTCCATCCAAAAAGATTGGATCTGAAATTCTTCCTACGTGCCATAACTGCAAAACAATGCTTCCACCTTTTAAATGAACGGCCTCAGTGACTTTTTTCCATCCTTCGACTTGTTCTTTTGACCAGATTCCTGGAGTGTCAGCATATCCGACTCCCATTGGAGTGACAGAAGTGGCTTCTGAAATAATAAGTCCAGCACTCGCTCTTTGAGCGTAGTACTCGGCCATCAGCTCGTTAGGAATTCTCTCCACACCAGCGCGCGCACGAGTTAAAGGGGCCATGACAATTCTATTGGCCAGCT
The DNA here is from genome assembly GCF_002872415.1 of Bacteriovorax stolpii. Taxonomy (GTDB): domain Bacteria; phylum Bdellovibrionota; class Bacteriovoracia; order Bacteriovoracales; family Bacteriovoracaceae; genus Bacteriovorax; species Bacteriovorax stolpii. The sequence goes on along the minus strand of NZ_CP025704.1, from coordinate 1,258,117 downwards.
TTAAATTTCCTAATTCGATCGGGTCAAACAGCACAGACATAAATCTTTCCTCCAGATGGTAATTGACTTCTTCAAAGAGCTATCATGAACTCAATCCATTTAAATGTAAAAACAATTAATTATCTTACAAGCACACGTCTAAGACACAAACTGGTAACTGATGCATAAAACAAGCACTTAAAAAAACCTGACTTTACTCATTTTCTCTTCTGCGATTTCCGCTATCCTGATTAAATGAAAGCACCAGAATGGCGACAGAATGTCCTCCTCGTTTCCGACGATCCAGAAATCAGAACAACCATAGCACCGGCCTTTGGTGAAGAGACGACTTTTATTGTCGTCAGCAACACTGAAGAGGCCATGGAAGAACTCCACAAAGAACCAATCCATGTAATGATTCTTGATGCGAAGACCACTAACCCGTCAAAAAATTACTACGAAAAATACTACGACGATAAAGAGGAAATTCCTTTCATTGAACTTTCTCAATACGGGACACAAGTCAATAATGGGATGACTATTATTCTTCTCGTAAATAAACTTTTGGCGCGTGAAGGAGATTTTGCCCGCAAATGTGGTGCGGTTCTGATCATGGACCGCAAAGCTATTCTCATTAATCGCATGGTGTATTTAATTGGAGTTCTTCGCAAAAGAACATTTAGAACGATTGTTCTTCGCGACCTTCCTCTCAATGCAGTTTTCCCTGTAGATCTTTACCACCATCTTTCATTGAGTAACCGCTACCTGCCTTTTCTTCCAGCAGGAGTCCCTTTCTCAGAAGATAAACGGGAAAAAGTTCTTTCGGCCAATATCCGACACCTCTATGTTGAAGAGGCCCATCTCTCTTCATTTCTTTCTTCTCTTCGAAAAAATGGTGAGGCCCTTTATTACTCAGAAAGCTTAGCTTCTATACGCAACCAATTCCGCCAATGGCTGATTCAGGTCTTTGACCTTTCAAGTGACGGCATGGTGGTTTTTGGGATTGAGCTCTACAATAAAGGTCTCGACATTGTTTATCAGCTGGAAAAACTCATCTGCAGTTTCCCCAGCTCTTCGGCCTGTTTAGCAGAACTCCCTTATCCGCGATGGAGCACTCTGGCCCACAGTATGAATTGCGGGATTTACTCGCTTATCTTTTCTATTCATTGCCAACTTGAACCACGACATGAAATCGCCCTAGCGGCAATGATTCATAATATCGGCTTCTCTGAAATCTCTCAGGATATTATCAAGAAAAAAGAAACAGAACTCACTCCTGAGGAATTAGCTGAATATAAAAAGCACGTGGCCTATTCATTGGAGCTTTTGAGAAAAAAACTCATTCCATTCACACCTGTAATGGAAAAAATCATTATGCATCACCATGAAAATTATGATGGAACAGGATTCCCTGCGGGTCTTGCGGGAAGAACTCTTCCGCTTCCAGTGGCACTGGTTTCAATCTTAAGTAGTTTTGATTATTTCAATACAGTGAAGCCTGGCGAAAAGCCTATTTCGGTTTTTGAGGCCTGGCAGAGGCTGCGTGAGCATCATGGGGAATCCACTCATTTAAATATGAAGTTTCATCCCCAATTACTCGTCATGCTCGATGATTTTTTTATGAACAATAAATTCTAAATTATCTGTTGCGGACGTCGACATATGTTTCAGTTGAGCCGTCTTGGTTGTGAAGAACAGTCAAAAGATCAGTGTCTTCATTAAAAGAGACTTCCGCCCATTTCTTTTCTTCTTCAACTTCCCCACCTCTGTAAGTCACCACATCTCTTTCGTGGTAAATCCACTTCTGAGCTTTCATTTCGCTTTTTAAATAGATCTGAACGTGGGCCAGGACAGCTCCTTCAACTTCAATGTCGTATTCATGAAGCAGTCTTTCGACGCCATCGAAAATCATCTCATTGGCACCCGTTTCATCAACAACGTACATACTGTCGCAGCCATTTTGTTCAATTGAATAATAAGTATTTTCTTTTGTGCGGTAGTCACCGGAAAAATCCGTGCAAGCAAAAGCAGATGAGGTAAACAGCGCAAGACCAAGGATAATGAGACTCTTCATGAAACTCTCCTAAAAGTTGTGACCATTAGATGATAACAACTTTTAGGGAGGTGTAAATAAGTTTAGTGTTTAGCCTTCGCTGCTTTCTCTGAATGGGCCGGCCCGCCGTATCCAAAAGACTTATCATAGCTTGCCAGGTTTCCTTCCACTGGTGAAAGTGCGACTAAATGCTCAGAGACAAACCACGTTTGCAGTTCGTTTGTCCTGATGACATTACTGACTAGAAGGTCATTGGTTCCTTCATCTCCACTATCTGCCGCCTGGCGGGCCGCCTTTCTAACAAATTTTAAAATCGCTTCATGGGCATCAACTAATCGTGAAATTTGAGCAGGAACTTCCTCTCTACCTGATGGTGGCGTTTCAATTTGGGCCATCTCTGCAACGTCCTTTGCCATAGCGACACTAATTCCTCCGAGTAACTGGATTCGCTCTGCCATGAGATCGACCAGCTCCGCTTGTTCATTGTAGTGTTTATCAAATAACAGGTGGAGTTGATAAAACGTCACACCTGATGTCTGCCAGTGGCATTTTTTATATAAATCTCTAAGCGTAATGGTGTCTGCGAGAATGCGATTGAGATTGGTGATACTCTGTTCACATACTTTATCATCCAGTCCCAACGGAACACGAAAGCGCGTACCAAATTTTTGGATTTCTCCGGCATTTTGATTCATGACAGGCTGAGCGAGATTCGCCTCATCTGTCGTTCTTGTTTTGTTTTGAATTGAGGTCATTTGTTCTTTCATTTTACGCTCCGAGGTAAAGTTGACATAAACATCCAACGATTAAAGTGCAAAGCTCTCGCCATTAGTGGAATTGCTATTTTCGATATTTTAGTTTTGCTTGCATCCTCATTTCTGAGTCATTATGTCCCATTTAGGGACATAGATTTCAAAAATTCCTCAGACTATTTCTTGTGGGTATCACTCGGAAGCGTTATAGTAGACTATTATGAATAAACCACAATACACTCCCCCAACAGACGTTAAATCAGTTCTCAATCTTCTCAAACGACCGAAGACCGCGATCGTAACAGGCGGTATGCCTTATGCGAACGGCCCTCTTCATCTTGGCCACATGGCCGGAGCGATTATCCCACCCGATATCATGGCCCGCTATATGCGTATGCTCATTGGCAAACAGAATGTTCTTTTTGTCAGCGGTAACGACGATCACGGCTCAACTTCAGAAGCTTCAGCTTTTAAAGCGGGAATTCCCGTAAGAGAATTCATTGATCAAATTCACGATAAACAAGTGCAGACTGTCACTCGTTATTCAATCTCATACGATATTTTCTCTGGAACATCTCAACCAGATTGTTACCCGACTCACAAAGAAGTCTGTCAGGACTTTATGCAAAGACTTTGGGACAACAAGATGCTGGAGAAAAAAATCACTAAGCAATGGTATGACCCAAAAATCAGCCGCTTCTTACAAGATAGAAACGTGACAGGAAAATGCCCGAATCCAAACTGTGCCAACACATCGGCCTACAGCGATTCGTGCGAGGTTTGTGGGACTCAATACGATCCTTCAGAACTTATCAACCCAAAGTCGTCACTTTCGGACGCCACTCCAGAATTGAGAGACACAGCTCACCTGTGGCTTGATATGTGGAAAGTTTCTGATCAGCTTACTGATTGGATTAAAACGAAACAAAACAAATGGCGCAAAGGTGTTTTCAACGAAGTGTTTGAGACAGTTCAACCTGCCTTCCAGTTTGATAACACTCATGAGCCAGCATTTAAAGAAATGCGCACAACTCTTCCTAAGCATAAATCTCGTTATGCTCCAGGGAAGAAAGTTGTCGTTCAGTTTGAAAACTTAAATGATTACGCTACTGGGAAAAAAGCCTTAGAAGATAAAAGCATTGCCTGCGAAGCTCTTGATGGATGGGCCCATCGCTCAATCACTCGCGATGTTACTTGGGGAATTCCTGTTCCTGAAGGTATTGATCCAGAGATGAAAGGCAAAACGCTTTACGTCTGGCCGGACTCTCTTATTGCTCCGATCTCATTCACAAGAGTGGCACTGGCAAAACAAGGAAGAGACCCGAAAGAATGGGAGCGTTTCTGGAAAGATCCAGAAGCGAGAATCTTCCAATTTTTAGGACAAGACAATGTTTACTTTTACGTCCTAATGCAAGGAGCGATGTGGATTGGTGTGCGTGGATCGGACACGCAAGACTACACGATGACTGACGTCTACTCTGTTTTCCATTTAATGGTTAATGGTGAAAAAATGAGTAAGTCGACTGGTAACTACTATACTGGAGATCAGTTAACGGAAGAGATGGGTTACCATCCTGATCAGCTTCGTTATTTCCTTTCAACACTGAGTTTAGCTGAGAAGCAATCGAACTTTGATTTTGAAACATTTAAAGAAAGAAATAAATTTTTAGCTGGGCCATTAAACGCAGCGATTGAAAAACCAATTGCCGCTGTTCATTCGAAATTTGGTGGAGTTGTTCCAAACGGAAAACTGCTGGAGAAAGCTGAAAAAGAAACGATGAAGATCGTGCAAATGTACGTGAAGAACATGGAAAAAGCAGATCACATCACACTTCTTGGCCAGATTGAGAACTACGCTCGTTTAATCAACAGCTTTTTTGTGCAATATAAGCCGCACGATGACCGACATGATGAAACAGAACGCGCTGACGGGCTTTATTCATGTTTCTACATCTTGAAGAACTTAATGATTATGCTTCACCCATTTGTTCCTGAAACAATGGATAAGGTGCGCGTGTCGCTTAATCTTCCGGAGAGCATTTTCTCAATCGATGAATTGGGGCAAGCGATTCCTGCAGGGCATGCTATTGGGCAAAAGGGGCAGTACTTCCCAGCAGTGGAAGGAAGTTCAGAAGAATAATTTTTTACAGTACGCCGGACTCTTTCACATACAAAAGTGTAACAGTCCGGTGTTTAAATAAATTCATCCTAAACATTTTCTTTCAAGCATGCATTCTCTTCCTCTCTAAAGCCCAATTTACTTATATATTGAACCACCACATAATTAACCCATGATGGGACAAGGAAAAAGCCACATGATGCTTTCAAAAATAGCGACAGTTTTCTGCTGTCTCTTCCTTCTAGGAACGGGCCAGGCAGAAGTGGTTAAAGTCGGTGGCTATAACTTTCCTCCTTTCGTCGACAGAGACGGAAAGTCAGGTATGGTTTATGACCTGATCAATAAACTTAACCAATCACAAAGCAAATATAAATTCGTCTTCAGCCTGACCAGCGCCAACCGCCGTTACCGCGATTTAAAGAGCGGTAAAATTGATGTTATTTTCTTTGAAGATGAAGCATGGAGCTGGAATCAAGACAAGGTTCCTCACCTGAAAACCGGAGTGATTTTGACAGGTGGAGAAATCTACGTTTCGCTACTCAAGCCTGGGCGAGATCAAAAGTTCTTTGATTCATTTGAGGGGAAAAAGATCAGGGGGATTTTTGGTTATCACTACAACTTTGCCAATATGAAGACAGACCCGGAAGTTTTGAGAAAAAAAGGCATCAGTCTGGGGCAAGACAATGAAGAGAACTTAAAAGATTTGATGAATGATAAAGTAGATATCATTGTCATTAATTCTTTTATGATGGACAGCTTGTTAAAAAAAGATAAAACATTATCAGGCAAACTTTTGATCAGTACAAAAAAAGACCAAAATTATCAGTTGAGAATTTTATTAAATGAACGCTCACCTATTTCTTCTGCAGAAATAGAAAAATTAGTGGTTCCCCATTTAAAATGAGACTAAGTCACAAACTCTTAAGAGATGCTGCTCTCTTTTTGATTTTAATTTCAATGCCGGTTTACTACCTGGCATTCACCTATTCTCTTAAAGAGTCTTCGAAAAGCCGTGAACTTATTGTTACACGCCAGCTTACAAGCTTTCAAAACACCCTGAAAGAGGCACTCTGGAATGGAGACTCCCCTTACACCAGGCAAATCGTCAGCACTCTAGGAAATATTGAAGGTGTCTCGTCAGTTGTTCTCTATGACGATAAGATGGAAAAAATTCAGGAGAGCAACTCTCCTTCTAAAAGGATCCCTTTTTCGCATGACATGTATAAAGAACTTGAGAGTAATCAGGTCAAACAAATCAAAACAAAATCTGAAGGGAGCTTTTTAGTTTCTCTAATAACTAAAAAAACCGACCAAGGTCTAGAAAAGCTTGGGATTATCAAAATTGATATCCACTATAATGATTTAATTAAAAGTGCACATGCTCGCTCAAGAACAATGCTCGCAGTTCTCCTTGGAATTTTTATCCTGATTTTCTTTATTCAATTCCTCTATCTGAGAGAATTTCTCATCAAGCCTCTTTCAGATTTCGAGAAGGCCATCTCTGAGATGAATGTTTATGCCGACATCAAACTCAAGGAAGACCCGAATCATGTTTTTGAGATTGCGAATCTTACAAAAACCTTCAACCATATGGGTGAAGAACTCAAAAATAGTGCCGGCATTATCAATCAACAGCAAATGCAGATGATCAATGTCAGCAAGATGTCAGCTCTGGGGGAAATGGCCTCAGGTGTGGCACATGAAATTAACAATCCACTTATGATCACAACTGGTTTTTTAGAACGCATTCAGAAGGCCGTTCAGAATGATCCAGAAAAGTATTCAGAGATTGCGATGCACACTGAAAAGGCGCTTAAGGGAACCCAGCGTGTGGCAAAAATTGTTAAAGGTCTTCGAAGCTTCGCCCGCAATGGAAGCAAAGATCCGATGCAGGAAGTAGAAACAGAAAAAATCATTTCAGAAACGCTGGAATTATGTTTTGAGCGATTTAAGTACGGTGAAATTCAACTCGAAATTACCAAGACAGTGAGTGGAAAAATCATCTGCCGCGAGTCTCAGATCTCTCAAGTTCTTTTAAATCTTCTCAACAATGCTTATGATGCTGTAACTGAAATGCCATCAAAAAATAAATGGGTTAAAGTTGAAGTTGCGGATTCGGCCGATCAAAATAAAATTCTTATATATATTACTGACTGCGGTCCCGGAATCCCAAAAGATATTGCCTCTAAGATTCTTGAGCCGTTTTTTACAACAAAAGAAACAGGTAAAGGCACAGGCCTTGGGCTCTCTATCTCAGTTGGTATTGTAGAAGAGCATGGCGGGAAGTTATACCTCGATCACGGTCATGACAATACACGATTTGTTCTTGAATTGCCTAGAGCCTAGGAGCTCCTATAAAATCGGATTATTTTTTCATACAAACGGCATAAGCAGTACTGGTTGCACACTCCATGCTCACAGTCCAGGAAGTCGTAGACGAAGGATAATTTTGAGTCGCAAAACGATGCTCTTCAGGACAACCACAAGAAGCATTAAAGATATAACCACCACCGACGACAGTATGCCCAGAAGGGCAATAGGCCGTAGAGGTTCCACGGCATGATGAAATAGGGCCATTCACAATCGTAACATCACCAGCTCCCCCGCCAGAATTTTTCCAGACGGAACCATCACAGTACGCAGGCTGCCCATTAGAGCTATTGTATCCTTGGGCACCAATGACAGCACAACCACTTCCCACAGTAACGGCACCGGGACGAATAGTGCCGGCCACTTCTAATTTAGCATTCGTTGGACTTATGGTCCCCACTCCCACATTTCCACTGTTGTAGTAAATGTTGTTAATATTGGCACCAGTTCCTCGAAGCCAGATATCACTTGTCCCGGTTGATGTTGCTCGACAAGAGGTCACGGCCCCTGGAGTTCCTGTATAGGTAATATTGATTTTTTTAATTACTTCTGCTGCGCCAGCAGTCCCCTTTAAGATGGCCTTGTTGTTAAAACGAATATCAAGTACTCCATCTGGTGCAGCTCCCGAAAATGCGTATGAATTAATTTTAACATTGCCGTTACCATACCCATTTGCCGGAGCATTGGAGTCGGTTTTTATATAGTACTTGCTGTTGATATTTGTAGGAGTCGCTGTGGAAATTAATGTCGCAAGACAAACAGCAGGATCTGACAGAAGCCCATTAATCTCATTAGTGATCATGCTCACTTCATTGTCAAAAGAGTTCTTAGCAACACTTTTAGTTTGGGTCTTGGTCAGTTGCAAACCGACATAGGCCAATCCGGCCAGAGCGGCAGCCGCAATCATAATCTCAACGAGAGAAAATCCTTTATTCTGTTTCATCCATGCGCCTATTGGTAATTATGCAATCTTTTAATTATTTCTTGAATCGCCAATTAGGTCAACCCTCGTACATGTTCAATTTCTCTAAAGGAGTTAGGCCGGTTGGATTCGTTGCCAGTCAAAAACACCTGGGACGGCAGCCCTTTCTTTCGGGTCACTTTTAAGTGTCCAATTTCATGGTAAAGCCCTAAATACCTGCAACATGAGCATGCATTAAATAAAATCTTAGTTACAATTTATAAGTACAAACCCACTGATATGGAGTTCTCTTGAAAAAAACCACCCTACACTCATTTTCGATTGTGCTCTTCTCCTTTTTATTCTCCCTTCATCTATCTGCTGCAGATAATGGTGATCTCATCGAAAAAGATGAGAAATACCAAAAAGCTAATAAGGAATTTGAACTTATTCTCAAGGCGGCCCAAGATGTAGGAGCAGCTGAATGTAAAACAGACAAAGGAGAACTTCCAAGGTCTGCCTACCTTTGGTTTAACGAAGGAAAAAGACTCTTAGGAAATGAAGAGAGAAATTATAATCTTTTTAATTCTGAAATCGCCCGCATCCAGAAAAAGATGCAGGCAACCGGAGGCAGTGAGCTTCAGGCAGAGTCCCTTTTAATTCTTTCTCAAATCCACACTCTCGAAATTAATTTTCTAAACGGTAGAAATGGACGAATTCAGGCAAGAAAAGATTTTATGACTGAATTTAAAAACGCCAAAATATCTGCTCAAAGTGAAGAAAAAAAGTGGCTTAAAACTTTTGATACAACTGTAATGGAAGAAGGACTTCAAAGTGCATTATCAGTAGCTCAAAAGGCCTGTGATGATAAAATTAAAGGATGCGAAGAGGCCAAAACTCAAATCCAGCTGAGCATTGCCATGGCCGCAACTTATAAGGGGCTTTACCTAAGAAAAAACATTCCAAGTAAAACGGCCAATGAGGATCTTAAAAATAAGGAACTACTCCTGTTGACTTCCGTTTCCATGATTCCTGCACCTTCAGATTCAAATTACGACTGGAAATCTCCTGCAATGAAAGTCGTAACACCTATGATGGAAGAAAGACAGCGCCTTGGTGTTCACTGCCCGGAAAGTGCTGATAGTAAATCCCAAAAGAAAGCCGTTCAGATTGCTAAAATTTACGAAGATAAAACAAAGTCTGATGAAGTCAAGGCCGAGGAGATGAAAAAAGTTGATGTCTCTCTGGCCAATGCGCTTATCGGAGGTGGTCTTAGTGTCGCTGATTTAAAACGCATCCCTGAAGAATGGACTCGTCAAAATCTCCTGATTGCCCAAGGTCATGATAGGGAGCCATTTTTTGCCGAGATTGAAACGAAGGTTAATGCCCTCATTGCCGCTGACCAGGAAAAACTCGCCTTGATTCAAGAGAAAAAAGGAAAAGTCCTAAAAATGATTATGGCATTAGGTGACCTGACAAAATATAAAATTGATATCGAAGCAGAGTGTGGAGCCAATCCTAATCCTGGGATTTCCATTTGCCCATCAAACGGAAATCCACTTTGTGACCCAGACAGCCCTCAAAGTGTAAAATCGAGAGAGTATGGATCATGCAGCTACCTGGCGACACAATACAATGATCAACTTACACAACTAAGCAAGGCCAGTGAAGAATTAAAAAATAATCCTAACGTCGTCGCAGTTGAGGCCCATTATCTTGGTACAGTCGGGCCAATCTGGAGAGCGAAAATAAAGAATGCTGACGGGACATACAGTTATAAAAATATTATCGAAAATGCCAGCCAGTACGGAACAGATGGTTTTGGTAACTATGCGGGCTTTGGTGGAGTACAAAACGATCCACAGTACGCTAAACCTAAAAATCAAGAAGCAACACCTAGCACTTCTTCTGCCCCCTCTGGTAATAGTTCTTCATCATCACCTGCAACGAAAACAAACAAAACAACGGATTCAAAAACAAAAGCGAAGAAACGCAAAACAGTTGAAGTCGCCGGAGTTACAGAAGAGCTTTCTGTAGAAGATGATAAGACCTATAACAAGTACTATGACCAAATTTCAAAAGAAGAAGCAAAAAACCGCGCTAAAATTCCTACTTACTGCGGTAGTTCTCCTTGTAAAAATGCGGTTAATGGACTTGCTCCGAAAAATAAAGAATGCGAAATTGCAGATGCCGATGCTCCAAAACTAAAGGAGTACAACCTTTGCGTGATGGCGGTCAACGAACACAATTTTAAGTTAGATGCCGCCATTAATTTAAGTTCATACATTAGAACGCATCCAGATTTTGTCGAAGTGGCCCGATCTCCGGAAACGAATCTATGGATGGCGAAAATGAAAAACACGATTAAAGGCGTTTATTATCTTCCTCTGAATTACACTGAAAATTAAGATTAGAGGCTCCGCTTAATCGCGGAGCCCTATATACTGAACGACGGAACTTAATCCGGAATGATACTTCCCTTCAATGACTTCACGTTCAAGCTGCTCTAGTTTAATGACTTTTAAATCCGGCAGCTCTTCTTTAAGGATGTCAGTCGATAAAAGCAGATCCAGGCTTTTTGGTCCACCTGTTTCATACTTTAACTGATCATGTGAATAAGCTTCCATGATAAAGAGTCCACCCTTTTTAAGGCCTTTGGTAATTTTTTGATGAACTTTACGTCTTAGTTCAGAAGGCAAATGTCCAAAAATTGAAACAATGGCATCCCACTTATTCTCACCAAAATCATAATCTGTCAGACCAGCAGCATAAGCTTCAATAAGAAGGTTTTGTACTTTTGCCTTTTCTTTTATTTGATTGATTCCTATGTCTGATTGGTCTACCGCCGTTACATGAAAGCCTTGTTTACTTAAATAAAGGGCATTGCGCCCCTGACCTTCAGCAATACACAAAATGTTGGCCCCAGCTCTTAAAAGCTTTATTTGCTCTTTTAAAAAAGCATTCACGTCTTCACCATAGACATCTTTTTCTAAAAAGCGCTCATTCCAAAAATCTTTATTCATAAAAACCTCTTGCCTCATCCTAACATAGTAAATGAAGCTCATTCTTGCTTTCTTGAGTTCTTAATTGATACCCATTTGTTATCAATCTAAAAGGTCTCATTATAAAAAGAGCATTCTTTTGGAAGCTTTTTAACTTTTTCCAGGTAAGCAGACTTTAAAGCTTCCCAATTATAATCCTTGCTCCCTTCACTGGCCTCTTTGGTAAACCACCAATTAAGCTCCTCACCACATCCATCTCCGGCGGGAATGGGTTTCTGAGAAATACAAAGCGGGCTATCAAGAGGACATTTTAAACGGACATGAATGTGATCATCATGACCCCACCAGGCCCTTAGTTTGTGGTGCTCATCTGCTGTAAGCTTTTGATCCTGACATAGTTGCTTTTTAAAAGCAGGATTGATAAATATGCGCTCCACAGATTGGTCTTGAGCAAAATACTTAATCATCTTTATCTGATCGGCCCCCAGCTCTTTCATGGGCTTCATATCTTCAGTTTCAAGCTCACGGAAGGATATTATTGTATCGGCCGAAAGAACCTTAAACCAAACATCAACATCCAGTCCCGTTTGATGTGAATTGTGGCCAGTCAAAGTAGGACCGCCACGGGATTGAGAGAGATCCCCAATCATGAGAATTTTCTTTTCTTTGGCAAACTCCTCAGAAGCCTTTGTCAAAAGACTAATAAGATCGGGGTGCCCCCAATATCTTCCTCTCTTTACTTGAGAGATAAGAAGTCCTTTTTCTTTTCCAGAAAATGTTTGAGCGCCTTTTAAGCAACCTAGTGCGTATTCCCCAATCGCCTCACTCTTATCTTCTGTCGGAAGCCTGGTGGAAAGGCGTGAGGTAAAATCTGGTAAGTGAGAACAACTTGCGAGCAAACACAAACCCAGTCCAAGAATCATAGATTTTTGCATAGACTATCCTAATAAATGGTGTGAGTTTATTTTGGCACAAGTCTAGAGAGGCATCAATGCTTGAATTCTTTGTAGTAGCTCTTTGCGCTGAGCTGCTGTCGGGACATACTTTTCTGAAATGTAGGGAGAAACCTCTTTTCTATCGAAATAAAACTTTCCGGATTGAGGTAACTTTTCACTCAATAAGCACCAAATAATGGTGTCGGCCCCTTCATATGCATTTCTTAGCCTATTCTTCATAAAACGATAAAAGCCAGGAAGTGCTTCTTTGAGGCCATCGGTTCCTACCCATCCGGGGTGCATGCTCACAATAAAAAAATCACCCCATTCAGGACTCTTTGCCAGCTCCTCAACCAACGTGACCTGTGCCCTCTTGACGTTGGCATATGTGTCGACCTTGTTGTAGTTCAGGTTATGGAACAAGGACTCTATATTGAGCTCTTTTAGGTACATCCCTCCGGAACTCACCCAAACCACTCTCGCTCCTGCCTTGAGCTTATGGAATTTTTTTAACCAATATAAAAGATAATAATGCCCTAGAAGTTGAGAAGCACACTGAAGCTCAACTCCGTTTTCATTAGTTGTCATCTTCTCTGGCATTCCTCCCGCATTAAAGACGATGCCTTCTAAAATTTCTGATTTTCTGGCGAATTCATAAACCTCTTGCCAGTCAGACATATCCAAAGAAATAAACTTAAGATTTTCACTTTTTCTTTCTAGCTCGGCCCCTTTTTGTTGGTTGCGGCCAGTGACAAAAACATGATGGCCTAATTCGGCCAAAGTCATGCCGGTTTGCTCACCTATACCGCCGGTTCCACCAGTCACCAAAATTTTTTTGGGATTTTTAACCGGATAAAATGATTCGTCGAATTTTTTTTGATGGCGATTGAATCCTGTTTTATCAAAGGAAAAGAAAATTGTTTTATCGAGGAACGAATTCCAATAGTCTTCTTTGAAGTACATTTTTACACTCAAAGGGAAAAAAGCTGCCCAGAAAATAAACTGAAACAAGAGATAGGCATTTTCTTTTTCCGGGGCAATAACAATGGCTCCTAATTTTGCGGCAGACCAATAAGACATAGCACCCCCAATTCCTCCGATAACCGAGACTAACCATGTAGGCAGGTCTTGAAATTTTTTAAAGATCACTTCATAGTAAAGCGGGAAAATGATCCACAGAGGTAAACTTTCATAATGGTATGAACCTAAAACCGGAATGTTCAAAGAAAGCAGAAGGACATCATTAATCAGACCTGAAATCACAAAAAGCATTAAAAGAAATAAAAAACGCCCGGCACTTACTTTCGGGCGAAACAGAATGTAATCACCGGCAAAAAGTGCAAGAGCTATTAAGATAAAGACAGCTAACGGAACTGATTTTGAATATAAAACCACCGCAAACCAGAAGAGCTGCAATAGAATGATTTTACCAACAATCATGTTGAGCCGACTTTCCTACGGAAAGCTCCATACATTTTTCCGATTAATGGAATTTTTAACAAGAGCTCCTCCCCCACATCCCAATAATCCCTGTGATAAACCACCTTTTGATTATTAAATTTAAAATGTGAGCTTCCATGAATGACTTGTTTTTTACCTTTAAAAGAAAATATAAAGTTCCAGGTCACAAAGGCCTGGTTATCTCTTTCAATAATGTCCGCAAATTCAAAGCGCGGGTTTTGCATGTTCTCAAACATATCATTAAAGATTAGAGCGATTTTATCGCTGCCTTTGACTTCATTAAAAGGGTCTTTAAAAAAGGCCTGGGAATCATAGTAATCATCTATCTTTCCCAGAGTGGTTTCATCTAAGTTGCCATACCATTTAAGAAGTCCTTCTAATGCGCTCATCTTCCTTCCTTCTTGGTCATGATCAATGTGACTTCCCCTACATTAAACCCCCACTTCGTCATATAGGATCTGGCCAGGAGTGTATTTTTATCCAACAAGAACATCCAGTCCTTAAAAAGAATATGGAATGTTTTATCTCCCACCGGAACATCAAGAGTGTAGTTGAAATAGAAAGTATTGCCTGCCACTTCTCCGTTAGCAACTCCAATAACATCTCCGGCCACACCTTCATATTTCCCGGGAGCAGTCTCAGTCAAACGCCAGACTCGGGTGCTTTTACTTTGATCAGAGTATTCAAACTTTTCATCTAATGTGCAAACATTGCCTTCCCATGAAGCAACGATATCAACATTAAATCTCTTAATCACTTTACCTGAACGGTCTTGAACTATACCTTGGGCATAAAGCTTACCGTCAAAAAAAGAGCGAAGGTTCAACTCTGGCCTTTCGTCTTTATAATCCTGTAATGAATGATTAGAGCAGGAAAAAGTTAACAAGAGCATTACCCCCAATAAGAGTTTCATATATTTTTCCCCAGTAATTTATTTCTAAGATCAGGTGCACTGGTTTTTTCACCAAGCCATATTTCAAGAAATCTTTTTGAAAAGTTTAGATCGGCCAATTTTCCCAATTCTTTATCCTTATTGAGGAAAAAAACAATACCTTCTTTAGGATTAAAACTTGCTTTGATCGTGTCACCTTCTTGAACATCGGGAAAAATTTCCAGAAGTTTCGGTGCCCATTGTTTTAGTTGGTCGTCTGAAATACCAGCATTTTTCAACTCCTTCACGCTTTGAGTGACGATATCTTTGCCTTTAAAAGACCTGCTATATTTGAGTTCTAAAGCAAGGGGTTTCTCAAATAGATCATCCCCTGGATGTGCCCACAGTCTCGCTTCATAAATATGAAGAAAAAGCCACTTATAGTCTCCTCTCCCACGCAATGGGAGATCGTCCTGGGCATTGACAGAAAATAATAAGATTCCAAAAAAATAAAAAAACAGGGCAATCTTTTTCACAACCCTCTCCTCAATTATTTAGTCAGATAAAATTGATAAACTCCAATTTTGCCGGCCTCAAAACCGCCACGGCAGTAATTGAGATAAAATTTCCAGGTGCGGATAAATTTCTCGTCAAAACCATTTTTCTTAACATCTTCAAGAGAAGACAAAAACTTTTCTTCCCACTGTTTTAAAGTTTCTGCATAATCCAGACCAAACTCGATACTGCCGGTAATCTTAAAACCTTTTTGTTCAGATACTTTCCTAAAGATCTCTGGAGACGGAAGCATTCCGCCTGGAAAAATATACTGTTGGATAAAATCAGTGCCTTTACGGTATGAAGAATAATCCTGATCATTGATCGTGATTGTCTGGATGATCAGCTTCCCACCATCTTTCAAGGCAGACTGAAGCCTGCTGAAGTAGCCACTCCAATACTCTTCACCAATAGCTTCAAACATCTCAATAGAGACGATATGATCATACTTCCCCTGGATATCACGGTAATCCATGAGCTTCACAGTTGCGTAGTCTGCATATTTTTGTAAGCGGTCTTTGGCAAAATCATGCTGCTCTTTTGAAATGGTGATCCCTGTAACCCTAACACCTTTTTGGGCGGCATACTTCATGAAGCCTCCCCAACCACAGCCAACTTCCAGGATATGATCTCCGGCCTTTAAGTTTAGTTGATCAAGGATATTTTGATACTTATTATTTTGGGCCTCTAAAAGACTTATATTTTTTTGTTTGAAAAGAGCACTTGAATAAGTCATGCTCGAATCCAGCCACAATTTATAAAAATCATTACCCAAGTCATAGTGAGCATGAATATTCTTCTGGCTTCCTTTTTTCGAATTGCGGTTAAACAGGTGCTTTAATCGGTAAAATAAAATTTTAATAACTGAACCTTTGATCACTCTTTCCAGTGAAGCCTTATTTTCAATCCCAAACTTGATTAGGGTGTGAATATTATCACACTCCCAAAGACCAGCGATGTACGTTTCGCCTAGACCGATATCACCTTTTAAAAAAAGCTCCTCACAAAACTTCCAGTTTAAAATGTGGATCGTAACATGTTCACCTTTATGTTTTCCCAGGTAGTTTAAATATTCACCAGCTGGAGTTAAGATTGTCACCGATCCATATTCAATCTTCGACATCATTTCTAAAAAGAGCACAACCCAACTTGAAGCGGGAGTTTCCTTTCTTAAAATTGCACTTTCCATATTACTCATAGGTCACCTCATCTTTACCTTTAACTGGCTTAGTATAAAATTTTATTTTTTTCAGATAAAGAAACAATGCTTGGACATGAATAAGCACCACAACGGCCATGGTGTAAAAAGGATACCGAACAAACAATTTTAAAAGGTTTTGATCATTAAGAGTGACTTCCTCACCTGAAATGGAAGTCATAAGCTGGAGCTTATCATCAAAAAAGTAATTGATCTGGACTCTATCCCTAGATCTCAAATCAAATTCATATCGTCCTTTCACGTCATAGAAAGGTGAAACATGAAAATATTTACTTAAATAATTGATCTCTTCGGCCGGATTATTTTTTAATACATAGTTATGGGACTCACCAAATGTGTTGTTTACTTCGCAAATGACTGCAAGCAACTTTTCTTGCTCATAGCAAAACCAAAAGCTGACAGGATTAAACACGTACCCCATGACGCGGGGAAAAGTTTGAAGAACAATCTTTCCTTGAAAGTTCTTAATACCCGACTTGTCTAAAATCTCTTTGGCCCATTGGGAAAGTGATGAGCCGTCGCGATGACCATGGTCCTTTTCGTAAAAAGAAAAAAGATTAAACCTATTTACCCCAAAAAGTCTGGATTTAAGAGACTCCATCTCATCCAAAGAAAACTTCAGATAAAAACCTGTATAGAGAAACTCATTTACCCTCGGTAAAAATCTTTTATGATAAATTTTTGCCCGGTATAATGCTTTCATAGAATTTCTAATTGTTCGCTTTTTTTATTCTCATATCTCAAAAAAGCATTGATCGCTTCTTTGGTGCTTAGAATACCGTCTTCATGAAATCCATAGCGCATCCAAGCACCTGAAAAATACAAATTGTTTCTTCCTTGCAGTTTTTTCATTTGCTCCTGCCCCTCAACAGCGTCGGCAGAAAATAACGGGTGTTCATATTGGATAACTTCAACTGTCTTCTCTTTTTTTATAGGGACAGATGGATTCAAAGTCACAATGACAGCTTTCTTAGTGACCAGCTCCTGTAGTTTGTTTATCAGATAACTAACTGACACTGCTTCCGAAGAATCTTCTTGTTTAGCAGATAAATAATTCCATGCAGACCACACGGATTTCTTTTTAGGAAGAATGTTCTCGTCCATATGTAAAACGGCTGTATTAGGCTGATAGAGAAATTTCTGCAAGCATGCCACTAAATCTTTTTCTGAGTCTTTCAAGATCTCCAATGTCTGCGGAGGATGGGTGCAAAAGAAACAGTAGTCAAATGCCTCTTCTCGTTTGGCAGTTTTAACGATTAACTTGCTGCCTTCTTTGTGAACGGATAAGACTGCCTCATTTAAAAACTTTCTTTCAATACCAGAGAGGGCCTTTTGCACATAGGTCTGGCATCCATTGACGACTGTCTTCCACTGAGGTCGATCAAAGATCTGTAGCAGTCCATGATTCTGACAGAAAGTTAAAAATGTGTAGGCCGGAAAATCCAACATTTTAGTCGTTGGTGATGACCAGATACATCCTCCCATTGGAAGCAGATACCAGTCTTGAAAATCCTGTGAATAACCCTTTTCAACCAATAGCTCTCCAAGGCTCAAGCGTCCTCTTTGTTTTGATTCCTCTAAATAGGCCTGCGCATTTTTATTAAAGCGCAGAACTTCTTTAAGAAAAGAATAAAAGCGCGGGCGAAAAATATTTTTAGTCTGGGCAAAAACAGTCATCAAGTTAGAGCCGGCCCAGATAAGATTGTCACTTAAGCGCATGACACTAAAACTCATTTCACTCGGATGTGTCTCGATTTCTAATTCATCAAAAAAATTTATTAGGTTAGGATAGGTGCGATTATTGTGGACTAAAAAACCTGTATCAATGTGATGAAGGGTCCCATCAATGTTAACATCTCTTGTATTAGTGTGGCCGCCAAAGTAAGACCCCGCCTCAAAAAGCGAGACTTCATACCCTAACTTATTGAGGTAGTATGCCGCCGAAACACCTGAAATTCCCGAACCTATAATTGCAACTTTTTTCATATAATGAGGATATGCCATCACCATGTTCTAAGCAATTAGAACAGGGGTAGACAATTGTTCGACCGACCGAAAAGGCACTTAACAAGTCCATGCCAAATGGTTAATTTAGTCTCGTTGAAACTATTTCTTTATGGAGGCTTTATGAAATCTTTAATTGCTATTTTAATGTTATTTTCGTTTTCTACGTGGGCGCACGACGCTCTACCGACAGCTTCATATGTTGACGTAAAAGAGTACGTTGGGAAATGGTACGCTGTGACTGCACTACCACAAGTATTCACAAAAAATTGTGTGGCCCAAACTGCTGATTACGCCATTAAAGATGAGAAAACTATTTCTGTTCTCAACACTTGTATTAAGAAGAACGGGGCAACAAAAACAATTAAGGGACAGGCCGTTGTAATTAACCCTACTACAAATTCAGAACTCATTGTTACGTTTGATAATTTCTGGACTAAACTCTTCAAAGTTAAAGGTGATTACAATATCATTAAAATTGATGAATCATACTCAACAGTTCTTGTAGGATCTAAGGATCGTAAGTCACTTTGGATTCTTTCTCGCACTCCTTATGTCGATGAAGCAGTAAAGAAAGAATACTTAGATTATGCTAAAAAACTGAAGTTCGACACGTCGAAAGTCGTCGACTCTCACTTCTAAATAAGTAGGGGCCCGGCAGTCTTTCGCCGGGCCTTGTTATATCAGCAAGTTATCCTTTCCACGCCCCTCTCGTATACCAATGTAATTCTTACCTTTCCTAGGGATATTCAATATTCACAATGCATTCGAAGTGATATTGACTGAGGCTATGCAAATCAACGTACGTTTTTTAGACAATCTCAAAGTAGAAGCAAAGTTCGACGACTATAGCCTGGTTGCTGACCAGCCTATTCGTTATAAAGGCGACGGGACAGCACCAAGTCCATTCGATTACTTCTTAGCTTCAAGTGCAATGTGTGCCGCTTACTTCGTGAAGGTGTATTGTGCCGCTCGTAGTATTCCAACAGATGACATCCGCATCACTCAAAACAATATTGTTGATCCGGAAAACAGATATAAGCAAACATGGACGATTGATGTTGAACTTCCAGAGTCCATTTCAGAGCACGACCGCGAAGGGATTTTAAAATCCATCGATCGTTGTACGGTAAAAAAAGTTATCCAACAAACTCCAGAGTTCATTATCAAAACCCATAACGTTCTTGGGAGAGATGATGCTGGTCTGATGTACAATCACAATACAGCTTCAGATGCTAAAACGATGATCCTTGGAAAAGACTGCTCGCTTGAAGAGACTATCCAGAGCATGTCGTCGATTATCGCTGCTCTTGGTATAAAAATTGAAATTGCTTCGTGGAGAAATCCCGTTCCCCATGTTTGGTCAGTTCATGTGCGCGACGCTGATTCTCCAATGTGTTTCACAAACGGTAAGGGTGCTTCAAAAGATGCGGCCCTGGCCTCTGCTCTTGGAGAATACCTTGAGCGTATTAGCAATAATTACCTTTACAACGACTACTACCTTGGTGAGGAAATCGCTCAAGGTGATTTCGTTCACTACCCTTCTGAAAAATGGTTTAAGCCAGGAGCAAAAGATGCTCTTCCAAAAGGCCTGATGGATGATTACCTTTTAAGCATCTATAACCCGGAAGGCGAACTTAAGGCTTCTCACTTAATCGATACAAACTCTGGCAATACTAAACGTGGAATTTGCGCAATTCCATATGAAAGACAATCAGACAAAGAAATTGTTTATATTCCTGCCAACCTGATTGGAAACCTTTTCGTCAGTAACGGAATGAGCGCCGGAAATACAAAGTACGAAGCTCGCGTTCAGTGCCTTTCAGAAATTTTTGAAAGAGCTGTTAAAAACCAAATCATTCTGGAAGAAATCACACTTCCTGATGTACCGGCCGATGTTCTTGCGAAATACCCAAAAATCGTTGAAGGCATCAAGAAGCTTGAAGCAGAAGGTTTCCCAATTGTTGTAAAAGACGCCTCACTTGGCGGGAAATTCCCGGTCATGTGTGTGACGTTAATGAATCCAAAGAATGGCGGAGTTTTCGCTTCGTTTGGGGCTCACCCGAAATTTGAAGTCGCGCTCGAGAGAAGCTTAACTGAACTTCTTCAAGGAAGAAGCTTTGAAGGCTTCAACGTTCTTGCCGCTCCTACTTTTAACCAAAGTGCAGTGACTGAACACAACAACATCATTGATCATTTCATTGATTCAACTGGTGTTATTTCATGGAAGTTCTTCAGCGAAAAATTTGATTATGAGTTTGCTCACTGGGATTTCTCTGGTTCAACAGAAGAAGAATACAATTACCTGATGGATATTTTAAACCAACTGGAAAAAGAAGTTTACATCGCTGACTTTGAAGAGCTTGGTGTAAAAGCTTGTCGTATCTTAGTTCCTGACTACTCTGAAATTTATCTTCCGGAAGACTTGATTTGGGATAACCACAATAAGGCCTTGAACTTTAGATCAGACATCCTCAACCTCCACTCTCTGGATGATAAGGCCCTGAGCAAACTTGTAAAAAAACTTGAAGAAAGTGAACTTGATAACTACACAAAAATTTCTGAATTGATCGGAATTGCCTTTGATGAAAACACAACCTGGGGACAGCTGGATATCGGCGAATTGAAATGCCTTTCACTTCTGGCGCTTAAGCGTTTTGAAGAGGCCAAAGAGTATGTTGAAATGTTTATGAGTTTCAACGACAACTCTGCAGCAAGAAGAAGTTTCTATCAGGCGCTCAACGCTCTCTTAGACATTGAACTAGATGAAGAATTTGAAATCACCGACTATGTTCCGAATATGACGAGAATGTTTGGAGCGGAAGTGATGAAAAATGCCATTGGAACTGTCACAGGAGAAGTAAGATTCTTTGGACTACCAAAAACAAATTCTGAACTGGAAGGGCTAGATAAACATTTAAGGCTTATAGAGAGTTACAAAAAACTTCAAAAGGCCAAAAGACAATACGCTTCTAAATAAGAGAACACTACTCCGAACAATCTGGGACATTGTCACACATATTGTGTAATTTTGTTCCGGATACTTCATAAATACGGCCTAATGTTGTACGTTTATCATTCATGAAAAACTCTAAATTTCAGCAATATATTGCTAATGAATTTGAGAGACGCAAAAAAATAAATCCGCGTTACTCGTTGCGTGCTTTTGCTCAACACCTCAATATTCAAGCCTCACTACTCTCTCGTATTTTGAGAGGAAAAATTCCTTTAACTGAAAAGGCGCTCAATCGTTTTTGTGAGCCGTTAAATATTGGCCAGGCTGAATATAAGGCCTTCAGCCGAGAAATCCACGACGAAAAAGTGTCACGTGGATTAAAAGACCCGAATGAAGTTGTTCGTGAAATTAACCTGGATGAATTCAAGTTTATTCAGGACTGGTATCATTTCGTTATCCTTGAATTAGTCACCCTCCCTGGTTTTCAGGCCAATCCTGAGTGGATCGCCAAGAGAATCAATATCAGTAAAGCTGAGGCCCAAATGGCGCTTAAGCGTTTGATGGATATCGGAGAATTAGAAAAGAATGCAAATGGGGTACTCATCCCTACTCATAAGACCAGTATTCTTATGGAGCAAGGGCTAACCAATGCGGCTTTTAAACAACGCCAAAAGCAGGTGTTAAAAAAAGCCATTGAGGCCATGGATTTTATTCCGATTGAACAACGTGACCAAAGTGCGATGACTATTCCTGTTGATCAAAACCTGATGCCAGAAATTAAAGAGCGAATCAAAAAATTCCGTCGTTCACTGGCAACTTATATCGAAAAAAACAACCAAGATGCAGACAGTGTTTACGAACTCTCAATTTCATTCTTTCCATGGACTCAAAAATGAAATTTATTACTCTTCTATTCTGTTTAACTCTTTTGTCTTCTCCAGCTCACGCATGGAGAGAAAGCCACGGTGGTGATTCAATTGTGGCCGATTTTATCGGCAGAACAAATGACATCATTAAAACAAAAGCCTCTATTCAAGATAAAGAGATTAAGACCAATCTGGAAAACATGGCCAATCTTCGCAACAGCATCCTTGTTGTAACGATGGACCGTGTCTATGATGAACATGGCAAAGAGGTGCCGGCCCTTAGCACATGCTATTGGCAAGAGCATGATGGACGCATGGTTTGTAACATTGCAATCAATCGCTATAACTACTTATCACTAGAAAAAGACAGCGCCCAAATAAACATTTGGAACAAAGAAGAAGTCATTGTAGACGAGTTCTCAAAAATTCTTAACATATCGGACAACTCAAAACGTAAACTTCTCAAGGAATTAAAAAAGTTTAACAGAGACGAAGAGAAAACAATTTCTAAAGAGACTTTTGAAGATTCCATTCAGGAAGAAACGGTAAAAGACTTCATCAAAACAACTCATACTCTTCTTGAAGATTTAAAGACTATTGAGAATCCTTTAATTAAAAAAATCTACAATAAGATACTGCCTGCTGTTTCCAAAACAGAATACATGGCCCACAAAAGTGTGCATCTTAATGGTATCGAAAAAGATGCAGTCAACACATGCCTAGCTGTAGATAAAACTGAATTTGCCTGCACTATTATCATCAATACTCTGAGATGGGCCCAGTATAATGTGAGTCTAACAAACCAGGCAGAAAGAAAAAAAGAGCAACTGGTTCTTCATGAATTCCTTGCAGTCATTCAAGAGAATGACAGAGACTATTCTCTTTCTGAAAAAATCATGAAAATGCTGGAAAAAATCAGGGCGAAAAGATAATTAAAATGAATACAAAGCACTGATTCTATACACAAAAACAAAGATATAATTAAAAAACCTGTCTTATTATCCAAAAGCAGGCTATGGTTTGCTTGTTAAATATCGTTCGTTATTATTAGACCCCGCCTTGTTCTTCTAAAATCCAACTTTAATTAATTCAAAACGCCGTACTATTGCGGCCATTAAATTGGAGTCTTTATGACAAAAAAATTATTCGTGGGTAACCTCAATTTTTCAACTACATCAGATAACCTGATTAACGCATTTTCTGATTTTGGCAATGTCCAGGAAGTGAAAGTTATCATCGACAATATGACTAACAGAAGCAGAGGTTTCGCTTTCATTAATATGGAAACTGAATCTGAAGCTCAAAGAGCGATCTCTCACCTCAATGGAAGTGAACTTGATGGAAGAAGTATTGTTGTGTCTGTTGCAAAAGAATTAGCACCTAGAACAGCATCATTTTCTAAAAAGTGGTAGTGACCAAAGCGACGAGCGTTAAGGCGACGCTCACTCGCGACAATTTTCTTTTGCCATCCAATATGGATTCAAGAAAACATTCTCAGGAGCTCGACAGGCTCCTGGGATTCAATACGCTTAAAATTGAAAGTAAGCTCAAAAAACATTTTCAGCATTATGCTCTAGAGAACTCTGATGCGTCGAAACGCCCTTATAAAATCAATCGTGAAAGCTGGATTGGCCTAGACCCCCATCACCTACTGACTCCTTATGGTGAAGTCGCTTCTCTTTTTGAGAAGATCGAACACAAAAAGATTAAAACAGTGACTGATCTTGGCTGCGCATACGGAAGAGTCGGAATTGTGTCTGCGTTCTATTTTCCAGACGTCTCATTTATCGGGTACGAACTTGTCTCCAAAAGAATCAAAGAGGCCCAAAGAGTTTATGAAACATTAAAACTTAAAAATTACAGATTAATCGAAGATGACATCCTCTTGGAAGATTTTAATCTCCCTGAATCATGTATCTATTTTATTTATGATTTTGGCAGAGTGAGTGACTTAAAAAAAATTCTTAACAAGCTTATTGAAAGAATGCAGACAAACGAGCTGATCATCATTGCCCGCGGAGATGAAATCCAGAGTTTGATGACTAAATTTTATAAAGAATTTAAAAAAGAAAATACTGTAAGGGAAAAATCATTTTTAATCTATACCCATCAGCTTAATGAATAAAAAAGAGGCGATTGCTCGCCCCTTATTATGAATCTTTTCTAACAACAGAACATTTTAAATAAATCGATCCGTATCCATCAACTTTGCATGAAATATCGTGCCCATCAATTGGATCATCCAATAAGCGGATGCTTTTTACTTTCGTTCCAGACTTTAGCGTATCGCCGCCCACTTTCAGGTCTTTGACAGTTCTAACAGTGTCGCCATTTTGTAACTGGACACCATTGGCATCTAAAAATTTAGGGCCCGCAACAACTTCTTCAGTTTTTTCTTCGGCCGCTAGAGTCCACTCGTGTGCACATTCTGGGCAGATCCACAGGTTCCCATCTGGGTATCCGTATGGCGAGTTGCATTTAGGGCAAGTTTGAGCGTCATCTGACATGGTCGGTCCTTTTATGAATTGAATATCTTTATAAGGAGATTTTGCATCATGACAGACCAAATTGTCCATTCCTCTGTCTAAAAGCTATTAATTATCATGTAATTTATTTAAATAGGCCCCCCTTTGCACTATCATAAAGCCTAGAGGGTTATCATGAGTTCTATTTTGTCTTTTGCTTTACTCTTTATTCTATCAAGCACTCCTGCTTCAATGGCATCGCCATCGGCCCCCCTCACAATTATTACAGAAGAATGGCCGCCCTATAACTTCACTGAAAATAACACCCTCACAGGATTTTCAACCGAACTTGTTCAATTGATAATGAAGGACTTAAATATCACAGACAAGATCACAGTCCTCCCCGGGCCTCGAGCTATAAAAGTTCTTGAAAAATCCAAGCGCGTTCTCTTTTTCTCCATGGTCATGACGCCGGAAAGAAAACCTCTCTACAAATGGATTGGTCCTTTTGGTGAACAGGCCATCTATTTTTATAAAAAGAAAGGAAGCACTTTAAAAATCAATTCGCTTGAAGACGCCAAAAAAGTTAAGTCGGTCTGTGCCCGTGAATCTGGGTTGGTCTCTACTTTACTGAAGGCCAATGGATTTACCAATATTGATGCTGGCGTGAGCCCTGAGAGCATTTATTTAAGAGTCATTCTGGGGCGCTGTGAGCTTGGAATTGGGGAAACACCGCTAGGAGTGAGTTTCTGGCTGAAGAAAATGAATCAGCCTTTGGATTCACTAACGCGAACAAATTTGAAGTTAATCAGCTCTTCACTTTATATTGTCACCTCTAAAGATGTCCCCGATGAGGAAATTGTCCGATGGCAGAAGGCGCTCAATAAAGTGATGGCCTCGAAGAAATATTCATCTTTAAAGCAGAAATACATCGGTTCACCCAAAGTTCCTTGATTTTATTAAAGATAGACAACACTTCCGAAACTATCTTTTTTTAAATCCAAAAGGACAATGACGGCACCCACCTTTGCAACATTTTCTTAAATGTTGAAGGTAGTATGAAGTCGATATGAGCTGACCGTTTTTAGGGTCGATATAGCTATCTTCTTTGGCGAGAGAAGCTTCTTTGTTCAATTGAGCGCATAGCTCTTTATATGTTTTTGGGTCTAATTTAATTTTCATTACTTGGTATCTAATACTCTAGGACGGAATGAGGAACAATAGAAAAAAGCATTTCGATGGCTTCTTACTCCGCAAAGAAAGTAGAATACTTATCTTTTAAATTCTGAAACTTTCTCCAATCAACAATATAGGCTAACATTAATGAGCCTATAAAAATTGAAAACATTATCACAGCAGATGAAAAATCATGCTCTAGGTATAACCACAATGCTAAACTTAAATACGGAATTCCTATCATAAATAAATAATGGCTCCAGAATTTTCTTTTAATCTTTTCTAACCCTATAATTGATTTAATTTTCAGGACTTCTTTAGAAAAATAGTGGGCCGTTCTTGAAAAGGCCAAATAAGCAACACCATTAAACACCATAACTATCCCCAAATTCATATTTTTATAAAATAAGTCTAGGTTGAATTTGTGAAAAATAACAAAAAAGACAAGCGCACTCGTAAAAAAGAAAACGACAGTGACAAAGAGAAAGCCAAGTCTTTCGAACTCCAGCAATTCGCTCTTATCGTGTGGAATGTTATAAAAGGCTCTTAATGATTTACTCATTTAAATTATTTTATCTTTATATAAATGAAACTCAAGAATTTCATTCTCTAGGTACACATTTTAGACACTTGCTCATGACCTGAACGCTCGGAAGATACAATATTATGAGGCAAGATTGAGAAGATGGTAGTGTCCATCAATTTAACATCACTCCAGAACGTCTTAAGGCCTCATCTAAAAATGAGAGTACTTTTTGTCCTGGATACAGTTCCAGACCAGTCAACTCCCCGTAATTCCTGCCTACTCTTTATAAACTTGCTTTTAATCTCAACAAAGCGTAGAGTGAATACATCTGATCTAGTCTTGTCATTCGTTTGAAATTATTAAAACAGATTTTCTTAAAGAATTTGTTTTATAATTAGAACTCACCTCTGATCATAAACTCAAAATCAAAATTAACATTTTTTATCACTCATTGTAGTGATGAAAGCTTATTTGGAGTATTTATGTCACAAAAAATTTATGTCGGTAACCTAGGTTACTCAATTGATGATTCTGCACTTTCTGAAAAATTTGCAGAGTTTGGAACTGTTCAATCATCAAAAGTTATTATCGATCGCGATACAAATCGTTCAAAGGGTTTTGCCTTTGTTGAAATGTCATCAGCAATCGAAGCAGACCGTGCGATCAATGCACTAAACGGAACTGAGTTTGGTGGACGCGCAATGAACGTTTCAGAGGCCAAGCCAATGGCACCAAAAAGCCGTTATTAATTAGCTCAAGTTAACTTTAAAGTTGCAGCTGGTGAGGCTGCCACTATTTCTTCACTCTAAATATCCACCAGGAGATCGTTATGGCCAAAGGACAGGACAAAGGTAAGGAAAAATCCAAAGACAAGGATAAAGTAAAACTTACAACAAAAGAAAAACAGGATAGAAAAAAAGAGAAAGCAAAAAAATCTTACGACTAAAACGTTTTATAAAAAAGCTCCGGATACAGGGGCTTTTTTTTTGATCAAAATCTCCCCCTTTGATTAAGGCTTATAGTGAGGAGCTTTTACTCCCACTTACTGAAAAAGGAAAAGTCTTAATTGGCAAATTACAACCGACAGATGAAAATTCAAGAGACATTCAAAAAACGCATAACACGATACTTGCAAATTTTATATATTGCTGATTCAAATTTAGTCCATTGTTGGATATCATCTCTAACTCCGTCTTGATCTTTATCTATTCCCAATAAAGTGCTATTGTTATCTTCTCCTGGTACCCGATGAATTTTGGATCAGTATTAATGTTGCAAAATAATGCAACTTTTTAATTTAAATCTCTAAGCTCAATACCAAGCCTGTTAAGCATCATTTGAGCTTCATCAACACTAACACCTTTTAGGCAAATAATCCCTGCGCCGATATCTTTATCCTCTCCACCAATGAATAGACCATATCTTACAGGGTCTGAAGGTTGACCTGACCCCAAAAAACT
The DNA here is from genome assembly GCF_002872415.1 of Bacteriovorax stolpii. GTDB lineage: Bacteria > Bdellovibrionota > Bacteriovoracia > Bacteriovoracales > Bacteriovoracaceae > Bacteriovorax > Bacteriovorax stolpii. The sequence continues at coordinate 1,230,447 of NZ_CP025704.1, read as the reverse complement.
GGACTATTCAAAACCTCACACTCTGTTAAACTTTAACATGTAGAGGGATAAAAAATGAAAAAATCAAAGTTCAGTGAAGAGAAAATCGTCGCCATTCTCAAAGAAGCGCAGTCAGGTACTTCAACGGTTCTGGAAGTTTGTAGAAAACATGGAATTACGAACGCCACTTTTTATGCTTGGAAAAGAAAATACAACGGCGTTGAAGTGGCCGAGCTTAAAAAGATGAAAGAGCTTGAAGCTGAGAACGCCAAACTTAAACGTCTTGTGGCCAATCTCTCTCTTGATAATCTGATTTTGAAGGATATCAATTCAAAAAAGTGGTAGGCCCTAAATTAAAGCGGACAATGGTAAATTACATAAGAGACAGCTATAGGATGAGCTGCTCTAGGGCCTGCAGAATCCTTAATTTACAAAAAGCAACTTTCTATTACAGAAAAGTTGAAGACGCTGGAGAAATCAAGCTTAGAAACCGTTTAAAAGAGCTTGCAGACAAGCATCCAGGCTTTGGCCTAAGAACTTTACATGAGATAGCTAAAAGAGAAGATCTTGTCGTAAACCACAAGAGAACAGAGAGAATTTATAAAGAAGAAAAACTCTCGCTTCGCTTAAAAAAGAAAAACAAAAGATCGAGACATCTTCGAGCAGCTCAAGTTCCACCAGATGCTCCTCTTAAAACGTGGTCGATGGATTTTGTTCATGACAGATGTTTTAGCGGTAGAAAAATTAAGTGCCTTACTGTCATTGATCAGTTTTCAAAAAATTGCTCAATGATAAACGTAGGAACAACTATGACTGGGGCCGAAGTCGCAAGAGCGCTCGATAGTTTGAAAATAAAAATTGGATTGCCTGAAGTCATTTTTGTAGATAATGGGCCGGAGTTTTCTGGAAAAGATTTGGGATTATGGGCGATGAAAAACAACGTTAAATTGCATTTTATCGAACCAGGAAAACCAACTCAAAATGCGTTTATTGAATCGTTCAACGGAAAATTTAGAGCGCAATGTTTGAATCAGCATTGGTTCTCAACACTTGAAGAGGCAAAGGTTTTAATTGAAGAATGGAGAAAAGAATACAACAACTTCAGACCTCACAGCTCTTTGAACGGTCTGACTCCAGAAGAATTTACTAGGCAATTTGAAATGAAAAAGATAAACGGTTTTGATCAGGATGTGAGATTAAAAGTAGTCTAGCATTTGGGGTCAGGTCAATTGAATTGCTAGTCTTCTTCTTCACAACACTTCATCTGATTTAATTTTATCCAATGAGAAAATCATTTCCAAGACGAATTTTGTAAAATAAAATTTATTATGTTGAGAAAAAATCTAGTATTTATTTTAGCACTACTAAGTGTAATGATGTTGGGATATTCATATTTCATTGAAACTAATTGGCTAGATATAACTCGTCATCGAATAAATCTAAAAACTAATTCAAATAAAAAACTTAAAATCATTCAAATTTCTGACTTACACACTAACGGAATTGGCACAATTGAAGAAAAAGTAATTAGAGCAATTCAAAGTGAAAAACCCGACTTCATATTTTTAACTGGCGATATCGCAACACCAGGTGGAACAAATTCAGGCTACGAAAAAGTTTTAAAAGAACTAAAGGCCAAACAAGCAATTTATTACATTCCTGGAAACTGGGAAGACTGGGAGCCAATTTCAGACCTATCTAATATTTTAAAAAGAAACAATATTATCGACCTAACAAACAAAACTTTAAGGCTAGATAAGAATTTATGGTTAACAGGCTTTGCTGATGCTCCAACTGGTAATCCAGATTTGAGAATTTTAAAAAACATCCCCAATGATTCAAAAATAATTTCCATTTTTCATTCACCAATATTTTTTGATGAAGTCTCAAATTCAACAGATTTAGCATTTGCTGGTCACACCCATGGGGGCCAGATTCGCCTACCTCTCATTGGGTCCATTGCTCTTCCTCCGGGCTCTGGAAAATATGACCAAGGATGGTTTCAAAAAAATCGAGCAAAAATGTATGTGAACCGAGGTATTGGAACTTCAATTGTTCCATTTCGATTTCTTTGTAGGCCAGAAATTAGTATTTTTGAAATTAGCTATTAACCTAGATTATTGGGAATATTCTTATCTTTTTTAGACACTGGAGTTTCATCCCCCTTAACTACTCTAATTTCATAGAAAGGATAATTTCCTGTTTTGATTTCAGAAATAAATTCACTTCTTGATAGGATTAATGATTTCTCAAAATCAAAATATAATAGATTTTTTCCTTTCTTTGATTCTTTAACTACGAATACTTTATTTTTTATATTGATTTTACTCGATGAAACCTCATTAATTCGAGAATCATTTTCTGGATCAATAATCAGATCACCGTTTTTAAGTGCTTTTAAAATTAATTTAAATAGTTTTAGCTTTCCAGAAGTTTTTAAACCTATTTTTCGCCCTATTCGATTATTCCATAAATCCATATTCTTAGAATTAGGACTGTTGGAGCTTGAGTTACCTCCAAAAGGAACTAATTCATTCATGTCACCTAAAAGCTCAGTGATTTTTTCACCATATTCTTGCGTAAATATACCTGAAGTATATGCATGTCTTATGGCATCTATATCGTTGTCGTAAAATTCCCCACTCGACAAATCAAATGCCCCATCATTTTTTCTAGGGAGCTTTCTAATAAACCTATCTGCAAATTCGTATGCTTCATTTTCACAAGTTGCTTTTAGACCCAATATGTATAACTTTATCATCTAGCTTGCTTTTTTATCTTCAACAAAAACTTTTCTAAGTACATCATTCATTAAGGTCGTATAAGAAACATGATGCTTTTTTGCTAATTTTCTGATGATCTCTAATAAGTCAGCATCAAAATTAGCTGTAATTTTTTCTCTTTCGAATTTCTTTAAACAAGGTAAAGTAGACAAATCCACTTTTACATTTCCATACAATTCTTTTGGTGCCTTATCTACCTTACTCAACGCTTTTTTTAGGCTAGGTTTTTTTCTTGTTTTCATGCAATTTCTCCCACGCGTCCATCAGTATGTCATAGTTTTTATGCACATACTTAATTATACCTTTAACCGTTTGTTTATTAAATTTAGTCTTCCCAATTACTGCTAAATCTATCAATGAAATCTTTACTTCTGCTTTATCGCCTTTTGCAATAACATGAACATGTGCAGGACCATGCTCCTTTGGTGGAGCGTAAACCTTTATTTTCCATTTTTCGTTCTCAATAATAGTTCCAACTTTCATTAGAATATTGTACCATACTTTTGTATGGCTTTAAATATGTATTTATCACCATATCTACTTGAATTAACTAGGAGGTTTTTATCCCTGAGTTACCCGAGGCATATTCAATGCTTCTTTAAAATGTTTTAATATTAATAAATTACGAGTGAAACTCTGCCTTTCGTGCCTTTTATATTTTCATTATTCTTCATTCGATTTCACGATTTTTCATCAAATGCCCCTACTCGGCTGGCTTGAGCTGGTGTGAATTATTTGTGAGGAGAGAAAACAATAATTCCATTTCCAATTAATATAATAACAACGCCAATAACATCCCATTGATCTGGTCTTTGACCTTTAATAAGCCACATCCAAAAAAGAGCAAATGAAACATAAACTCCACCATAGGCTGCATAAGGGCAAACAGAACATTTTACATAATTAATTAGGATCTCTTCTACCAGCAAAAATTGAAACCATATTAACTACCATATTAGTCACTTCTGCACTAAATGCTGCTAATCGAAAGTCCGCAGTTCTTCTATGAGTTAAGGTATTTGCTACATCTACAGCAGTTTTGGCCATCTTTCTTGATGATTCATTAGATGAACCTGGAAGTTCAACAGCAATAAATGCTTCTAGCATTCTTTTTGAATCCGTCTCGCTTACTACTGTACCATCAAGGATAGGATGCTTTTCCCGATCAAAAACTGCTTGAGCAAGTGAAGTTAATGTTTCTCTACAAAGCAGACCAATATTCATAAACTGTTCTTCAGTTTCAGCTAGAGCTAACTTAGCTTTTATTTCTCTTATACTTCTATCGACTCGGCTCCAGCCTGTTGGCTCTTCAAAAATAGTGGGTAATTCATCTACTGGTATCGCTTGAACTTTTTCAACAATAGGATCAATTAATTGTGAAAGAAATTCGCGCCTATCTCTATAGGTTGGAAGACTTCCATCGCTCCATTTTCCATGCCATCCCCATAAATCTGTAAAAATAATTGGATTTTTAATTTGCCGTTCATTTAGGCCCTTTGAAATAGTCTTGTTTCTTTCAATATATTCTGCATTTACAAATTTTATTTGTGGACCTCCTGTCGAAACAGAAACCATTAAACTTTTTTGTGTTTCTAATGACTGCACTAGTTCTTCACTAGAAACACTAAAAACTTTATTGAAAAATTTTTCTAAAATTTGCGGAGTAATAACTACAGATTCAATCCAACATCGATTGTAAGATTTGAAAACGTGCTGAGTTTTATTTTTTATTACTTCTTCGATTGCTTGAAGGTCGTTTTGAATTTTTGAATAAATAGTAACAGGTGTCTTACAGGTTAGAACAAAACTGTAAGTTCCTCCGTCCCAATTATCATAACCAGTCATTTCAATTTCTACTTCACTGTTACTTAGAACATCCAATTCAATTTCTTGCTTATCTAACTTTAGCAAATGAGCTATAGTTGCAATGATTTTCTTAGAATCGCTTTTTATAGATTTTTCAATACTCATGTTGTCTCTTAAGGATAAAATGATCCGATGCCGCAATGGACAAATTAAAGGTTTTTGCTATAATACAACAGTTCAACAAAGAACTGAAAATCATTATTGGTTCAATCCTTGCACTTCTAGTGATAGGGTTTGGAGTTTCTTTTTTTACACAATCAAAGCCAGTAGAAACAGTTTCAACTGATTCTGCGCCCGAGAATTTAGTTAGAGATTTTAATCACAGGATGGGACCAGATAGTGCCAAAGTTAAAATTGTAGAGTTCTACGATCCGGAATGTGAAGCATGTTCAGCCTTTTTCCCTTACGTTAAAGAAATCATGAAACGCCACAAAGATAAAGTTCAGTTGATTGTCAGATATGCTCTTTATCATGGAAATTCTAAGCTCGCTGCCAAGGCATCAGATGCTGCTGCTCTTCAAGGCAAATTTTGGGAATACCAAGAAGTGCTATTTACATCTCAAAATGAATGGTCTCACCAGAAGCAACCTGCGACTTCATTCTTCCTAAAGTATGCAAAGGACTTAGGTATGGACGTTGCTAAATTTGAAACCGATATGAAAGACCTAAGAAGAATGGAAACAATAAATATAGATCTTGAAGATGGACCGAAAGTTGGTGTGAACGGAACTCCAACAATTTTTATCAATGGTAAAAAACTAGATCGCATCAATCCCGATTATTTCAATGAAAAAGTAGAAGAAGCATTAGCTAAATAATGAAGAAGGGGCCTTAGGGCCCTTTTCTGTTTTCATCAAATTCTATAATTTGTTTTAAATCTTCAGGAATGCTCATCGGCTGGAATATTCCAACTTTTGATGAACCTATATTACCCTTAGGGGCTTTACCTAAAAGCGAGCCAGGTATAGCAAGAATTAACCTAGGAATTTGCCCAATGATCTCTCCTACGTTCCTTGATCTCACTGCGAGAGTGAACATTTTTATATGAACGAAAAAATGATCTTTCCACGAAAATTGACCCAATATATGTGCTCTTTCTAAGTGTTCCCAGCATTGCTCAAACGACTTAAAATCATAATTCTGCTTATAAAGTGAAAGCTCTTTTTCATAATGTAATCTTACAATTTTTTTCATATCTTAATGCGCCACTCGTCCCTGAAATTTATTCTCAAATATTGTGTATAAAATTGGTAGTATCCTTACTGATAAGAAAATACTTAATATTGTTCTGACGTATGGATACTCGATGGAGTACTTTAACCAACTTTTAAAACTTCCCTTACTTCGCCATGAAATGGTCGAAGAATGTCTAAAAATCATTGTAAAGAGGATGAGAACAAGCTTAGAATTATTATGCCGATACTTCAGAGTATGGGCAATTAATTTTTCCCATACTCTGAATTTTGCTAATACCATTTCAGTATTCATTAATTTGGTTCAAGCATTAATAGTTTCAGGAATTCAAGTCCTAAAATTTTAATTCACAGTGTACCCTACTCCTTGTCGGTAAGAATTAACAAACATCGAAGTCAAGGTCAGCAATAATGATACCTTAATGACTTTCAAGCATCATAGTTTAGGCCCTCCCCATACTCAGTCACAAATATCGTCATTAGAACGTATACATACGTATATAGAATTCTAATTTTTAATCGGACTTCATTTTTTTACACAGTGCTTGTAATCTCCAAGTAGGAAGAGCATGAACAAAATACCAGAAGCTATTAACAAAAGAATACTAGATGATATTAAAAAACGGCTCAATCCTGATTTTAAGTATATACTAGCCAAACTTTTAGCCATTCATACTTTAACAACTATTATTACTCTAGCGGTTTGTCCCCAATTTGGTTTTCAAGTTATAAAAACATCTTTAAATCTCATGCACTACTTCATGCAATTTGGTCAGCATTTTTGTGATTTTGCATGCGGAGCTTTTTTTACCACAATCTCTTGCCTCATTGCTCTTTTTATCATTTCGAGAGATGAGCTTAGAGCAATTAGACACCATAAAGTAATATTAACTTCTGCCATCTTACTCGTATCAATCGGTTTCTTCTCAATAATGAATACTCAATTATTTTTTGAATTAAGTTTTCTGTGGATACTTGGGGCATCCACAGGAGCAATGCTAGTTTTAGAACTTGGGACAAAAATTCGGTTAACGAAGTCCATTTTTCATAGATAAAGCTATTTATTAATTATTTTAATCTGTGATGATTCATTTTACTGAAGAATAAAGTTCACGTTAGAATGTAAAGGGTATGACATGTGGAGGTTATGCATTTCAAATCAATAAGGCCCTTGAGGGAGATTTATCTTCAATACAATATGTAGAAAAAAAGATTACCTCTGGAGCAATAACTCTCACCTTCAAAAATGAAAATTATATTAGCGCAGGGAGTGATTGTAAGGTTAAGCAATCAATTGATGGAAAAACAGAATATAAAATATATGATGATGAAAAATATGAGATGCCAGTTTGTAGTAATTAACAAAATCAATGAGGGGGGGGGCTTACATGGGATGCTGTAATAAAAACGCCGAGGATAAAACCAACGTGATAACAGAATTCACTTGTCCCAAATGTAGCAACAAAGGAGTTGTCGTTGAACTAATTACTCCTCAAACACTTTTGAAAGATGTTCTTAAGGAACATCTTCGGACAAATTGCATTTACAAATTTTGTAAAAATTCAAACTGCGAAGTTGCCTACTTCTCTGAAGATCCATCTCATTTATTCACTAAAGAAAATCTCACAGTCAAAGCAACTCTAAAAGACCCAGGCCTTGATGTAAAAGTTTGCTACTGTTTTGGACATAATAGGCAGAGCATATTAACAGAACTTCGAACATCAGGGGAAACTGAAGTCCTGAAAGACATAAAGTCCAAAATGATAGACCCAGGATGTTTCTGCGAAAGGAGCAACCCTCAGGGTGGATGTTGCCTTGGCAACGTTACTTCTTGGATAAAGGAAGCAAAAACTCACTTTGTCACATAACTATTCTACTTAACGTATACGGGTATACATGAAAAAAATAATCCTTATATTCCTCAGCTATTTCATCGTAGCTCAATGCTATTCCACTGAATTAACAATTGCACAGTATTTAGAAAAAGTCAGAGTCAGCAACTTTGAAATCAAGCTTGAAGATGAGAAATTAAAAGCCTCTGAAGCTAGATCAGTCGGAATACGCCTGCCCTCTCCAATGGCTTCACTGATTCAAATGAAGGAAGAATCAGGTGGCTCTCCTAATGGCTTTGAAATTAATCAGCAATTACCTTTTCCTACCAAGATAACTTCAGAACATAAAATTAGAAAATTAGAAGCTAATGTCCAAAAAAAAATGCTTGAAGTAGGAATAAATGAAGCAATCGCAAAAGCAAAAATGGCCTTCATTGGGTTATGGATAGTGCAGGAAAATATATCAATTTTCAATCAACAAAAATCTATGGAAAATGATTTATTACTTAAGATTTTTTTCAATGCTCCCAATTGAAATAGTTTCACCTAAATTGATTAATGTACCATCTTTTTTCTGAATGAAATAAGCGGGCACACCGACCAGTCCATTTTTTCTTAGAAAACGCTCGATAACAGGATCGCGCTTCGTCCAATCTGCAATTAATAATTTGAGATTGTAATCTTTCGCGAGGGATTTAAATGCGTTAGTTTCTAATACAAGTTTTTCATTAACTTTACAGGTGAAACACCACTTTGCTGTAAAATCTATAAAGACTAAGTCGCCTGAGTTTTTGTAATCTTCCATTCTGGATTCAGACCAAACTTCCCAATCCAAGCCCTTAGTATTTTTAGCAATTACTAGATTATCATCATTTTTCGAATTAAAGGCGACAGGAGTGACATTAATATAAGTAAGTAAAACCATAGCTAAGCCAAATGATACATAAGATATCCATTTGTCTTTTCTTTTCTGAAAAAGAAATCCTCCAAAAATAAAGACTAAGCAAAACAAAAGTTTAATAAAATGTGGTGAGCCACTTACTAGTGCATTGTAAACATCTACAAGCCAAAAAAGAGTTAGTAGCAGAGTAACTCCAAGAATTTTTTTGACCTTTATCATCCATGGTCCAGGCTTAGGTAAGAAGAAAACTAACCTTGGATAGACGCTAGTTAATATAAAAGGAAATGAAAGTCCAAGGCCAATCATAAGAAATATTATATAAATCTGAATGGAGCTTGAAGTGAATGCAAATGTAAGAGCTGTTCCCAAAAATGGAGCCGAACATGGTGTTGATAATACTGTAGCAAGCACTCCACTTAAATAGTCTCCAACAAATCCTTCTGTGGGTTTAAAATTACCTAATTTATTTCCACCGATGGTTGCAAATTCAAACATGCCAAAAAGATTTAAGGAAAAAAGAAAAAGTCCTAGAATCATGAAAGACACAAAATATGGTGACTGTAATTGAAACCCCCACCCTACTTGCGTGCCAATTGATTTCAGGAATAATACAATTGAAGCCAATAAAAGAAATGTCGATAACACTCCCAAAGTATAGAAAAAATTATGCTTTAAAATTAATCTATGAGGTTGCTCTTTGTATTTAATCAAGCCGAACAGTTTGATAGTAATTACTGGTAACACACAAGGCATAACATTCAAAATTAAGCCGCCTAGAAACGCCATTACTATATACAAAGTTAAGCTAGAATTTGGGGATGGAGATGAACTTTGAGTTTCAATCGGAGCTAGTTTGGGCTGCTGAGCAGGTTTAATTGGCGCTATGGGTGTTAACGAGAAACTTTTAAATGTTTTTTCTGCTACGATGTATTTATTAGTTCTTAAGTCTAAAGCAAGGAACTTAAGTGTTAATGGTTTTTTAAATATTCCATTGGCCGGTAATGACTCTGGTGGACTAGAATATTCGCCATCCCATAAAATTTCAGTTGTACCAAGAATTTTCCCATTTGAATTGATTATTCCTTCATGCCTAATATCTAATGGAGAAATTGGAAAAATATACACAAAGTTAAAATCTTTATTCAAGTTAATTTTAGATTGTGATTTTGATTCATAACTTAATAATAATGATTTTGGAGAAATTCCCTTTGATAAGTTGAAACCTATTTCTAAATCCTTAACAAATTTTGGAAGTTTTGAAAATCTTTCAAATAAAATAGAGTGATCTACTCCTGGCATTAACCCAGATGATAAAATAACTATTTCCCCAGACAATTGATTAAACTTAAACTTAACTTTTTGTTGGCCTGGTATACAAATGTGTTTACAGGACAACCACTTTGAATCCAACAAAATCTCATTATTGGCAATTTGCGAAAGCTTTTCCTTAGTTAGTTTATAAAAAAGTGAGTACTCGCCTTCATAACCATATCCCCACAAATTGCCAGGCTGGACAAACTTTTTTGGTACAGGCCATTCCAGTTCTTCCAAAGCGAATTCCTTTTGATTAAAGGAAAAAGAATTCTTTATTGAAAGCCCGGCATCGCCTGGATTTTTCCAATAGGTATGCCATTCTGGAAAATTTTTAAAACTAAGCACAAGAAAATCTTGATTTTCAATTCGTATCGCTTGGATACCTAACGTTACAGGCTTTTCTGGTATATCTGAATTACCTATGGTGATATTTGAGTAAGAGATTACTAAAAAGCTTATGAGAAAAAGAGAACAAGAATAAAATATTTTAAAAAATCTAAACTTCATTAATTATACTTCCGGAATAAGTTCTTCAGATTTTTTAAAGGAGAGAACAATTAATATGAAGGCACCTGTAGTAATGAAACTATCAGCAAAATTAAATGCAGGCCATGTTACTCGACGATTGATATGAAAGTCTAAAAAGTCTACTACAAAACCCAATCGATACCTGTCTGCAAAGTTTCCAAGAGCACCACCAACTATCAATGAATAGGCATAAATTTCAAGCGTGGATATTTTTTTATTTTTGAATAAGAAAAAGCAAATTAACAAAACAGCTAATGGTGGTGTTCCTAGCAATAAAATAGAACGTAAAACTGGATGAGAATCAGCAAAGATACCAAAGGCTGCCCCCGGATTTCTCACATGTGTAATATTAAAGAACTCTGGAATTATAGTAATAGATTCACCAAAATAAAAAGCATCAGCTATGTACATTTTTGAAAATTGATCTATCAGTATTGTAAAGAATGAAACGCAAATCAAAATTAAAAAAATTTTTTTCATGATTGGATCTTCCTTGTTGATCTTAAAATACGTATTGCGCCGGACATAACAACTAAAGATATGATTACACCAATTATTAAGTCTGGAAGATCTGACTTGAAATAATGAACGAGTGACCCAGCGACTATAACTCCAAAGTTAGCAATGACATCATTTGATAAAAATATCCAGCTTGCTTGCATATGAACTTCTCCCTTCCTATGAGCACTCATTAAATACATACTGGTTAAATTAGCAATAAGAGCGAATCCTGCAACGATCATCATTGTTTGAGATTCAGGCTCACTGCCAACAATTATACGTCTCCATACTTCACCTAATGTACCAAGTGCTAAAAGCAACTGCACAACCCCACTCATTTTTGCTGCTTTTCTTTTAAGTTCTCTCGATCTTCCAACTGCATAAATACTTAATCCAAAAACAGTAGCATCAGCTAAATTATCAATAGAATCAGCAAGAAGTCCTGTTGAATCTGCAATTAAACCCGCTATTAGAACAACAACAAACATTAGTGCATTTATAACAAAGACACTTTTTAAAGCAGCAGTCTCTTGCTCATCGGACTCTTTACTACCGTGACTAATAAAATCTTGCACTTTTTCAGTCCCGACAATTTCAGCACCAAAGCCAAGCGGTGAAAGAACACTTAATACTTCCTCAGGAGTATTCCGATGAAAAATCTCTAATTGACGTTGAGGCAAATTGAATTCTAATTTCTGTATATTACTATTGCCTTCAAAGGCCATTCTGATCATCCTCTCTTCAGAAGGACAATCCATTTTAGGAATCTTGAATAACGTTTTATCTACAGAACTTACCTTTGCTATTTCTTCAGATTGAAGCACTTCACCACCAAAACCAAGTGGCAATATTACAGACAAAACATCTTTTGAATTATTGGAGTGAAAAATTTCAAGTTGACGTTGTTGGAGGTTGAATTCTAATTTTTGTACTTCTTGAATTCCATCAAATGCCATGCGAATCACTCGTTCCTCTGAAGGACAATCCATTTTAGGAACTTTAAATAATGTTTTTTTCATTTCAAAATCTCTTGTTGGCGCCACCTTTAATTTTCTTAAAAATGTGCTTAGTTACTAATTTTTTCTTTAAAAGGGTTTTCTAATCTTTTCCAAAGCTTTTTGACAACTCAAGCTAAAAATCCGCAGCCTGCCCTTTTCGATTTTAATTAGCCAACGATCAAGAGTCAGCGTGCGTGAGATGTAAAAAAATATAAATCCAATAGCAATTGGCCTAAGTAAATACCAAAAAATTTGACCGTAATCATGTTGAGAAAAATAAAGAAATAAGCCAGTTGTAAGTAGTGAAATAAGAAAAAGTGGTTTGAGTAAGTCTTTAAATGCCCACCATACTGCATTTTCTTTAGTTGTCTCATTTTGTGAAATATTTAATCGCTTTTCTCTCGCAAGATTTATTAATTTTTCATGGTAATCTTTTCCGTAAATCTCATCTCCTTTAGTCCGCCAAGCAATAAAAGCAAGAATTACACCAATTAAAATTTTTATTAATACGAAAGAAAGAAAAATCCATACTAATGGTTCTGATTTGATCCCATAGAAAGGGAGTGTTTTTTGATAAAGGTATTCTATGGCGCTAAAGAGTTTATCGCCAAAAAATAAATAATAAGTCAGTATGGGTTGAACAAATGTCCAAAGAGACAAAAGCGCCATTCCAAGAGAAAGCCCCAGAGGATTTGTTCCTAAAAAGGTAATCCCGAGATTAAATAGCAATCCTTGCATACTCAAGCTCAGCATAGGACCTAGCTTCTTACCGGCAGGGGAAAGAGATTTTAAAACTGCTGCAATATTAGAAATACTATACGTGGTCCACGAGTTGTTTAAAGATCCCCTTGAGAAGATTGCAGCTCTACAAAGGATAAATCCTTGGTTTAGTGATAAGAGTGCTCCAGAGAAAGGGATTTTCAAAGCGTGCAAAAGTGAGCCAAGCCCAATTTCTATCAACGAAAGAGTGGCTCCATAATTTCCCATTGTTTCAATTTTATTATTTGTATCGATAACCATTTTAACCTATTAATATCAGTACTCTATCATTCACTCGATTTTCTAAATAATGCTTTTTCCATTCGTGGATTCTTTGATTATTTGAGTGCGATATATTTTTCCTTAAACACTTCGTTGAAAGTTATCTGTCGGCATCTGCCATTATCTCTAAGCAATTTGCGTTTATTAAAATTTCTCAAATCTTCTTTTGATTGTTTTTCTGAATTTGGAAATTCAATAATGCCTGCATATATAGAGTTGAGAAAAGATTGATCAATTACTAATGAATGATAAATCCATTTACCATCTCGTTCTGATGTTATTATTCCGACATTTTTTAAGACTTTCATGTGTCTTGATAGTTTGTATTCAGGTTCATCCATGGACTCTGATAATTCACAAAGACAAAGTTCACCTACATGGATCATTAAGTGAACAATACGAATCCGAAACGGATCAGATAGGGCCTGGAAAATTTCATGAATACTAATATTTATTTGATGCATATTCTCAATATAGAGACAGTTGCACAAAAGCGCAACTATAAAATAACTTCATAAAATAGATGGGTTATAAATTAATATAACATTTTGGTTGACTGGTCAAACTTTTGTAGTAAAAAGAAAACAATTAACAATCTTATTCAAAGTTGAGCATATGTTGAAATCAATTCTCCTACTAACGCTACTTTTCTCTCAATTTGCGCTCTCCCAAACTGTAACACCCGAAACAAGTGCTGAAAGCACTCCCCGTTTCGCTATTCACTTATTAGATTATCTAGCTCATGACTATGGTGGGGCAGTTCAAAAAGGAAAAGTTATTTCACAAGGTGAGTATGATGAGCAGAGAGAATTTGCTCAAAAAGTTTTTGAATTAGCAACGACGCTACCCGAAATCAAAAATGAAAAAGCTGTTTACACTAAAATTGAAAAATTAAAGCAAATGATTGATGGAAAAGCTGAAGCTGTTGATGTTTCACTTCAAGCTAGGGATATTCAAAAAGACCTCATCTTAATCACTAAAATCACTTTGTCTCCTACGACACAACCTTCGATATCGAATGGTAAATCTTTATTTCAACAAAACTGTATTTCATGTCATGGAAATAATGGTTATGGCGATGGTGAAGCTGGAAAAGGAATGGACCCTGCACCAGCCAACTTTCATGAACCAGAAAGGATGAGCGCAATATCTGCCTTTCACAATTATAATACAATTCGATTAGGTGTACCTGGCACAGGAATGCCACCCTGGACTAATTTTACTGATAAGGAAGTTTGGGACTTATCTTTCTATCTAATGGCCATGAGACATGCTGAAACTTTAAAAAAAGCAGAAGGTGTGAATGTTAAGGTTCCTGAAAATATATCGTTGATTGACCAGGCTTCTCTTTCTGATACTGAACTTAAAGCTAAAATGACATTAGAAAATGAAGATGAACGAAATGTAGCACTTGCATTACTTCGCTCAAAAGATGGCAATACTTCTGGTGGTGAATATATTGGTAAAGCTAAGAATTATTTAAATGAATCTTTAACAGCATATAAAAACAATTCTAAAGACGATGCCAAAAGACTAGCGATTCAAGCATACCTTGAAGGTATTGAGCCGCTTGAACCAATGATTAAAGCAAACAATCCTGATCTCGTCATAAAAGTAGAGACTGAAATGGCAAAGATCAGACAAATTATTTCAGATAAGAATGGAAATTTTGATTTATTAAAGGCTCAAATAGTCATCACTGAAGAAGTATTCAATGAAGTTTCTGAAGCTGTCAAATCGAGAGAGTTAACTTTTGGTGTTGCCTTCTCTGGTGCGTTTGCAATTATCCTTAGAGAGGGTTTTGAAGCAGTATTGATTGTATTAACTTTACTTAGTGCAATTAGAGCTTTTGGCGATAAAACGGCTGCTAAATGGGTACATGCAGGCTGGGGTTCAGCTGTGTTTTTAGGTTTTGTAGCATGGTTCTTGTCTGGGGCCCTTATGAATATGAGTGGCGCTAGTAGAGAAATGCTAGAAGCTGTAACTTCAACTATGGCGGTTGTTATATTGCTTTATTTTGGTTTTTGGTTGCATCGACAGACAGAAATCGGTCGATGGAAAAAATTCATTCACGAGAAAGTCCAAGGTGCTATCGACAATAAAAATCTATGGGCCCTAGCTTCCATTTCTTTCATTTCTGTATTTAGAGAAGCTTTTGAAACAGTTTTATTCATTAGAGCTCTTTGGTTCCAAACAGGTGAAAGTGGAAAAGATGCAATCAGTTTAGGCTTAATTGCTGCATTGGCTTTAATCTTTGCTTTTGCATTTTTTGCTCTTAAATATTCCAAGAAAGTACCTATAAGAGAATTATTTAAGTTCTCAGCTATTTTAACTTGTGGTCTAGCTTTGATCCTAGCAGGAAAAGCTGTGCATTCATTACAAGAAGCAGGGATTTTCGACTCAACATATTTATCTTTCAACTTAAGAATTGAAACTATTGGTTTATATCCTACATGGCAGACAATCTCTGCTCAAATTCTCACTCTGGTACTAGCTTTAGTTTTAATTAACTATAATTCAAAGCCAGTGATGATTGAGGAACCAATTACCGAAGAATAATTGTGAACTAACGAAAGGGTTTACTTAAAACCCTTTCGATTTAGACAAAGGATCTATATACCCAACTTTTTAAATCTATTCATCTTAAATAAACGGAAATTGGCGAAATAATTTTAATAAAACTATAGTAAATTATCAACTAGTGCGTCAGGGATTAAAACATCTTTTAAATTTGAATTCGCCACTACTGAAAATGCGAGATCACTATCAAGACTTATTGAAAAAGGAAGATTAGTACACTGAAGAGCATTTAAAATCATAGCATCAGAAAAGCCTGCCCCTACATCTGAACAAATAGAGATGGCCTCTTCCCATGTTATTTTTTTATTAAAAAGTTCTTTTTGGTCATCGTTATACATACTCAAATAGCTTATTCTAAGCTTGTCCAGCGCCCTGTATTCCATTTCAAGTGGCTTTCTTAGGTAAAGGGTCACATAAACCTTTCCATTTGATTTTCAAAAAATCGGTAATTTCTCAAAACATTAAATATCTTAACAACTTAAATTCAGTAGGACTGTAGTCAACTCACAATTGTTTATTTCTCAATATTTCGCCATCTTTCTAAGTGTCCTTACCAAATCCTTACCAGAAAGATTTTGAAGTAGCATGAGCAAGCACCTGCTTGCATTTTGTAGCACCAAAGTTTGTAAACTTCTAAAATTCCTCAATTATTTTTGCAAGCACTCGCTTGCACACCTTTGCTATTACCAACCAATTTTTTTGCCATTGCTATGAGCACTCGCTTGCCATGGCCATGGCATTTTCCCATGGAGAACTTTATGGAAACAATTACAGAAAATATAAAACAAGAATACCTTTCAGATTTTGCAGTCCTCTTGAAGAAAATGAGATTGCTTAAGAAACTCACAAGACAGCAAGCTGGACTTCTGTTTGATTTCTCTTACAAAAACATTGAACGACTAGAAAATGGTCGTGGAGCAATCTCCGTTGAAAAATTTAAGGAGTTTCAACATAAGTACGGATTTAGTGATTCAGATGTAGAAGACCTTAGATCAGGCAAAATCCAAGCCTCAACAGATGCTAATTCTATTAGAAAAAATAAAACCTCTCATAGTAGATCAGATAGAAGATTTTGCCACAGACGAGTTACTAGGGAGTGCAAAGTTTTAAAAGAGCTAAGGCTACTTAAAAATATTAATCAATACGAAGCTTCTAAACTTTGTGGGTTAGGAATTAATACTATTGGTTTCATCGAAAATGGTCGTGTTGCCCTTACAGATAAGAAAATACTTAGTATTGTTCTGACGTATGGATACTCAATGGAGTATTTCAACCAACTTTTGAAACTATCTCTACTTCGCCATGAAATGGTCGAAGAATGCCAAAAAATAATTGAGAAGTTAGATGAAAACAAATTAAGGATAATTGTTCCAATGCTTCAAAGTATGTATTCTTAATTTTGACCTCTTACTTTATCCTTCATTATGATATTTGTGTCCACTATGCATAAAAATGTGCATAGTGGGCATGCTAGCAAGAATAAATAAGGAAGAAATGGAAGCACATGTTCTCTTTGTTCAATACACAAGAAATAGCCAAGAATTCCAATGGCCATGTACGTGACTTAGCGATGTCATTTTAGAATTTGATCGCTATTAGACGTTTCCATTTCCTCTTCATCTTGAACTATTTTTTAGCTTATTTACTCTTTGCTTTCTTCATCATCTTTTGACAATCTTTACTATCCATTTGCATCTGACATTTTTCCATCATATCTTGGTTACACATTTTTGAATTTTTATGCATTTCTTTACACTCTTTCATCATGCCCTTCATATTTTTCATGTCCATTTTTCCCATCATTCCATTTTCCATTTTCATATCACTCTTTTTCTCTGATACTACTTTTGTATCAGGATGATGTTCTTCATGAGAGGTATTGCTTGGATCTTGTGCATAAGCTGAACTTATAACGATCAACCCCATCAATGCTGTTACTGTAATTTTTGACATCAGTTTAGCTTTCATAAAATACTCCTATGTTTTTTAAATTTGCGACAATATCATTAGGCTTGTCAGAAACAATCTAGCTAAACAATAATATAAAATATAAATAAGTCACATGATACAAATCATCTTTTCTTACAAGAAGCGCATAAATTATTTTTTAGTCGCCTTTAAACATAGTTTTTTGTCTTTATGAACTCTCATGCAATCTTTCATAATTCTATTCATTTTTTTCATTTCAGCTTTGCTCATTATACCATCTTTCCCCTCGCTCTTCATACCATTCATGTCTTTACTGTCCATTTTCATTTCTCGTACTTTTATATCGTCACTTGAATAAGTTGAACCGCTGTGAATTAATAAATATAGCAGAAAGAACAAGGGGAAAATCAATTTTGAATTCATTTATAATTCCATCTATAGCGTCTTTTTTATTTCTTCCATTTTAACAACTTCCTTATTCTGCTTTTCAATCATTTCTTTAGCAAAATGATGAATTTCCTTCTTTTCAAGCTCCGGCATCATTTTATTTGCCATTTGTATACCGTCCTGATGATGTTTAGTCATCATTTCTAAAAAAGCTTTATCAAAATCCTTCCCTGATTTGTTTTGAAGATCTGCCATATTCATCATTCCATGCTCGTCTTTTTTTACTTCAACGACTTCTGAAGCTCCATACCATTTTGAATTCCAGTTCCTTAATTTTTTTATTTCTTTAGTTTGATTTTTTTTGATTATTCGAGCGAGTTCTACTATGTTTTTATTCTTTGTTTTTTTTAATGCAATTTCAGACATTTTAACTGCACTTTCATGATGTATGCTCATTCCTTCTAAAAATTTTGATTCATTCTCTGAGTTGGCATAAAGTCCAAAAAATAGATTTGTAAACAATGTGATAATAACCCAAAAAAGATACTTCATAAGGATTCCTCTATTAAAAATAGTTGAGTAAAATATAAAAATCGAGCGCATAAAAAAAAACCAGGAAGGTATAACCTTCCTGA
Source organism: Bacteriovorax stolpii (assembly GCF_002872415.1). Classification (GTDB taxonomy): domain Bacteria; phylum Bdellovibrionota; class Bacteriovoracia; order Bacteriovoracales; family Bacteriovoracaceae; genus Bacteriovorax; species Bacteriovorax stolpii. The sequence continues at coordinate 1,211,980 of NZ_CP025704.1, read as the reverse complement.
TTTAAAACTATTAATGGGGCAATTTAGCCATTTTTGCACAGCTGTCAGCACATTTTCGGCAAGCTTCAATACATTCTTTCATGCTTGCATCACCAAGAGCTTCACAACTGTCAGCACATTCAATGCAAACTTTAGAGCATACACCACAAACATCTGAATGAAATTTTGAATTCAACATCATAAACTTTGCCGAAGTATTACAAATTTCTGCACATGACTTTAACAGTGCAAGATGACTAGAATCCTTGTGCTCTATTTGCGTAAAACATCTCGCTAATGTTTCTTCGCAAATCTTAAAACAATTAAGACAATTTTGAATACATTGATCCATTTCAGGACTTTTTTGTTTTTTGAATTCGTTTCCGCTTGTTGAACTTGCATAATTATCTCCTATGTTAAGTATCATTGGTTTCAAACTTGCAAGTCTTAGTCCAAGAAGTTACTTGGTGAACCAAATTACAAATTCAACAAAGTCAATTTTCCAATTTGGTTTTTATATGGAGATACTGTCATGAAGTATAGGAAAATTAATTTACTGGATATGAAAAAATTAAAAATTATTTTTAGTTTTGTGGTCCTATTCACGATCATAAATGCGTTTGCAAATGACAAGAATATCGAAGGCAGCGTGTGGGTTGCGAACGAAGATGGCAATAGTATAACAGTCATTAATGCTAGAACTAATAAGGTACTCACTACACTTACGGGAATTGAAGGCCCTCATAACTTGCAAGTTTCACCAGATAATAAAACAGTTTGGATAGTCAGTGGTCATAATGACCTGACCCCGAAAATCTGGACTATTCAAAACCTTACACTCTGTTAAACTTTAACATGTAGAGGGTAAAAAAATGAAAAAATCAAAGTTCAGCGAAGAAAAAATCGTCCATATTCTCCAAGAGGCCAAGTCGGGTAATTCAACTGTTCAAGAAGTCTGTCGCAAACACGGCATCACCACAGTGACCTACTATGCTTGGAAAAGAAAATACAACGGCGTTGAAGTGGCCGAGCTTAAAAAAATGAAAGAGCTTGAAGCTGAGAATGCAAAACTCAAACGTCTTGTGGCCAATCTCTCTCTTGATAATTTGATTTTGAAGGATATTAACTCAAAAAAGTGGTAGGCCCCAAAATAAAGCGCACAATGGTGAGCTACATAAGAGACAGCTACAGGATGAGCTGCTCTAGGGCCTGCAGAATCCTTGATCTTCAGAAAGCAACCTTCTACTACAAAGAGGTTGAAGACGTTGCTGAAATCAAGCTTAGAGCGCGTTTAAAAGAGCTTGCAGAAAAGCATCCAGGTTTTGGGCTTAGAACTTTACATGAGATCACCAAAAGAGAAGAACTTGTTATAAATCATAAGCGAACTGAGAGAATTTACAAAGAAGAGAAGCTCTCTCTTCGTTTAAAAAAGAAAAATAAGAGAGCGAGACATTTAAGAGTTGTTCAAGTTCCTCCAGAAGCTCCTTTAAAAACGTGGTCGATGGATTTTGTCCATGACAGATGTTTCAGTGGGAGAAAAATTAAGTGCCTCACAATCATTGATCAGTTTTCTAAGAATTGCCCAATGATAAACGTCGGAGTGACAATGACAGGAGCTGAGGTTGCAAGAGCGCTTGATACTTTAAAAATTAAAATTGGGTTACCAGAAGTCATTTTTGTAGATAACGGGCCAGAGTTTGCGGGAAAAGATTTGGGGTTATGGGCGATGAAGAACAATGTGAAGCTGCATTTTATCGAGCCAGGAAAGCCTACTCAAAATGCGTTCATAGAATCGTTCAACGGGAAATTTAGAGCACAATGTTTGAATCAGCATTGGTTCCAAACGATCGAAGAAGCAAAGATTTTAATTGAAACATGGAGAAAGGAATACAATAATTTCAGACCTCATAGCTCTTTGAATGGTCTGACTCCGGAAGAATTTACTAGGCAATTTGAAATGAAAAAGATAAACGGTTTTGATCAGGATGTGAGATTAAAAGTAGTCTAGCGTTTGGGGTCAGGTCAATAAGGCCTTAGCGATGGCCGTCGATGTAAAGACATTTGCACTCCGACAACCGTCTTAACATTCAATCTTGAAATAAAATTACCAAAGATAAAATCATCGAATGAAATAAATATGAAATATTAAAAGATCTTTTCATAATGAATGGATCAAAGTTGGAGAAAAAATGAAAACAGGAAATTTAAACCATCTGCATTTGAAGCTTGCGTTCTTAGTTGTGATAATGTTCTCATCCAGTACATTTTCAGCTGACAAAGAAATGAATAAAATGAAGGGAATGGAAACCAAAAATATGGATATGAATAAAATGCATACGATGATGAAAGAATGTATGGCAAAGCAGGAAGACGATAAAATGTGCCATAAAGAAATCATGGAGAAATGTGAAAAAGGAATGAGTATGGATAAATGTAAAGACTTGATGAACAATATGAAAAAATAATGGCATCTTACTATTGAATTATTACTTAAAAACTGTGATGCAAATCATAGTTTTCTAAATATTATTCTATAAAATTAAAAATCACTGCAAGTTTGCACTTAACTAGGAATTTAAATGGAAGCTCATCTACCTCATAATCAAATTCACCATAAATCAGTTGCGCAAAACAATGTAGAATACACTTGTCCCATGCACTCCCAGATTCGTCAAATTGGCCCAGGTAATTGTCCTATCTGTGGAATGTTTCTCGAACCGGTACAAATTCAAAAAAATGAAGAAGATAATTCAGAATATCTTTCGATGCTTAAAAGATTCTTCGTCAGTGCTGTTTTAAGTTTGCCACTTCTTTTTATAACAATGGGTGGACGACATCTTATTCATCAAGCTGGTTTAATCCAAAATATGAAATGGATAGAAGTTATTCTCGCTACCCCTGTCGTTTTATGGGGTGGATGGCCCTTCTTCGTTAAATTTTGGCTGTCACTAAAAAACAAAAGTTTAAATATGTTTACACTCATTGGTCTTGGAACCGGAGTGGCCTATGGATATAGCTTAATCGCTGTTTTGTTTCCTAAAATTTTTCCTGAATCATTTAAAGATTCCATGACTGGAGAAGTTGGACTCTACTTTGAAGCGGCAGCAGTAATCGTTTCACTTATATTACTTGGCCAAGTTTTAGAACTAAAAGCTCGAGGCCAGACAAGTGCTGCCATTAAATCTTTACTAGGGCTTGCACCTAAAACAGCAAGGCGAGTGAATACTGATGGAGTAGAAGTTGATATTCCACTTGAGCTAGTTGCTATTAATGACCAACTTCGTGTCAGGCCGGGAGAAAAAATTCCAGTGGATGGTGTTGTTATATCCGGACAATCATCGGTCGATGAATCAATGGTATCTGGTGAGCCGGTACCAGTAGAAAAAACACCTGGTGCAAAAGTGTTAGGAGCTACCATTAATGCCACGGGTAGTTTCATCATGAAGGCAGAAAAAATTGGAAAGGACACTCTGCTTGCCCAAATTGTTCAAATGGTTTCAGAGGCACAACGCTCTCGTGCGCCTATTCAAAAACTCGCGGACACCGTCTCAGGATATTTTGTTCCAATTGTTATCCTTATTGCCATTATCACAGGAATTGTTTGGACCCTTGTTGGTCCAGAACCTAAACTCGCTCACGCAATTGTTAATGCTGTCGCAGTTCTTATCATCGCTTGCCCCTGTGCTCTGGGGCTTGCGACACCAATGTCAATCATGGTTGCAACTGGACGTGGAGCAACCATGGGAGTGCTCTTCAAAAATGCCGAGGCGATTGAACAAATGAGAAAAGTTGACACTCTTGTAGTTGATAAAACCGGAACACTGACAGTTGGAAAACCAAAACTAATTACAGTTAAAAGTGTAGATACTTTGAGCGACAATGAACTACTTTCCCTTGCTGCTAGTCTTGAAAAAGTAAGTGAACATCCACTTGCTACCGCCATCGTAGCAGGAGCGATGGAAAAAAATGTTGCTCTAGTTGAAGTTACAGGATTTTCATCTATTACCGGTAAAGGACTTCTCGCTCAAATAGGAAATCAAAAAATTGCCGTTGGAAATAAGGCCTTAATGGAAGATCTTTCTATTAACTATCAAAACTTTGAAAAAGACATGGATAACCTTCGTGAAGATGGCCAAACAGTTATGTTTGTAGCAATTGATAATAAATTTGTGGTTTCCTAGGTGTCATTGACCCAATAAAAGAGACAAGCCAAGTCGCTATTAAAACACTTCAGGATCTTGGAATAAAATCGTTATGATTACTGGAGATAATGCTAAAACAGCACAGGCGGTTATTGAGAAAAATTGGAGTTGATTCTTTTTTGCGGATGTATTGCCTCAAAAGAAAGCTGAGATTATTAAAACCATGCAGAAAGAAGGAAAGTTTGTAGCGATGGCCGGAGATGGAATCAACGATGCACCAGCACTGGCACAAGCTCAAGTTGGGATTGCAATGGGCACAGGAACTGACGTTGCGATGAATAGTGCAGGAGTGACTTTGCTAAAAGGAGATCTCATGGGAATAGTCAGGGCCCGCTCATTGAGTGAATCTACCCTTAAAAATATCAAACAAAATCTTTTCTTTGCTTTTATATATAATGTTATTGGCGTCCCAATCGCGGCCGGCGTCCTTTATCCTTTTTTGGGAATTCTTTTAAATCCCATGATAGCAGCGGCAGCAATGAGCTTAAGCTCTGTATCCGTAATCGTAAATGCTTTAAGGTTAAAATCCACTAAGATTTAAAAATATAAATTTCGTTAATATTTTGGCTTAAGGGTTTTATGTGATCCCTTGTACTCTCCTAGATGTGGAAAAAATCGTGGAGTCACTTGTGCATATTTTCTGTAAGCATCTCCAAACTCAAGTTCAACGCCCTTTTCTTCCCTAATGGAAAGTCGAACATAGGTCCAAACCAAGATAGGAAACATAATTAAAGTCACCAAAGTCGGCCACTGAAATAAAATCCAATCATAACTAATACGAAGGCTACGTACTGTGGATGGCGTACATGTTGATAGGGACCGCTCATGGCGAGAGTGCCGATCTTTTGCGCCTTATAGAGTACCTGCCATGATGCCGATAGGAGCCAAAACCCTGTGACTATAAATACAGTGCTCAGGATATGGAGAATATCAAAGTGAGGATCTCCTTTGAGACCGAGTAATGTATGCAGCAAATGTCCACTATCGTGAGTAAAAAAATTGATTTGTGGAAATTGTTTAGAAAGCCATCCCGATAGAAGATAAATTGTTAGTGGAAACCCATACATCTCAGCAAAGAGTGCAACTATAAAAGCAGAAAATGTACTAAATGTTCGCCAGTCTCTCTTGCTATGTGGTTTAAAAAAACTAAATGCAAAGAAAATAAAAATAAGTGCATTGATAACCGCGAGGCTCCAAAGTCCATAAGCTGATCCCTCTGATTGGTTCATGATTTATTTTCCCCTGTTGGTTTTTGTCTTTTGTTATGATGATGGTGTCCTCCGTGCATAAAAACATGCATAAGCAGGCAGGACGCAAGTAGAAAATATGGGAGATATGCTATGACATGCGCACGATGCTCTGTGAGAAAATAAAAGGCAATAACGGCAAGTGATATATAGCTTAACCAGCGATGCCTCTTTAACCAGGATTCGTGATTTTGACTTGTGCCTTTATCGTGCTCATGTATTTCCATTTATTCTCCTATCAAACACTTTGCCGAATACTAAAATTCCTTTAATATTCTAAATTCACCCAAATCTTCTTGCTCAAAAAAGTCCCACTATTGAGGCACTTTGTATCAACATCATCCTCGTCTTAAATAAAAGTAGATGCATAAGCTGATGACTTCAGACATGCAGGGAGTATGCCAAATGGCTTTGATCTTGCTTATTATTAAAATAATATCTTTGTTTTTCATATCACAAGAACAAATAACGGAATTTGATTGGTACACAAAAAAAGGAAACATTATATCCTAATAATATCTTCTAAACCATCACTTGACATAAGTGGACTTAAAGACAATCTGAAACGATTTTGCTGAAATGGGAGTGAGGATTATGAAAGTAATTAGAGAAAAATACCAGGTCTCAATGTGGATGTTTATTACCTGTGGAGTTTGGCTAATTGGTCTAGGATTCTATTTTATTGCCATTAGGCCTCCACTTTTGCCGGAAGACTCGCGGTTCATGGGAACTTCCCTTGCAGAAATTCAGAAAGCTCTGCCTGGTCTTGAGTACTGGTTGAAAAAAGTATTCATCGTTATGGGCGGATTTATGGCGAGTACTGGTGCGCTCACACTTTTTGTTGCTTCTATTGTGATACCTCTACGATTGAAAGGTACGACATGGGCCATTGCTTCAACAGGTGCATTATCTGTTTTATTAATGAGCGCTATCAATTTTTCATTGCACTCCGATTTTAAATGGATGTTATTAGTCCCCTCGACAGTATGGGGAGTAGGCTTTGTTCTCTATGTCTTGGGTCGCTAACAATTTTTTAATAACAAAGCTGACTACATTATTCTAGCTACTTCACATTTTGTATTACTCTGATTTCGGAATTATGTTCGAGACAGTTCATAACTTAAGAAAAAATCTGTCACAAAATATTCTAAAATTTAAACTGTCCTCCAAGCCCTATTTTCTTGTCAGTGAGCATTACTCCCACAGACCAGGCCCATACTTTTTGATACATTAAACTAATCTCAAATTCAGTTTTCTTCTCTTGCCTAAAAGTAAAATCAACTTCAGAAAATACATATTTAGTCCATTGAAATTTTTTACTTAAATCAAGTCGAAGTTTTTTATCATTATCCAATAAAAAAGTTGTATCTACTAACATTGGAAGTATATAGCTAAACCAAGATTACCAAAAACTTCTTTATCAAAATAGCTTCCACCTAATATTAATTTCGAATAATTATTCAACCATCTCTTATAAAATAAATCCCCCACCATCCCAAGATGAATCTTTTGTAATTTCTGCTCTTACTTGAAGATCATTACGAGTATTCATCAAGTTAAGTTCAAGCTCACTATGATTGGTTGAAATTTCCACTGATCCTTCATGATACAAATGATCATGAAGATGTGATCGCTTTTTTGAAATTTTTTAATATCATTTCTCGGAATAAATGTTGAATATTTTACAACTCGTGCCATGCCAGTTTTTAAATGATACAAGTTGTGACAATGAAGCATCCACTCACCAGGTTCATTAGCCAAAACTCAATAGTTCTATTTTCAAAAGGAGGCACATCGACTGTGTGCTTTAGCGGGGAAGAATCACCATACTTATTTAAAACTCTAAAAAAATGTCCATGAAGATGCATTGGATGATTCATCATTGTATTATTAATAAACGTAAAACGTATTACTTCATTTTCATTTATAGTAAGTGTTCTTTCTTCATTAATTGCTTTGCCGTTTATAAACCAAACATACCGATTCATGTCCCCATCCAAAGCCAAGGTAATGTCCTTTCTAACAAGATCACTCGCAAAAGATGTTTTAGCGGGAGATTCTAAATCTGCTGACGTTAAAACATCAACAATCTCTGCTTTCATATCCAGACTTGAATGACTCATAGGTGCTTTTTTCATGTTCATTTTTTGAATGATCCATAGGAGCTTCATCCATCTTCATTTTTGAATGATCCATAGGGAGCTTCATCCATCTTCATTTTTGAATGATCCACAGGCGCTTCATCCATCTTCATTTTTGAATGATCCATAGGAGCTTCATCCATCTTCATTTTTGAATGATCCATAGGAGCTTCATCCATCTTCATTTTTGAATGATCCATCGGAGCTTCATCCATGCTCATTTTCGAATGATCCATGCCCCCCATTGGGCTACTCATATTCATATATAAATCTGGAACTGGTTTAATTGGTGCATTATGAGGCTCACCTTTACCAAGCCACATAGAAGCACTTCCTGTACCATCCATAGAAGTAGCTTTAAATTCATAACTTCCAGTCTTATTTGGCACAAATGAAACATCATAAGTTTCTGCCATTCCAATTAAAATCTCACTAGCAAGCTTAGGCTTAATATCAACTCCATCGGCAGATATAACTTTCATTGGTAAGTCTCCCAACGATAGATAAAAATAAGTAGAACCCGAAGCGTTGATAATACGAAGACGTACTCTATCTCCTGGCAAAATATTTTCATCCTGAGAATTATTTTTTCCATTAATTAAAAAAATGTCATATCCTACGTCCGAAAAATCCATTCCCCCCATTCGATTCCAATCATTATTCAAATAACTCATAAGCGATTTTGCACGAATGGCCCCAAGCCAAGATCTCATTGTACCTTTTTTATAAATATAGTAATCACCATCTTTCTTAAGATTATTGAGAATTTGTGTAGGATTTTCATCACTCCAATCGCTCAAGACTAAAACGATTTCTTTGTCATAAGCCTTAACCTCTTCTTTTGGATGAATAATAAATGCACCATAAACACCTTTTTGCTCCTGAACATTCGTATGAGAGTGATACCAGAAAGTACCATGTTGTCTGATTTTAAATTTGAAGACAAATTTTCCACCAGGCTTAATGGGTGGTGTATTAACATAAGGGACGCCATCCATATAAGGATCAAGCAAGATACCGTGCCAATGAATAGATACTTCATCATCTGGGAGATCGTTCTTTAAGGTAATTTCAGCATCGTCACCTTCTGTAAATTCAAGGATAGGTGCTGGAATTGATTTATTAATCATGATTGCAAAATCAACATTTTTCTTACCACTAAGATTAACATTTTCTTTAGTGGCTATTAATTCATATTTAACAGTTTTAGCAAATATCGAATGAGACATTGAAAGTAGTAATAAAAATACAATTTTTTTCATGATATATTCTTCCGACAAATATTTAGGATAACGATAAATTATTCTTAAAACTATGAAGCCAACCGAACAATTCATAGCCTATAGAATCTTAAAATATACGGATAACTAGTTTAAACTGCACGCTAAAAAAAATTAATTATTCTTTAATTGACTTCATTGCTCAGCTTTATGTAAAACCTACACATCTCTTGATAGCCTACCCCCCCCAGGGTATATGTGAATATCAATATTTAGTGCTGAGTAATAATCTTATGACGAAAAAGAAGGCAGTTTCCTCAAAAAAAATCAAGAATGAGCATGATTCTCACTCTCATCCTGATCATACTGGCCACTTAAAACAGTTGTCACGCGTCAGAGGCCAGGTTGACGGTATCGAAAAAATGATACAGGAAGGGCGCTATTGTATAGATATCATAAATCAGCTTAAAGCAATTAGTGCAGGCGTCAAAGTGATAGAGTCAGCAATTTTTGAAGCGCATCTAAAAAGTTGTATTCAAGATGCATTTGCTTCAGATGATTCAGAAAATATTCAAAAAAAAATTAATGAAATTAACAAACTTGTCTACGGGTCAAAATCAAAAGGCTAAATATGAAATCAAAATACAGATTTTTTATACTCATTCTAATTATTTTTAGTTTAAACACCTATTCAGAAACCCTACCAACTGTAGGCCAAGATGTTCTTCAATTTTATCGTAACCTAACTCTTCAAATTAGAAATTCGGCAGAATTTAAAGTTCCAATGATAGGATCAGATCAATCTTATTCCTATGAACTAGAATTTGCAGATCCTGTATATAAAGAACCTATAGTAGGAGAATTCTCACTAGGAAATGATCCGAAAAAATTTTATCGTCAATTTTGGGATAGAATTATGTTAAAAGATGGTTCTCACGCAATGATTAATGGAGAAGAAATTCCTTTAACTTGCATCTTTATTAGCGGTCAAGATAATCGTTACTCAGGTAATGCTGACCCGCGATTTCCTCAATTTATTATGAAAGTATATTTAGTGGCCAATGACTATTCATGTGTAGGCCCCCTTAATCCTGGGTTCCCAACTGCTGGTGGTAAAGAAGAAGCATGGGATACCTACCTTTATTACGAAGTAAAAGACCCCACAATAATGCTGCCAGTGGAAGCTAAAATTCGCTATAGATGGAATGAATTTCATTCTGTGCTTGTGAAATAAGGATCAAATGAAAAAAATATTAATACTTTTAAGTTTACTAACATCAAACATGCTCAGTGCTGAAGTTGTTTGGTATCCTTCTCCCCCAGAAGCTTATAAATTAGGCGAAGTATACCCTTGACCTGACCCCAAACGCTAGACTACTTTTAATCTCACATCCTGATCAAAACCGTTTATCTTTTTCATTTCAAATTGCCTAGTAAATTCTTCCGGAGTCAGACCATTCAAAGAGCTATGAGGTCTGAAATTATTGTATTCCTTTCTCCATGTTTCAATTAAAATCTTTGCTTCTTCGATCGTTTGGAACCAATGCTGATTCAAACATTGTGCTCTAAATTTCCCGTTGAACGATTCTATGAACGCATTTTGAGTAGGCTTTCCTGGCTCGATAAAATGCAGCTTCACATTGTTCTTCATCGCCCATAACCCCAAATCTTTTCCCGCAAACTCTGGCCCGTTATCTACAAAAATGACTTCTGGTAACCCAATTTTAATTTTTAAAGTATCAAGCGCTCTTGCAACCTCAGCTCCTGTCATTGTCACTCCGACGTTTATCATTGGGCAATTCTTAGAAAACTGATCAATGATTGTGAGGCACTTAATTTTTCTCCCACTGAAACATCTGTCATGGACAAAATCCATCGACCACGTTTTTAAAGGAGCTTCTGGAGGAACTTGAACAACTCTTAAATGTCTCGCTCTCTTATTTTTCTTTTTTAAACGAAGAGAGAGCTTCTCTTCTTTGTAAATTCTCTCAGTTCGCTTATGATTTATAACAAGTTCTTCTCTTTTGGTGATCTCATGTAAAGTTCTAAGCCCAAAACCTGGATGCTTTTCTGCAAGCTCTTTTAAACGCGCTCTAAGCTTGATTTCAGCAACGTCTTCAACCTCTTTGTAGTAGAAGGTTGCTTTCTGAAGATCAAGGATTCTGCAGGCCCTAGAGCAGCTCATCCTGTAGCTGTCTCTTATGTAGCTCACCATTGTGCGCTTTATTTTGGGGCCTACCACTTTTTTGAGTTAATATCCTTCAAAATCAAATTATCAAGAGAGAGATTGGCCACAAGACGTTTGAGTTTTGCATTCTCAGCTTCAAGCTCTTTCATTTTTTTAAGCTCGGCCACTTCAACGCCGTTGTATTTTCTTTTCCAAGCATAGTAGGTCACTGTGGTGATGCCGTGTTTGCGACAGACTTCTTGAACAGTTGAATTACCCGACTTGGCCTCTTGGAGAATATGGACGATTTTTTCTTCGCTGAACTTTGATTTTTTCATTTTTTTACCCTCTACATGTTAAAGTTTAACAGAGTGTAAGGTTTTGAATAGTCCAGATTTTCGGGGTCAGGTCACCCTGAAGCTCAAAGATTACTTTTTGCATTCGATTATGGACATGCACTCGTGTATGAAACTCTCATTTTAAAAAAAGGAAATATCGAAAACCCTAAAGAATTAGAAAAAGAATTATTGGAAAAGATTTTTAAAATTCTAGCAAATCCACCGTTCATCAAAGTTGATGAAGCAGATATAGCTCCTAATTATGTTTATAAATTTCCATTAATAATAAATTTATTTGATTGGTCTCATATGCTTCATCAGTTCGTCTTAGATGTACTGGCAACTTCTGAAGATCGTGGCCCTAAAATGATCAACAGGATTAACGAGATTTATGGGAAATATAAATCAAATAAACCAGTTCTTATTACGGATGAATGTAAATCTATGCTGTTCATGGATGGACATTACTTTTCAAAATCATTTAGAAAAAAGTTTCCAAGTTTTAATCTTTTAATCTGGAGCTACCACTGGTTTCAAATAAGATTATATGAAGATCTTTTACTACCTACAAAAATGGAAAGAGATGTAGCTGTAGCAAACACTATCGCTCAATTCAAATTCTTAATATCTGACTTACCCGATTCTGCTGACTTCGACATGATGCCTGAGACTGCTGTTGAAGCTCCTACGTTTGCAAAGCTTTTTCCAAAAATTCCAGCAGCTTTTGACAATAATCACATGCTTCACGACATTGTTTCGGACATGATCACATCTGAAAAAGTTCAATTGGAAAAACTCAGAGGTGAAGCTCTTAGAATGGGGCGTATGGCCCAAGATCCAGAGGCATTTAAAACAACAAGTTGTAACCAATATGATCTACAGGATAAACAATAATGAATAAATTTATTTTAATAATTTTCTTATTTCTGAATATAAATTACTCATTTGCAGAAGTCGTTACATGCTCCAAAGACTATAGCGACACAGACACACATCCTGCCTATAGATTAAAAGACCTTCAAATTAAATTTGAAAAATATTTTCCAGGAACAAGTTTTGGTGCACTTCAAGCCAAGGGACAAATAGGATATGCTGGCGTGAGGGCCGAGGTTAAAAGATACTATTCTAAAAATAAATTCGTTTATAGCTCTGTAATTAATAAAAATGATTTTAACCTGACATTAAAAAAATCGTCCGAAGACATTTATAGCGGAACATTGATCCTTAATAAAGGATCTGCATTTGAAAATACAATTAAACAATTAAAATGTTCAATTACGGGAATTTTACCAGAACCTTATCTTTGCGCAGAAACTCAAGGCAAGAAAGACATATCTCTATTTGATGCCTTGAGATCATCTGACCTTGATCAAATCAATTACTCACTTGAGTGCGGTGCCGAAATCAATAGTACAGACTCTTTAGGATGCTCTCCCCTATTAAAGCTCCTAGATCCAAACTGTGGATTTAAAAATTTGAGTATAAGTTCTCCTACAAGTTTTAATCTTAATCAGATGGCTTCATTGTTAATAGATAGCGGAGCAAATCTAGAAAGCGTTGATCCAACCAACCATCAGTCAGCTATTCATAAGGCTGTTAAAATAAATAATACTGATGTGGTTAATATTCTTGCTGAGCTAGAAGCTAATATCAATGTTCAGGATATTAACGGGTCAACTCCTTTAATACTTGCCGTATTAAATAGAAATTACTTTTTGGTACAAGAGCTATTAGATTTAAATGCCGACACTCAGTTAAAAAATAATAAAGGCCTGAGTGCTTTTGATATCGCCAAAGTTCATCAATTAGATGACATTGCTGAACTATTACTGCCAATTAAAAAAATTATTAATATTCAGGGAAACCTAGATAATATAGGTTGCTCTGTTTCTAATATTGAATTAACCATTAATGAATCTGTTGAAATATCACTTAAGGCAAGTCCATCCCGAATGTTTCGTCTCTTATCCCCAGAGCTAGGCCTTGATTTAATGGCCCAACCAAATGAAAAAATCAAAACTAGATTTACACCCAATCGAACTGGAACTTATTTCTATATATGTGGCCCACATAACGGTCCCGAAGAACAGCAAATGAAAGGCACTATTATTATCAAATAACTTACTTAAAAAGGAGCAACCATGAAAGGACTTAACAAATTTTTACTCACACTTACTATTTCTGCTTTTACTGCTACTACATCTTTTGCTGCTATCGGAAATGCTAAAATTGTAGAACTGGGATGCCATCGCCTAGAACGTCTAGTTACTTTAGGTAAAGCAGATGAGACGTTCCTCACAAAATTAAAATCGCTTGAGCTAGTTGTTCTTACACCTACGAAGCCAACTGATCCTTCATTTAAGATCATCGCTAGTCAACACGCTGGAGCCGATGGAACAACTAAGCAAGTTGAAATGATGATGGATGCTGCGGGTAAAGGAATCGCTCAAGTTGTAAAAGAAGGCACTGAATCTGATTCAGCTCCTGTTTGGGGAGACAAAGATGCTGCAACTCTAATTGAGCAATCGCTCCACTATGTAAATGATCATGCATCAGAGCATGTTGAGCTAAAGCCTTTTCAAACTGGACTTAAGTCTCTTAACTTGATGCAAGTTACTAACAACCAAGGAAATAAAGTTGCAAGGATTGAAATGATTTCAACTGCAACAACTCAAAAACTCGAAGTGAATCTTAATGAACAAGGGTCAGTAGAATCTACTAACACTGTTAACTAATAGGCACTTATGATTTTCAAGAGACTTAAATTAATTTTCTTTTTTGGGATTTGTTTAAGTCTCTTGAGTTGTAGTTATCGCAAAGAAAAAACATCAAACTTTGAAGTGACTTTCAATCCTTCTATGCTTGAAAAAATTTCGTATCAAATGGTTAATCAGCAAATCTTTACACCAAAATGTATTTCATGTCATGGCGATTCAGGAGGTGTGAATCTCGAATCATATACTGCGGTTGTCGGACATCTCGCAAAAATTAAGCAAAGCGCACTTAAAGAACAATCTATGCCAAAGTCACCTTATCCGAAACTCACAGAACAAGATTTGATTCTTTTAGCAACTTGGATACAGGCCGGAGCACCAGAGACAGCACTGGATGGTAGCTCACTTCCTCCCATTCAAATAGAACCCTTAAAACCAACTTTTAAATCTATACAACAAAACATCTTGCTAAAAAAATGCATCGTATGTCACTCCGCTGGTAATGAAGCAGAAAGAGTCAGTCTTGATAGTCCTGAAGAAATGATCGATTCACCTTATGGGATCATCACTCCTGGTGATCCAGATGAAAGTGGGCTTGTTCTTGTAACCTTGCCAACTGCGAGAAAAAGAATGCCCCCTCCTAAATCCGGACTGGCGGCATTGAAGCCTGAAGAAATTGAAATCGTAAAACAATGGATCATTAACGGAGCTAAGGATTAAATGAAATATTCAAAATTAATAATCATCGTCCTAACGATATTAAAATCTACAGTTTTATTGGCCCAAGCGGAAAAGATAGTAGTCGACTCAAAAAATTCTGCGGTAGAATTTATGGCAATTGGAAGTCCTAGTGCTATAAAAATAAAAGGCGAAAAAGCAAAAGTTGATGGCGTGGTACAAATTGAAAACAACAAACTTCAAGCAATCTTAAAAGTTGATCTAAATTCATTTGAAACTGGCATGGAAATGCGAGATGAGCATATGAAAGAAAACTACCTTCAAACAGACAGGCCTGAAAATAAAATTGCTCAACTTGAAATTAAAAACTTAAGTATTCCTACGGAATACTGGAAAAACAACAAAGAGTTAAATCTTGATTTTATTGGTGACTTAACTCTCCATAATGTAAAAAAATCAATTGTCGGAAAAATTATACTTTCTCCTTATAAAGACAACTCAACTATAAATACTACCTCTGAATTAAAAGTTAAACTTTCGGAGTATAAAATAGAAATACCATCTTTTGCAGGAATCACTGTTGCTGAAGATGTAAACATCACAGTTAAATTACCACTAATAATTACTGCAAAATAATGAAAATCTTATCTGTAATTTTTACTTTTATTTTTATTCTACCGGAGGCCTATTCTTATAGTGAGCTTTCAAGACACGGTTATGTAAACTGTACTACTTGCCATTTAAGTCCTTCAGGAGGCAGCTTATTGACTCCTTACGGACGAGAATTGTCAAAAGCTGCACTTAGTACCTGGGGTGGAAAAACAGAGCAATATTTCGCCTATAATGCCATACCTTCAATTTCAAAAAGCGAGCGAATATTGGTGGGTGCCTACATAAGAGGATTACAGGCATTTAAAACAGACAATACCGCAAATGAAGCTAGAGCAATTCTTATGCAGGCCGATCTTGATACGGCTTACAATAGTCAATATTGGGCAATTGCTGGTTCATTGGGAAGACAGGAACTCAGGAAGGGACTTGAAAGTGATTCAAGATTATTTAGTCGCAGACATTACGCACTCTACAGAATAACGCCAAATAATCAGATAAGAGCAGGTAAATTTCTTAAATTTTACGGCCTCAATGATCCCAATCATCAAATGTATGTGCGACGTTTTTTGAACTTTGGTTTTGACTCAGAATCTTACAATTTTGAATATTCATATCAAGGTGAAACTATCAGCACTTTCGCAACTGCCTTTTTTGGCAATTTCAAAGACCCCTTCTCATTGGCAAAAGAAGAAGGAGTATCCTTCTCTGCAAGTTATTTTTTTTACGACAAACAAAAATTAGGCATTAGCCTCTTAAGAGCTTCTGATGATAATTCAAAAAGAAATGTCTCAGGTATATGGGGAGTTTTTTCTTATCATCCTCAATTTTTTTCCATGCATGAATTTGACTTACAATATAAGTCTATAAAAACTAATAACCAAAAACAAAGTGGTTTTGTTACTTCGAATAAATTTAATTATGAACCTATTAAAGGACTAATAAGTTTCTTAAGCTACGATCTAGCTAATTTAAATCCGACAATAATCAGTTCTAAAAAGTCAGCTTATGGTGCAGGTCTTCAATTTTTCCCAAGACCTCACTTCGAAATCTTAACAGCTTGGCAAAAAGAAGAAATTGTTAAATTAAAAGCAAAATCTGACCTGTATTCATTAATGTTTCATTTTTATTTATAAAAACATAGTCATCGGAGATACTAGAATGTTACAAAGTTTAAAGAATCTTCCAGTAATTTTAGATTTAAGAAAAACAATTTTTGAAAATAAATTTTCATCAGATGAAAATGTAAACTACTTTAGAGGAATCTATGGTTCATTTTCAGAAGCTGAACTTTCATCACCCAAAACGAAGCCAAAAGGTTACGACAATACTGAATCTGCTAGCCTATACAAGGAAAGAACAAATAAAATTTATTCCACAGATTACCCTGTCCTTTTCTGGATGAATAACTACAAAACAGACATTAAAAAAGTTTTTGACTTTGGCGGTCACATTGGAATTCATTATTACTCGTTTTCTAAATTATTAGATTTTTCTGGAATTGAAAGCTGGACTGTCTGTGATGTTCCAAGCGTTGCTGAAGAAGGGAGAAAATATTCTGAACAAAGAGGTGCAAAAAATCTAAATTTTGTGTCAAACATCCAAGATCTCTCTGATCAAGATCTTTTTCTAGCAAGCGGATCTCTTCAATATTTAGATTGGGAGATACATGAGAAATTTTTTGAATTAAAAAAATTCCCGAAATACTTAATCTTTAACATGCTCCCCCTACACTCCACTACCAGCACCATCACTCTTCAAAGTATAGGTACTGCATTCTGTCCTTATTACATTAGAAAAGAAAATGACTTTATAAAAGGTTTGGAGTCTATAGGATATGAGCTGGTAGATTTATGGAGTAATGAAGAAAAAAAATGTCATATAGCTTTTGAAAAAGAGCGATCACTTAATTATTACAGAGGTCTCGTTTTCCGCTTTAAATAATCTTTTCAATTATCCTCCTAGAGAATTGGAAAGGGCAAATGGGCACAGGAATCACTTCCTGTGCTTTTATATCAAACTATTATTTATCTAACTTTAAAGGCAAATTGTAGGTAGCAGCTATGGCCTTATTATTATTTCTAACTGCACTTATGCTAATTTCTTTATAGCCCTGCAACGCACTCGATGGTTTTTCACAAACAAAATAATCACTTTCTTTAGAACATGAATATTCGGTATTACTGGCCCCTTTATATATAATTTTAACGGCTGAATTATTGACCGTTGGATTCTTGAAACTCATATCTAATAAATAAACATGTATCTTAGTCCCTTTATCAACAAGTTCTGTGTGGAAGGCACCAGGCATCCTCACATATCCCCCATTAGGCCCATATTTATTCATTCCATGAGCAAAAGAAACAGTTGCAAAAGTTAAAAGACAAATAAAAATAGCAATTTTAGTTTTCATTAAATTTCTCTCTGAAGTATCGGTTATTATACGGGTACAGGGTATACGACTCTAATGAGAGTTTTGTGACAGTGAAAAATGAATTGAAACCTAATTAAGTTTTTTGGTTTCTACGATTGTATAGCCGGCTTCCTCAATAGCTGACACTATATCATCCTGACCTTTTTCACTCTCTACTGTTACAAGTTGTGACTTTAAATCAATATTAACATTTGCCTTAGAATCCAATGACTTTAATGCGTTAGTAACACTTCTTACACATCCCCCACAAGTCATTCCAGAAACTTTAATTTCATACATATAAATCTCCTTTAATTAGACTACTTATTAGCCTCTTTTGAAGTATAATCCTTCCCATAATGGTAAGGTCAAGAAAATAATCACTTGACCTTACCATTATGGGAACCTTTAAGATTAGATAAAGATAATAAAGGAGAATTATATGGAAAACACAAATATAGAAACTAATATACAAATTAAAGGAATGACATGCGCAAGCTGCGTGAGCCGTATTGAAAATCAAGTTAAAAAGATAGAAGGAGTTATTGCTGTTACTGTGAGTCTTGCAACTGAGAGTGCAAAATTAGTATTAACGAATAAAGATTCTATAAAACCTGCTTTGTCTGCAATTGAAAAAAGCGGTTATGACATTTTAACAAAAGAGAGTGAATTATCAATTGAAGGAATGACTTGTGCCAGTTGTGTGAATCGAATTGAATCAGTTCTCCTCAAGGAGCCTGGGGTTCTTAGCGCAATCGTAAATCTTGCAACCGAAAAGGCAAAAATTAAGTTTGTAGAAGACTTAATAAATGAAGAAAAAATTATTAAAATTATAACCCGAGCTGGATATAAGGCTTCGAGGGCCAAATCAGAGTTAAAAGAAGAAATTAATGAAAAAGCACAGCAACTTAAAACTGACTATATCAAGCTTTTAATAGCTGCAACTCTTTCCGCTCCTCTGGTCATTCCAATGATTTTTGAACCATTCGGATTTAACTTTATGCTCACTGGCTGGATTCAGCTGTTTTTAGCAGCCCCAGTACAATTTTGGTTAGGTGCGAGATTTTACATAGCTGCTTGGAAAGCAGTCAAGGCCCGTTCTGGAAATATGGACCTATTAGTGTCTCTAGGTACCACTGCTGCATTTGGTTTAAGCCTCTACCATATAGCCATATATGGTGAACATGCTGGCCATGATGGAATTGGCGCACTTTATTTTGAAAGTTCAGCCGTAGTTATTACCCTTGTCTTATTAGGAAAATATCTTGAAACCCGTGCCAAGCAGCAGACATCAATGGCCATCAAAGCATTGCAGTCTTTAAGGCCCAATATTGCAAGAGTCAAACGCCCCGAAGGAGATTTCGAAATCTCCATTGATGAAGTGTCATTAGGAGATATTGTCATTATTAAACCTGGTGAAAAAATTCCAGTTGATGGATTAATCATTTCAGGTTCTACACAAATCGATGAATCTTTTATTACAGGTGAAAGTCTTCCTGTCGTCAAAAATTTAAAGGATAAAGTTACGGGTGGATCATTAAATATAGATGGACTTATTCAGGTCGAAACAACTGCCTTAGGTACAGAAACGACGCTTGCTAGGATTATTCGTTTAGTCGAAAATGCTCAATCAGCAAAGGCACCTATTCAAAGAATGGTTGATAAAGTTAGTGCTGTATTTGTACCAATTGTTATCCTAATAGCAACACTAACTATCGTTGGATGGGGCCTATATTCTAGTGACTGGGAAAGTGCTCTCATTAATGGAGTCGCCGTACTCGTCATTGCCTGTCCTTGTGCTTTAGGCTTAGCAACTCCCACATCTATCATGGTAGGGACAGGGCTTGCGGCAAAGGCCGGAATTTTAATTAAGGATGCTGAGGCACTTGAAATCGCTCATTCTGTTACAGTAGTTGCTTTTGACAAAACGGGTACATTAACTGAAGGGAAACCCGAACTGACAAAAATTATTTCAAATTCTATTTCGGATGAGGAGTTAATTCGAATTTCATGTGCTCTTCAGAGTGGTAGTGAACATCCATTAGCAAAAGCTATTATTGAAAAATCTAAAGAAATGGGATTAAGTATAGAAGCCAGCTCAGAAGTAAAAGCATTGGCAGGGAGAGGGCTTGAAGGAAATGTAGGCGGAGTAAAATATATCATTGGTACAAGACGCCTAATGCAAGAAAAAGTATTAGATTTGTCTTATTTTAGTTCTGAGGCTCTCGAACTAGAGAACACGGGATATACGGTCTCTTACCTAGCAAATGAAAGTAATAAAAAAATAATTGGACTCATGGCCTTTACAGATAAAATTAAAGATTCTGCAAGAGAAACAATTAAAAAGCTAAATGCTCTTAATATAAAAACAGTTATGATAACTGGAGACAATGCCGGTGCGGCCAAAAAGGTAGCTGAGTCTCTTGGAATTTTTGAAGTTAAAGCGGAAGTGCTGCCGCAGGATAAATCTAAAGTCATTGAAGATTTAAAAAGAAGTGGTCATATTGTCGCAATGGTTGGTGATGGGATCAACGATGCTCCAGCATTAGCGGCTGCTCATGTCGGAATTGCAATGGCCACAGGTACAGACGTTGCTATGCACACCGCTGGAATTACCTTAATGAGAGGGAACCCATTGCTCATCCCTGATGCTTTAGAAATTTCAAAAAAGACATATAATAAAATTAAACAAAATCTTTTCTGGGCCTTCATTTATAATATTGTAGGGATACCATTGGCAGCCTTTGGACTACTAAATCCAGTTATAGCTGGAGCTGCCATGGCTTTAAGTAGCGTAAGTGTTGTATCAAATGCATTGATGCTCAGAAAATGGAAACCAGCTAGCAAATAGCCTGGTTAATGGAGGTAAAATGAATATTGGAGAAGCATCAACAATTTCTGGAGTGAGTGCAAAACTTATCAGGCATTATGAATCTCTTGGAATCGTACCAAAAGCAGGTCGATCAGACGCTGGATATAGAATTTATAAGGAAAGTGATGTTCATATACTATCTTTTGTAAAAAAAGCGCGGAGCCTTGGATTTTCAATGAAAGAAATAAAAAAACTTGTAAGTTTGTGGCGAAATAAAAGCAGGGCCAGTTCTGATGTCAAGAATCTGGCCCAAATTCATATAAAGCAATTAGAATCAAAAATTCACGAATTACAGATGATGACCAACACTCTTAAGCATTTATCAAACAACTGCCAAGGTGATCATAGACCAGACTGTCCTATTCTAGAGGGACTGTCAAAAAAATGAGAATGCTTAAAAAGATACGCTTGTAACGTCTTTTATTTTAATAGTCTTATCAGGGACTGCGACAAAGCAATTTTTAACGATATTAGCTTCATCCTGTTCAGTTATAATCTGGGTTTTAGTTTCAATCGTTTCACGCTTACCTTTTGGAATTAGATTAACAACTCTAGACTCCCCAACTAATTTTGGACTCACAACAGTTGCTGTTCCCAGCAATTCAGTATGAGTTTTTGGAAAAAATTTTCCTGTTGAATGAAACTCATTATGGTGAAGACTAATGACTTGCCCTTCTTTCGGAAGCATAAATTCATCCGTTTTTACTAGTTCCCTTCCACTTCTACTATTTGAAAAGCGTTTTGTATAAACTTCAATTTTTTGATCTGTTTTAACCTGATCATAATCTTTGCAAATTAATATTTTATTACTTGGTAAAGTTTCGCTTATTCTATGAAAACCGTACGAGCTAACGGGCTGTATAGCTAATAAAAAAACAATAAGAAGTGCAGTTTTCATAAGTTTCGGTTGCATATTTACCTCGTGGTTAAGTTCTAATAAGAATACGCCGCTTACAGCGATATTGTGACATCCGATACTAGCTAGTCTAAAGCGTTAACTTTAGTCTCTTCAATATTAAGTATATACTCTATCTGATGCTCAATAAGGTCCTCTCTGGCATCTAGGTAATCAGCAGTTGCTTCATTAAGCGAAAGTGCTTCCTTTAATCCAAGTCTAAACTCAGAAAAAGTTTTATTCATTATTTCTTTAGAAAGTTCTACTTTACTCTTAGAAATTTCAATCATGCTTTTCAAGTGATCTAACTGAATTACAACTTGCTCTTCATTGGCCTCTAGTTCACGAATTTGATTCTTTTTTCTTAATAAAGCTGACTTTACTTCAGTAGACTTAATTTGATCTTCGATTGAATCAACATTTTTTTCACTAAAAATTGGCAGTGTAACTTTGAGACCGACAACTTGTTTGTCACCATCTTCTTCTTCTAAAAATTCGCCATTCACATGATTTGTAAGAGACTTTTCAGCATAGAGGTTTACCCTTGGCATTCTCCATAAACCACTGGATTTTTTTTCGGCATTTATAAGCGCTTCGTTTGATTCCACTATGGCCAAATCAATTTTCCTCGAATTAGGGGAATAATTAAACTTTGAGATGTCTAACTCACCAACAATCTCAATTTTTTCATTCTTATCTAAAGCAAAGATATTCTTTAAATGACTATAGGTAACTTTTAATTCGTTATCTTTTTTTATCCTTTGCTCGCGTAATTCTAATTCAATTTTTTTAAATATCAGCTCTTCCGATTTTGGACTTAATCCACTGGCAACTTTCTTTAATATCAAATCTCTATTATTTTTATTAATTTTTTCATGCTCTGTTAAAATTTTAATGTCTTCTAAAATTTTCAGGGCATCGAAGTAGTATTTTTTGGCCTTGAAAACCTGCTCATTATAAGACCGTTTAAACTCTAAACTGTTTGTCTCGTAACTAAGATTATTAATCTTATTCTTTTCAACATCCCTAAAACCATTAAAAAGATTAACGTTAGCAACGACACCTGCGCTAGGATTTTTGCTGATCTTATTCATATGCGAATCTTCACCTATCGCATACACTGAAACTTCAGGAACAAATGTCGTTGCCAAAGACCCTATCCTTACTTTGGAAGAATTAAGAGTTTCTTGCCTGACCTTTACTTCTAAATTCGATTCAATAAGTCTTACTATTTGATCGTAGTCGATAATCATAAGATTTTCCTTATAAGGTTTAGTTCTCTAACGGAAAAGATACTTGTTCTTCTTGACCATTAATTTTCAACACAATATTCAATTTGAAGTGCTTTTCTTTTTTTAAATCTGTAGACACACTAAGGTTTGCACCATGAGATTCAAGTTTCAGAGGAAGTTTTTTACCCTTTACATCAGCAAAAGCTAAAACAATAAAATTAGGTGAAATCAAATTTTTATAATTATGATCTGTTACATAAATTTCTATCTTTTCATCCTGAACAATTTCGACAAAAGCATTCTTTGATTTTTTCACAATGCCTCCATGCAGACTTTTTGTTGCACCTGTATCGTGTCCTTCGTGCGCATGAATTGAAAGTGAAATAAATGCAAAAACCATGGCCATTGCTGTCTTTTTAAAACTCATCGGAATCTCCTCGTGTGTTTATTTCTAAAGCTTTTTTACCAAAATTATAAAAGATAACTGGTGTGACGATAATGTCTAATAAGGTTGAGCTAAATAGCCCTCCTACAATAACAACTGATAGCGGGTAAAGAATCTCTTTCCCGGGCTCACCACGGGCCATAATTATAGGAATTAAAGCTAGAATTGCAGTTAAGGCAGTCATCAGTACTGGAACCAATCTTTCCAATGATCCACGAATAATCATATCTTTATTAAAAGATTCACCTTCATATTTAACTAAATGAATATAATGCGTGATCATCATAATACCATTACGGCTTGCAATTCCACACAAGGTTACAAAAGCAACTAAGCTCGCAAGTGAAAATGTTTTATCTGTTAAATAAACTGCAACAATACTACCAATGAGTGCGAGAGGAATATTTATCATTACCTGCAATGCAATCATTGAAGATTTAAAATGCATATAAAGGACTACGAACACGCCTACAATCGCAAGTGCACTTAACAACATCAGGAGCTGCATACCTTTCTTTTGAGATTCGAGCTGTCCATCATAATTAATAAAATACCCTTCTTTAAGTTTGAGGTTCTTTAATTTCATTTCAATAGCACTAACTACCGTCTCAACATCAGTGTTTGATGTGTTTGCAGAAACGACAATTCTTCTTTGAGCATTCTCACGATTAATAATATTTGGCCCCGTAGCCTCATAAACTTCTGCAACCTGGGATACCCTAATCTTTGTCCCATCTGGAAGAATCTTAATAACTGTATTTTCAATTTTTTGAAGATCAGAACGAGAATTATCATCAAAGCGCATAAATATATTGAAATACTTATTTCCATCAAATAATTGGGCGACAACTTCACCCTTTAGAGCTTTTTCTAAACCTGCTGTTACTTCACCAACCGGTAAATTATATTTTTTGGCCATGTCCCTTTTTATTTGAATCTTGATCTGTGGAATTAAAACCTGTTGTTCAACTTGTAAATCTACTAATCCTTTTACATCTTCTAGAAGAGTTTTAACTTCATAGCCTTTTTTTCTCAACGTGTTTAAGTCTGGCCCATAAATTTTTATGGCAATAGCTGCTCTTACGCCGGATAATAAGTGATCCAATCTGTGAGAGATAGGCTGTCCAATGTTAAAAACCACTCCATCGATTGTTTTTAACTTGGCCCTAATATCATTTAAGACAACTTCTTTTTCTCTGATCAACTCTTTTGAATCTTCTTTCTTTTTAAAGTCTACATCTAGTTCAGATGAGTGAACACCTTCTGCATGCTCATCCTGTTCTGCTCTTCCTGTTCTACGAGAAACGGAACTTACTTCTGGGACTGATAAAATTAGCTGCTCAGCTTTTTGTCCAATTGTATTGGATTCCTCTAAGGAGATACCCGGTTGAGCAAGAAGTCCGATAACTGCTGTACCTTCATTAAACTTTGGAAGAAAATCTTTTCCTAATTGAGGTACCAAAGCAAGTGAAAGTAGAAGCATTACTGCCAGTGATGATAAAACTGTCCAAGGTCTATCAAGAGTAACATTCAGAATTTTTCTATCATATTTTTTTAGAAATCTTACTAGGAATCCATCTGGCTTTTCAAGTACGTCTGATTTTCCCAAGAAAAATGAGCAAAGAACTGGGGTAACTGTAAGTGAAACAAAGAGTGAAGCGATAAGTGAGACAATGTATGAAATCCCTAATGGAATGAATAGTCTTCCTTCCAAACCACCAAGAAAAAATAATGGAATCATAACTAAAACAACAATTATTGTAGCAAATACTATTGAATTCCGAACCTCAGAAGAGGCTTCAAAGATAACCGTTAAGACACTTTTCTTATTGTCAGAGTGTTTATTCTCTTTCAGGCGTCTAAGTACGTTTTCAACATCAATAATGGCATCATCGACCAGCTCACCAATCGCGATAGCAAGACCACCAAGAGTCATTGTATTAATTGAAAGACCAAAAAACTTTAAAACAATAAATGTGACAACAAAGGATAATGGAATAGCAGTCAATGTGATAATAGTTGTTCTCACATTCATCAAAAATAAAATAAGTACAATAACAATGAAGATACCTGCGTCTCTCAAGGCTTCTTCAACATTCGTAATTGAGTTCTTAATAAAATCTGCTTGCTTGAATAAATGAGGGTGAAGTTTAATTCCTTTAGGTAGAGATTTTTCAACACTGGCTAAAACGCTTTCAATATTTTCAGTCAAATCAATTGTGCTGGCCCCGGGTTGTTTTGCAATACTAAGAATTACGCCTGGACCACCATTAATACCCGCATCACCTCTTTTGATTTGAGCATCAATTTCTACTTTGGCAATATCCTTTACTAAAACACTTCTCCCAAGATGAGTTCCAACAACGGTTAATTCAATATCTTCAATATTTTCTGCACGTGCAAGATTCCTAATTAAATACTCTTGTCCTTCTTTATTTAAATATCCACCAGTTGTATTTTGACTTATAAGATTGAGATTTTTTTCAACTTCATCTAAATTCAATTGGTAAAAATTTAATTTCTCCGCAGAAATTTTTATCTGAAACTGCTTAACTCCACCACCAATTGATATTACTTGCGAAACACCAGCAATACTTAATAAACGTGGCTTTATAACCCAATCTGCATAAGTTCTTAAATCGACCGGTGTAAGTTTCTCATCTGAATTTTTATCCAATGAAAGCCCAATTAGCTGAATTTCACCCATGATAGATGATATTGGCCCCATGACTGGTGTAGCATTTGAAGGAAAATGCTCTTTGGCCTCTATTAACTTTTCCGAAACAAGCTGCCTGTTTCTAAATACATCTGTACCCCAGTCAAATTCGACATATATAACCGAGAGACCGACACCAGATGTAGATCTCACTCTATTAACCCCAGGTAGGCCATTTAAAGCATTTTCCAAAGGGACTGTGATTAATGTTTCAACCTCTTCAGGTGCCATACCTTCAGCTTCAGTCATAATATTTACTGTAGGACGGTTTAAGTCAGGGAAAACGTCCACTGGTAAATGAGCAACAATAAATCCGCCATAAATTAGGATTGCAACAGATAGGAAAACAACAACCAGTCTATTCTTCAAAGAAAATTTAATAATTGAATTTAACATGATGTCCTTTAATTATTTATGTCGTCCGATTAATTGAATTAACTCAGTGATTTTTTCTTTAGCTTTATCTTCATCCTTCGAATGAATTGCTTCACTCACACAATTATCTAAATGCGTATTTAGGACTGAAAGCTCTACTGCCTGAATAGCGGCTTTAGCTGCTCTAATTTGAATAAGTATATCAGGGCAATAACGACGGTCATCAATCATGGCCAAGATACCATCAATCTGACCTCTGACTCTTTTTAAGCGAATACCTTCTTTTTTATGATCAGGATGCATGGCATGCTTACATGCTTTATTCATAGAATTGGTTTGGGATAAGATTTTCTTTTGCTTTGGCACAATTATCTCCACATAAACAATTACTTTTAAGTTAGTCACTAAGTTATCATAATACCCCAGGGGGGTGTCAATTGTTTATGGGTATACGCCACTTCTCTGAATTTTGTGACAATGGATAACTCTACTGAGATTTAATAGTAATACGATGGGGAGTACAAAATTGTGACTTGCAATTACTTTGGATAAGATTAAAGCATAATCTCTTGAGGATAATTTCATTTAACAATTTCTTATTGATAGACTCTCATCCTCAGGTATAATAGATGGTAAGTTTTAAAGTATAGAGGGAAAATGGCTAAGAAAAAATCTAGCTCAAAAAAGAGAGCGATCGAACCACACATTCATCATAATCATCCAAACCATACACGCCACTTAAAACAATTGGCACGTGTTAGAGGACAAGTTGATGGTATCGAAAAGATGATAACGGAAGGCAGATATTGCATAGATATAATTAATCAGCTTAAATCCATAAGTGCCGGTGTAAAGATAATTGAATCAGCTATTTTTGAAGCTCATTTGAAAAGTTGTGTTCAAGAGGCTTTTGCTTCAAATAATCCAGATGAGATTGAAGATAAAATCAATGAAATTAATAAACTAGTATATGGCCCTAAGTCGAAAGGATGAGTTTCTAGCTTTCGGCTTAGGTTATCCACAAGCTCATTAGCATTATAACGTCCTTCCTTTTTGAATTCGCCATTACTGAATATATTTTACAGAGTATGGGAAATTAATTTAAAGCGAAGTGTACTAACAAGGTATGATTTGTTCATTATTTCAAAAGAAGTATGATGACTTCTCACCCATTAGCTTATCGATAAATACCTAACCATTTTAATTATAGCATTATCTTGTTAGTGAATTGAATTTTGAATAAATATTCCATGCCAATGGGGACTTCTCAGACCGCTGACTAATAAGTTGCTCGGAATCTTTCAAATATTTTCTTTTGCTATTAATAATATTGTACTTATCTTCTAGTTCCCACTCATCGATTTCTTTTGTTTCCCAATTAAAAGTTCCATTAGGATCATATTTATTAAAAGCATCATTCAAATAACTGATGGCCACATTTCTCAAATGCGACTTGTACAAATTTTGCTTTTTTGCCCAAATAACTGCACCGCTGATGGTTTTTTCTATTGCCTTAAATGTTTGTAAGTCATTTAAGTGCCTTTTCAGCTTGAGGATATTTTCAATAGTGCTACTTTTTAACTCTAGTGAAAAATCATGTATATTGGCATATGATTCGGCAAAATGAATAAAATCACTATCTAAGAATTCGCTTTCAAGATTACTTATCTCAACACCTTTAATTAAATTCTTTTCTACAGCTTCAATAAGCTCTGTATTAATAATCGCAAATCTAAGAAATGTATCGGGAACCCAGTCGACACCATTCTCTCGAACATTTTTTTTGTAAATTTCATTGGCCTGTGGCTTAAAAGTATAAGCATCTGTTAAATTATGAAAAAAATCTTTAAAACTCATTTTCTTAAGCTCTAAAGCCTTCCATAAAAATAAATCAATCCATTCTTCAGAAAGCTGGGAGTCTATTTTTTTAAATGAAACTAATCTGTCTAATTTCGCAATATCGGCAGTTGTACTTATTACATCGTCAAGATCATGTGAGTGACCATTTTCTTGGAAATATCTTTGAACATCTGTGTAATGTTCGTAAAGCGTTTCAATCGCTTGATAAGTTTGTGCAAAGTTATCCTTTGTAAAAACTAATCCGAAAACTGTGGAATTGTTTTTATTTCCTGCTTCGCAAGATCTGCAACTACAATCTTCATCTTCAGAATGTCTACATTCGCGGCATTCAGGAACAACCTTCCACGTTTTAAAGTCAAAGCTTCTTCTGCTCAAATCAATAAAAAAATTATGATGACCGCATTTTTCGCAATTTCCATTGGCCCAAGAAATTTCGAAATACATATCATCGTAGCAATTCTCTTCTGTGATTTCATACTTAAAATTGCTAAAATCTTCTTTTAACTCATGAAATTTTTTAAACTTATTTAGAAATTCTTGTTTTTCATCAATTGAATTTTCAAATGTAGATTCCAACTCAAATTTGTATTCATTAACTTCAAAACTACTGAAATTAGCTTTGATGAAAAAGTCTCTATAAAACTCTTTATTAATTTTTAAATTCATATGGGAATGCCTATCATTGAACAATAAAATTTGTCCATGAAATCTGTGAATACAATAGACGAATTAACACGTGGCGCAATGGCTAACGCCTAATAAACTAGATTTTCGACCAACTCATCTGGCATCACTACATCTTTAAGTTCGAAATTCGCCATCACTGAATAGGCTAAGTCACTATCAAGACTTATTGAAAATGGAAGATTAGTACACTGAAGTGCATTTAAAATCATAGCATCAGAAAAGCCTGCTCCAACATCGGAACAAATAGAGATGGCCTCCACCCATGTTATTTTCTTGTTAAAAAGTTCTTTTTGGTCATCGTTGTACATACTCAAATAGCTTATTCTAAGCTTATCCAGCGCCCTGTATTCCATTTCAAGTGGCTTTCTTAAATAAAGGTCACATAAACCTTTCCAAAGCTCCATTCCGGCATTTCCTGAATTGAAAAAGACTTCACGAATTTTTTTAATCTCTCGATCGTTAAAAATTGGATCAGCACCTTGATGAGTTTCTCTATTGTGCAGGATTGCTGACTGTGCACGGATTACTTGCTTCTTCTTGTTAGGTAGTTCGATGCCCGAGCTAGGATGGATGACTGTTCTTAAGCCTTCAGTTAGAAGCAAACGACGATGAAATTCTAAGTATTCTTGAGTTGTATTTACTGTCGTATAAAGAGCTATGCCATTTTTTTCAATTTTATTTTTTATAAACTCGTAAGTTCTTGTATGAAATTTTTTAGGAGAAAAGCTTAATGTGATAATGACATTTGCATCAAGAATTGTCCCATCTATTTTTACTCCACTACTTTTTAATTCTGCTAGATATTCATCAAATTCAGAAAAACGTACAACCTTTCCCATTTCTATCCTTGAACATGTGTCGTATTTGACTCACCCTGGCCTTTAGCTACAATTGAAATGCTCTCTTCATCTGTGTCTGAGTCTTCATTTTCTACTTCACGAGCAAGATCATTAATTCGCTTAATATCCTCTTTTGAAAGAGGTATTTTACGAGCCTTCTCAGTCTCATTAACGAAAGCTTCTACATCACTAATTTGTTTGGTATTCATACCTACTCCTAGATCATTTTGATCTATATTATCACTAAAAACGAGCACCTAATGCTCCGATTTTACTAGCCTCCAGAACCCTCGCCAGACATAGCTCTACCGCCCCCAGATCCATCCCCAAAAAGCTTAATTTTCATGTGCTTTCTCCTTTAGAAAAACAACAAATAAAACAGATAGTAAAAACGCACTTACTGAAATCCACCAAGCATGACTTGCAGAGAGTCCATCAATCCACGAACTACTTACAAAATAACTTATAGCTATCATGGCCTCTACTGAAAAATTCATCATAGATAAACCAGTTGATCGAATATCATCAGGAAAAGAATCGTGTTGAATCGCTTGTGTTGCAGGAAGAAATACTCCTCGTGCTCCTGCCATAATCCAAACGCCAATTAACCCAAAATAAACATTGCTCGTTACTGCACAAATACTCGCTCCAAGTCCCATTACTAAAAGTGACGCTTGAATTCTCGGCATAAAAGAAGTTGGCTTAACTTTTTTAGAGTAATAATGATTAACTGCATATCTTGATAGATATGACCCAGTAGCTAGTGCTGAAAACCACAAATCACTGCCACCTAAACTTTTAATCCAAGGTAGCCATAGTATCCCAAGAATTGATTCTATTTGATTTAACATTCTTACTGGTAGAAGAATTTTCAATTCATGATTCTTAGAAATGTATTTCAATCCTGAAAAAGCTTGGGCCATGAACTCACTAATTTTTTTATGAGATTTTTTAACTTGTTCTTCGTGTACCGAAACGAGAACAAACAAAACTGAAATAAGATAAATTATTCCTGCAACCGCGAAAGACTTTAGCCCTAGCCATTTTGAAAGAAAACCAACAGAGGCACTTGCCAATATATAACTAGCAACTGATGTCTTTTCAATTATGGAAAAGTACTTATTCGAATCAAATGCACTAACCTCTTCGCTCTTAGCATTTGAATAAAGCAGAGCTGAAAGTGCCCCTGATATAAAACTAGAGCCTATTCCATAAACTGCAAATGAAGTGATTACTACAATTGGCCCTTTGTCAGATAAAAGGAACAAGAATAAGGAAAAAGTTTGAATCAAACCACCGATGATAGTTGATTTTTTAGTACCGAATAAATCGGCCCAAATACCAGTAGGTATTTCAAACAATGCCAGGACGACATAAAGAAAGCCGTAACCAATAGAGATAGTTTTGAAGCTTACTCCGGCATTATAAAGAACGGGAGAGGCAGCGATACTAAATAGCATCGCCCCGTAGCCTCTAAGCCCTAAAACTAATCTAGATTTGCTAGTAGAATTCATTGTACCTATTCTTCAACTTGAAAAAACTCTAAAGCAATTATGCACGATCTAGTCTGCTCGTTGTAAATGCCCTTGAAGATTTTTTTACCAATTAGAATTTCACATTCGTTACTAGTTGATTCTGGATCATGACCACCGCCACCACCAACATTATCTAGCTCTTGAACTTGAACAACACTTGCTGTTGGATCGTTTCCACTTCCCCCACTATGTCTTGTAACCTGATATTCACCAATGCCATTTGAAATAAACGCCATTCCTACCGGATCATTCCCACTTCCACTTTTAGCGAAGGCTGATGACGATGGATTCATTGACGACAAAGAAAATGTCAGCATAAATATAGCGAACATCCAAAACATATCGTAAAACTTTAATCTTCTAAATTTCATTCCTTTGATACCTAGCTTATCGTTCTCATTTGAGAATTGCTTTGCTTTAAGCTTCACTTCCTTAAGCATCTCGATTAGTTCCTTACTTTGTTCATCTGTGAAAAAAGCATCAATCGAAAAATAAGTTTTATCTTTCCAGTAATCTTTCTTACCTGTGAATTCTTTCATTAGTTGAAAAACTTTAGAATCTTTCTTAACTTCCAAATCACTGTCGTAACGATAATCAGAATAATTAATATAGTTATCTGGGAAATTAGAAAAATATTTCCCCTCTTCTGTTTTATGAATAAGTCCTGTTTTCAAAAACCTCTCCATAACCGACTCAGCTTTCTTTGGCTCAGTCTCAACAAAATATCTCTTTAGCTCACTCAATGACAAAGGTTGAACTCTAGTCGCATTAAACAATAACAATGAATAATCATCAGCATTGATTTCTTCAATTTGCTCAGGAGATAATCGAACACTCGGTACATCTTTTAGCTCTTTCTTAGCTTCTGCTGATTGAACTGCTGATTCAGTTTCATAATTTTTTT
Source organism: Bacteriovorax stolpii (assembly GCF_002872415.1). Lineage (GTDB taxonomy): Bacteria > Bdellovibrionota > Bacteriovoracia > Bacteriovoracales > Bacteriovoracaceae > Bacteriovorax > Bacteriovorax stolpii. The sequence continues at coordinate 1,179,912 of NZ_CP025704.1, read as the reverse complement.
CTTCTTTCATACATCCCTCAGTGTAAATTTTTTAATTTTTTAATATCTTTTTCGTTATTATAATTCTTCTCAATTGGTCTAGGCCTTTGATCATTTTTCATAAATGAAGCAAGACTTGATACCAGATCAAGAAGAGAATCCTTTTTGTTCATATCTGCATCTTTAGCAGTGTAATAGACAGATGCCTCAAGCATTGAAATGATCCTTTTATAATCTTCAAAAGGAATTTCTCTTAATGCTTCTACAATCTTAATCTCTTCACTATAAATAAAGCCGTCACTATTACCTGTTAGCGAATCAACGGGAGTGCCAAGAGCACGAGCAATTCTAATCAACTCACTCGTTGTAATCTCTCTACTACCTCGTTCAATTTTTGAAATGGCCGTACTAGGTAACTGAGCATCTATATCTAAATCAGACTGCTTCATCTGTTTTGCAAGACGAGCTTTCCTTATACGTTCACCAATTTGTGTGTGTTCAATACTCATGGCGGTCAAATTAGCTAATTTAGCAAAAAAAAGTCAACCAAAATAATTTGACGATCAAAAAAAGAATTTATAGAACAGTATCAGTGCTGAAAATTAACAACTTAAAGAACAAGTATGGAAAACAACAGATTTGCTAAATTAGCTAATGAAATTGCGGAGGCGAAAAACCACGCCGAGCGACATACTTTAATTAAGGATGCCTTAGATTATTTGGTTAAAGAATTCAATATAGAGTTCGGTGACTTCAAGGTCTATGTGAGACAAGGAAAAGTTTCAGAACGAATTGAAATAAACAAGTCCCTAAAGATTGATTTAAAAACTCACTAATAAGGTGAGTACATTTACGACCTACCTGAAAAGCATCAGGCGGTTCTTTTAACGACAAAATAATTTTGTCCAAAGGAAAACTATAATGATGCGACCATTTTTTTCAAAATTTATAACATTCAAATTTTCTGGCCAACAATGGCCTTAATCACCATAGGAGATTTTATGGATTATTTTCTCATGCAGAAGTTAAAAAGAATTCGTCTTGAAATTCAAGAACTGTTCGGGATGCTTTCAATCAAAGAGCTGACTACTAATTTGAGATTAACAACTAACTATCAAGTTCTACATCAACAGATGATTAGAATTTAAGGAGGGAAAATGAAAAACATTATTCAGATTATTGAAGAAACATTAAATGCAATTAAACCGTCAGAACTTAGAAAAAATCCCAAGGCCTCTGCAAAGGCCTTAGAGATTAAACGAATGATTGCTGATTTAAAGAGCCATTCAAAAAATCATACAAATCAAGGAGTACTTAAATTTATAAACCCTAAAATGCTGTTCGAAAACTAGAATTTTACAAAAATTAAGGAGAATCAATATGAAGCTAAAATTATTATTGGCATGGGCCCCTCTGTTCCTTTTTGGAGCTTGTTCATTTAAAAGTGATGAAAATAAAGGGCCACCAACCCAAGAAACTAGTGTCACCGAGTTAAAAGTTGATCCAAATGGTGATAGCGATGGAGACAGTGTTAAAGATGGTGAGGAAATCACACGTGGATCAAATCCATTTGTAGCTGATCTTCCAGAACTAAAAATTAAATTCCTTCAAAATTACAAAGTTGAAGTTTTTTATCATCCAAAAAATGGCGATTCAGTCAAAGATCAAAAATCTATCGTTATTGATACAAATGTCAAAGATACAAATCCAGATTTTAAATTCAGAGTCGGAAATGTCTTTGCTCGTGAAAATGCGCTCAAGAAAGCAGCTAGCTTTGCCAGATTCCCCAACCATACAAAAGGAGTTATTGAAGATAGAGATTTTTCATGGGTAAGTTATCCTGATATTGATCCTCGTTTCTTCCATGATAATTCACTTAAGTATCAGGATATTTTCAGTGAATCAAATGTCATTGATAACATCAAGATTACTCTATCTAATCAAGTAAAGCTCAATGAGAGTCCATTCTTTAAAGAGATTAAGGATTTAAAGTTAAATTTCTATTTTCTTAATCACGAAACTGAAAACTATGAACTCTTAAAGACTACGTCGGTAGATCGACACTTCCAATCTGGGATTTTCGAGACATTCGAAAGTGTCATCGAAAATGCTCCAATTAACTTAATTAAGGATAGTTTCTTCAAACGTGGGGAATTCATTATTTCTGAAGTTGATGACTACTCTATCCCAGCGATGGATTCAACTTACAAGATAGTCCTGAAAAGTGTAAAAGCTAAATCTATCCCTGTCCTATTAGAAACTCCCCTAGAAGAAAAGTTTTATTATGTTGCGAGTGGAGCTAGTGGGATCAGATTTCAAGATGCTTTAAAAGTTGCATTCGATCGTAATTATGAAGTGAGAGAAGATTCGTTAATCAAGATCAAAGAGTTTCAAAACAATCTTCCTGAATTCACTTATCTGTCTGATGTGGCAGACAAGGACAAACTTGGTCGTTGGTTTGTAATGACCAATGAATTTAAAGAGCACTACTTAGATCATCTCTACACGCCAACAGATCGCATTGTACTTTCTTACAATGTCGGAAGCGAATTAGCTTATCAGCAGAATGAACAGTTCTATGCTTACGAACCAACGATCACTAGCAATCGAGATGAAATTGTAATGCCACTTGGAAATGCAAATCAAAGATCAATTGTGAACATTCAATTAAAACCAATTAATAGATTTGGAACTGCAATTGAAAATGAAAAGATTCGTTGGGAAACACCTTCGAGCTGTGGAAAAAACTGCATCCCTAAACACATGGTCTGTCATTGGGACATTAATAAATACACAAACTATGATGATGCCCTAACACTAACAACAGACCTAACTGGCGAAGCGGAAAAACTCTATCTAGTTCTTGATGGTGAAGAGTTTAAAATGACCGATCTGCTTAAAGAGAAAAAAATTCAACTCTATAAGGTTGGCAATAGCACGCATCTCGAAATCAAGAATCTCTCTAAGATTAAAGAAATTAAGCCATTCGATGAAGTAAACCTTTCTCTAAAATTAAGAGCTTTAAAAGCGACAACTTTCTTCGGAGTAAAGCTAGTCGGAGTAGAGGGAGATTGGAGAGGTCTAGGAGGATGCCCTTTCAATACTCCTCAAGTGGCAGAGACAAGAGGAACGCAAGTTTCAAGAGACACCTTAGAAGTGGGAGAAATTAATTGGTTAATTAATGATCTTGCTAACCGTGGCTATCCTTACAGATTCAAACTTATGGATTCGGGAGACTACTTTCAAGAAATTAAATTGGGAGTAAGTAGCACAGTTATTAACTACTACAACTAACAAAGGGGAACTATGAGAAGAAATCTAGCAGTCGCGATGATGACATTTTTTATTACAGTAGGGGCCTTTGGGGCTTCATTAAAAGGCACAGCTGATGCCTTAGGCAGAGAAGCCATTCAACTCGGCATTGCGCTGGGAGTTTTAGGTCTTGCTATCGCTGGGACTTATTTGGCCCTTGGAAAACAAGAAGGTGGTCAGAAAGTAACCCAAGCAGTTTTGGGAATTTTAATTGTCTTAATGGCAAAAACAGTTGTGACAACACTCACATCAGTAACTGGAGGAGCGTAAATTGAAATTTTATTATCCAAAATTTTTAAAAACAGGCCCAAATTTTGTGGGCCTATCAATCATCGACTTGATTATTCTCGTAGTTTCACTCGTTGTTGCTCTGGTATTTAACTTAACTTCTATGGAATCGCTCGGTCTCGTATTTGCGGTCATAGGAATATGTAAGTTAGTAGCACTGAAATTTCCTAGAGGGCACATTCAATTCTACACCCTCAAGAGAAGCATTTTAGATTGGCGAAACGATCTATCAAAACTCACACAAGGAGTTTTTATATGATCTTCCCGATTTATTCGATTGATAATGGACTCATCACCTCTCTGAAAGGAGAGGTGTCTATTCTCTACAAAGTTCTTCACCAAGATTTGAGTCAATTAAAAGATAATGACTTGGAGGCATTTTATGAGAACTTCCACATGGAGCTAAAAACATTTAAAGAAGAATGTTTTTATAAGTTCTTCTATGTTGATGATGTTCTTTATTTGAATACAAATGATGAAAATATCAATCGTTTAAATCACAAGCTCGAAGTTATTCATAATCCCCTGTCTGTGCTCTTTAAAGAATATGATATGTATAGAGATTTGGAAGTCTTCGATGACTATCTAGTAATAGGCCATAGATTCATTCGCCTTTTAAACCTATACGAACTTCCAAGCTCAATTAATCCATGTTTTTTAGAAGCATTCGGGGATCATGTTCTTTCAATTAAGAAATTTGAATCTGAAAAAGCAAAAAAGAAATTAAATCTTAAGAGAAAAATTCATTTTTCTCTATCACAGGAACTCTTAAGAAATATCGAATCAGAAAAGGCTTTTGTTCAGAACGAAAATCTTTTAGAGGACGTAACTACGGGATCTGAAATCGTCTTTTCAATGGAAGGATGGTTTATAGTACAAAGTAACAATCTTGCCGAGCTAAATAGCAAAACCTTTAAATTGTATGAAAGGGCAAAACTATTTGACTTGAAGCTTTTGGCCGAAGGAAGAGGATTGGCTTATTTTTTTTCGACTCTCATTCCTGGAGTGAATCCATCGATGAAACGAGAGCACCTAGCTCCTGCTAGATTTGTAAGCGGTCTTCTTCCTTTTCCAAATGAATATTTATATGACCAAGGCCTTAGTCTTCATTCTCGAAATAATAGAGAACTGTTAATTGATTTATTTCATCCAGACAATATTTATTACAATGCTTTAATCACAGGAACATTAGGACAAGGGAAGTCAGTATTTGCAAATAATATTCTATTTGAAGAAATATGCAATGGAACTAAAGCAGTTGTACTTGACCTTGGAAACTCATTTAAAAAGACTGTGGACTATTTAGGAGGCGTCAGCTTACCCCAATCATTTAACCCTCTTCAATTTAAAGACCCTGATTATCTTAAGGCCTTTGTAATGAGTATTGTCGATGATGATTTTCTATCCTCTGTAGAAAAAGGACGTCTTTTTGAAGTTCTAAAAGAAATGGATTATTCAAAAGTTAAAAAGTTTGCTGACTTCATAAGTGAGCTAGAGAAAAACTTTAACAACATTAAGTATTTCTTTAATGAGCTTGAAGATTCATTTAACGATGATGAATATACTTCCCCTTACCTGCTATATGTTGATCTGACTCTTTATCCAGATCGAATTAAAGCTCCCCTAATTATTTATCTAATTGAGCACTTTAAGCACACAACTGGAAAAAGAATTTTTTTATTAGATGAATGTTGGAATCTTTTAGAAAATCAAGGCCAATTTATTGCTGAGAGTTTCAGAACTTTTAGAAAGCATGGAGCCTCTGCAATTGCAATTTCTCAAAACTTAGAGGATTTCCTGTCAACTCCGCTTGGAAGAGTCATTTATCAAACGACATTCTTCAAATTTATTTTTAGACAAGAAACAAGTGGAGAATTTTTAACAGATCATCAAAAAGATATGGTGCTATCACTTCAATCTAAGAAAAAGGTTTACTCTGAATTCCTCTTAATTTCGGACTTTCATCAAAAAATTTGTAGGTTTTATTCAAGTCCTTTTAAATTCTATCTCTTTAACTCAGACAAAGTAGAACGTGAAAGATTCGAAGCTTTCAGAAAAGAAAGAGAAAACCTTTTAGACTTCAAAGAAATTCTTAATCAGTACATATTTTTAAATACAGGAGTACAACTATGAAAAAGACCATTCTTCTATTCGCTTTCCTAATTCCATTGAGTTCTTTTGCAATTGTAGGTGCAGAAACCGCAATGATGATTCAATTAGTAACCAACACTGCAAATCAGATTAATGAATTGGAGAAGTTAGTCTCAAATGCAGAGAAATACACTCAAAGACTTCGTGAATATAGCGAACTGACTGAGGATCACTATTTTAGAGCTGAAAGAACCCTGTATTTGGCCGAAGAATTAGCGGCTAAAAAAGACGTTCAGAATCTTGGTGAGCTAAATGGTGCAATCAGAGAACTCAAGTACAACATGAGTGAATTAAAAGAAATGATGCAAAGATATTCAAATGTAAAACAGGATGAAAAAAGAACTGAATACTATGTTGAGGTAAATAAGAAGCTTAACGCACAAGAAATTAAGCGAGCGGAAAAACAAGTAGCAAATTCTATTTCAGCTAAAAACACAGGTCGAGCAAGTCAATTAACAGCTCAAAACACAGCCCTACTCCTTGAGAATCAAGTGAAGATGCAAGAAGTGCAATTGGAAATGCTTAAAACTCAAAAAATGGCCAATCGTCTTAAAGCAGAAGAAATGGAAGACAAAAGACTAGAAGAGATGAATCGCCTTAAGTTTTACAAAAAAAATTCGGATAAAAACTAATGAATTTAGCTATAAAACAAATGCTTCTGATTGAAGAGCCTACAATTCAAATTTTAAGAGATGAAATAATGAAAGTTTCACATTGGTTTGTATTGCCTAGTTTTGTCTTTGCTCTTTGTCTTGAGTATTTTGGTGATTTGAAATTTGGTGAGGTTATTAAGAAGCTAGTATTGATTCTAGCTTTTATGAGTGCCTTTTTTACAATCCACTCCACTGCCGTGGATTTAAGTTTTAAAGCAAGCGAGGAAATCCTAAGAAAAGTATCACCTCGAAATATTTTTCTTAGGTCATGGACAGAAGTTAAAGTTAAGACAAATGAAAACACTTCTTGGAATTGGATTCAAAAATTTTCAATTCCAGAAATCAATGACCTTATTGGTACAGCATTGTTTATCTTAAGTAAGGTCTTTATATGGATTCTAAAACTCGTCTATTCCACAGTTTTTCACTTAACTTATGTCTTCGCTCCATTAACGGCAGTGCTTTACTTCTTTCCTATTACAAAGAGTTCTCTAGCGGGAACTATACAATCAAGTCTTTGGTGTATGTTAATGCCATTTGTTCTTATATCTATTCTCGCTATTGTCGGAAATTCAATTCAAGTGCCAGCGAAAGAAGGCGGACTAGCAATAATTAGCATCGACCATATTATTTGGATTTTCGGTGTAACCCTTCTAATGCTAATGAGCCCTGTCTTAACCTTGGGAGTTCTGCGTGGTGGTGGTGTAGCACTATCAGGAAGTGCAATCGGAGTGATGATGACCAATTCTGCAATGAAAGTTATTAATGCAGCTCCTGGGGTTGCTGGTGGTATTAAGGCCACCTCAACTGGAGCAAAAAAGATTGGCGCAAAAGCACTTTTTGAACCATCAGTCAGAGAGCTTTTAAAAAAGGAAAATGCGAATAGTCCTCGAAATGGAAAGATGAAACAACTCGATAAAAAGGGTGATCTTAGAAATCCTTTTAAAAGTCAGACAAAGCTCGATGAGCGTCTAGCAAAAGTACAAATGACAAAAGAAGAAGCCATGTCACTTTCTAGAATTCCGACCTCAAAGGCAAATAATACTCAAGGAGGTACGAGCAAGGGTTCAATGAACAAAGAGACCTCTAGTAGTTCTAAAGTTCAGGGCACAAATCAAGCACAAGAAACTTTTAAATTCGATAAGGCCTTTTGGAACAAAATCACTCCAGAACATAGAGAAGGTATAAGGACAAAGTACGGGATAACGGGAGATTTACCTAATCCCAATAAGCTTTACCATCCTATCTTACGTTCGGAGAGACCAAGTATCAGAGATCAGCTAAATGCTCCTCGTGTTTCTGCATTTAATAGAAAGCCTGACTCTGAAAAAGAAAATTTAATCCCTACTAAGAATCGAAAGATTGGAGAAAGAAATGAAATACGAAACATTTGAGGCAGAGTTTGTTAAGCAAAACAAGCAACTAAGACTAATTGTGGGAGTAGCCATCTTTCTAATGGTCATGATTCTATTTTTCATTGTCACAGATAAAAAATATTTCGTTTTGAAAAATTCAAAATTAATAAATGATAAGCCACTTCTAACATGGGCCTGCGAAGAATCCTTTCAAAGTATTGCCAATGGGAAGCCAGAGAAAGAGTTAATAGATGAATTAATCCTCAATGAACTTAAAAAATCTCCTTTCAAGGTGAACTCTGATGAAGTTTTGAGCGTCCTTACACTTAAAGAGAATCTTTGTCGCATTATCGTTAAGGGCGAAGGAAAAGTTAGATCATTTATTGTTAGCTTCAAAAGCAGTTCTAATTTTGCATTTTATTACAAATTGACAGAAATCAACGAGACGGAGCTGAATCAGTCTGAATTTAACTTAACAAAGGATACTAAATGATATTTTCAATTCTACCAACAACGATCACGACAGTCTTTTTATCAGCAAATCTTATAACAACTTTGAGCTTTAAAGATGATGTTAGAACTTTTATCTATGGCGGGACAAAAGATGAAATATTCACTGAACTTGCAAACAACAACAAAACACTAGTTATTAAAGCAAAGAAGAAAGATATCGAAACTAATCTAATCGTTGTGACGTCTAAAAATCGTTATTACTTTAAGGTTATGGAATCCGACAGATTTCCCCATCAGTTTGTAGAGGTCGAAGATGGAATGATTAATACAAATTTCAAAAAGATTAAAGAGACTTCTTCTTATGATCTTTTTGAAGGGACTAGCTCGGTAATGATTGTATCTAAGAAAAAAGAAGGCATCGACGTAAACGGAGTCAACGTGCTAGCGAAAGAATATTTCTCAAAAGGCGTTCCACTTTTCATTGATGGGATTCGTGTTCTTAATTAGGAGTTATATGAAGCTAATTTTAATTGCTTTTATTTTTCTTGCGGTTGCAGAAGGAAAAATTACTTTTTTAGAATCTCAGGAAAAGATGATTCCTAAAAAAGAAAAAATTAAATCTCGTCCGACCATAGAGAATTTTAACCTACTCAAGAAACTGTCTTCTCAAAATGAAAAGCTTTTAGAGTTATTAAAAAGAAAAAGCTCAGAAGACACACCTTTAATCTGGGATGGAACAAAAAAGATAGAAACGACCAAAGTCATCAGAGGAATGCTTTTAAATTCTGTTGTCTCAACAAACTTAGAATCCCCTCTTTTAGTTGAATCTATCGACAATTCTTCTCTGCCAGCAGGAACTCGATTCAAATGCTCTGGTATAACTAAGAACAAAAGAGTTTTAACTGTTTGTGACAAAATGATCACTCCAACCAAGGAACTTTCTGTAAAGGTTCAAATCTTAAACCTTGATGGAAGCGCAGGACTAAGAGGTGAATACAATGATGGAAAGGATTCTTATATCGCTGGCGCAGTTATTTCAGACTTTGCTAAGGGAGTCTTGAGTGCATCTAAAAACAAGCTGGCAGTTCCTCTAGGTATCGTTGATGCAGATTCGGAAAAAAACAAAATACTCGAAGGACTGGCCAATTCAGCTTCAACGACGAGTGACATTCTACTCGATGAGATGAAGTCCCAAGAACCTAAGGTTTTTATTCAAGCAGGAAAGCCAGTTCTAATCTTTTTTATGGAGGGTCTAAATGCGTATTAGTTTAATTTCTCTAATTTTGGTTTTATTGACCGGATGTTCAAGCCTCAGAGGATCGCTATCGACAGGGGCAATTATTGGCGGCTCATTAGGGGCCATGTCTGGAATGGTCTTCTCACCTAATAAGGAATCTCGTAATGGAAATGCGCTTATCTTTGGTGCATTAGGAGCAGGGGCCGGAGCCTTACTTGCTAATTATCTTTATACCAGTGACCCAGAAAATAGAGATTTAAAGCAAATGATGATCCCTGATGATCCTCTTAAAAAGAAGTCCGAAGAAGTACCACTTTTTGACTTTACTCCTGAGCTTCAGAATATCAAGCCTGAACTTTCATTCAAGCCAGTTAAGAAATACGAGGTTCCTATTGAAAAACTGCCTGATGAATTAAAGGGAAAAGTTAAAAAGCAATATCTTCTTGAATATGAGACTGAAGCAAAAACAATCCAATATCAAGGTAAGACGATCGAGATTTCTCCATTTAAAGCATACGAACACGTTTACGAAGAATAAGGAAAGATTGTGGTTAAAGATAATAAGCGCACATCCCCTGGACTCGATTTGGTGACTCCAATTGTAGAAATACTGAATGAACTAGGCACAGAGCTGTTCAAATGGCTTTTTGAATTAGGAAAATTTATCTATAAGAAATGGAGAAAGAATCACTTTGAAATTTCAAAGATTGAAGAAAAGCATCTTTTCAAAACTAAGGTTACTGAGAATCCTAAGTCTATTGGATACTCAACTAACACCAAGAAGGAACTAGCACTATCAGAAATTGATTTCTCTAAACATTCTTTTATAGTTGGGGCCGCTGGATTTGGCAAAACAAACCTTATCTCACTTCTTCAGGAGCATTCACTTCAATGCCAAAGGCCTATCATCTTTATTGATCCAAAAGGAGACCTCGAAGCACTCGAAACATTCAAATCTCTTTGTGAAAGCTATAAACGCACTTGCTATATATTTTCTGAACATCACAAGAGTTCAATCAGCTTAAACCCCTTTAGAGAAGGCTCTATAAATCAGGTTACAGATAGAATTATTTCAGCCTTTGATTGGACTGAGCCATATTATAAAAATGTCTCTACTGATGCACTCACAAAGGCCCTTAAAGTTATTCAAAATTCTCAAAAGCCATATTCACTTTCAAACATTGTGCAAGTTCTCGAAGAATCTTTTAATACAAAAGAATCTTTAGGACTAAGAGTAATGTTAAACCAAATAAATGAATCAGACTTTGGTAAAATTCTTGTTGAAAACGAAAAGACTAAAACTTTTTTAGATATTAGAGAGGAAAAAGCCTGTCTTTACATTGGTCTTTCGACGCAGGGATATGGAGAAACAGCTTACACATTAGGAAAAGTATTTTTAGGAGAACTATTATATGCCTCTTACTTCAAGTTAATTACTGAAAAGAACTCTCACAAATCTATGAAGGAATCCATTTCAGTTTTTTTCGACGAGTTTGGAGCCTTGGTTACTCCTCGTTTCATAGAACTTCAAAACAAATGTAGAGGTGCAGGAATCCAGCTTTACATGGCAGTGCAATCAGCTTCAGACATTGATAAGATTGACCCAAATCTAACTCTTCAAATTTTAGAAAATGCCTCAAATCTATTTATTTTAAAACAAAGAATGGAATACGGAGCAACTCTCTTTGCAAATTCAATCGGAACAAAGCTTACTAAAAAATACACTAAGCAAACAGATCAGGGTGAAGCTAACGGAATGGGAACCGTCAGAGAGGCAAATGAACTTTTAGTCCATCCAGATATAATTAAAAACCTAAGAGTCGGGCAATGTGTACTTCTTCGTCACAATCCCACCAAGTTAGACTTAATAAATCTTAGGTCTAGAAAAATAGAAATCGAACAAGAACAGGAGGTTGATAAAAAGAAAGAAGAGATGAAAGAGCCAAAGAGTGATCCTAAACAAACGAAGAAAAAAGCTTTTTGAGGTTTAAATGGAAATGATGAGAACAGATCACAAATTTTTTATTTATCCATTAACTGATTGGAGAATCTTAGACATTAAAGGTCTTATGGAATGCTCAAACTTTGAAAAGTTTAAAAAGTATGATTATGCTAAAAAACTATTGCAGAAAATGAAGTCACAAAACTTTGTGAATGTTTACCGATGCGTCTTAAACGGAAAAAATTATTATTACCTCACTCCACTTGCAGAAAAGTTTATTAACCAAGACCAGAAATCTTCTATTTCTGAAGAAACAATTTTTCATGATGCAATGGTTAGCTCTTTAGGAATTGAGCTTTCCAAGATCAAACCATTCATCACTGAGATTGAATTAGAACACAAAATTAAAAATGGAAAAAGTAGAACTAGCTTTGATGACATTATTCCTGATGCAAGATTGAAAGGACATTTCAAAGGAGCAAACTTTACCTCTGCAATTGAAGTTGAACTTCATCAAAAAGAAAAGTCTCGCATAATCTCAAAGGCCAAACATTATTTAAAAAGTAGCTTTTACGATTACGCCTTTTACTTTTTCCCTGATGAAAAAATCTTAAAGAACTACGCAAACATTTTAAGAAAGGAGCTAGATAATGACTTTAACCAGAAGATTTTTCTTTTTTCCACTCCCAAGATCTTTGAAGGAAAAAACACTTTATATGAAAGCACGGGCCTTGTTAAAGGCCAATCAAAAACCATACTTCAGCTATTTGAAGTTGCTCCCTAGCTTTCCCATGCTCAGGCCATGCGGGCCTTTAACTTTTCAGGTAGTGAGACAATCCCGCGGATTTAAAAGTTAATTAGTCCTGACGAAATTGACTCCCTCTCTCTCACGTAGTTTCGATAGATGGAGTCAATTTCTGGACTAATAAGATAAATCAGCGGGTAAATTAAGAATAAGAAGAGGTAAATTATGAGTGAAGTAAGTAGTAATGAAGAATTAAAGCATATAGGGAAAGGTAGAAAGAAGAAAGAAAACACAAGAGAAGAAAGCCATGTCGAAGATCATCAGTATAAATTTTTTGTTGATCTTCGACATGAAAAAGAAGTTTTAGAACAAATATTAAAAATGCTTAAGGAGGCAAATAATAAACCGTATGGAAAGGAAATCACTTTTCGTGACCTTGCTGTTTATGCTGTTCCTAAACTCACAACGAAAGACATAGAAAAAATCCAAGAAGGCTCTCTCAATGAAATGGAAAGAGTTCAAAGGCTTTTAGATGAACATAATGAAAAGAATAAAACTTCATTAAGCCTTGGTGAATTTCTTGTTAAGAAACTTAATATTTAAGGAGAAGACTATGAACGATCAACACCCAGAGATTGTTACCGGAAGATTAGGAAAAGACCCTTATCTTGCTTATTCAAAAAAAGGAAATCCTATCTGTGAATTATCAGTAGGACTTAAGTCCGAACAAAATTTAACTTTTTGGAGAAAGGTCGTTGTTTTTGGAAAACTAGCTGAACTTTGTAAGGTTCATTTAAAAAAAGGGCAAGAAGTTTTTGTGCGTGGCCCAGTAAAACTTCAAAAATTTATAACCAAAGAAGGCCATGAAAAAGAGTACTTAGAAATCAATGCGTTTTCTATTGGACAATCACTACTTTAACTTCATTTTTGACAGGGAGATTTATGAATAATTCAGCTCTCATTTTAGAAAAAAAATGCTATATTAATTCTGGCATTGAAAATGAAAATTTTCAGGCCCAGCTCTTTAACAATTTAATATGGGGAATTGATGAGGTATCTCGTTTCACCTCTTACACTAAGGGTACAATCTACAACTTAGTTTCTGAGGGCGATATACCATATAGAAAAAGGCGCGGAAGGCTCTGGTTCATTCCAAACGAAATCCTTAAATGGATGAAGGGGGAATTATGAGCAAAAAAGGTTATGCAAAAGTTAAAGGTTCTGAAGGTATTTATAAGCAACAAAACTCAGGAAAGTATCTTGCTATGAAAAAGATCGATAGCAAGCAACATCAACAGAGCTTTGATACCATCTTCGAAGCAAAGCAATGGAGAAAATACTTTAATGGTGTTTCTTTCATTTCGCCTTCAGAATCAGAAGAAAATAATTCCAATTTTTCGACACTCAAAGAAGTTTGGGAGGTGATGCAGAAGCATCACTTCCCTACTCTAGCTACAAGCACTAAAGATATTTGGTTACGTCGCTATGAACTTCTAAAAAGTATCGAGCACCTACCAATGGATAAAATCACTCCTTCGAAGTTTACTTCTTGGGTGAATCAGTACACTGAACACTTTAAAAATGATGAGTACCAAAGGGAGCGTGGCCAAGCTGGAAGATGCAATTTAAACAATGAACTTAATTTATTTGTAACAATTTTTAATTGGTACAAACAAAGTGAGCAATTTGAAAAAGAAGCAATCCTTTTAACTTGTCCGGTGAAAACAAAACATCGGAAACTTGGATTTATTAAACCTGTACCTGACAAGAAAAAACAAATTGACCTACAAAGTGCTTATCTGTTTTTCGATTATTTAAGTCCTATGTATCGTGACCTAGCGATGATGCAATTTTATTGTGCAGGTCGAATTGGAGAAATTTGCGGTATTCAATGGAGTAATATTGATATGAAAAATAGACGAATGTTAATTAAGCATTCAAGCATCTTTAGTTCTGGCGATAAAACTTTCTTAGAACTAAAACCATTTCCGAAAAACAAAGAGGCAAGACCAGTATTTATCACGAACGAAATTATGGATATTTTAAAGCGTCGTGAGGTCTTCAAAATTTCTGGAAATGATTTTGTATTTCACGTTGAAGGAAGTCCACTTAACTACTGCACCATTCAATTAAACTACAGAGAGGCACAGAGAAAAAGTGGCGTTACCTACACTGGAACACATATTCTAAGACATGGTATGGCCAAACTAGCTAGGCAAGTCGGTGGTGGCTTAGATGCAGTACTCGCAATGACTGGGCATAAAGATTTAAAGCTTGCTGATCATTACTCAAAAAGCAATGAGGACGATCAAAAGCATTTCTCGGAGATGGTTATGGAGCATATTCGTAAGACAATGCAAAAGGATGATTCATTCCAAGCCAGCCTAGAAAATGTTGTCTCACTAAAGAACTTCAAGAAAGTGAACAATTTATAATTTTCGGCTGGCTTTTGGCTGGCTTCGGCTGGCTTGAAGCAAATTTTTGTAGTAACGTATAAACGAATTTAACAAGTTAGGTACACCATTCCTGAACTACCCGAAGTCGAAACCATCAAAAACCAAATCAACCCCATCCTCCCTCTCAAAATAGAGGCCGCGATCTTCTCTCCCTTAACCAAGAGAATCGTCAAACAAATGGACTTCGACCCAACAGGCTTCACTATCACTAAAATCCGAAGACACGCCAAATGGCTCATCTTCGATCTGGCCCCGCACGGCCACATACTCTCTCACCTCGGAATGAGCGGCTCATGGCAAATGTCCCACGCCCCACTTTCTGAAAAGCACGGACACATTGAATTCATCGACAAAAATAAATCCGAGTTTGGAGTTCTGACTTATATTGACCCAAGACGCTTTGGTCATCTTTATGTTTTAAATGATGAGAACTTTAAAAAGAAAGAAGACTCTCTTCCTATCGACATCTCAAGCCCAGACTTCGATAAAGAGCAGATCGCCCTTACCCTTTACTCTCACCCTCATAAACCAATTAAACCTTTCCTACTCGATCAAAAGGCCTTCCCGGGTGTGGGAAATTATATGGCCTCTGAAATCTGTGCGCGCGCAGGAATTCTTCCAACAAGACTTGCTGGTGATATTGAAGCCGATGAAATCGAAAAGATGAAAGCGGCCATGGATGTCGTTATAAGTGGCGCCGTTGAAACAAAGGGCACAACCTTTAGTGGTGGGTATAGAGACGCTAACGGATCTAAAGGCGAAGGTGTAAAACACTTAGTCGTCTTCTATCAGTATCACTGTCAAATGTGTCTGGAAAGAGGCAAGGTCACGAAGATCATTAAGACCACGATGGCCGGCAGAGGGACATATCACTGTCCCGTCTGCCAAAAGTAATTATCTGCCTTGAGAATTGCGGTTCATTCTATTCATTGAGTCTACACAGTTGCGGTAATCGACATCACCTTGGACGAATCGTCTTCCGGTTGTGTCCGTGCAGTAAGCAGGGTCATTGGGGAAAATCCTCGATGTAGGTGGATTGGAGTTCATTGTTCTGGGGCTTGCGCCGTTATTTGAACTTCTAATGGTAGATGACTGGCCCGTGCCGACGGTGTCTTCTCGGACTGAACCATCTCGCACATTTCCTGTTGTGGTTCCACGGTTAGGAACTTGGTTTCCGAAAGTTGGACGATTCATATTCATGTCTTGCATTTGTGCATAGGACGTTGTGATAAAAAACATAAACACGATCGTTGTCATATATTTCATAACCTACTCTCTCCTATTTTTTCTCTGTATCGGGCATATTCATACAATTTTTGTAACCTTCATCTTGTGGTCTTAACCATTGGCCATGATGGGTTTTACAGCCAGGAGAGCTTGCTCTTCTCATTGGATCATTTTCACGGGAGTAATCGCGTCTGGTTGCTGCTTGGTTGACACTAGCAGTGTCACTGATTTCATCTTTTTCTCTAACTGTGCTTGTTCTGACTTGAGCTCTATCTGGATAAGCGGCGCTGTGGTTGTCGTGTGGAGCTGCGCTATCCATATACATGTAAGTTGTTTCGTTGGCATAACCTGCACTCAGGAAGGTTGCCAAGATTGCAAGCAGGGTGAATTTCATAATGGCCTCCTTAAAAATAAAACTTTGAATTGGTGTTCAATTCAAATGAGTTACATTTAAGAATACAAAGACCGTGCCAGTGGTAAGTGATAAAAAAGAAAAGAATACTTGAGGGAGTTGGAGTGATGATGAGTCAATATGCCCGCCTCATTGAAGCGGGCCATTACATAGAAGAAAATTAATTTCCTAGGTGGACTTTGATATCTGCGTTTGGTTCATGAGGATTGTTTTTGTCGTTCTTCACTTTTTGAAGACACTCGTCATATCCCTTCTCGCCTTGCTTGATTTCGTGACCATCTTTAGCTTTGCATGAAAAATTCACTTTCATTTTTCCTGGTTCAGCATAAAGAGCAGTCTCTTCTGCAATACCTGCATTTTTATCTTTAGCTTCTAAATCAAGAGTACTCTGATCAATCTTTCCTAACTCACTCATCGTCTTTGAAGTGGCAGGAGCATTCTTTGCTGCTTTTTTTGTTTTTTCAGCAGCGTGGGCCGAAAGAGAAAATGTTAAAAGAACCATTAGTAAATACTTCATATACACATCCTGTTTATTTTAAGTGTTCCTAAAAAGCATAATCCAAGGCCCTGGGGTTGGCCAGCTGACTTTAAAATATGAAGCCCAGCGTACTATAAAGTGTGTCAGAAGTGCGGTAGTAACTCCAGTACGAGTTTTTATCCGGTGCCTTTAGGACTTCAAGCCCTAATGCCAGACGGATTTTGTTAACGTAGTTATAGGTGATTTCACCTTTTACGATATTGTCTTTTCTTTCGATGTCGTATTTTAAATCAAAAGCAATATCGAAGGAGTCGTTAAAGAAATACTGAAAACCGCCACCAAAAGTACTCTTCCATTTTACGGTATCACTAAAGAAGTCATCGTTACCGCGGATGTTGTCTGACAAAAGATGGATATAATTCAGAGTGAGTTTATAATTTTTTTGTTTGTCGTAATTTAAACTCATGTGAGCGTAAGCTTCTTTGTCATAACGAGGATTGATGTTGAAGTAGTCGGACTTGAAAGTCTTTCTGGCATTTGAAATATCAATCAGGAAGTCTTTACCGAATTTAGCGTTCGGGTCAACGTAACTAAAACCTCCACGCGCTTTAATATCACCGAAAGACTGAAACAACTGCACGCCATAATAAGCGTGGTGATTAACAGTCGGGTCGGCCGTAACAATAACTTTGCCGGTATTTAAGTTGTCGTAATAAGCACTGGCGTTCACACGTAGTTTATTTTCTGGTTTATAAATGGCAAAGGCCGAAGCTCCCCCATTTGACCAGTGATAACGAACATTGGCGCCGAGTGATTTATTGAAGACAATTTTTTCAATCTGGTAATCAGAGATTGAATAATAAATGGGAACTTCAAGTCCACTAACTACCGTCTTTTTCGGAGGAAGTCTCATCCATTCACTGTGACTTTTCACCTCTCCGTTTTTAAAATCGATCGAGGGGTTAATTTGTGGGATAAAGAGATACGAACCTAAAATATCAAATTCAAAGTTCCCATATCTCTTGGTGAAAATAAGTCCCGTCACTCCTTCCTCTTCTGTGCTGAGAAGCGTGAAAGATTGCAGGGCGTTTAGATAACCCAAACTCCAATATTTTTCATTGGTATTCCAGTCGAGGATCTTTCTTCCGATGGTGATCTTATAGTCATCGTTTTGATAGACCGCGTAGGCTTCCTGAAGTGAGTAGTTAAACGAATTATTGTCCTGAAAATAGAATCTTAGGTCACCCATCAAGAAGGTATCGAGTTTCTTTTCAGGGGGCGCAGTCTCAAATGAAAGTCCCAACCACTCCCCTGTGTCGCTGCGGTTTACTGGTTTATTGAGGCGGATATATTTCTCATAAGTCAGCTCTGCTGTAGCGGCCGAAAGAGAGGTATTTCCCAATGAAGAAAGCGTTAAAAACAAGAAACTATGTAAAAAATACTTACTAAAAAACACATGCTCTCCCAGGCCCTTTGGCCTGTCTTTTGTTTAACAGAATCTTGACGCGTTCTAGACTCAAAACACTGTAAAAAACACTCATTTATGGAGATTCCATTTTGACATTATCTATTCAATCTTTAAACTGTTTATTATGGAAAAACTTAAGCAGCTCTTGAATCATCTAGTGATCGCCTTGTGCCTTGCCGTCACTAGTTGCGGATACGTTTCCGACAAACCGGTTGAAAACGTGGACGTGTATAAGACAGACGAATTACAGACTTGTAAAATCGATGTCTCAAAACTAGGCGAAATTTTTAAAGCAGATCAAAAAGAACAAATCAAATGCTTACAAGAAAACTTCATTCAATTCACAAAATATGTACGCGCTAAACACCCTGGAACTGTTACAGAGGCCGAACTAGGGATTTTCGTTAAAAGATTTTTTGAAGGACAAAGTGATTCAATCATTAAAGGGCTAAGTTTAATTTTCCAATTAAACATGCTGCTTTTAAAAGATGAAGCTGACCGCATTTCACACACTAACATCTCTCCTCTTTTTGAACTTCTGGTTCAAGTTAACCAGGAAGCCGTGGTTCTTACAAACATCATCAAAACGATGGATGAAGATAAAAACCAGCTGAAGTTCTGGGAACTTCGTCAAAGATTTAAAGAATCAACAGAGCGTTTTGCCGCTGCTGCTGTAGGTGTTATCGATAAGTCTCCGGGAATGGCCAAAAAACTAAACATGCGCGAGTTCATCCTCGACATGAGTAAGAAGATTGGCGACGGACAAATTGATAATGAAAGTATCGACTCTTTTATTTTCCTAAAAAAGGTCATCGTTGGTGGGGATGAAGAAGTCATCACGACTGATGAGTTAAAAGACCTTATTACCAAACTACCACGCATCATGGGTCTTATCTTTGATGTCTATTACTGCAAGTCAGAGAATTTTAAATCAGAAGCAGACGAAATGCGCTTCTACCTTCTGACAGTAAGAAACCTTTACCACTCAATCAAATTCAACCAGGATGACTTTGAGCTTTTAAACTCAGAGCAGGTGGTAAAACTCGCTGAAAAGCTTTTAAAGAACTACGACGTAGAGTCCTTTAAACCAAGTATTGAAGCGCTTAAAGCGCGCTTTATTGGGGGGAAACCAGACTCTATCACCCTTAAAGATTTAGACACTGTCTTAATCATGGTTCACGACTTTTTTGAGAAAGTGTATTTCAACCATGTGACTTATGACGATGCCGTCAACAACCACATCCTGAGTAAACCAGGGCCAGTTGACCCGAAAGAATTTAAGTTTAAACAACTTCCTGAATACGATGTCTTCACGAATAAGCCTCGTTTAGAACAACTTTACACCAGCTTCGCTGATACCGTTTTCAGCTTCCGTTACTTCAGGGACTCGACGGGAAGTGCTTTTTACGACACTCAAATCCTAAGAAACAAGTCTGGCTTCATTGAAGTAAATATTGCGAAATGGTTAAGCTGGAAGCTTTTAAAAGCTTACGGGCACACAGATGCTAATAAGCAAATGCAGCTTTCAATGGATGAGTTTTCAAAATTCCTTCTGGACTCTAAACCGCTTCTTCAGGAATTTAAACTGTGGTCGCCTAACTTCCAGACATTCTCACGCAACGCTGTGTTGCTAGCTGACTTATTCCAACAACAATCTAATGGTGACCAGGCCATCAATATCAACGAAGCTACTGAATATATCGGAATGCTTTTAACTGCGGTTGAAGTTTCAGGAAAACATAGTGAAAACCTGACAGGTCTTTGTGATCCTGGCATCAATGCAGAAGACCCGGTCTTTGAAACGAGCTGTTTTAATGAAAATTTCTACGATCTTGTTTTAAATAAACTTGGTTATAAAAAGTCTCTTCCTCGCCTGGCAAATTACTATGCGACAGCGAGCAAAAAAGAAACCATGGACTACCTAAAGGGAGTTGAAGGTTTTGCCCGTGACAACAATGCTCCGGGTGTTCCAGTCAACCGTCGTGACACAACTCTAGTTATCGGGGCGATGTTAAACATCGAAACGACTTTTATTAGATTTGATAAAAACTCTGATAACATCATCGACTATAAAGAATTATCTGAGGCCTTCTTCACATACCGTGCTTCTATTATCACGCTTGCAGGCCTTAAGCCTGAGCAAGAGAAGTATGCAAAAGGTGTTTTCCTTTATATGGCCTCAAAAATGGAAGTTCCTAAAACAGGAACTTGGGTGACGGATGCTCAATTCGGAATCTTTAATTCGTGCGTTCAAAGTGACTTCTGTCGCGATACATTCATGGATAAAATCGAGGCCAAGCGCCTAAACATCGGAAAGCTGCTTTACTACATGGTCAATCAGGCCTCTCCAGCAGCAGTTAAAAAATAAAAAGCGGCCACAACTAAAGAATGAGAAATCTCCCCTGACCCAACCAGTTGGGGGATGTCCTTTAGGTCTCGAAGGTAAACTTCGATCTCTTCAAACGGGTCAAATTCCTGGTCGTGAGTCTTCTCTGCATCCAGGGCAAGGTAAGTGTCACAGTAGTTGTTCATAAAGGCCGGATTGGCGTCTACGCGTCCGATATGCTTCCAGTTTGAAGAAGAATAACCCGTCTCTTCACGCAGCTCTCTTTGAGCGGCCAGGAAAACATCTTCGTTAAAATGAACAGCTCCACCTGGGATTTCAACCGTGACCTGATCAGTCCCGTGTCGGTATTGTTTAATAAGCACAACTTTTTTATCTTTAGTGACCGCAATAATGTTCACCCAGTTTAAACATTGAATAATGTCAAAGTCCCCCACCTTTCCGGTTGTCGGTGACTCACTTTTAACTTTCACATAACGAAAGATATTAGCTTTTAATGCGACTTCAGAACTTACTGTTTTCCACTTGGTGATTTTCACTAGAACTCCACTTGAATGAACTCTTTACCAGCTCTGCGATTCTCTTCATTGATCTTATCGCGGGCCTTGATATAGGCCTGAAACTTTGTTTCACCAATAAGCTCTAAAAGTTTTTTTAAGTAATCCTGGTTGATTTTCTTTTCGCGAATACTTTGATCTTCTGAGATATTGTATTTGAAATTATCACCGTGCTTGCGGCGAAGGTAATCGTGGTACTCTTTGTACGCTTCCATTTTTTCTTTTTCGTTTCGCTCGCGCATTTCTAAGTATTGAGCATAGAACTGATCGCCGATAACCGTTTTAACTTCCAAAAGCCATTTTTTTTCCATCTCATCAAAGGCCTGGAACTTATCTTCTTCACTCTTTGAAAGTGAAGTGTACTCGCGGACTTTTTCGGGTTTATCTTCTGGTGGCGCTTCTTTTTTTAAAGTGACCGGCGACTCTTCTGCTTTTGACCCCGACGTGGCATCGAGCTGATCCCAATCTAAGGTCATCTTAGGTTCAGCCTCAGGCTTTCTTTCGATAAAAAACTTGTACGAAGCCCAGCCTAAAAACAGCAGCACCAAAAGATAAGGAATCGCCTTTTTGAATTTGTCCACACTAGTCTCTCTTCATGTTTTCCATTTGCAGTTCGATATCCACTTCTTTGTGAGTGCGAAGCAAATGAAACGCTCCCTGAAGATCATCGATTTTTTTACCAGTGATCCTGATTTTGTCGTCCATGATGCTTGAAGAGACCTTGAGTCCCGAGTCTTTGATAATTTTATTGATCTCTTTAGCTTTTTCTTTTTCAATGCCGTTTTTAATCTTGATGACCTGCTTAAGCATCCTGTTTCCAGTCGGCTCAATCTTCTCAGGATCGATACATCTTTGACCAATGTTGCGCTTTACCAATTGGCTTCTTAAAATATCAAGAGCGGCCCTCATTTTGTAATCATCTTCAGCCTTTAGCTCGATAATCGTGTCCTTTAACTCCAGGGTGATGTTACTGCCTTTAAAATCGTAGCGGGCCCCAATTTCTTTTTGGGCCATTTGGACGGCATTTTTCATTTCCATCATATCTGTTTTAGAAACTAGGTCGAAAGAAGGCATGGTTACTCCATTTTGTGCTTAGACTTTTACCCAGATGATGGTACAAATAGTTAGGTAATTTTACAATGAATGATAAATTAGACTCCGCTCCAAATTTCGACCGCGCCCAATTTAAAGGCCAGATCATCACAGTCACTAAGGATGAACAGATCGCCCCTGCCATAGATTTACTCAAAGACCAGCTCCTAATTGGCTTTGACACAGAAACCAAGCCGGCATTTAAAAAAGGTGAATTCTACAACGTGTCTCTACTTCAGCTCGCTAGCGATGATGTCGCTGTGCTTTTTCGCCTGCATTTCCTAAAAGATTTTTCTTTAATCAAGATCATCTTTGAAGACAAGCACGTGGTGAAGGCCGGAGTGGCCATTAGAGATGATATTAAGGCCCTTCAAAAGCTTTTCCACTTCACGCCTCATGGGTTCGTAGAGCTCTCAGAGATCGCTAAAGAAAGAAATATGAAGAACTTTGGTTTAAAGGGAATGACGGAAGAAATCCTGAATCTCACTTTGAGCAAAAAGGCGAAACTTTCTAACTGGGAAGCCCACGACTTAAAACCTGATCAGCTTCAGTATGCCGCGACCGATGCATGGATCGGCCGCAAGCTTTACGAAACGCTTAATCCCCACTCTTAATTTTTTACAACGTCTTTAAGAAATGGATGATGTCTTTCTTTTGATCCACTGTGAATTTTTCGCGTCCAGCTTCATCAAGGAACATTTTTGTGTGTCCGATGTTTCTTAGACCCGGCTTCTTCGTATCAATTGTCGCGTCTGTGTCTTTGAGCCACTCTTTTGGGATCTTATTTCCCGTCGGGTAACCTACACAGTCTTGATCGAAATCAGTCGCCTTATTGACGGCCGGCCCAAGAACGAACGTTCTAGGACGCTCTTCTTCTTTACTTAAAACCGCACACAGAGTTGGAACCGAGTTGTTGTGGAAGTATGGGTATCTCGCCCAGATCCCTACTAGCGGTGGTGGTACGTATCCCACTTGCGGCTCGACTGTCGTCTTCATCCATTTTGAGATCGCCAGGTTATTTAAAGCATCAGAGAAATACTTCATGGCCTGGTAACGGTTAGGGTCTGTCCCTACATCTTTAACTGGAGTCTTGTCGTGATAGATCACTTTTGTTGTCACTAAAAGATCAACTGAAGAAAGCTCGCTGGCATTATCTGCATTCCATGCCTTCTGGTACTCTCCGTGACACTTCATACATGCTTGGTTGAAGAGTTTTTCTCCACGTTTTGCTCTTTCTAAATCAATTGAGCTCGCCGGGAAAAAATCTGTGTAACGAGGAGCTTCTGTAGCAAAAGCGGCCGCAGTGACTTCTTGAATTGTTTTGCCGTTATCCTGCATCCACTTTTCTAGCTCTTGTAAATCAGTTCCTCTTCCCAATTCATTCCATAGGAAGTTTGTAAAGATCGGGTTACCGCTCACAACTGACCCGTCTGAAAGCCATCTGGTTTTGTATTTTAGGTTCCACCACGGCATTGGTTTAGAATCAGCAACGAATGTGTTTAACTCATTGTCGCGTGGGAATCTTTCCAAGATCGGATTTTTCGTCGCGTACTCATCATTGTTTCTTCTGGCCAAACTTAAAGCTGTATGCGGAAGTGATGTATCCAGACCGTGAACTTGCGGGACAACACTATCAACTGAAAGAATATTCTTTTTTGTACGAGCAAACATCGCCAGCTCACCATCAGTTGCTTTTGAGCTCGCTTTAAAAATAGCATTTGGGATTTTAGGAACTACCTGGCGGGCCATATGGAAAAGTTTATTTGAGTGCGGACGTTTATTCGTCAGACCCATAACCGTTGTTCCAAACAGACTGGTCGAGTGGCAGGCAAAACAGCTGAAGGTCAAACCTTCACCGTTTTCGTTTTTAATAATCCCCGCTCCCACATAAAGAGCTTCAGGTTGTCCTTCTGGACGAGGCATCTTGTAGATTCCTGTTGCTGTAATCGGGTTAAACTTTGAAAGACCTAGCCATTCATAGAATTCTGCTTCTGATTTAAAACCAGCATACGACTTCGTGATGGCCAGAATGATTTCTTTAACTGGATTTTTATTGTCTGAACTTAGAACATTAATCAACGGACGGTATGGGATTAAAAGTCCAGTGACAGTCACCGGGTATTTCATCGCGTGCTTATAGCCGTTCATTTTAAGCAGCTCTAACTCTTCAGGAGAAACCTGATAGATGTTAGCGCGGTCTTCGCCAGGAATCAGGATGGCCTCAGACGACCAGTCAGGATTCACGGAAGCGTGAACTGGGTTAAGTACACTTAAAGCAAGTCCCATGATTAAAGTAAGCATTGCGATCCCCTCTTATGCTTAAAAAAATAATGGGAAAATTTAATCGCGGCGTAAACGATCCTACAAGGGAAAACGCCTACAGATGAGGAATTGTAAGGAATGTGAGCGAAAAAGGCTGATTTTGGTTACCAAATGACCTGTTTTAACCTTAATTTTTCGGGGTACAGCCTGTGCCGGTGAGCCCCATGTTGAGGCAACGCCCTTGGTTCTTATAAGAGGCCATTTGCCCGGCCTGCAGAGAAATCTCAAGGAATTGCTCTTTGGTGATCTGCCCCGCTTTGTATTTGGCTGTCGCTTCGGCCAGCATATTCATCGCACTTTCTGAAGCTTGTTTGATGTATTCATCTTCTTGGGCCTGTTTAAATTTTTGAACTGCCTCCAAGGCCTTCGCGTTTTCTTCGGCCTCTTTTATTTTTGCCTGAAACATTTCACTCTCTTGTTTTTTTAACTGGGCCACGGTTTCTTTTGAAACATCAAAATAGCACGCACCTTTTCCATCTGGATAAGTAATGCAGACACTCTGCCATGGCCCGGATTTTCCTGGCTCCATGGCAGGCGTCTCTATGATGTAAAAACTTATTAAAAGAATAAATGTTTTCATTTCTGGCAATATCCTACCGCCGGATAAAAGACATTCGGCTCAACCATCGGTGCACCAGTGGCCTTATCCACGTATTGAGTCACAGTAATTAAGGCACCACCTTCACCTATATAGTTTCCACTAGTGTCGTAGAACTTGCGGTTACTGCCGGCCTTCCACGGTCCGGTTTTTCCTTTTTCTCCAGAAAATAAACCGTAAGAGTTCATCCCTTCATCACAACTGACGACAAAAGTTTTAGAAGTGTTCGTCCAATCCGCAAAAACTTGTTCAGAGCCTTCAAAGCCTGGCCCAAAAGAAGCGATGAAATTAAGGGAGATTGGTTTTTGGGCCTTCGCGACCTGATCTTTTAAGTATTGAAGTCTTTCGGCCTGAGGTCTGCAAATAGCAAACTGAGGATTTTGTGAACATATTTTTTGTTCAGAATCGCTGAAACCAAAAGTTTTTTCAGACCAGCCTTTCTCGCTACTTTTATCGGCCGCCGCTGCCGGCGCGCTTGCTGAAGTATTACCATTGGCCTTCGTTGCATTATCCACCTTGTTATTGTAGTCGGCCATCGCTCCTACCTGAAGCGCCACTTCGATATACTGGTCTTTAGAAAGAGCTCCCGCTTTATACTTTTTTGATGCCTCAATCAACATCTCAATAGAGCTATTGGTAACACTTTTAATATAATCCATGTTGCCGACACTATTGGTGGGAGTTGCAGCGGTTGCTGCCTTTTGCGTTTGAGGTGCACTTGTTTTTTCATCGTAGACTACGTTTGCACCCGTCAGGGCCTTATACTCGTTGCTGTTTTGCAATTCATTCATACTCACAACTTTTCCATTTAGAGTAAAAATGGTTTTGCCATTCTCATTATAGGCGGCAATTCCTTTATCAAACTTCCACGGATTATCCTTGTTGTATTGGGCCTGCAAACCATGGGTGGCAACATGACTGATAGATGTTCTATAGGCATCTTGCTGGTTTTTAGCATTGTCATTCGTGAGGTTTCCGATATCAACACCATAATGGGCAATCCAGGTATTGTTGATGTCACTATTTTCTCTGGCAAGCTTAGGAATATCAGCTGTCGATTTTAAAGTGGCTTCATAATAACCATTGTTCGTATTCACATAACGAAGTTCACCTTTTTTTGTCCTCGTTAAAGTTCCCCCGGCCCAGCTCATCGAATCTCCAAGCTCAGGAACAACCGCACCATTTAAAGCATTGTTAAAATCTTTTTCAATCTGACTCATGATCCCCGGGTCAACCGATGAAGAAGAGCTGGAAGCTGAAGCTGTGGAACTCGCTGACGTCGAGGCCTTTGTCGTGCTCTCTTTAGTTGAAGTCGATGAAGACGTCCCTTTTTTTGTCGAATGAATTTTTCCCGGAGAATACAAAAGAACAGAAGCGGCCTTGGCCTCCATCAATGCACTTAAAGAAACAAGCATCAGTAGGGTGATGTTTATTTTCATCTCGATAATCCTTTTTTATTAACTACTCTATAATAGGGGGTCTTTCCTTTACAGACCTGCTACAAAAGTAGTTGGGTTCATAACGTTCCGTATTCACTGTATGTTTCAGCCAAATCCTTCCCGTCCCTATGCCAATAAAAAGACCTAAAAACAGCCCCAAAAAAAAGGGCTTCCGAAGAAGCCCTTAAGTAAGTTACATATTGATTCTTTTTTCTAAAACTTCAATCGGAGTCAGAGGAACAATAAACTTCAAATCAGACCCATGGGCCTGAAGAGTTAAAACGGCCCTAATTCCCATGAAAAGCTGCTTGCCTTTAATTTTAAGCTCGCCCTTAACGTGGTTACTCCATTCATTATATTCAGCTTCAGTAACAAATTTTTTACCAGAAGCTTTTGCTTTTTCGATTTCGCCTTTTAAGTAGGCCTGGATTTGTGGAGTCGTCTCCCAGCTTCTTGCTTCAACATAATCCGCTTCAGTTGAAACTTCACAGTCAAAGTAAAGTTTTAGAAGAGGAATGATATCGCTATAGAAGTTCATTTTTTCTTTACTTAAAGTCACACAACGAGCTTTCCACTCAGCATCCATTTTATGGAATGGGTGATCAGCAGGAAGAATTCTCTCCACTTCAGAAATAAGTTTTTCTGTCGGAAGAAGTCTTAGGTGCTCACCATTGATGTGGTTAAGTTTTACGATGTCATAAATCGCAGCAGATTTAGTGAAGCGGTCTAAGTTGAACATCGTTCCCAGAGTGTGAATATCGAAAATATCTTTTTCCTCAGGGTGCGACCAACCTAATTGTAGAAGGTAGTTCAGCATCGCTGATGGAAGATAATTTTGCTCCTGGTAAAGTCTTACCGAAGTGGCCCCATGACGTTTTGAAAGCTTCTGGCGGTCTTGACCGATAAGAAGGGATACGTGACAGAACGTCGGAGGAGCGGCGTTGTAGGCTTCATAGAGAATCAGCTGGCGAAGAGTGTTGTTTAAGTGCTCTTCAGCGCGGATAACGTGAGAGATTTTCATCGTCATATCGTCGATAACAACCGCAAAGTTATAAACTGGAATATCGTTAGCGCGAACAATAACGAAGTCCCCTACCATGTCTTCCGGGAATGTCACTTCTCCACGCACTTTATCCGTGAACGTGTAAGCTTTTTTCGGAGTGATACAACGAACGACTGAAGGAATTCCCTTCGCCATTTTATCGGCCACTTCAGCATCAGATAAATGTCTGCACGTTCCATCGTAATGTGGAGGAAGACCTTTTTCTTCTGCGATCTTTTTCTTTTCTTCAAGAAGTTCTTCAGAACAAAAACAGCGATAAGCTTTTTTCTCTTTTAGAAGTTTGTCAGTGTATTCTTTGTAGATGTGCAGGCGTTCTGATTGTCTGTAGGGCCCGTAGTCTCCACCGACATCTGGTCCTTCGTGATGTTGCAGATCAAGCCACTTCAGGTCTTCAATCTGTGCTTCTTCATATCTTCTTTCTGATCTTTCAGTGTCAGTGTCTTCAATACGAAGAACATATTTTCCACCCATTGCTTTAGCAAAAAGGTAGTTGTACATCGCAGTTCTAGCTCCTCCGATGTGAAGGTATCCAGTTGGTGACGGGGCAAAGCGTACGCGAACAGTCATGAGGCTCTCCAAATTCAAAAAACGTGAGAGCCCAATATAGCAGATTCTCTCTGACTAGTACACGAGAAGGCGAGGTTCAAGCATCTCTGCCATGGCGTATTTCACACCTTCGCGCCCAAAACCTGAATCCTTCACCCCGCCATAAGGCATCGTGTCGATTCTGAACCCCGGCACCCCATTGATTATCAGGGCCCCGACTTCCAGGTTTTCGTGGGCGTATTTCATTTGCGAGAGCTGATTGGTAAACAATCCTGCTTGAAGTCCGTATCGTGAGCGATTGATTTCGCGGATGACTTCATCAAAATACTGAACTTTTTCAATGATTGCCACCGGGCCAAAGGCCTCTTCAGCGACAATCTTCATATCAGCAGTTGTGTTGGTTAAAAGTGTCGGAGAATAAAGCGAGTGCTCTAAATCAAGCACGCTTCCACCAAAGATTACCTGAGCACCTTTCGTTTTAGCTTCCTGAATCCAGCTATCGATTCTATCGATGTGAACTCTATCTATCATTGGACCAACCACCACGCCTTCTTCGGCAGGGTTTCCAATTTTTAAAAGACCAACTTCAGTTTTAAGTTTTTCAATAAACTCATCAAAGACTCCAGCATCAACATAGATTCTTTGAACTGAGATACACACTTGCCCGGCGTAGTTGTAGGCCCCCATGGCAATCGCTTTAGCGGCATCATCTAAATTTGCTGTGCGATCGACGATCACGGCAGCGTTCCCACCTAATTCAAGGACAACTTTTTTCTTTCCAGCTTCGCTCTTTAATTTCCATCCCACTTCTGCAGAACCAGTAAATGAAAGCATTTTTAAACGCTCATCTTTTAGCATTAAAGACGCTTCTTCATTTTGACAAACAACCACGTTTAAAACGCCGGCCGGAAGTCCAACGCGCTTACATAACGAAGCCAGCGCAAGCGCTGTTAATGGTGTATATGGTGATGGTTTTAAAATCACTGGGCACCCAACAGCTAAGGCCGGAGCAATTTTATGCATGGCCAGATTGAGTGGAAAGTTAAAAGGAGAAATCGCCAGGATTGGTCCAATCGGATAATTTTTAGTGTAGGCCGATTTACCTTTACCTAAACCAAAATCCATTGGCACCACTTCGCCACCTACACGGATGGCCTCATCAGCTGCCGACTGAAGAATTAAGAGAGACCTCTCCACCTCTTGAATGGCGTAATTAACGGGTTTTCCACCCTCAGAAACGATGAGATTAATAAATTTATCGCGCTCCTGGAAAAGCCCTTCCCTGATCTTTAACAGGTAGTCTCTTCTTTCAGCGGCACTGATTTTAGAATAGCTCTGGAAGGCCTGGACTGAATTGGCGATAGCGAACTGAACTTCAGACGGATCAGCGTACGACACCGTGGCCAGAGGGCTTTGGTCGAACTTGTTTTTTACAACTAAAATATTCGTCGTTGAGTGACCAACCCATTCATTGTTAATAAAACTTTTTGCTTGTAAAACGTCTCGATTTTCCATGCAGCTATTTTAGCTACACTGAGACCTAAAAGCCAAATGGAGAGTCGGCCGCAGAAGATAATTTTTTTGAACGAGTCGCAAGAGCGCGCGCAAAAGAAAGGTGCTCTCTGAGGAATCTCTTCTCACCGATCATGAAAAGTTCAATGGAGTGGATATAACATAAACGCACAGGGGCAACTGAGTTTTTATAAACCTTATAGAGCTGCTGAGTCACAATATGGTCTTTCGTCCCATTTAAGAATCTGTAGTCTTTGCCTTCCGATTTACAAATTTCGCACATACCTCTACCTCACAATAGATTTTATCGTCAAAGCAGGCCATTTTCTTAAGGATTTTCGGCCTTACATGGGGAAACTGAGTATATTCGGAGTATTCCCTTTAGTTTTAGGCCCTAAGCATAATAAATCTTTAGGAAAATAATCCTAAAAAATGCCACAAACTTTTGCTATGCTTTACCAAATTTTAGTCCAATCTAATTAACCCATAGGAGATTTCCCCATGATTAAAGCGCTCAACTTTAAAGCATCGCTCGCAATGAACCCAAAACAATCTCCAAAATACGCTCTTACTGTGAAGAACAAAGCTGGTCAGGATGTGACTGTTGCTGATCCTCGCGCGACTCGTGCTCTGGTAGCACTGATGAACCAACACGCGACAATCGGAGGAGCTGCTTGCCACTGGGGTGGACCTGCTGCTTTTGCTGAAATCATGGCCGCAACTCACGCGATTATGTTCGCTGATAAAACAAAAAACTGGTTTGATGGTTTCCACTTCGTTAACGATGCTGGACACACTGAAAACGGAATCTATGCTCTAAGAGCAAACTACGGTTTTGATGATCAAAACTTTGATGGTCTAAGAAAATTCAGAAGTATTGAAAGTAAACTTACTGGTCACGGTGAAGCTCACCTGAATCCACAAGGAGTTTTAATTTCTAACGGTCCTCTTGGTTCAGGTCTTCCACAGGCACAAGGTCTGGCGATGGCCGATAAAATCGTGGGCAATAACCGCGTCACTATTTGTACAATCTCTGATGGTGGAGCAATGGAAGGTGAAGCGCGCGAATCATTCGCTGCCATCCCAGGTCTTGCCGCTAAAAATAAAATGAATCCATTCGTAATGATTGTTTCAGACAATAACACTAAACTTGGTGGAAGAATTGATGCTGATTCATTCTCAATGACCCCTACATTTGAAGCTCTTGCTCCACTTGGATGGGAAGTTGTAAAAGTTGCTGAAGGTCACGACCTACAAAAAGTTTACCTGGCCATTGAAGCGGCCATTGAAACGGCAAAAGCAAATCCAGCAAAACCTGTCGCCATCGTTTTTAAAACAATCAAAGGTTACGGTGTTAAATCAACTGTTGAGAGCGCAAGCGGTGGTCACGGCTACCCTCTTTCTGCTTACGACGACAAACTCGTTGCATTTGTTAAAGAAATCTACAACGGTGAAGCTCCAGCTGAATTCGTAAGCTGGGCAGAAGATATCTTAAAATCGAAACCAGCTCCAAAAGAGGCTTCTGCTCCTGCAGCTAAAACTGAAAAAGTTCAGGACGGATTTGCCCGCGCGATTATCCGTGCGGCGAAAGAAGGCCTTCCAGTTTTCTCAATCTCATCTGATCTTCAAAGCTCAACTGGAATTAAAGCTTTCCACAAAGAATTCCCTGACCGCTACATTGACGTTGGTATCGCTGAAGCCAACATGGTTTCATCAGCTATCGGTCTTTCTAAAGTAGGTCTTATTCCAATCGTCGATACATTCGCTCAATTCGGAATCACAAAAGGGAACCTTCCATTCATTATGGCCGGTCTTTCTCAAGCTCCAGTTATCGCTCTATTCTCTCACACTGGTTTCCAGGATGCTGCTGACGGTGCTTCTCACCAGGCAACAACATACTTTGCTGCTCTTTCATCAATCCCACACATGAACGTTGTAAACTGCTCTTCTTCAAGTGAAGCGGAAAGTTTAATGTACGAGTGCCTGGTTCAATTTGCTAAAGACCGTGAAGCTGGAAAAACTCCAAACTCAACTGTTTTCTTCTTAGGAAGAGAAAATCACCCGGTAAGCTACGTTGAAGGTGCTAAGTACGCCTGGAACAAAGCTCAAGTGTTAACAGAAGGATCTGATGTCACGATCGTGGCAGCAGGACCAATGGTTGGAAAAGCACTAGCTGCTCAGAAACAACTTTTAGAAAAAGGTGTTAAAGCGACAGTTATCAATAACTCATTCATCAACCACGTTGATGTTGAAACATTAAAATCTGCTCTTGCTAAAACAAAAGGCAAGATGATCACGGTTGAAGATCATCAGGTTCTTGGTGGTATGGGTTCAATGATCATCCACGCTCTTCATACTAACGGTGTTGAGTTTAAGGCAAAGACACTGGGAATTGGCGGAGAGTTTGGACAAAGTGCTTATAAAGCAGACCAGCTTTATGCTCGTTTTGATCTATCTGCTGAAGGTATCGTTAAAGCTTATAACTCCCTTAACTAAAAGGGAGTTATAGCACTTAGCCAGATTTGTCTAACTGATGAGAATTGTTTTGCATTCGTTGCGCTTGAACATAGAGAGTAACGAATGCGGTCTTTTTCCACTCCAAAAAATTTCTTACCCGCTTGTGTCGTTGAAGTGATGATTGAAACTGCTTCAGTGCTCACAAGCGATTTATCCTTGTTGAGTTTTGCCACTTCAATACGATCATAGCCTTCGCTGATAAGAAGATTTAAGCGTAGAAAATTATTTCCGCTCGCAATTTGATTTGAAACCGCTCCATTTTTTGCAAAAGCATCACAAAAAGGTTTCATCACTCCAGACTGGTCAGTGATCACGTCTCTAAAGAAATTGACTCTCGTTGAAACATATTCAAAATCAGTTGTGCTGGTATTTGAAATAGAGGCCGGAAACTCGACGATTGTTGATGGGTTAACCTGACCACAGTCTCTGCTCTCCCCTCTAAAGCGGAATTGCTCCTGCATATTTGTAATCGTTTCAAAAAGCTCGCGCTTATTTTTTAAAGCAGCACAAATTCTTTTTCCGATCGCAACTTCAGAGTCAGTAAAATTTCTTTCAGTTGAAACAACAATCGGCTGATTTCCCTGATCTGGTTTATCATCAGTTTTTGACTGTTCCATTTTACAGCTAACAGACATAAGCATGGCGATCGCCACAACAGAAGTTAGTTTCATGTTTTACCTTCCTTAGTAATTCTCAATGAAAAGAGTATCGAATCCGTAATAATCTAAAGATAGGTTAATTGAAGGCCGTGATTTAAGCAAATGCGATGAGAGAAAACCCACTAACATTTTCTTAAGGCTCATGAAGGCTTCATTTTCAAAAGAGACAAGGGGCCAGTTGGGAACTTGATAGAATGTATTCATAACCAAAAAATCCTTTTTCATGGTTTGAGCGACTAGCATTTCTACCACGAGGTTTTTTGATTGAATGTTAAGATTTCCTAAAAATCACCGGGAGCACATTGCAGACATGTAAGCCCCATCTTTCTCCAGCGCTCGACCACGCTTTTTCGGTCATCTACAACGAACAATACCTGAGCGTGACTCTCAATTTCCTTTTTATACAACTCTTCTTTGACATCAGAGTCTTCGCGGAAGTCGTTTACGGCCCTCATATATAGTCCGTCATGCAAAACGTTATGACGCTTAAGCCATGCATCCGTCATTGCGCGAAAGTTCTCGTCTCTTCCTGTGACAAAATAAACTTTGTATCCACGGGCCTTCATGGCGGCGATCAGTTCAATACACCAGAAATAAGATTCATCCTGATCCATGGCCTCGTTAAAAGCTTTCCAGTTTTTTGGTTTACTCTTTACGTGGTGAACTCGGTGTTCAACGTTGCAAAGAGTCCCGTCTAAATCAACCAGGATGGCGTTATATTTACTCAAATTAAAATCTCCAGAACTTATTAAATTCCTCTTTATAGAAATATAAAAGAGCGATACACATACCAATGTTTAGGCCACCAAGGATTCCCATGATAAGAGAAAGAGAAAATTTCTGTTGGTGAAATAACATCAGCAGAACTGAAACGGTTACCATGGCCAAAGCATTAATGATGTTATTGCCGGCCACAATTCGCGAAAGCTCGCTGTCTTTAGTCACTCTTTGAAGTTCCGCAAACTGAGGAACAGTAAACATTCCACCAAAAAGAGAAAGGAGAAATAAATCGACAATCGTTCTCACACTCATGTTAAGAGCAAAAAAATCTTTGATCCCAATATTTTGAGTCAGGCTCAAAAGAAAACTCTGTCTTGAAGCAATTTTAATAACGTAAGATAAATCGAAAATCACCAGAGTCATTGCCACTAAACTCATTGGGATTACCCAACGTCTCACTCTTCCTCTTGTCATTCTCTCCAGAAGAAAAGGTCCTACCCCCATTCCGATGGTGAAAGTAAAAAGCATCATCGTCGCCACGGCCTCACTGCCATGAAAAATATCTTTGGCCACTAAAGGCAGAAGTGATAAAAGCCCTGCCCCCATAAACCAAAACCAAGAAAGACCTACAATCAATAGCGCTGTCATTGGATTTTTAAAAACCAGCTTTAAGATATCTCTTGTCGACGTAAAAAAATTCCAGTCAACTTTGATCTGACGGTCTACATCGTTTATCTCATTAGGGTCTTTTAAGAGCGGAAGTTTTTTCGCATAATAAAGCCCGAGGTAAGCAATTATTAAAAGCACCGCAATTAAAGGCCAGTAATTGTCTCCAAGGCTTGCTGCGATCCCGCCGATAATGGTTCCCAATAAAATGGCCACAAATGTCCCAGAACTCACCATGGCATTAGCGAAGATCAATTGTTCTTTAGATGCATAATTCGGGATAAGTGAGTATTTGATTGGTCCAAAAAAAGTCGATTGCAGTCCCAGTAAAAAAAGCACTAATAGCATGATGTAGTAATTATCCATCATGAGTCCCAGGGCCCCAAGAATCGCAATTCCAACTTCCGCTTCTTTGATACGGTAAGAAAGCCAGACCTTGTCCAGGCGATCAGCTAATTGCCCGCTGGTTGCTGAAACTAAAAAGAATGGAAGAATGAAGACACCACCACACAAAGCGACCATTGAAGCAGAATTGACTCCAAAAAGGCTGATATTTTTATAAGTGATCAGGATGACCAGGGCACTTTTAAAAAGGTTGTCGTTAAGTGCACCGTAGAGCTGCGTCCAAAAAAGCGCATTGAGTTCTTTTGAAATTTTTCTCATGAAACTATGTTGATCAATTAATACTTAATTGTCACGCCTAAAACGTGATAGTTCTCATAAGGCTTGCCGGAAACTTCGCCAAATTTTTTATCCATTGAAGTTCTATGACGTTCGATGCCAATAAAAGGCTTGATAGTGACTTTTCTAAATTTTTTTTCAGCGGAGATCATGATTCCACCTTCGCCTCCGGGTCCCATCGCGCCAGTGCCAGCAGAAACCCAGGTTGAAAGGGCAAGCCATGGAAGCGATGAGTGCGAAAGTTTATTTTCGGCCTTCGCTGCCACCTCCATCGACATATTCCCGGAAAAATCCACACTCGCTCCCATCTTGGCCTCTAGGCGCGTCTGGCATTTCCAGTTGCCGATATTTTTAATCCATTCTTTTCCTACACCACCCATGATAGTCACAGTGTTTCTATCAGGCTCTTCGTTTAAGTATTTGTACTGGATAACATTCATACCCAGTTGTTTTTTGTTAAATGAGTGCCACCATTCCTGAACTCCACGGCTTAAGTTTCCATCGTCTGTTTCATTGGTAAATTTAAACTCTCCAATCCAGTATGATTTTTCACTCTCTGATTTTTTGAAATTTTTATCCAGGCGCAAATCAAGCGTGTTGACTTCGCGGAAGTTTAAATAATATTTTCCGTCAGGGGTTTTTCTATAACCGTCGACTTTGCTGAATTTTCCAAAACCGGTGGAATCTAGATTAAGTTTTAATTCGCCTTCTGTTCCAATCAAACTGTAGTTCAAACCACCGTTAAATGTTCTTCCACGGTCATCGCCATCAAGTGAGCGGGCCTTATCACCCATTTTCTGAAGGCCCCCATGCAAGAAGTTGTCGTTACCAGTGTTGATGGTTAATTCAGAATCGTACTCACCAATCAGTGATTCAAGTAACGATGGGTCTTTAATTTGTCCGTCTTTAAGCTCACACAGACAGAAAATTTCCTGCCCTTGTGGTTTTTCAATGACCTTTTTTTCTTTCTCGCGTTTTTTGTCACAGTCTTCTTCCGGGACTTTGGACATCACTCTTTTTGACTCTTCTAAAAAGTTAAAGCTCACCGCCATCAGGTCTTTGTCTGAAGGAGGTAAAAACTCCTGTGCCAGAAGAGATGTTGAAGAAAAAAATGTCAACCAAAGTGCTATTTTCATGGGACACTTATCGGTGTATATTGGAGAGAAATTAGTAAGTATTCCCGACCTAATAGAGAACTGACAAATATGAAACTTTACCACTACGTCCATTGCCCTTTTTGTGTCCGAGTCCGCATGGGATTTGGTTTACTTGATGTAACCTATGAATCTCACGTTACACCTTACGATGATGAGGCGACTCCTCTGAAACTCACGGGAAAAAAGATGCTACCGATCGTGGAGTTCGACGGGCAGGCGATGAATGAAAGCTTAGATATCTTGAAACTGAAAGACCCAAAGAATCTACTAAAGTGGGAAGAACTAACTAAGAATGAAGCTATTTTAAACCCGCTTCTGGATAAAATCGGCTCTCCTGTTCACTCCCTGGCCATGCCTTATTGGATTTGGACCCCGGAGTTTGATGAGAAGTCCCGCCATTATTTCCAGACAAAAAAAGAAGTGAAACGTGGGCCTTTTAAAGACCTGGTAAAAAATCAACAGACGTTTGTAGATAAATTGAATGCAGTAATCGGCACGGAGCTTTTAACGGAGTTAAAACCGTTTTATAAGAGTTCAGAGCTGACTATTATGGACATTATGATCGCCGCCCACTTGTGGGGAATGTATGTGGTTCCTGAGTATCAATTTGATGTGAAGATTCATGAGTATTTGCAGAGGGTGAAGAAGTTGACTGGTTTTAATTATCACGAAGACTTTTGGAAATAATTAGTGACCCGTCCTTCGACGGCTGATCGAACTCTTAAAAATGAAGACTTTTTATTACTCTTTCATAATGAGTAAAAATGCTCCACTGGAGCATTTTTTCGATCAGCACTCACGAGACTTTTGGAAGTAGCTACGAAGCTCTTAAAAAATGATTCTTAATAAGCAGCGCCGCCTCTTCAATATCAAAAGGCTTAAAGATCACCGCTTTTGGGTGAAATGAATTTAAAACTTCGCGCGAGTAATCCATGTACCCGGTAATGAAAAAGACCGGGATATCCCTCTCTTCTCCACGAAGATAAGTCACCAGCTCCGCCCCATTCATCTCCGGCATCGAGATGTCGGTGATCAGGCAGTCAATTTTCTTATTTTGATCGAGGATTTTCTTGGCCTCAACGCCATTGTGAGCGATCAGGACATTAAAAGACAAATCTTCCAAACCTTCTTTAAAGACTTCCAGGAGGCCAGAATCGTCGTCTACAAGCAGAACAGTGGGTTTCACTTTATCCATAAAAAAAGTATAACATCGACTATTTAAAAAACGACTTAAAAATGTCCATGCAATAATTTTTTATTTGTCGTGCCCCTATTTTAACCATGTCGATTTTCTTTAAGGGATACTCATAATCGCGGTCAGCGACAGCATGCCCTAGGTTTTTTACCGCCGTCTTAACGATGGTATCCTTGAACATCTCTGTCTCTCCCATGCTCTCAGGAAGCTGCTTTAAAAGAAGTGATCCACGGGCGAAGGCCCCCAGATTGTCTGAGACGAAGTAGTTTTTTTGTACACACCAGACAACCCAGTCCTCTGGTCTTTTATTTGGACTCACCTTCATTTCAGACTCAATGTCTTTTAAAAGTTTCGCACGCAAGGTTTTATCTTGTGACTCCATCGACACCATAAGCCCGTCGGCCAGGGTGTTTGGCGACTTCATATAAGCTCCTGCCCCTACTAATAAGAAAGCGCGTTGGTCTTCTTTTGTTAGCGTTGAAGAGAGACCAAAGTCATAGAGCTGAACTTTAATCTTGTTGTCTTCTTCAATTAAGACGATGCGGAAGTTCCCCTGGTGAAGATCGGCGTTCAAGAAACCACTTTTAAAAAGGGCCTCTTCAAACCACATTCTCACCATCTCTTCAGCGACGATCTTTTTTGTGGCCGTATCATCTAATTCAGCAAACTTTACGCCACCTCCGGCGAATTCCTGGATGTGCAGGTTTGATTTTCCTTCTGGTGGAAGATAAACCTCAGGCACACGCATCTCCAGCATCTTAAATTTTGGCGAGCCAGAAACTTTCACTGAGCGGTTGTAGACTTCAAAAGCTTTTTTCTGTCTGGCAACAGCAACACTTAAGTTCACTTCTTCATCAAGGAATTTTTCAACACTATCAATAAGTGTCGACATAATCTTGATATCTTCGACACCTTCTTTGGCAAAGAGAGCTTCGTTCTCAGGAACAAATTGGCGAAGAATTGCGATATCTTCTTTACAGCGTTTGCCAACACCTGGTTTTAAAAAGCGCAGGGCCACATCCACTTCTTTTTCATCATGCCAGATCTTTGCACGGTTAACCTGAGCGATAGTCCCGGTCCCTAAAGGTTTTTTGATAATGTCTTTAACTTCAAATCCACCTTTATCTGTCTCAACAACTTCGCGCACCAAATGAATAGGAACTTCTTTACCAGAAGACTCCAAAATCCCCATGAGCTTAGAGAATTTATCTCCTACCCCTTTTTCTTTTCCAATCTGCTGCAGAACTTTCCCAAGCCCTGGTCCAGTGTTTTGGAATACAATCTTCATCACTTCTTCTTCCGGAAGCTTCGCGCCTCCAGTGACCAGTTCAGACATAATGGTTTTAATCACGTCGTCTGGCATCTTATTGAAGTAATAATCCATGAACGTCACAACAAGCCTTAGCTGAGTGTTGTTCATATCGACGTGACCGCTTTTGGCGATCTCACTTCCAATGTGCCTGATTCTCGATTCGTGTTTATTAATTTTCTTTTCAATCGTACTAATGGCCTTAAGAATCTTCTCTTCGTCAGTGCCATCGCTCTCAAGCAGTGCTTCGATTTCATTAAAGCTTGGGTGAAGATCAAAATTTTCTCCCATCACTTTCGTCACGCCGGCCTGGTAATTGGCCCCAAGTTTTTCTTTGGTTTGTTTATCAACACCTTTATAGAATTGAGAAAGAAGTGAGAGCCCTTGAAGTAAATCAATCTTTACTTTGGGAGCAGGAAGAGAGTCAGCTTCCTTATTAAGGAAACGAAGCTCTTCTTTAAGTGTCCAGAGTGGAGCCTTCTTGATTTCTTTAAACTCATTAATCCCCTGCTTTTCGTTTCTCATATTAGAGAGAATCAGCGGATAGATTTTATTGAAGTATTCAGAGGCTTCTTTATAGATTTTGATTTTGTAAGCATCATCGGCCGAGGTGGCTTCGATTAAATACTTAAGCAGGTTTTCCTGTACAGTCTGAATCTCTTGTTTTCTCGCCAGACTGATATTGCTTTCATAATAACTTTTAAGCTCCTCAATGATCTGATCGACTTCGGAAGCCGCAATCTCACGGTTCTGTTCATTCTCGATATGGGTCTTAGGCCAGTACGAGCACGACGAAGCCAGCATTGAGAGGATTAAAGTGACGAGGATAAAATTTATCTTATTTCTATTCATAAGGGTTTTATCGGTTATCCAGTATAAGACCTTATAAAAAGAGAGCTAAGGCATGAAAATAAAATAAAAAACAACTAGCCTCTTCTACTATCATGGGTTTGTGTAAAGTTTTCAGGTTACTTGAGAATTTTACTCAAAAAGGTATGGTGACCTAGCTTTACACACTCAGGGAAAAAACATGAAAAAAATCATCTTAGCTTCACTTCTGGCCACGTCTGCACTTACTCACGCAAGCGATATCATTGTTTCAAAAGGTGTTAAATCTAACCTTAGAGACTTGATCGAAAAAGACTTAAATGTCCTGGATAACCTTAAGTTCAAAGGCGACACATCTGCTGAAGATCTAAAAATCATCGGACTTCGCAAGGTTGACACTAATTCAGCAACAGGCTGGTTATCAGAAAGAGTTAACTACGTTATCGAAGAAAACGCTTTCACACTTCCAAAACTTCTTATTAAAAAAGTTATCTCTGTTGAGAGATCTGGAGTAACGTTTCCAAACCAAGACGTTCTTCCATACGGTCTTGCTAACAACATGATCAACGAAGAGGAAGAAAAAGGTATTACGGTCATGAGTAATATCGGTGCTGGTATCTATATGGGTGGTAAACAACAGAAACAAGTTTACTCTCTAAAGATCTCAAGAGGTCTATTAAAGAAATCAATCAAAGCTGTTGTTGAATCTCCAAGAGTGGGAATCATCCAGATTGGTGAAGGTCTCTTCATGCCTCAGGTTAACCCTAACAAGACAAATAAAGAAGCTGTAGCAAACTCTATCTACCGCCTTGGTGTTTTCTTCCATGAAGCGCGCCACAGTGACGGTAATGGTGTGAGCCTTGGTTTCACTCACTCGAAATGTCCAGCAGGTCACAACCTTGAAGGGGCCTATGCTTGTGATGAAAACCTAAACGGACCTTATACTGTTGGTGCTATCTTTACTGCTGAAATGCTGAAAGCTTGTGGTGATCAGTGTTCAGAGCAAGAGAAGTCTGCCCTAATGGCCGAGATCCTGGACTCTTACTCAAGAGTTGTTAAAATTAACTCAAAAGGCGTTCCATCTACACACTGGGATGCGACTCCAGAAAGTCTATAACTCTAGAATAATCAAAGGCCTGGGTGATCCCGGGCCTTTTTATTTGGGCCTTACCGAGCTTTTTACTAAAGTATTTTACCTGCCTCACCGACAAGCTTCATAGACCTTAAACTACTAAAGGAAATACTTATGAAGGCGAATCTATTAATCCTGACATTATTAACAGTTGCAACAGTCTCTGTGCAGGCCAAGGAAGTTCTTTATACTGAAGGTGGAAAAGCATCATATGCTGCTTACCCGGTTTCAGATTATAAGTTCCCTAATCAGCAAGTGGCAGTAACTGATAATGAAAAAGACATGAAGATTGCCAATCTTAATAAGCTGCTTGATCAGCAACAAAGACTGTATGAAGAAAAAATCACATATCTTGAAGATGAGCTAAAAAAATCAAAAGACCGTTTAATTGAGAAATCAATTAACACTGATAAGATGACTGCTCTAACTGAAAAACGTTACAGCGAAGAAACAGCTTACCTTAAAAAGGAGCTGGTTGCTAAGACGAGAACAGTTATGGAATACCAAAGACAACTTGAAAAAATGAAACCTGCAGATGATATGAAAAACCTTATTAAGGTTAATACTGAGCTTGCTCTAGAGCTTAGAAAATCAAACGACCAGCTGGCGATTATCCAACTTAAAGGCAATGAAGCCATTGCTCAAAAAGTTGAAGAAAAAACAGTTACTGGCGGAAGAATGCCTGCAAGTGTTGGAAAATAAAATTTTAGCTTCGCAATCTTAAGGGCAGGTCATCCTGCCCTTTTTTTTTGCCACTTTTTAGGAATTTTCAAAGACTCTAAATTTTCTTTAAAATCGCCCTCAAACCCTCGTATCCCTTCACTTTTCTCCAAGTATCCCCGACTCCTATTGATGCTCTCACTCATTTCTCTAAAATAGGTTCAATCAACATTGGGATTTTGTCAGCTGCACGTTTTTGGACTTTAGAACAAAATCGCAACAATCAAAGAAAGAAACCATTATGAGAACAATCTCCATTCTGGCCTTTACGAGCTTTCTGGTTCTTTGGGGAGTCTACTTCTTCCTAAAAGACAACGATCGCTCTCAAAAGGCACAAGTGACAAGCGCTGAAGTTCTTGATGAGAATCTTAAATCTGAAGGGAGTGTACTTTCTGCTAAAAGAAAGCGCGACCTGGACAAAATCGGAGCCGTTATTAATGAGAACAACGTTCGCATTGACGACTCTACTCGCGAAGAAATCAAGACTGCTAAACAAGGGTATGAGACAAAAGAAGGTGTAAAAGAATTGCAGGCCATGCTGGAACAAAGTTATATGGACCGCAATAGCACCATCAAAGACATCAAGCGTATCCAGGACGCCATCATTGAGAAGAAAAACAAGCTCAAAGAAACTGTGACTAACACTGAAAAGTGGGACCCGCGCTTCGTGTACTACCTGATGATTCAGGAAAATTACACTTATCCGGAAATCAACATGATCAAATCGCTTGCTGAAAACGGTCTGAACATGGAAGAAATTGAATACATCAATGAGTTGATCCGCGAAGACTCTTTCATGGATAGAATCATGGCCTTCAAGTCTCAAGGAGACATCAGCCGAACAGTAGCTTCTTTCAAAAAGACAAAAAAGAAAGAAGTGGATGATTTCATCGACGACGTTAAAGATGGTCCGTCGATTGAAGATAAGTTAATTGAAATGAATTACAACCAAGATGAAAAAGAGGAAATGATCTATGGGAACAATCAATAATCAGGACCATACTATGCAAACAACTAAAAAAAGAATCCCGCTAGTCAGCTTACTATTGCGTGAAAAGAAGTTCTTGATCAACAACGACTTCCAGATCCAGTTCATGATCTCATTGCTCTTAATCTCGATTTGTTCAATGTCGGTGATCTACCTGGCAAACGATTACTTTTTCCACTCTTATATGCAGCGAGGGGAAGCTCTTAATCTTCCTCCTGATCATCCTTTCTTTTTAATGATTCACGAACAGAAACAATTTATGACCAACGTTTTCATAGTAGTGGCCCTAAGCATCTCGGGAATCGCTGGACTCTGGGGGCTCTTCTACTCACACAAGATCGCGGGGCCGCTATACCGTCTGCAACGTTATTTCACTCAGGCCGCTATGGAGAGTGCTCCGCTTAAACAAAAGATTTATTTCCGTGATGACGACTTTTTCCAGGAAGTACCGGAATCAATCAACAAGTATATTGATTCAATCGGTGCCGGTGGAGCAGAAAAAACCATTGCCGGCACGACTGAAGATAATAATAAAGTGGCCTAAAAATTATAAGAATTACTCGACGTATTCAGAAAAATTCGACTTCAAGTTTTCAAGCTCAAGTTCATCAAATTCAATCGTGGTCGGTGATCCCCAAATGGGTCCCGGCCACGCTCTGTCTGTAGGGTATCTGGCAATAACATGGATGTGCAGCTGCTGAACAATATTGCCAAGGGAACCAACGTTTAATTTATGCGGCTGATAGTGCGACTTTAAAAACTCCGATACGATCGAAATTTCTTCCATTAGCATTGTTTGTTCTTCGTGGCTTAAATCCACCAACTCGATTGCACCTGTCTTTCTAGGAACCAGGATAAACCATGGGTTCTCTTTATCGTTTTTTAAAAAGACAGTACTAAGACCCAAATTGGCAATAAAAACTGAGTTTTGCTCAATGACTGGGTCAACGGTAAATCTGTTGGCGTTCATAAATCTCTTCCTAAGGCTGTAAACGAGTGATCATCCAATCGTTGTTTTGTTTTGTAAAAAGGAAACGGTCGTTAATACGATAATCTCCATAGACAAAAAATTCAAATTCATAAGGCTCAAAATAAAAGCCTCCCCACGTCGCTGGTAATGGAATATCCTTTCCATCAAATGCTTTGGTCGCTTCTTCCAATTTCTTCATCAGGGCATCTTTGTCGGCAATCGGAGCACTCTGCTCAGAGATATAAGAGGCCAGCTGACT
This sequence comes from Bacteriovorax stolpii, assembly GCF_002872415.1. Lineage (GTDB taxonomy): Bacteria > Bdellovibrionota > Bacteriovoracia > Bacteriovoracales > Bacteriovoracaceae > Bacteriovorax > Bacteriovorax stolpii. The sequence continues at coordinate 1,136,482 of NZ_CP025704.1, read as the reverse complement.
TTGCCTGTCGCGGGACTGAAAATAACGGCGGGAACTGGCCTCATCCATTTTCTTGACGGTTCCTTGAATACGAACCTGACGCTTCGAAACGTGCCAGTAGAACAATAAACAAGCTTCATTGTTGGCCTCTAGCTCGCGCCCCTTTGTGCTTTTGTAGTTCGTATAGAAGGTCAGTTTTCCCTCTGAAAGACCTTTAAACAAAACAGTTCTTGAATCTGGGCGGCCGTGAAAAGTATCAACCGTCGAGAGAGTCATTGCCTCTGGATTTTGTTCTACTTTCTTGGCATCATTGTACCAACTGGAAAATGATTCTAATGGATCTTTGTTTAGATAATAGTTGATTAGGTTATCCATATAATTCCTAAACTTTCTTAAGTTTAAATTAATCTTGGTAGTCTTCTCTTTACTCTACTTTATTCCGATAGATTAAAAAAAGAAAATAATATGAAAAGATTTAAAATCCTGATTGTTGAAGATGAAGAAATGCTACTCGATTTATTCGAGATGCTGATCTCTAGTGAAGTAGACTGCGAGATCACAACTGCATCGAATGGACATGAGGCAATGGACATCCTGAATCAGGACAGCGATTTTCAATTAGTCATCTCAGATTATAAAATGCCACGCGCTTCAGGTGGAGAGTTATATCGCTTCAACTCTATCCGTCAGAACATTCCTTTCTTTCTTTTCTCAGGTGGAGACCTAGAAGACTATCCGGAATTCGCTGATTTTTATAAGACAAATTCCAACAATCGTTTCTTTAATAAGCCTTTCAATGAAAAGCTGCTTATCACTGAAATCAAGCGCCTTTATAATTCATAACCACTAGCGTTTCAAAGTGTTCCGTATAGGGGAACATATCGAAAATTTGCGCGCGCGAAATCGTGTAATGCTCTTTCATCATGTCATAATCGCGGGCCAGCGTTTCCGCATTACAGCTCGAGTATATAATCACTTTTGGGCCAAGCTTCAGTAAACTCTTGACGATATTTTCATTGAGCCCTCTGCGTGGAGGATTCACTAAAATGGCTTCGTACGCTGCCCCTTGAGTCTGTAAAAACGCTTCGACATCAAGGGCCTCGAAACCAATCTCACCTTTGATTTTATTTTTAGTAACCGTGCTCCTGGCCGACTCAATCGCCTCTTTGGAAATCTCCACCCCAAATACACGCTCTGCATTTTGGGCCGCAAAGAATGAGAAGGCCCCGACGCCACAATAAAGATCCAGAAACGACTGGATGTTATAATCGCGCACCACATCTCCAGCGGCCTTATAAAGCTTGCCGGCTATTTCCGGCGAGACTTGAAAAAAGCTTCTGGGTCCAAGGCTTAAAGTCACATTACCAAAAACGTGAGTGATGTTTTGCTCGCTCGTTAGGACAATCTCTTCATCACCTTCAAGCACTGCTTTGTGCTCCGGTTGAATATTGGCCGTCACCACTTTGATCGCCGGGAACTTTCTTAAAAGCTCCGTCGTCATTTTTCTTAGACGATCCAGCGATTCTTTTGAGCGCAGGACAAAACGCAGAAGGAACTCTTCGTGCCCTTGGGTCTTGGAAAGAATTAAGTATTTCAACTCTCCCTTTTTATCTGCCAGCGAGTAAGGTGGAATTTTAAATTGTTTTAACTCTAACTTTAAATGCGGCAGAAGTTCATTCATGCCTGGCATATGCAAAGGACACTCTTCCAAGTCTCTAAACTGAAGTGTACCGTCGACGATCCCGAATTGAATATGATCTAACTCACCAAAGACCGCAAACTTTGCTTTATTTCGTGAACCTTCCGCAGCCAAGACGCCTACCGTCGGCATTAGTTCCAATTTTGTGCCTGAAAAAAGTGATTGTAACTTCTTTTCTTTAAGCGCCAGTGTCTCCTGATAGGAAAGATCCAGGAGTCCACAAGAACGGCAATGATTGGTCTTAAACCAACGACAGTCCATAATAATCCAATTGATTTCTTAAATGTTAAAAAGTAGCTTTATCATACCACACTTTAAAGGAAAATGACTTATGGCACTTACATTAATCGGCTCTTTCACTTCACCTTACGTTAGAAAAATCCGCCTGCTGCTATGGGAGGATAAGAGCGTTGAATTTAGACCTGTGAATTACTTTGAAGAAGAAGGAAATAAATACTTAAAGGCGATCAATCCCTTCAACCAGCTTCCGATGATGCTGGATGGAGACCAACCGATTTATGACTCGCGCGTGATGTTTAATTACATTACAAAAAAGAAAGGTCTTAAGCCTCTTACAATTGAAGAAGAGAACATTCTTTCGGCCATTGATACGACTCTGGCCAGCGCTGTAAATCTTTTTTCTCTAAGAAAAGGCGGCATCGATATCGACGCTGGCAACCACTATTTTATCGAGCGCCAAAAAGAGCGCCTGCCTTCCCTTTTAAACCTGATTACTCCATGGGCAAAAACTCAGGAGCCGGCAAAAGACTGGAACTTCCTGACGATGAGTCTCTACTCTCTACTTTACTGGCTGGAGTTTAGAGAAATGTATGACATTAAAAAGCACCCTGACTTAGTAAACTTCATGGAGAGATTTAAAAATTGTCCAGGGGTCGCTGAAACAGATATCCCGAAAGCTTAAGCCACCTTTCTAAATGGATTGGTCACTTCTAAATTCTTTTTCTCCTGGAACATGTCTTCCAGCTTCATGCGGTTTAAGAAATTAGAAAAGGCCATCCAGATCGCCAGACCGTTCATGTCTTTGATTTGTGGTGGAAGGTATTTTGGCAGGGTGATCACACCCTCGTCGTGATAATCTTTTAAGACCGGTAGCTCATCCAACGTCACTTTGCCGGCAAATAAAAATGGAATTAAATCCGCTCGTCCCTCTTTAATCGACATACGCATGAAATTGTAAATCATGACGAAGCCTTTTAAGTAAGAGATGTCTTTAGTGAAAGGAGATCCGCCAGTAAGAGGTGCTCCTCGGAAAATACGGCCGGCGTTTTTAACGGCCTGGTAATCTTCCTGTCCTTTATCTTTAAAGAACCTGATGACTTCTAAAAGATCCGCTCCATCTTCGGCCATCTGACAGGCCACAAGGCGATCGTTTAGTCTCTTGGCCCTTCTGGGGAACATGGCAAAGTTAAAGAGCTCCATAGTGACCGCAAGACCTTCTTGTGTCGCTGTCGAGCACGGCGGTCCCTTAGCAAGCCATTTAGCGTAAGGCTGGTTTTGTCCATTGAGAGTTGTCCCTAAATGAACCCATCCTTCATGAACTTCAAAAATATCCAGGTCCTTTTTCGAAAACCTGAGATCACTTTTAATTTTGATATAGTCAGACCCGGCCGATGCATCAGAGATGATCCCGTCGGAGAGTTTAACCTTTATGCGTTCGTCTTTAAAATATTCACCTAAACGGATTTTAAGCTCACCGACCACTTGTTCTGAAGAGAGCGTGCGCTCTAAGCTCTCCCCTAGCATGTTTTCATCAAGTGAATTTAAAAGTCCACTCATCACATGGGCCAGGTCGCTGAGTTTCGTTTTGCCGTCTCCCATAACTTCGTTAGCACTGCCGTAAAGCTTTTTTGAATAATCGTAAAAGTCGCTCTTTCCTCTGGCCATCAGCATGCGGATAACATCTTCATACTGAATGCAGTTTCTCGTCATGATCAATCCCAATGGATCACGAGCTCCAAGCTCTCGCTGGATTTTCAAACGCAGCTCTTTAAACTCCTGGAGTTTTTTAACCGGATCATACTTTAATGGGCGATTGTCGTAGGAAATCTCGGGAAGTTCTTTGAATTTATTTTTAACCAGAAAGTCTTCAATACCTTCTGACCATTTAACTGAATCGAGAATTTGAATAGGTTTTTGCAGCTCATTTAAAATGAGAGAAAGCTCCAGGATAATATTCTTGTACTTCTGGTCCTTCATCTATTTCTTTTCTGCTTCTTTGAAGCCGACATTGTAGCCGTCTCCCCAGAACTTTTTATCGATTTCTTCTTTTAATGAAGGCTCACCAAAGTGTTTGACTTCAATTCGGTATTTATCTGAGTTGATATCCCTCTTATAAAACTTCACTTCAATCAAATCCTCTTCGCCCGCTTTGAGTTTGGGAAGATTTTTTAAATTGAGTGAGATTTCTTCATCCACGTATTGAGTCATGTACATTAAACAATCGATAATGATTGAGCCGTTGTACGGGTTAGAACCAAAATAAGTTTTTGCACACGTTCTGTAGTTGTTTTTAAATGGCAGATCGACCTTGGCCGGTGTTTCACTCGTGCGTTTGATAAAAACCACATAAGGCTCATTATCGCGGCGGTAGTATGGTCTTCCTAAATCAACACTCTTTTTATCGAGCGTCACTTTTAAATCGGGTTCTTTCTCGGCGCACCCCGGGCATTTAGCTGGAAGAGTTCCGGCCGCTTTGACTTCCTGGTTAATGGTAGTGACATCATGGAGATTTTTAATCATCTCATGACCGGCCTCCTGGGCATTTTCCTCTGCGTAAGAGCGACTAACGCCAAGGAATCCCAACGATAAAAGTGAAAGAAAAGTAATGGTATTTAGGCTTTTCATAGTGGACTTATCGGCGTCTTTAAGGCTAAACTTGAGCGACTTAATAAGGTTTAATTTCTCTATTAATTTCCAATGGTTAAACAATGAAAAACCGCCAGGGTTCCTACAAAAAAGTCCTGATGGCCGAAAGCTTTTTGGCCCCGCACAGGCACACCCTGATTAAAAATATTGATGCTCTCCTTGAGCGCGAACTCTCACCCTTTGAACTTTGTACACTCTATATTTTATTGTTCCTAAGAGTCCGCCACCAAAAAAACTGGCTACAAAAAAAAGAAAAATTCACGCCCTCTGGTTTCGGAAAAAAACTGCTCGATCTTATTCCAGAGAGTTTTCAGTTAACCCAATGGGAAAAACAAAAACTCGAAGGCATCAGTGCCGTCGAACTTTTTCAATACTTCAACCTTAAAGGGATCCCTTTAGCCGTCAACCGCACAATGGTTAACTGGGCCCAGGGCACATGGAAGATTGAAGTGCTCACTCATATTCCAAGTCCTCGGGAGCTTCTTCGCATGCAGGTAAAAAACACCAGATGCATTACTCTCACTGTAAAACACGAAGAGATTGACCAACTGGTTCTCTCTTCGCGCGATCCTTTAAGCTTCGTGCTTCATGATCTTCACCATGCAGACCATTTCTTTAACAGTGAATACAGCTTAAAGGGACAGTTAGGTTTTTATTCACTCGTGGATAAAGTCTACGATCAGCCGCTTTTAAAAAAATCGCTAAAAGAAGATTCACAATTTAAATCTGAATTCGACTACGTGGTTTCAGATATGAATGCTTACGTGATTCATCTTTTTAAGTGCTTTAAATCCGCCTTTACCAGAACAGATGAAAAGCTCGAGACGAAAGTATTCCCTGAACTTCTGGAATGGTGGCAGATGCCTCTTGAGGCAAAGACTGCGGCCCACAAACTCAACACACCAGATTTCCAGGAAGAAGATGAAACCCATTTGAGACTTTTCTTTGAAAACTCTCAGGAGATTTTTGCATGAAAAAGATTCTTATCTTAAACGGAAGTCTCACAGGGAAATCCGGCAACACTGAACATTTAATTACTGAATTAAAAAAACACTTAAAAAACAGAAGCACTTCATGTGACGTTGTTGAACTCAACGATTTCATGGATAAAAAAATCTCACTTCCTGAGTTAAAAGAAAAACTTCAAGAGGCCCACGGTTTTATCTTCACCAGCGGAACTTACTGGGACAGTTGGGGAAGCCCAATGCAGTACTTTTTAGAAGCGACAACGGAGTTTGAAGCCTCTGATGTCTTCGTTGGAAAGTCTGCAGCTGTTTTGATCACAATGCATGCTGTGGGTGGAAAAGGTGTTTTATCAAGGCTCCAAGGAGTCTTAAACACGCAGGGGCTTCTTATCCCACCAATGAGTGGAATGGTTTACTCCCTTGCCCAGCAACTGGCGCTAACGACAGAATCAACATTTGCTGAAGATTTCTGGAGTCTCGAAGACACAGAAATCATCGTCCACAACTTGCTTGTAAGCTTAAATCAACAAACTGATTATAAAACCTGGCCGGTCGATCACAAAGACCCAAAAAGAATTTGGATCAAATAGCCCATAACCCTGGAAAAAAAATGCTGACAAAAAAATCTGTGTTCATTAACTTTTTTGCTTTCTACGTCGCTTGGTGGGCCATGCTTATCTCTAACTGGAAAGGACAACCGGTTATTGGGTGGGGTGTTTTCGCTCTGGTTATGGCCATCCATTTCTTTCGCGTTTCAATCAACAAGAAAAAAGATGCTATCGAAGTGACACTGATTGCTGTCGTTGGGATCATTCTGGATACAGTTCTTTTTAAAACTGGTATCCTAACTTTCAACAACCCACTTCTCGGAACACTTCCCCCTGCATGGCTTTTAGGAATTTGGTTTCTGTTTGCCACAACGATTTCTTACACTTTTATTTTAATCAGAAATAAAATCCCGGCCCAGATTATTGTCGGAGGTTTTTTTGCTCCTGTAAGTTATATCACTGGTGCTAAATTCATGCTTCTAAGCCTGTATCAGCCTTTTGGAACGTATTACATGATTCACGGGGCCTGCTGGTTGGTTTTCTTCCCTCTTTGCTTTTTTATTTCTAAAAAGGTTAAGGGATATTAATGATTAAAACTCTCTTCATCCTCATTCTACTTTTGGTGAGCACTGCCCTTTTGGCAGATGAGATCACCATTAAAGGTGAAGCCTTTGATAAGGATAAAAAGCTGATCTTTATCGAAACTCAACAAGTCAGAAGATCACCTCTGGGTGAATGGAATGAAGTGCTGATTAAATACACACAAACCGACGGAAAACTCATTGCCGAATTAAAGGCCGACTTCTCTAAAGACCTCTATGTTCCGGAGACCGTTCTTATTGATCATCGTTTTAATGAAAAAACAGAAGTTCATTTTGATATTCACAAGCAAAACATCATGATCAAAACGACAAACACTAAAACTGGCAGTATCAACGCTAAAAGTTTTAAATATGAGTCGACAATGGTTTCAGCACTGGGGCTGCACAACTTTATTATCAAGCACTACGATACAAAAGAGGCCAGCGTCAAACTTTTGATTCCGGAAAAAACGGAAGCCTTCACTTTTAACTTTGAAAAAGAAAAAGGGATCATTGAAGGACATAGCCGTTTTGCCTTCACTGTTTCAAGCTGGGTCCTGCGCGCCATCCTTCGAGAAATCATGATGGATTACAAAGACAGCGACCACACCTTAGTCCAATATAGCGGTCTCACTGACATCGAATCAGATGAACACAATTCACAAAATCTAACTATCAAAATGAGTTACCATGGAGCAACCAATGACAAATAAAGTATCTGACATTTTCGACCCGAACCTATGGAATGAAATCCCAGGCTTCAATTTTAAAGACATCACTTACCACCGTGCTAAAGACCAGGGCACAGTGAGAATTGCGATCAACCGTCCGGAGGTAAGAAACGCTTTTCGCCCGCAGACTGTTGATGAACTTTACACGGCCCTTGAGCACGCTCGCATCTCTGCTGATGTTGGAGTTGTTCTCTTAACTGGAAACGGCCCTTCACCAAAAGATGCCGGGTGGGCCTTCTGTTCAGGTGGAGACCAACGCATCCGTGGAAAAGATGGATACAAATATGAAGGACAAGACCACAACGGCACAGGAAACAACAAAGTTGACCTGGCACGTTTGGGACGTCTGCACATTCTTGAAGTTCAGCGTTTAATCCGCTTTATGCCTAAAGTGGTTGTTGCTGTTGTTCCAGGATGGGCCGTAGGCGGAGGACACAGCCTTCACGTTGTGTGTGACCTGACTCTTGCTTCAAAAGAGCATGCGATCTTTAAACAAACTGACCCGGATGTCGCAAGCTTCGACTCTGGTTACGGATCAGCTTACCTTGCCCGTATGGTGGGACAAAAACGTGCACGCGAAATCTTCTTCCTGGGAAGAAACTATACCGCTCAGGAAGCTTTTGAGATGGGAATGGTTAACGCTGTTATCGCCCACGATGAACTAGAAAAAGTCGCTCTTGAATGGGCACGCGAAATGAACTCTAAGTCGCCAACAGCAATGAGAATGTTAAAGTTCGGCTTCAACATGATTGATGACGGTTTAGTTGGTCAACAGCTTTTTGCCGGTGAAGCGACTCGTTTAGCTTACGGGACAGAAGAAGCGCTTGAAGGACGCAACTCGTTTGTTGAAAAGAGACCTAAGGATTTTACTAAGTATCCTTGGCACTATTAATTTTAAGATCAATTCCGATCTGGCCCAAGAGTGTATTCATGGTCCAGATCGGGCCTATTAAAAGAAAAAATAAGTCTTTAAAAAAGCTTGGTTTCTTCCCTTCAATCTTGTGACCAATAAACTGCCCGATCCATGCCACAATAAAAATCCCTAGACTAATCAAAAGAAAACGCGGTCTCATGAGTTCGAGAATGATCATCATTGGGATCACTAAAACTAAAATAGCTGCTATCACTCTGATGTTTCTAAAAGTAGCGTAATAAATAAAAGAAAGAATGATAAAGACCGTGCTGCAATCAAGCCATAAAGGCCAGCTAGCAGGCACTGGAATCGCTTTTAGAATCCCAAGTAAGCTAAACATAATCGCCGGCACACAGACCTTATGGATCATAATGTTGCTCGGGTTCTGGTGTGACTCAGAGTACTCGTTAATGTAGCTTTCAAGGTTTCTCATAATTACTCAATCAGGGTATCAATCTGAACATTTGAAATCTGTCCAAACCTGTTAGTGATTTTTTCTGTCGTCGTATGGATGTCTTTAACATCTTTGCTGACGTTATCAATATGCTGAGCAAGTTTATCCCAACGGATTTTGTAGCGGCCAAACTCCTCACCTAGTTTATTTAATTCCTGGTGAATGATGTTGGTGTACTTGCTTCTCTCCACATTCTGGATCACGACCTGGATTGTTGTCAATGTCGCCATAAATGTTGTCGGGCTCACCAGCCAAACGCGTTTACCTTGAGCGTGAGAGATGATGTCGTGGTGATAAGCATTGATTTCAGCAAAGATAGCTTCTGCTGGAAGAAACAAAATGGCCTGGTCAGTAGTCTCGCCCGGGATAATATATTTTTCAGAAATATCATTAATGTGTTTTTTAACGTTCGCTTTAAATTCTTTTGTAAACTCTTTTCTTTCGATCTCCGTAAAATTCAAATCAATCATTTTGCGGTAGTTCTCCAGCGGGAATTTAGAGTCGACAACAATGTTCCCCATTGTCCCCGGCATGAAGATAATGGAGTCACAGATAACCCCCGTTGAAAGTGAGAACTGAAGTTTATAGACGTTGTCGTTTTTCTCACCAAAAACAGAACTTAAAATTTGGTGAAGCTGAACTTCCCCGAAAATACCGCGGCTCTTTTTATCCGTTAAAACATCTTGCAAAGACACGACATTGGTTGAAAGAGACTCGATCTTTTTTTGGGCCTCATCAATTTTTGCCAATCGTTCAATAACACTGGTAAATGTTTCGTTGGTTTTCTTAAAGCCCTGATCCAAATTCTCGCGAACACGGTCAGAAATCTCATTAAGTTTATCCTGCATGCTTTTTGTAAGCTTCTCATTAGTGCTGGTTAACTCAAGGGCCATTCTTTCTCTCATGGCCACAAGTTCCTGAGTCATCTTTTCACGCATCCCCACCAGGTCCTGGGTCATGCGCTCTTTCATCATCACCAGGTCTTGAGTCATCTTCTCTTTCATTATGACCTGTTCACCAGTCATTTTTTCATTAACCGCGACAAGCTGTTGAGTCAGGACGTGCTGAAAGTTACCGAACTTCTCAATAATTTCCTGAGACGTTTTATTTTGTTCAGCTGCAATCTTTTTAAATTTCTCTTCGATAATTTCTGAAACCTGAAGCCTGGTGACTTCTTTTTGGTTTTCAAAACGGGCCAGCATATTAGTTTCTAGCTGAACTAATTTATCTGATAAAGGCTTTAGCTCATCTCGCAAGAAACTGAAGTCCTGGTTTTTAACTTTCAAGAAAATAAGGGCCACACCCAATAAAACAGCAACTAATAATACAACAAGGACAATTTGCATGAGGTCTCCGGTTCTACTCTAAAAAGCGTAGAAGTTTAAAAGCAAGCTTACTCAATGAACTTGAATAAGGGGGAAAGTATAAATTTGAAAGAGTGAATCGTCCCTGGTGAAGGACTGCTCTTTCGTGAGAAAAAGTCTTAAAGCCAAATACACCATGATAACTTCCGAGCCCCGAATGCCCGACTCCGCCAAAAGGCAGATGAGGATTGGCCAGGTGAAGAACCACATGGTTAATGGCAGCACCACCAGAAGTCGTGCTGTTTAAAACCTTCTTAATCATCTTTTTATTTTTTGAGAATACATAAAGCGCCAGTGGCTTAGGGTTCTTTTGAATGTACTCAATCACCGTCTCAACATTCTTGTAGGTTAAAAGCGGCATAATCGGCCCAAAGATTTCATCTTCCATAATCGGGCTATTAAGGTTTACGTCCGTCAACAGTGTTGGCGGAATATAACGTTCATCTTTTAGTGGCTGGTCAGTTAAGAGCTTCTTTTCATCCTGAATCTTCAGTGCCAGACGTTCATAAGCTTTCACGTCAATAATGCGGGCAAAGTCTTCAGTCTTTAAACGATCAAGAGAAGTCTCTCCAAAACGTTTTTCGATTTGCTCTTTAAAAAGGTCGATAAATTTTTCTTTTAACTCTTCCGGGACGTAAACATAATCCGGGGCCACACAGGTCTGTCCCCCATTCATAAATTTTCCCCAGAACAATTTTTCCGCGCAGTCTTTTAAATCCACGTCGCGGTCGATGATCACAGGAGACTTTCCACCCAACTCCAAAGTCACAGGAGTTAAATTCCTGGCCGCAGCCAGCATGATCTTCTTTCCAACCTGTGTGCTTCCCGTAAAGAAGATATGGTCAAAAGGAAGCTCCAGGAGTTTTTCGGCCAGGTCAATTTCTCCAATCACCACGCGGGCAATATTCTCAGGAAAAACTTCATCAATAATTTTTTTAAGGATCAATCCTGTCGCCGGAGTTTTTTCCGAGGGTCTGGCAATCACGCAGTTTCCAGCAGCGATAGCAGCGACTAGTGGATTGATCAAAAGAGCAAAAGGATAATTCCATGGTGCCAAAACCAGCACCACTCCCTTTGCTTCATATTGAATATAAGACTTTGAACCAAACAGAGCGATGGGAGTTCCTACACGTTTTGGTTTCATCCAACAAGAAAGTTTTCTTACGGCAAAATTGATTTCATCAATCACCGTGTGAATTTCTGTCAACTCACTTTCTGGATATGGTTTTTTAAAGTCCGCATACAGAGCGGCCTTAATTTCTTCTCTTCTGGCCTCAACTGAAGCCTTAAGTTTTTTAAGAAGATCTTTTCTTTGAGAGGCACTCGTTTGGGCCATGGCCCAGCGGTTATCACTTTGAAGTTTAAAAAGAGCGTTTAAATTTTCCATCTCACCTACGGTCTTAGAATGTGGCACATGTATCCCGAAGGATTTTTAATCAAATAGTCTTGATGGTAAGCCTCTGCCGTAAAAAATTCCGGAGCGGCCATCACTTGTGTGACCACTGGATTCTTAAAAACGTGAGAAGCATCAACCTTCGCCACATAATCTTTCGCTTTTTGTTGTTGCTCTTCTGAATAAGTGAAAATCACCGAACGATACTGAGTCCCGATATCATTGTGCTGGCGATTTAGTGTCGTCGGGTCGTGTAGTCTGAAAAAGACATCGAGCACACCTTCGTAAGAAATCACTGATGGGTCAAATTCAACAAGGACAACTTCTGCGTGATCAGTCGCGCCCGTACAGACTTCCTGATACGTTGGATTTTTAGTCGTGCCACCTGCGTAGCCCACTTCAGTTGAAACAATGCCAGGAATCGTGCGGAAAATATGCTCCACACCCCAAAAACATCCGGCCCCTAAAAGTGCTTTTTCATTTGCCATAAAACCGCCTTATGTTGAAACGTAAATCAGGATTCCCGCCAAGATAAAGCTCAGCAAATCCCCGCCATAGTCTAGCCAAAAATCGCGCTTAGACCAACCATAAATTACCAGGTATTTTGCGTTGGTAGCGATAACAAAAACCAGCCAGCAACCAGCACTTACTTTGATCATGTTGGGAAGGGAATCGACCACAAAATCTCTTTGAATGACGTCTAGCCCCCAAACATTAAACAGCGAGCCAAAAAGGGCCGCAAGCCAGACTTTGGGAGTTCTCATGGCCCTTTGTCTCATTTTTAGGTTCCAGAGATAAATAAATCCCAAATTAATCAGCGCAATGATTGGGATATGAAGCACTTGCATGACATCCAAAACGAAACTCCCTGTTGATTCATTCCACTATTTTAGATAATAAAAAACGAATGATCAAAAATACTCACTACAGTTATGACTATTCTCAGCCCGAGGACTACCGTTTTTCGCTAGACTCAGTGTTTCTTGCCCAGAAAGTCGCTCTAAAACTAGGTTCTCACCCGGAACCTGAGACCTTAAAGGTTCTCGATTTGTGCTCAGGCTGCGGAGTTGTGGGGTTGGAGCTCAATTTTCACCTGCGTGCCTTAAAGAAAATCGATTTCCTGGAAGTTCAGGATGTCTATCTTCCACACTTTGAAGAAAACGTCGTCCAGGCAAAAACTGAAGATTCACACTTTCGTTTTCTCAATATGAATTATGCCGATTTACTCAATGAAGAATTCAAAGAACACTACGACGTAATCATTTCCAATCCTCCCTACTTCTTTTTAGGTGAAGGACTCCTTTCTCCCAACGAATTTAAAAACCGCTGTCGGTTTTTTATCGACAGTGACTTTAACAATCTTATCAAAGCTGTTCTTTTTTCACTAAGGCCAGGCGGGCGCGCTTATCTTTTAGTGAGACCGGGCTCACACCATGGCAGAAATCTTTTCGATGAGATTAAGGATCTATCCCTGGGATTTGCGGATGTTCAGATTCTTGATGAAGTCAGAGGCACTAACATCGTCGAGCTGGTTAAAAACCCGCTTGAAGTTAGCGTATAGTTGCTCTTCTAATTTTTCCACTTCCATTCCGAGACTCTTTGCTCCCTGCCGGTAAATATCGGCAATGGAAAACTCCGTCTGGTCTCCAGTTTCAAACATCAGATTCTTTAAGGGAGTGATCTTAAGCATAGTATCGTTTTTAAAAATCCTCTTCCCATAGGTGAAAGTCACATCATATTTCAAATAATCGTTCATCTCTTTTTCGTTGCCACCAAAAGCATGAAGCATAACCGGTTGCTGAAATTTGATCTTTTTTAAAATCCCTAAAAGATCCGAATGCGTGCGCACAGAATGAATGATGATAGGAAGTTTTAGTTCACTGGCAAGTTCAAAATGTTTAAGTAAAACATAGATCTGATCATCAATTGAAGCAATTCCTTCATGAACCCGGTCCAGGCCACACTCTCCGACGGCCACAAGGTCTTTGGCACTCGCTTTGATCTCTTCCCACTTTTCATCAAAGCGCTGGCGATCAAACGGCAAAGTCAACTCCCACGGATGAATCGCTTTGGTGTGAACACCAACCAGGATTTGCGTCTCATTTGATTTTTGATGGGCATGAACATCAAGGTACATGCTTAAAGATTATGCCAGATCGTTTAATGCGGAAAGAACTTTTGCAAAATGCGGCCCTTTAAACTTCATCTTCGCCTTGGCCATGTAGTCCTTCATCGTCCATTTAGGGTTATCCAAAATAAAATGAGTCAAATCGTGAGAAACGATAAAGACTGTCGCCAGTGGTGTGATTTTGTTATAGGCCAGTTTGTTAGGGTAACCATTTTCCTTTGGCAGCTCGTGATGTTGCCTGACAATCATCCCGACATCTGGTGGAATCTCTTTGAGTTCATCGATTTTTTTAGCAGCAATATTAGGATGCTCCAGCACCAGCTTAAAATCCTGCGGAGAAAGTTTTTCTTTTAAAAGCTCCAGTTCAAAATACCCACCTTTAATTTTTGCAAGATCAGGTCTTTCAGACAGCGCCATATCGTGCAAGTAAGCGGCGTAGACAAATTTCTCAAGAGTCTTTTCCGTATTCCATTCCATCTTGATAGAAATACCCGTGGCAATGTTAATGAGCATACCAATATGGGACATAATATAATTGTCGCCTGAGCGATCAATCTTTAATTCAGCAAAGAGCTGTTTAAGCTTAGTGTTCTTCTTTACCTGATCCATAATCTTATGCACCCTCTGCTCCAGCTGAGGAATAGGAAAAGGCAACTCACACTTTACCTCGGGAAGATCATCATAAACAGGTTCGGGTTCAACGGTTTTTCCTTCGCTGATGGCCTTAACCATCTCATAGAGCTTGGCGTGATCAAAAGGCTTCATCACCACGCCCGCAAAACGGCTCCCAAAACGCTCAGCAAACTGGGGATTGATAATCCCACTTAAAATAATAACCGGGCATCCATTGTTTTTATTGTCTGGATTATCCACCAGAAACTTCACGATTTCCGCTCCATTTCTGCCTTCGAGATTGATATCGAGGACAATCATAGACGCGACGGATTCTTCCAGAATTTTCTGGGCCTCGGGGACACTCCCCGCAGTAAGAATTTTATCAAATAAATCACCTAGAATAGTGGTGACTACGTCGATTATCTCTTTACTGTCGTCTACAATAAGTAGTATTTTCTCCATATCTTTTATTTTTTAATTATACAGGGTTTTTACACTATCCGCATCGGTATAAAGAATGGGTCTCTTAAAAGAAAATTCAATCTATGCACTAACTCAAGAAGACCTTAAATTTTTTTTAGGTGCGAATGATTTCTCTCTGGAATTAGCGCCAATCATTTTGCAGAACTTGTACAAAAAGAACAAAAGAACCAAAACGCTTTCAGAAAAATTATTGAGTGCTCTCGAAGGGAATTTTTCTTTTTCTCTTCCTGAAATTAAACAAGTTTCAAAGTCTCCGGACGGAACTATTAAATTTCTCATGGGTTTTCCGGATCAAAAGACAGTGGAAACTGTTTTGATCCCTTTTCACAAGCGCTTTACCGTGTGTCTTTCTTCTCAAGTCGGATGTGCAATGAAATGCAGTTTCTGTTATACAGGGACGATGGGACTTTCACGCCACTTAAAAGGCAGTGAAATCGTCGGTCAATACGTGGTAGCGGCAAACTACCTGAGACAAGAGCTTGGCCAGAAGCCCATATCGCCCAATATCGTTTTTATGGGTCAAGGTGAACCCCTTCACAATAGCGAAGAGGTTTTAAAAGCTATAAACGTTTTTATGGAGCCATTAGGTCTGGGTATAGGACCTCGACAAATGACTTTATCGACAGCTGGTTTTTTACCGGGAATGAGAAAGCTTGCTGACTTTCCTAAAATTAATATCGCCCTTTCGCTGCACTCACCTTTTAATGAAGTTAGAAAAGAGTTAATCCCTATCAATCAACACTACCCTCTTGAGGATGTTTTAGGTGCCTTAGATGAACTAGACCTGATGAAAAGACAATTCGTCACTTACGAATACCTTTTGATCGATGAACTCAATGACCGCAAAGAAGATGCTGATGAGTTAGAAAAGCTTCTTGGCAATCGCCCTGCTATTATCAACATTATTCCTTTTAATCCTTTTCCGGGAAGTGCTTACAAGCGTCCCTCAAAAGAAAAAGTAGAGAGCTTTAAAGAGATGCTGGTTGAGCGCAAACTGCGCACAATGGTAAGAACAACCAAAGGAAGCGATATTCTGGCGGCCTGTGGGCAATTAAAATCTAAAACGTAATCAAATTTTATTCAAAGACTTTTTAAGTTCAATAACAAAACTAGTATGACTGTCCTCGCGACGGTAATAAAATTTTCCTTCGTGAGCTTCAATGATTCCCTTTGAAATAGATAGCCCGAGCCCCGTCCCTTTGCCAATGTCTTTGGTTGTATAAAAAGGCAGCATCATCTGATCGGCCACTTCTTTTTTTATCCCCAAACCACTATCAGTCACATGAATGACCACTTTCTCTTCTGTCTCACTGACAGAAATCTTCACCCATTTAACTGGAAACTGTTGGATCGCATCGAGAGAATTATTAAGCAGGTTTACCAGAACCTGGACAATCTGCACTTCACGGCACTCTATTTCGACTTCCGGGCCAAGCTCTAACTTTATCTCAATGCCGTTATCACGGAATTTCTCCTGACATAATTCAAGGGCCATACCGACAATTTCACTTACGCGCTTTCGAGCAAAGGCATCACCATTTGAATCGCGAGAAAATGCGCGCAGGCCGCGGATAATTTTAGCAATGCGATCAACCGTTGCAATGATTCTGTCGAGATTCTCCTCATTTTTTTCCTGAGGGACATTTGGGTCGCGAAGGTTCTTTTTAGTCCGGGTGGCCAGGGCCGAAATAATTGTCAACGGATTGTTAATCTCATGGGCCACACCACTGGCCATCTCTCCTAACGAAGAAAGCTTAGAGGCCTGAATCGCTTGTTGCCTTTGGGCCTCAAGTTCAGACTGCGACCAAAGATACATAATAAGAAAAGCAGCAAAACCAATGACCACCATCATCATAAAGACAAGATAAATAACGGTGCGTTTTTTCCACTCCTTTAAAACCTGATCAGCGGAAATACCAACTGATACAACATATGGGTAAAGCGAAAGCTTTCTGATAGTTAAAATTCTCTTCACACCATCAACAGGAGATTGGGCCTCTGTCGTAATAAGCGAATCACTGCTTTTTACAAAATTTTTATAGCGTTCGCTCTGAGGAATAGTCCTTCCTACTTGCTCCACATACCACGGAATACGTACGTGTGTGAGCAGATTAATATCATAAAGACCGATAAGCCCGTCCTTTCCCAGGTCAAGTTTTTCGAACTGTCCTTTGAAATAAGAAAGCGGAATTGATCCTATAACTAACCCATCGAACTTTCCGTTTTTATCGAGCATCTTTCTGGCAACAACCACAACCCAGATATGGTTTGTTTTGCTAATGACAGGCTTAGAAATATGCATTTCGACAGCTGGATTATTCTTTAAAAATTGGAAGTATTCGCGATCCTTAACAGTTTTGTAATTTTGAAGACCGCCATCATCGACAATATAGTTGCCGTTTTTATCAATAGCTTTAAAACTTCTTACCTGAGGAAGTCTCAGTCTTCTTTCTAAAAATAATCTATTAAAAAACTCATTGGGAAACTTTACGCCTTCCGATCTTGCTCTTTGAATGATGTGCTGAAGCTCAAGAAGAACCAGGTCTGTCGAATGAAATGAACTATCAATATGCTCTTGTAAGACACGACTTAAGTTCTCAGTCTCTGTCTCGGCCTTGTGAATTTGTGTCTTGTAAGAATTATAGCTTTCATAAACAAAACCCCCTAAAAGCATCAATGAGAATAAACAAGATACCAGTAAAAACCGGCTGTTTTTAGGATTTTCGATCAGGCTGGAGAGAGAAGTCATATCAATATATAGTAGTTCAAGCCGGATTTTTGTCTATGTAGAAATTACAGGATCAACCAATTTTTTTTTATCCTTGGTATAGTCGCCCTACTTTGAAATCAGGAGTAAAATATGTTTAATAAACTATTATTAGCGACCTCTGTTACCGCCTTGCTTGCAAGCTCTGCCTTCTCAGCTTCTATGCAGAGAAAAAATGAGAAAAAACTCTACGTCGGCTCCAACTCAACTGAAGCTGTCCTGACATTTAATGGAGTTGTTGAGTACGAAGGGACAAAAGCTCCAAGCGCAAGAACAATGAACAGAGTGATTGAATCTCAGATTGAGCACACAATCGGACCAATGTCAGTTGCTCAATATACCTCTGTTCCTAAAGGTGACCACACCATTTCAAACGTCCAATTACTAGGCAAAAAAGGATCTGCTTATCAGATCGGGTACACGTACGAAGGAACTGTTGTTTTAGAAAATGGCCCAAAGACTACTTACGACATCATTCTGGCAATCAACCCGGCAAAAATTTATTCGGCAGGTTTCGTTGGCGACTACAATCCATGTACAGATGATCACTACCAGTCAGAGGGTGACTTCTGGTATTTCTGGAATCCATACAACGAAGGCTGTAAATTAAAAAAAGATAAAGACTACGCTATCGTAAAAGCCAAAGTGGCGCGTTTTGAAAATACAAAATTAACTTACCCTGAGTATCACAACCTTCCAGATGAAGCTGGCAACATCAACATCCACGTTCTATTTGGAATGGATGACAACTCGAAAGGAAGAAACCCGCTTAACAGTGGGGACATCAACGCTGAAAACTACCGTGACTTCAGAGAGTACCTGATCGGAAAAGGTTATACAGCTAAGAAGTGGACAGCGACAGAAATCAATAAAATCGCAAAAACTAAAAATGGAGCTGCTCCTTACGTTGAAACACTTACAAAAGGAAAAATCGTTTACCGTTTCTTCTTCGGGCCATCAGCAATTGATGAAGATTCACTAGCGTTCCACTGGTTCTATAAAGACGCTATCGAAAACTCTTCTGTAATGGTCTACGGCGGTCACTCTGGACTTGGAGGGCACCTTGACCTTGAATCAATCGAAGCGAACCTTGGTGAAGAAATCAAGTTTAACACGAAAAAATACCAGATCTTCTTCTTCGATAGCTGTACATCATATAAGTACTACAACACTCAGTACTTCGATAGAAAAGCGACGACAAAAGATCCAAAAGGAACAAAGAAGCTTGATATCTTCACAAACGGATTATCAACTTACTTCCACGTAATGCCTGATTCGAACAAAGCGATGGCGATCGCCTTTGAAAAAGCTCTTGGGTACGCTCAATCTGGAAACGGATTCGTCAGCTACCAGACTTTAGCAAAACAAATTGATTCAGATAACCTTTTCGGCGTCAACGGTGACGAAGACAATGAAGCTCCAAAACAAATTAAGTAATTTATTAATCGTTTTATTTCTTACTCTGGTTTCTGCAAATCTTTTTGCAGAAACCAAGTGGGAAGTAGCGACTGTCTTTCTCGGGGCCAGAGAAAACGAAGAGTACCAGGCCGATGTTGAGGCCAATCTCAAAGAAATCTCCCGTATTAAAACCTCTGCTTATTTAAACGTGTCCGCTTACCGTGAAAAAGAAAGCAGGCCATCTAAAACAAAGATCCTTACTTTTTTAAAAAATAGCTTTAAAGACCCAAAGTCTAAAAAAGCGCTGGTTATTTATGGGCACGGCCAGGGACCTGAAGGCCTACGCGACATGCCTGTCACTGAATTAAAATCTCTTTTAAAAGACTTAAAAATGAAACTCGACATCACTTGGTTTGATGCCTGTTTCCTTTCTAATATCGAATTCCTTTATGAGTTAAGAGGAACATCGGTCTACTCTATCGCTTCAGAAGAGGCCGAGTTCAGCTCAGGACTTCCTTTTGAGTCACTAAGCGATCTTCCACAAAATGCTACTGCTGAAAGTGCGGCCTTAATGCTGGCAAAAAGTTTTATCGATTCTTACTCTTACTTAAAAGATGGGAAACAAAGAGATGCCGTTAGCACAAGTTCGGCAACAATCAGTGTAATCGACAACGCCGAGCTAGAAGTATTTGTCGCAGCTTTTAAAAAAGTCTCTGCTATTATCCAAAAACTCCCGGCAGCTGAGCAATCAGCTCTAAAAAATAAGCTGGCGAAAAAATATGCTATGGATGAAAAATCTCTGGTGGACTTAGGAAGCCTGCTTATCGAGCTTCGCCTGACAATTAAAGACCAGGTCATCGATCAGGAACTGACCAAATTAATTCGTCTCTTAAATATTGAGTCAGTTAAAAAATTAAAAACCAACCCTCGCATTAAGATTGAAGCTCCTGTTCCTGGTGCTCAAATGGTTTTTGGTTTTAATAACTGGGAAAATGGACACAAGGCCGAATACCTGGACAATCCTCTTTTTAGTGAGATCCTAAACACTAAAATGTTTATCGCAGGGCCTCTTTCACAAGAGTGGCCGATTAAAAAATTCGATGGTGCCAGCACGACGGTGTCTCCTTTTGCTCCAGGTGTGAACTCATTTGATTATTACTTTCTGGATGCCAAGGGAAAACTGATCAGTGAAGCTTTAACGATCACTCGCTCTCTGGATGTTGTTGAAGTGCCACAAACAAAAAAAGCGGCCGGAAGCTTTCTCGTTTACAGTGCTTACACTCAAAAAGTGGGCTCAAAAGCAGAAAAGTACACCGGTATGAATATCGCGCTTTTTAACTCTGCTCCTTCAATGGATTACTTTGAATTGGAATTCAATCAAGCAGTCGGCTGGCTGAAACTATAGCCCCATGATGACTCTCATCCCTTGGAGACAATCATTGGATGGAAGTTTAATCTGCACAGGAGCTCTCCCTCCCATCATTTTAAAATAGCGTCTGGAATGTTCGTTCCAGTAATGGTCTTTTAAATTTAAAAGCTCTTCTTTTTGCTTCATTGCTTCGGCAAAACTCATCTTCCCGTCCACTGCTTCCTCATAGGCCTCTTTAAAAGCTCCCTGCAGGATAAGCAGTTTCTTTTGATTCAGGAGCCATTCTTCATAGGATTTTGGAATGTAGTCTCCAGAAAGATTGCGCGCTTCTTCAAAATTATCAAAATACTCAAAGGCCGTTCCAATAAAAAACACATGATTGCTTTGCAGCTCTTTTCCTTCAAAAACAAAATGAGCAGTGTCATCAAACATGATTAACTCACTCAAATCCTTTGAGACTTTCGAGAGGTCTTTTTTATGTTTCTCTGAAAAGCGCCATTCAGGAAGTGCACCCGGCACATCAATCAGGTCTTCATTGTTTAGAATTTTATAAGCGATGTCTTTTAAGCTCTTTCCATTTTTAAGTTTGATTTTTGAAAGCAGCTCTTCGTTTCTTGCTTTTTTCCCACCGCTGTAAAAAGACACTTTCATTTCCGGATGAGAGAGAATTTCATTCACAAATTCTTCTAAGCCCTCGTTGATGTAATAGTGTTTTCCCTGCACTTCGATGATACGTTTATTCTTTGGTATTTTCGCTGACTCCCTCGTCACTTCAGTGACAATCGTCCAGTCGATATCAAAAACCACATGGCGCGACTTCGCGCTTTCCTGAGCAGGACTTCTGAACTCCTCATGAGCGCATGAGAAAAGCAGAAAAAGGCAGAAGATAAATGTAAAAACAGAGCTCCATTTCATCCCAAACTTATCGGAATCCCAACGATTTAATAAACCGTCTTTTTTGGTCAACAAAGCGCTTTAAATATGGGATAATCCCCGTCATGGAAAAAGAAAAAGTCTTATTATTCTGGAGCGGCGGCAAGGACAGTGCTCTTGCCCTACATGAACTGCAAACCAACCCGGCCTACGAAGTCGTTGGTCTAGTGACAACTTTTAACCGCGATCAAAGCCGTGTACCTTTTCACGGAATCCCGGATGTCATGGTAGTTGAGCAGGCAAAAATGCTTAAGCTTCCACTACAAAGAATCTTTCTTCCAACTGGTGCCACCAACGAAGAGTATATCTCACAAGTCAGTTACATCCTGGCGATGTTTGCTAAGCGCGGGATTAAAACCGTGGCCTTTGGTGACATCAATCTTGAAGAGGTACGCTCTTTTAAAGAAAAAATGCTCGCTGATCTTGGCATGAAAGGACTCTTCCCTCTTTGGGGACGTTCAACTTTAGACATCACAAAAAAATTCCTGGCCACAGGACACAAAGCTTTAGTCACAGCAGTTATGACTGAGAAATTAAGCGATGAATTTTTAGCTTGTGAGTTCAACGAAAAATTTATTGAAAGACTTCCGGAAGGAATTGATCCTGCTGGAGAAAATGGCGAGTTCCATACTTTTGTGATTTTTGGACCAAGCTTTAAAATGCGCGTAGGTTTCTCTAAGGCAATCGCTGTTCAGGAAGGTCCTTACCTGGTCACGCTGATCAAAGAGCCTTAATTGTCAAAAAACGGTGCCAGCGTTTCAACCAGTTCATCAAAAAGCACACGCACGCGGTGAGTTTGTCTTTTTCCCACTGAGGAAAGCAGCCACACATCTCCTACAGGATTGATGATTTCATTTTTTAAAATGAGTTCGAGCTTATTGTGATTGACCAATTCAATGACATTCCATAGAGGTCTGATCGCTATTCCCATTCCATCTACTGCAAGCTTAGTTAAAACCCCCGGGTCATTAGTGAGAAAGTCGCGAGGCTTAGTGAACGCTTTAATTTTCATTTTGTTTGACTTGAACTGGTACTCACCGTGAGTGTTGATAAAAAGTACGCGGTGGCCTTTTAAATCTTCCAGCTGTCTGATCTTCTTGTGCTTCTTTAAATACTCAGGAGAAGCGACCATGACCATTCTATGCTGGCCAATCTTTCGTCCCTGAAAAGAAGTGTTCTCTCCTGGATTGATCCTGATGGCGAGATCGATATTATTTTCAATCATATCAAGCATGCTATCAGTAGCCACAAGTTCGATAGTGAGTTCAGGGTGTTTAAGTTGAAAATCATTGAGCACGCGGGCAAGAATATCCTGGGCCATGGTGATCGAACACGTCACTCTAATAAGCCCTTTCATGGCATCGTCTTTACCAAAGGTCGCTTCAAACTCCTGAACGTGGTCAAGCAGGCGTTGAGCCTCAATAAAAATCCTATCGGCTTCAGGGGTCGGAACAATTTGGCGGGTGCTTCTGCGAAAAAGGCTATAACCCATCTCCGACTCTAAAAGGCTCAATCTTTTGGCCATTGCGGCCTTAGACATTCCCATCTTTTTTGCCGCCTTAGTCAGACTCTTAGTCTGGTAGATGGCAATAAACGAGCGAATCTGAGTGATATCCTTTAAAATCATTGTAAACCTCTGGTTAACATTAAATCAATTTCAATAGGTATTGTCCACAATTTAGAATTGGTCTATTGTTTAGAAAAGAATGACTAAGGAGCTAATAATGACCGCAACACTTTTATCACCTCTTAAACTTCGCGAGCTGACTTTAAAAAACCGCATCGTTGTTTCTCCAATGTGTATGTACTCGGCCATTAACGGTATCGCTAATGACTGGCACCTGGTTCACCTCGGCGCACGCGCTTCCGGTGGAGCTGCTGTCGTGATCGTTGAAGCAACAGGAGTTGTCGCTGAAGGAAGAATTTCTGAAAGCTGTCTTGCTCTTTATAACCAGGCCCAAATGCTCGCTTTAAAACCCATCACTGCGTTTATTAAATCTCAAGGCTCCATTCCTGCTATCCAACTTGCACACGCTGGAAGAAAAGCTTCTATGAGCAATCCATTTAATGGCGAAAGACTTTTAGGACTCAATGAAGGCGGCTGGGAAGTCGTTGGTCCTAGTGCCATTGCTTTTTCTGAGCGATATGCCACTCCTAAAGCACTTTCAATTAAAGAAATCCATGAACTGGTAGAGAGCTTTAAACACTCTGCCCGCCTCGCTCTCGAAGCTGGGTTTGAAATTATTGAGGGGCACTCAGCTCACGGCTATTTAATGCATCAGTTTCTCTCTCCACTTTCTAATAAACGCACAGATGAGTTCGGAGGATCGCTGGAAAATAGAATGCGTTTTCCACTGATGGTGGCCCAAGCGTTGCGCGACGTCTGGCCCGCTCACCTTCCGGTTTTTTTCCGTATTTCTGCGACAGACTGGACAGAAGGTGGATGGAGCATCGAAGATAGTGTTGCCTATGTGAATGAATTAAAGAAAATAGGTATCGACTTGATTGATGTCTCGACAGGAGGAAATGTTTCCGGAGCTAAAATTCCTCTGACTCCTGGGTATCAAACACCGTTTGCTGAACAAGTAAAAGCACAGACAGGAATTGTCACTGGTGCCGTAGGACTTATCACCGAATTTGATCAGGCCGAAGAAATATTAAAGACTAAAAAAGCTGATGTGATCTTGCTTGCACGCGAACTGCTCCGCGACCCGAACTGGCCGATTCGTGCAGCTCTTCACTTTGGCGAAAAAGCACAGGTGCCTCCACAATATGCGAGGGCCTATAAATAGGAACCAATGAATTTTCCTGCTCTAGAAAATAAAAACTTCAGAATCTATATCGGTGGACAATTTATTTCCCTCATAGGGACCTCTATGCAGCAATTGGCGATGAGCTGGATGATTTACAAGCTCACCAATTCCCCTATGTGGCTGGGGTTCGCCGGCTTCTCCGCTCAGCTTCCTATGTTCGTCTTTGGGCTTTTTGCCGGAGTTATCGTTGATCATGTGGATCGACACAAACTTCTGATCTGGACTCAAGCTCTCGCGGCCGTTCAGGCCATCTTACTTGCGATCTTAACTTTTACCGGACATGTCACGCTTGCTCATTTAATCATTCTCGATTTTACTCTCGGTACAATTAACGCTTTTGATATGACTACCCGACAGGCCTTCGTTGTTCAGATGGTTGGTTCAAAAAAAGATTTACCAAACGCTATTGCTATCAACTCGTCTGTCATTAATCTGACCAGACTCCTGGGACCTGCGATTGCCGGAGCGATGATTGCAATTGTCGGCGAAGGAATGTGCTTTCTTATTAACGGAGTCAGCTACATTGCTGTTTTAATCGCACTTTTAAATGTAAAAGTTTCTCCCTACATTCCACCGGCCTTTAATCCGAGAAAAATTTTCTCTAACTTAAAAGTTGGTTATGAAGCCATCTTTAAAAATGAGCACCTTCGCGCCGTCATTTTCTTTTTAACTTTTATTAGCTTCTTTGGGATTCCTTATACAACATTCTTTCCGGCAATCGCTGCCAAAGTTCCCAACGGTGGAGCCACTGCTTTAGGATGGATTTCAAGCTGTGTTGGGGTCGGTTCACTTATCAGTGCTCTTTATCTAAGTAATCGCAGAGGAGCGCCAACACTTGCCCGCATTGTTGGTATCGCGGGTATTGCTTTCGGACTATTCCTCATGATTCTTTCTCAACTGGAACACTTCCAGTTTATTCTCTTTAGTGTTTTTACAACCGGTATGTCGATGATGCTTCAGTTAGCTTCAAGCAACACCATGATTCAAAGTACGGTCGATGATGATAAACGCGGACGTGTGATGAGTTTCTTTAACGTGGCCCTTTTAGGGATTGCCCCATTTGGCAGTTTATTGATGGGCTTTTCAGCTGAGCACTTAGGACTGCACTCTGCTTTATTAATTAACGGAGCGATCTGTTTAGTTGGGGCCTTTATCTTCTATAAGAAAGCTCCAAGTATTAACGAGTATATTCTTTCCAAAGCCTAAGTTTATTCTAGGTCTCTTGCCAATTCTTCTTTGTGATTAGTCGTGCCCCTCTTGAGAAAGTGAGGTACGACCAGGTCCATTGCATAAGAACGAACAGGCGGTTTTTAAAACCAATCAGGTAATAAACATGAACAAAAAGCCATGCTAACCAGGCAAATGTTCCGCGCGCTTTTAATCCTTTAAATTCCATGACTGCAAGCTTTCTTCCAATCGTCGCCATCTGTCCTTTGTCGAGATACTTAAACTCACGCACCTTCTCACCCTTAATCATGCGAATGATATTTTTTGCTGAGTGCGCTCCCATCTGAATCGCCACAGGTGCGAGTCCCGGCAGGACGCGACCTCCTTCTTCTTCAAAGTGTGCCTGATCACCAATAACAAAAACATTTGGTGCAGCTTCAAGTGATAAATGTTTTGTGACAATAATTCTTCCAGCGCGGTCTAATGGCACGCCCAGAGTTGAATTGATCGCTGAAGGCTTAACTCCTGCTGCCCACACAACGGTGCGAGACTTTATTCTTTCTTCTTTTCCATCTGGAAGCTTAAGCGCGACACCAGTCGCATTGATATCAGTCACCATTGTTTGGTTCATGATTTCAACACCGAGATGTTGTAAGTCTTTCTTAGCATCAAGAGAAAGCTCTTCATTAAAACTCGCAAGGACCTTAGGTCCTGCCTCAACTAAAATAACTCTGGTTTTATTGGGATCTATATTTCTAAAATCAGCTTCCATTGTCTGGCGGGCAATTTCTGAAATCGCTCCGGCCATTTCAACTCCAGTTGGTCCGGCGCCCACGACGACAAATGTCAGCCATTCTGATTTGATATTTTCATCCGCTTCTTTTTCGGCCATCTCAAAGGCCATCAGTATGCGTCTTCTGATTTCAGTCGCCATCTCTAATGTTTTTAACCCGGGAGCAAATTCCTCCCAATGGTCTTTGCCGAAATAACTGTGAGTAGCACCACACGCAAGAATTAAATAATCGTATTTAGCTGAGACACCTGTCGTCTCTAGTGAGTTGTGAGCAATGTTAACGGACTTAATTTCTTCTAAATAGACAGTGACATTTTTTGCATCAGAGAGAACATTCCTGATTGGCATTGCGATGTCTGCAGGAGAAAGTCCTGCTGTCGCGACTTGGTATAAGAGAGGTTGGAATAAATGGTAATTTCTTTTATCGACGAGAGTGACTTCTACAAGATCGGGGTAATCGGCCAGAACTTTTGCTGCTTTTAAACCACCAAATCCTCCACCAACAATCACCACTTTCTTTTTCATTTTTTATCCCGGTATGATTTTATCAATTTAAATCCCCAAGGAAGTAGGGCCAGAATAATAAAGGCCAATGCAACCTTTGGACTTAAAATATCCTCTAATCCTTCTATTTTGGCAAATTGAACACCTGCCAAAGTGTAGACCACAACCATAGGAATACGCCCGACCCAACTCGCCCAAAAAAAAGTCCACCAATGAAGATTGGACACTCCCATAATAAGGTTGGCGACAAAGGAAGGAATGAAAGGAAAAAGCCTGAACGACAGAAGTGCCATAGTTCCTTCATTCTGCCATTCTTCTTTGAAGATCCTGGCATTTTCTCCGTAGCGTTTTAAAATCCATTCTTGTAGGAAATAGCGGGCGATTAAAAAACCAATAAGATTTCCCACCGCAGTGGCAATTGATGAGAGTAAAGCGCCTTTGGTGAAGCCAAAGAGCATGCCTCCGATGAAGCTGATCATCGAAATCCCCGGCACCGGAAGTGCGGCCATCATCATATTAAAAAGAAAAAAGAATGAAAGAATTTTTAGCGGGGCCTGCTGATAAATCACAAGCCAGCGGTCATGATAACTTTTAATCGATGCCAGACTATCGAGCATTTCAAGTTCTGGCACCAGGTATTTTAATAAGAAAATAATTCCGACAATCGAAACAACAAAGACGAAAGGTTTTTTCACACGTTCTCGTCTAATGATTCAATGATTTTATTTTCTTTCGGTGGGAAGTACTCTTCAACGATAATAGGAAGAGCTCCGTACACCAATGAAGCCAGGAGTGGCCCCACGAAAAGCCCCGGAAGACCTAAAACATAAACTCCGCCGATAACAGCAAGAAATCCTATGAAGGCCGGAACTTCAACCTCTCCCAGACTTACCAAATAAGGTCTGACCAGGTTATCTGCGACTCCTGCAAAAGTTCCGATAATGGCCATCACAATCCCCGCTCCCGTGCGCTTTTCCAAGAAAGCAATAATGGCCAAAGCAAAGGCCATCGGTGCAGCACCAATAACCGGAATAAATGAAATGATAAACGTTAAAAAGAAAACGATATAGAAATCACCAAGCCCACAAGCAAGGGCCCCTACTGAAATAATCGTCGACTGAAGAATGCCGGTGATAACATTTGAAAGAAAAACTTCACGGCAGCTCGATTTCAAAACGTTAATAAAACGATTCGAATGGTCTCTTGAAAAATAATAATAACGGTCAAAAACTTCTCTGATTTCATTCTCTTTTAAAAGGAAAAAATAAAAAGAAAGCCCCATCACTAAAACCCCGAGTAACAAATCCGGAATTTGTGTGACCATGTCACTGAATGTTTTAAAAATAAATGTCCCAGCTGTCGTGATAAAAGTATTAAACTTCTCCTTCACCATTTCACTTTCCAAGTGGTTACTTACGGCAAGCTGATCAATAAACTTATACACGCTTTCTTGAGTTGTCTGAGTCAGTGTAGAGAGAGATTGTTTCGTAAAGAACTCAGAAATGATTCTTGCTCCTCTCATAAAAAAGATTCCAAAAGGAACTGCGATGAGAAAAAATAAAGCGGCGCTCACGATATTAAGAGCTTTCTTTTTACTCCAGCTATATTTCTTCATGAACTTGGCCACGAATGGACTCAAGGCCAGGGCCAGCATCCCACCAAAGAAAAAAGCAATAATGAAAGGACTTAAAACGTAAAGAAAACCAACGGCAATAATAAAAGCTGTCGCTAGTTTAAAGAAGTTTCTAAAAAACAATTCGTGAAATCCATTACTCATATTAATCTCTTTCTGGTTGATCTTTTTTCGGCTGGGCCCTCTTGGCTTCGCGCTCTTTAATAAAATCTAAAATAAGTAGACTGATGACTGATTCCAGTTGATTGCCTGCCACAGGCACCTGGGCAGGTGCTTCTTTTTTCTCAGCTTTAAAAATATCCAACCAGTTGCTCTTGTTGGTCGCATAGACCATCACTCCAGCACAAATGGCAAGAAAACCCAAAATAAACCAGATCGATGGAGTGAAAAGGGCCGCTCCATTGTCGATGTTATTTAAAAATCTTTCAATCAAGTGGCTCATCCCCAGACAGAAAAGCGCTAAACTTCCCAGCATTAAGGCCACAAGAATAAGAATGCGCCTTAATTGATTTAAAATTTCAGCAGAAATTTCCAGTGACTTCTCACTGATCATATTTCCTCTGCCAATAAAGTAGTTGAGAAAAAATTCACCGATTTTAAAAATGTCGTTCATGAGCGCCTGCCTGAAAAAAGTTTACCGATGATAAAGCCAATCCCAGCAGCAATCGCAATTGATGTCAGCGGGTGCTTTTGAACAAACTCTGTTGTACGGTCTTTAATTTCACTCAACCTCTCCTCGATGTCTTGTAGTTGATCGCGGTTTAGGCCAGGCAGTTCTTGTAGGGTATTCTTAAGGTCTTTGTGGTCCATTAAAACTCCATTTTTTAATAGCTTAGATATGTTTAGCCATTTCGTCCACCAAACCCTTCCAAATATCACCAATTCTGGGATAGAATTTCCTAATGAAAAGTTTAAAACTTCTAAGTCTTCTTTCTCTAGTGATTATGGCGCCAAGCTTAAAAGCTGAGCTTAAGCTAAAACCCTTTGAGACAGATGGCTGCACCATGTTCGCCGACGGAACTTACTCGAAGCCTGGGCTTTGGAAGCACTGTTGTACAGAACACGACCTGCGCTACTGGTTTGGTGGAAGTGAAAACGATATGGACCAGGCCGATCTTCGCCTGCGTTCATGTGTAGAGAAGGCCGCTGGAGCAAACTGGGGCTACGTGATCTACACTGGAGTGCGCGCCGGTCACCACTCTCCGATCAAAAATAAATACCAATGGAACTGGGGCTGGGAAGTGGCCCGCGAAAAAAAACCTCTGACTCCGGCCGAAGTTGGCTACGTCATCACAGAGCTTCGTTCAATGAGTGTTGAAGATGTGAACATCGACAACTTCATCAAAGTGAATTTTCCTTAACCGAAGAGTTCTTTCGTTAAATCAAACAGCTTATTTTTTGCCAGGTAATTCTTCACGTAGTTTTTGTTTTCTGGTTTGTACCAGAAGAAGAATGTTCTTTGGCGGGTCTTCTCATCGAGTGTGATGGCCGTCTTCACTTCTTTGAGAGTGTATGGATGGTATCCTGAATAGTAAATTTCAGTGGCCACTGTCATTGGCGTCGGGGTGAAATCCTGAACCTGCTCTAATCTGTAACCAAGCTTCTTTGTCTTGACTGCAAGCTGGGCCATATCCTCAGGAGTTGTCCCAGGGTGAGATGAAATAAAGTACGGGATCAACTCTTGGCGCAGACCTTTTTTGGCAGAGATCTCTTCAAACTTCTTCTTAAAAGATTCGAAGTAATGAAACGCAGGTTTTCTCATGAATTTTAAAACATGATCTTCTGTATGTTCTGGAGCAACTTTCATTCTTCCTGAAACGTGATGAGAGATCAATTGCTCGACATACTCTGCATCTTTTTTAGGGTCACGAGATCTTTCGTTAAACATTAAGTCGTAACGAAGACCAGAACTAATAAAGGCCTTTTTAACTTTTGGATGCTTGGCAACTTCTTTGTAAAGCTCAGTCATCTTCTGAGGATTCGTATCCAGGTTTTTACAGATAACCGGGAAAATACATGAAGGAGCGGCACACTTATCACAGTGCTCTTGATCGATTCCCTTCATTTGGTACATATTCGCAGAAGGGCCACCGATATCTGAAATATATCCTTTGAAGTCTGGCATTTTGGCGATTTGATCCAGCTCTTTCATCACCGAGTCTTTTGAACGGCTGGCAATCATTTTTCCCTGATGAGCAGAGATTGTACAAAAAGAACATCCACCAAAACAGCCGCGGTGAGTGTTTAGCGAGAATTTAATCATCTCGTAAGCAGCAATCGCTCCTCTGTCTTTATATTTTGGATGCGGATATCTTGTGTAAGGAAGATCGAAAGAAGCATCAATCTCTTTTTCCGTCATCGTCTGGTATGGAGGATTGATGATAAGGGTTTTCCCTTCTACTTTTTGCAGAAGTCTATTAGCAAATTGCTTATTAGACTCTACTTCTACGTGCATAAAGTTTTTTGAATAAGCTTTTTTATCTTTTAAACACACTTCATGGCTTGTCAGTTCGAAATCATCCCAACCAGGCATCCCCATAGGAAGTTTGTCTTTTTGATCAATCAAAAATGCCGTCTGGGGAATATTTCTAATTTCATTAAAAGGCACGCCTGCAAGAACCAGCTTCACCAGTTCTTTCATCGGCTGCTCACCCATTCCATAAACCAGAAGATCAGCTCCTGATGTTGAAAGAATGTTGGGCATTAATTTATCTGACCAGAAATCGTAATGAGTCACTCGGCGAAGTGAAGCCTCAATCCCTCCCAGCATAACTGGAGTTTCTGGATAGAGTTTCTTTAAAATGCGTGTGTATTCAGTTGTAGCGTAATCAGGTCTAAAGTCAGGTGATCCACCAGGAGTATAGGCATCATTTGAACGAAGTCTTTTTCCCGCAGTGTATTTGTTAACCATTGAGTCCATATTTCCCGAAGTCACTCCGAAGAAATATTTTGGCGCTCCAAATTTCTTAAAGTCGCGAAGGTCATCACGCCAGTTTGGCTGAGCAATGATCGCCACTCTTAATCCCATTGATTCAAGAATTCGCCCCATAACCGCCGTCCCGAAGGCCGGGTGGTCAACATAAGCGTCACCTGTCACCAGGACAACATCGAGCTCTTCCCATCCGCGCTTTTTTGCTTCCTTCATTGTGGTCGGAAGCCAGGCAGTAATAGGTAGTAAGTCTGGTGATTGGATTGCTTCATTTTTGCTCATAAGTGATCGCCAAAGTAGGTAAAAAGACAGGCTTTGGCAAGCGAGCATGGTGAAGTTTACAGGGTAAAAACTAGAAAAAGCGCTTCCAGAAAGGGCGCTTCTTGTGGATTCTCTGCCACTGGGCTTCAGAACCGTCCCCGGTTTTTTTGACCAGACCTCGTTTCTCCAGGCTTTTTAAAACAAGAAGCATTTGATCTTTATCAAAATCGGCGAACTTTTTAAGGAGTTCCGTGTCCATATCAAAGACAATTTTAGAAAAAGACATCGGCTCATAAAATGAGAGTGTCGAAAGAATGAGGTCTTCAATTTCCTGGTTTTTGTCCATAATTCAATCTACACTTTTTTTATGTATAAATACAATATTCCAGAACAAGAATACGAATTAAGTTTTTCCAGAAGCGGCGGCGCTGGAGGCCAGAACGTAAACAAAGTCAACACGAAGGCCACTTTGCATTGGAATGTTCATAACTCCTCACTCCCACCGATTGTTCGCGAGCGATTTATTAAAAAATACCAGAATAAATTAAGCGCTGATGGTGTGCTGACGTTATCAAGTCAGGAGCACCGTACGCAGCACATGAACATTGAATCTGTAGTTGAAAAGCTTCATGAAATGATTGAATCGATTGCACATCCGCCGAAAGTGAGAAAACCTACGAAACCGACGAAGTCTTCGGTGAATAAGCGAATCAGCTCTAAAAAACAAAAAGGCGAAACTAAAAAATCTCGCCGTGAAAAATTTTATTAAATATAAAATTTAATCAGCTCTGGCAGATAGCCCTTCAAAAGATCGAAGTTAAACCCAAGGGATAATCCTTTTTCATTGGGCATCATAAAATCTTTATCAAAACCAAATGGAGAATGATTAACGTCACTAGCTTCATTGGCATACACTGCTTTTTTGCCAGCGAGAGTTTCAATCATATTCATCAATTCGCCCAATGAAATATAACCTGAACTCACGGCATTCACAGCGCCTGTGAAAGTATGCTCTCCAATGAATTTAAGAAATTCTCCTGCTTCATGTGACTGAATAAAGCCCATCTTTGTCTCAAGACTTGGAAAAAAGATTGG
Organism: Bacteriovorax stolpii; assembly: GCF_002872415.1. Classification (GTDB taxonomy): domain Bacteria; phylum Bdellovibrionota; class Bacteriovoracia; order Bacteriovoracales; family Bacteriovoracaceae; genus Bacteriovorax; species Bacteriovorax stolpii. The sequence goes on along the minus strand of NZ_CP025704.1, from coordinate 1,104,081 downwards.
CGTTTGATTAAGTACAGCGTCCACATGAAACTTTAATCTTGCCGTATAATCATCTTGACCTAAAACTATAGGGAAACGAACCATCACCACTTCAAAAGAAGCTGTTTGCGAAAAGACGGCTTCAGCCTGTCTTTTTGCTTCCTGATAGTCGTAAGGGGTGGTGTCCTCGAGATTGATTTTATATTTCGTTTGATCAAAGTGATTCTCTGAAAGCTCAACTCCATTTGCTGGATTGTAAACGGAGCCTGTGCTGGTAAAAATATAACGTCTGCATTTACCTTTAAAGGCCTCACAAGCGATATGCGCAGCCTGGGCGGACATACAAACCTGATCATAGATCAAATCAAAAGGGCCCAGCATGGCCAGCCTTTGCAGGTCTTCTAATTTAGTTCGATCAGCTTTTTCAAAACGAACTTGATCTTTAAATGAAAAATCCAGATTGCCTCGAGTGGCAACAGTGACATCGTGCCCTTCTTTAATAAAGGCCTTCACTAAATGAGTTCCAAAAAAACGGGTTCCGCCTAAGACAAGAATTTTCATAAGATCATCTTGAGTAAAGTCATGGTATTTCTCTGCTGATCATATTTTGCACGATACTTCTGCAAGAAGTCCAGTTTGTCGGGACGGTATTTAGTCATGGTCATTAAATGGTCGACATTTTTCTCAACGACATAATTTACATTCAGCCCGTGCTCTTTCATCATGGCACTTTTAAGCGACACGACCCCATCGTTGTTGCCGGTAAGATCCTGAGTGATATTTCTAAAAATTTCAAGAGGAGTGTCCACTCCAAAAGCATTCGGCTTATAGCTTGCGTAATTAAGAAGTTTTTTATCAAGTGATTTTATGACTGAGCGAACGTCCGCTGAATCCATGTAGCGGCTTCTTTCTTTAATCGTCAGCGCCTCCATGCCTTTGGCACTTCCGCCCATCCATTCAAAAAGAGACTTTCCCGTCTGTCTTAAAAAATCATTGTCGTACATCAGGCTTGCCACTTCAGAACCCCAAAATGGGCTTTGAACACTCACCCATCCATGAACCTTAGAGACAAGTTCAGGCCTAAGTCTTAAAGCTTCTAATGTGTCTAAACCGCCCTTTGAATGTGAGTATATCAAAACTGGTTTTTGTGATTTTTCAATTTCACTGATGATGGTTAAAGCATTCACTTCAACCGGACTTTCAGTATCAATTGCGACAAAAGAAAAATCGATTTTCTCTTTTGTAAGCAGAACTTTTTGTTCATGAAAAGCATCTTCAAAAATAAATCCGACTTTGATCTGGTTTCCGCTTTGACTATCAAAAGACTCGGCCAGAACGCCGGGAACTAAAAGGACTTTAAACTTTTTTAATTCTTTGATCTCTGCTGCTGAAAAAGAGCTCTCTTTAAATTTAGAAAAATAGACAGGACTCAGGTCTGATGCCCAGGCAAAATTAAGCACTAAAAAAAGGAGTCCCACTAATATTTTCATTGGGAGAATTCTACCAATTGGGAAATTTTAAAGGGCTTTTTTGTAAAGATTACAGGACGGAAAGGACTCTGCCGATCACCTCATCCGTCGTAAAAGCGGCCGGACTCAGGCGAACCCCTGGCCCCCTGATCGCGAAATTACAAGGGATTGCCCTTAAACTCTCCACTGTCGTGGCCTTAGGGATGAAATTGACCATCGGAGTCTGGTGATTCTTAAGCTCGTAGGGAGAATGCACTTCATAGCCTTTTTGCTCCAGTCCCAGGCGAAGCATTTTGGCCAGGCGGATGGTTTCGGTCTCAATATGAGAGACTCCAGTTTCCAAAATCAGATCCACTGAAGCTCCAAGTGCAGTAATTTCTAAAACCTGTTTTGATCCTGCTTCAAACTTAGAAGCATCCAGTTTTGGAATACACTCCAAGCTTGTCGGGTCATCACAGGTCCCAAAAGTATAAGAGCCCACATTATGCGGTTTAATTTTTCCAATGTGTTTTTGATCAATCGCCAGGTATCCAACACCCACCGGGCTAAAAAGCCATTTATGACTTCCACCGGCCACGGCATCCACTCCCCACTTCTTCATATCAAAATGATGAAGTCCAAGCCCCTGAATGATATCGACAAAAAGGAAAATACCTTTTTCTTTCGTCACTTTTCCCAAGGCTTCAATGTCAGTGCGGGCCCCAGTTAAAAACTGAACCCAAGAGACGGCGATAATTTTAGTTTTGTCGGTGATCTTTTCAACAATCTTTTCATAAGGAGTCGCTAAGTTTTTTTCAGAAGGCACTAAAACCAGATTAGCGTTTTTTCTTTTACACGCTTCCTGCCACGGGTATAAATGCGAGCCATACTCTTCGGCCCACATAATCACTTCATCTCCTGCATTTAAAGGAAACTGCATCGCCAGCTGACTGACTCCACCTGCAGTACTTTGGAAAAAAGCAATCTCCGTGTGGTCACAGCCAATAAGTTTAGCAAGCGACTGCCTTGAGTGAAGAACATCATTCATGTAATCCAGGTCAGTGTAAAAACCCTCTTCGTAAAAACGATTGCCCCAATAAAGAACCTTATCGCGGGCCTGTTTTGAAATAGGAGCAAGACCTCCATTGTTTAAATGGATGCGCTCACTACCTTGGTAAAAAGAGTCTTTAAACTTTCCAATCACAACTACACCATGGTCTTAATTTCGTTTAATGCTTTTTCCAGACGGTCGTAGTGCAGTCTGAAGCCCAGAAGACAGAAACGAATCGCCAGCTTTCCATCAATCGTACACGACGATAAAAACAGCGTTCCTTTGTTGTTAATATTTTCCATAAGCTTCTTCGTCTCAGCATCGCCTTTTTTATGAGCGAAGGTTAAAATCGAAAGCTCTGGTTTTGAAACAACAACCAGGTCAGGAATCTTGGCAATTTCAGCAGACAACCATTCAGCAAGTTTTAGTTTCTCTTCCAGGTTTAACTGGAAAGGACCTACACCTAATGTCTTAAGTGGTAGCCAGACACGCAGACCTCTAAAGTCGCGCGAAAGCTCCGGCGTGATATCTGCATAATCGACTTGATCCACTGGTCGAGGTGGCATGTATGAATCGTCTGATAAGTAATCAAACAACATGTGATCTTTATTTTTAACTAATAAACATCCTGTTCCATATGGAATTGAAAGCGCTTTATGAGGATCAAGAGCGACAGAATCTGTCTCTTCGATTCCCTTAAGAAGCGAGCGCCCTTTTTCTGTCAGCATAAATAGCGCTCCATAAGCGCCGTCTGCGTGTACCCAAAGATTATGTTTTTTAGCGATTGGAAGAATTTCTTCCAGCGAATCCACACATCCTGTTTTTGTCGATCCTAATGTCGCCACAACCAGGAATGGCTTGAACCCACGGGCCACATCTTCTTCAATCTTTTCACTTAAAAGCTTGTTGTCCATTTTGTAATTTTTAAGTGGGATTTGTCTTAGGTTTTCTTTTTTTAGACCTAACATCACCCATGCCTTGGCGATACAGTGATGAGAGTCGCTTGAAGTGTAGGCCGTCACCTTGCTGTAATCGAAGCCCGTGATCTTTTCTTTGCGGGCCATGGCAAGTGCCGAAAGAGTTGCGACCGAAGAGCCGGTTGTTAAGAAACCTTGTGAAGAGATTTCATCATAACCAATCATTGTCTGGAACCACTTGATGACTTCCATCTCCAGAGTCACGAGCCCTGGGGCCATCATGTAGTGACCAGAAAATGGGTTGAGTGTTTGAGCGATTAGTTGAGCTGTATTAGAAATAAAATTTCCAGCTCCGGCCACGTAAGCTGCAAAACCAGGGTGCCCTGGGATTTGCGAGTAGCGGGCCATGTCTTCAAAGACAGTCTTCATTAAGTTTTGGTAACTCTCCGGGTGCGCCGGAAAGTTTTTAGTCGCATGGTACGGAACACTAAAATCTTTTTTCAGTCCATTGACTGCCGGATCGTGAGCGTCCCCCATTGGCGATTTTGATGGCATATCCTGAAGGTATTTTAAAACCTGAGTTTCTGTCTGTTCGAAAATTGATTTCATTTCAGCATCACTCATTTCCAGTGGCTGCTCAATTTTCTTCCACCACTCATGCCCAACCATTTGATCGAGAACGTTTGTTCTTCTCGGATGAACATATTCTTTTTCTTTTAGAAGAAAAGTTGCTCCGTTGTCGGCAGATCCATCCAGAGTCGCCGCCATTCTGAATCCTGAGTGCTGGTAAAAGTGCGGGCGGAAATGAAAGCGCGCCCAGTGGCTGGCCTCATGCCCACAACTCATAAATGATCCACCACGGATCATCTGGTGTTTTCCATCAAAACATGGTGTGGAGAAGTCATCATAGAGACTGTTGACTTCAAAACCAGGAAGCGGATTAAACTGATCCATCAGCCAGTGCCATGTGTTTCCAAAAAGCTCGTCTCCTACTTCTTTTGGTGAAGACCATAGAAAGTTGAAGTTCTCTTTATATTCATTCTGATAATCAGAAAAACCTTTGTAGTTTTTGTACGGCTGCTTTTGCAGAACCGGGTCTTTTACTTTAGGTTTAATCGCGACGAATTCTGCCTCTGTTAATAAACGGTATTTTAATTTCGTCTTATCGCTTTCTGTTTTCCAGTTACAATAAGCAATGGCCTCGTGGTAATTGACTTCAACCGGCCAGCTCATTGGCATTGGAATGATTTCAAAAATTGTTCTTAGTTCATACTGGTGAGTCCCTTCCGGCCCCACTCCCACCCAAAATGTCGGGCGTTTAGTGTTTCTGAACTTTCTCCACTGAAGACCTTCCGGTGCCCAGTATTTGTCATTGATGTAAGCTCCACTTGAAACGAAATCGAAATACTCGCCATTAGTGATTTGATTTTTTGTATATTCGAAATCTTTGATTTCAACGGTGCGGTTTCCGTACTCGTTGTCCCATCCATAAGACTCAGTGTCTTGTGGTTTTCCAATATTGACTCTCTCTCCTGATTTCTTCACCCATGAATTTTCAGTCATCGCATGAGGAGAATTTTTTGAGGGATGCAGAGGCGCCCAGAAACGTGGGGTTTCTAAATACTCAATTGGAAGCTCGCGCATAAGCACACTTGATGTTTCAAAGTGAATCTTCTCATGCTCGATTCCCATCCACAGTGACCACCATGGGGAATCCTGATTCAGGCTTCCAATTGTATTTAGGTCCGGGTGAGTTTTAATTAAATTAACGATGATGTCATAAACGGTTTTTCTGTAAGCGTGAACAGCTGCCACTTTTGGCCAGGCCATTTCATTTTTCGACATATCATCCCAGCTCATTTCATCTACACCTGTTTCTAAAACTTTTTCCAGGTAGATGTTAACTGCATCTTTTTGAAGGCCAGCGATGCGCAGTTTATTTAAGTAAAGAACTGCAGGGTGACCATAGTAAAAAATCAGCGGGTGGCGAAGAGCATGGTATGGAGGTCTGATGTAGGCCTCTTCTACTTTTAAACTTTGAAAAAGAAGTTCTGTGAGTGTCCAAGAGTTATTGAAGTAAGCGAGAATATCTTCACGTGTTGCTGTTTTTAAATTTAAAAGTGGCAGGGCCACTAAACAATTTCTTTCCTGATCAAAACCTGGACACTTCTCTGGTGCAAGACCAGTCCACCATGAATCGCCAAACTCTTTTTTGAGTAGGTGTTCAAACTCTGGATGTTTTCCTGCTTTTGAGAGATTAGGGTTTCTGGTGATCGTAACTGACATATAGCAAAACCTTGAAAAGAGATTAAAAATGTACTCTCATTTTCTTCCTTTTTACTATCTTTGTCATTGGAGAATTCGGCCGTCTGTCTTTTGACTAAGAAGGGTTACCAAACAGTAACCCTACAGCTCAGGTGCGAGTCTTAATATTTGCCCGCTATCCGTAGATAAATAAATGAATCCATCAGATCCCTGCTTTACTTGTCTAAAACGCTCTTCTAAATCTTCCAAGAGCTTTTCTTCCCTAAGCATTTTGCGGTTTTCATCCATTACGACGCGGTGGAGATGGCTTCCTGACAAGGTTGCCAGAAACAGGTTTCCTTTGAATTTAGGAAAGGCCGATCCTTCGTACACCATCAGCCCAGAAGGACTGATTGAGGGCGTCCAATAAAACAGTGGCTGCTGCATTCCTTCTTTTTTAGTCGTTCCAATCGACGGCCCCCAGTACTCTTTTCCATAGGTGATAACCGGCCATCCATAATTCTTCCCTTTTTCAATCACATTGACTTCATCGCCTCCGCGCGGTCCAAACTCTGCTTCCCAAAGTGTCCCCGATGAATCGATCACCAGCCCCTGAGGATTTCTGTGCCCATAAGACCAAATTTCAGGAAGAGCGGATTTGTTGCCAACAAATGGATTGTCTGCCGGGGCCTTTCCTTCTTTGGTAAGCCTTAGCACTTTCCCCTGGTGAGTGTCTAAATCCTGAGCGCGGTCTCTTTTATTGCGCTCGCCTACTGACATAAAAATAAATCCGTCTTTATCAATAACAACGCGAGAGCCGAAGTGAATCCCACCTGAAGCAATGGCCTTTGATTCAAAAAGCTTTGCTCCTTCAATTTTTTTCTTATCTGCTGAGAGCTTCCCTTTAAACAAACTTGTCGTCGCTCCGCCTTTGACCGGCTCTGAGTATGTCAGGTAAAGAGCATTGTCTTTACTATCGAAGTAAACATCTAAAAGCCCTCCTTGCGAGTCGGTAAAAACTTTGGGAGCTCCGGCAATTTCATGAGTCGCTTTCGTCTTTACATTTAAGTAACGAAACTTTCCATCGCGCTCACTAAAAACCATTTCATCGGGACTTAAGAAATCAAAACCCCAAATGACATCTTTGCCGGTAAAAAGTTTTTCAACCGTAAACTTTTGCCCCTCAGAGGTGTATGTTTTTGCCTGAAGTGCACTTGAAAAAAGAGCGAGCAGTAAAATAATTTTTTTCATTACGGTAGTCCATTCACGTTAGGCTTTAAAGTACAGAAGGCATAAGAGAAACCACGCAACCAAGCTAAGAAATAAATTTCTTTTGTCTCAATATTCTGTCTTGCCCAGTAAACGAGGGCCGGGTAACCCTGGGCATCTTCCACATGTGCCGTGGCCGATGTCGGATGCCATGTGATTCGCCCCGCTTCAATCCAATCCGGGCTCATTTCTCTTTTTGCATCTTCCAGTGACCAATCGGCCATATCATTTTTTTCACCAAAAAACTGCAGCACCGGCGACATATAGGCCCCTTTGGCGTCAGTATTTAAAAGCATTCCAATATAGTGAGTAGTATCCGGATCCAATGAAGGAGAAAGATGGTTACACTCTCCTGAATACATTCCTGGGATAAATTTTGGGGCCGTCTGTGTGTTTAGGAAAGTCGAATACATCGTTTCCATTTTTTCCGTGCAGCCATCGTAACAGGCATTCTCTAAAATTTCAGGTGCATCCCAGGCAAAAGCTTTAAAGCTCGTCAAAAGTGCAAGTAAAACCAGTGCATTCTTCATAAATTCCCCTTTTAAACTTTTAAGGTAAATGACAATTTATCTTCGCTGATACCGTTAACTTTAATGTTCCAAAAATGCTGACCACTATAATAAGTTCTCGTAGTCACCGGCTTGAGTGGGATATTAAATTCAACTTTCTTTTTTTCTTTTGGAAGAAGCTCAACACTTTTTCCTTTAAAGCACTTTATGTTGTGCTTATTGTTTGCCTTTAACAGATGCACTTCGTGATCCAGGATAACTTTTAATTTTTTTGCGCCCAGATTTTGAAATTCAACTTCTACTTTAAGGATTTTTCCCAAATCGACTTTCTTCGTCAAAATCTTTTGCGAGATAACTTTCACTTTCCCCGACTCTACACCGTGAAGTTTAAATGCCTGCGGGTGACCTTTTTTAATCAAAGTCCTGCTAGCGTGACGAATAATCCAGTTGAGATTTTTATCTTCTGCATTTTCTTTCTGCCATTCCAAGAGCTTCTTCACCACCATATCCGGATGATTTTTTGAATGGTCATTTAAGTGATTGGCCACTGACTTTCTGACATACTCTTCATCATCATGTTTTAAAACTTCTAAAAGATCCCAAGTGATCGACGGGTCCTTCACGAAGCTTGGAAGTTTTTGTCCCCAAGGCAATAATGGGCGCGATCCTTCACTAACGAGTCGTCTGACATGGACATTATCGTCTTTCACCCATTTTTTAAAAAACTTGAGCGTGCGTTTTTCATCGGCCAGGAAAAAAGCGCGAACCGCCCATTCTCCGGTAAAAACTTTCGTCATCTCTTTTAAAACATCCATCGACAGATCAAATTCGTCCAGTCCAAAGCGCGCTACGTATTCCGTGAGCGGCCAGACAGAAAAACCTGAAAGACCAATAGTGTCTTTATCATTTTGCTGAATAGCTCCCTCTAAAATTTTCAGGGATTTTTTCTGATCAGCAGGCAGATTTTCTTTGAGTCTCATCGCAACGAGAATCACACGCTCTTTGAGTTCAAGCGGTGCAAGCTCACTAGCGATGTCTTTAAGGAATTTTTTGTGGTTAAAGTCAGGATAGTTTCTAGCAATCGCTTTCGCAGTTTGTGAAACGACCTTCTCATTTATCATATTCTTGAATGGTTCCATAGTGGCTAAATTATAGTAGAGAAAAAAGTGTACGCAAAACGGGGTGCACAATATACATTCACGCCACTTCTGTCATTGAAAGCACTCATACTCCATGTTTAGAATTCTTTAACAACAACTGGAGATCTTTTTATGAAAAAAACATTCTTCCTCTCTCTTCTGATGGCCCTTTCACTTAAAGTCGTCGCAGAGTCCATCGACACCACTCCAGAGCGCGGAGAACTTGGCAGCCAGGTAAAAGTCGTTATGTACGGCGATTACCAATGCCCGTTTTCTGCCCGCGGGAATAAGACGATCAACGAAATGTCAGCAGACATTAGAAACGACTTCTCTTTTAGCATGCGCCACTTTCCGTTGGAGTTCCATGAGTACGCCCGCTACGCTCACAAAGGATCAATTTGTGCCAAGGAACAAGGGAAATTCTGGGAAATGCACGACGCTCTTTTCAGCATTAAATACGGAAGCTTTAATCCCAAAACTATTGATGGACTTGTAACAAAACTTGATTTAAATCTACCGGCATTCAAAAAGTGTATGACATCCAAAGAGGCCGAAGCCATTCTCAACCGGGACATGGAAGAGGCAAAAAAGCTCAAGATTTCAGCGACACCGACTTTTGTTATTATAGGACCTAAAGGACAAAAAATATTAGCAGGCGCTTATCCGGCCGAAGAATTCAAGAAGGCCATGAAAGAGGTCCTGGATTAACTAAAATGGAATGAGATGATTATCAAAGAGTATGTAGAAAACCTGTATCAAGCCACCGGGCTCCTTTCATCTTTTGAAAGACGTAAGGGCCTGGTGATAGAGATGCAGAACCTAGAAAACCAAACGATTCACTGTTTCACTTGCCCCGGCACCTGCTGTACATCACAGGCCAACTCCATGCAGATCACTCCGATCGAAGCCCTGGAGATCTTAACTTCCCTCAATATCGACACCCTCTCCAAAGAAGAAATCAACGACCTTAAAAAACGCATGCAAGACAATATTCAGTCTTACCGTTTGAATGTCGAAATCTATACTGGAAAAAAACACTCACAAGACCTGCGCAAAACCTATACGTGTCCTTTTTTTATGAATGGCTCTAAAGGCTGCGGACTTTCCCGCGCCTCTAAACCTTACGGCTGTCTGGGATTTAATCCTAGAGTCAGTGATGATAATGGAAAATCTTGTACATCCAACATTTCACTACTGTCTGAGCGCGATGATCATTTTTTAGAAAAAGAAAACCTGGCCAATCAAAAGATTAGAGATGAATTAAAAATTTATTGGGGAAAATTGACAATACCTCAAGCGCTCTTGGATATTCTGAATAAATTGTATGCTTAAAAAATAGAAGGAGGAGGTGTCCCTGCTAACCTCCCCCCTATATGCTAAAAGTGTTTTACTTAAAAAACTACTTTGTCGCTGCTTCTGTCGTCGCTGGTGCGCTAAGTTTTTCTTTTACGCATGACTTAAGTTCTTTTTTAGTTTTCCCTTCAGCTTTACAAGCTTCAACTGCAGCTTTTCTAGCTTCTTTGTTAACGTGAGCTTTTGTTCCAGCAAATGATGCTGTAGATAGAGTTAGTGCAAGTGCCATTAGAAGTGCGTTTCTCATAAAATCTCCTTTTAGATTTAAGTCTTAAAACCATTAACGTTTTGTTGAATGATTTTGTTCTATGGACTCATGATCACATGGGAGAATTAAAGAAAGATTTAAAAGAGATTAATTAATTTTAATCTCTTTTAATCCTCATTTTATGAATGAATTCGGTTAATTAGGGTCAGAGCAGGATGCCTTTAAGAAATAGGCTCGCCACAGTAAAATAAATGACTAGACCAGTTACATCGACTAAAGTCGCAACAAATGGTGCAGATGAAGTCGCGGGATCGAGTCCGATTCTTCTTAAAAAGAATGGAAGCATTGATCCAGCAAGAGTTCCCCAAAGAACAATTCCAACTAAGCTAAATGAAACTGAAAGAGCAACTAACATATAGTGCTCTCCATAGAGAGTTTCTTTTCCTGGCCATAGTAAAATTCTTAGAAGACCAATTAAACCTAAAATGACACCTAAGCTTAATCCGGAAACTAACTCGCGAGAAAAAACTCTCCACCAGTCTTTTAAGCGAACTTCACCTAGTGCCATCGCACGAATAATAAGTGTCGTTGCTTGTGAACCAGAGTTACCACCTGAGCTAATAACAAGCGGAATGAAAAGAGCAAGAACAACGGCCTTGGCAATATCGTGCTCGTAGTGGCTCATTGCTGTTGCCGTAAACATCTCACCTACGAATAAGGCCATCAGCCATCCGGCGCGTTTTTTAATCATTGATGGAAGACTGATATCAAGGTACGGCTCACCTAGAGCTTCCATCCCCCCGATCTTGTGAATATCTTCTGTCGCTTCTTCTTCGATAACTTCAACCACGTCATCTACGGTAATGATCCCTTTCATCACGTTGTTTTCATCAACAACGGGAATGGCCAGGAAGTTGTGGTTAGAAAATGTTTTGGAAATGGATTCCTGATCTTCATCCTGAAGGACTGTGACCAGGTCAGTGTTCATATTTTCCTGAACGGTACTTCCCGCTTTTGCCAGGAAAAGTTCACGTAGGGAAATAACCCCAAGAAGCATTTGCGTTCTATCTAAAACGTAGGCGTAGTAAATGGTTTCAATCTGCGATTTCGATTGAGCACGCAGGTAACGGATCGCCTCTTCTACTGTCATTTCCGGACGAAGACGGGCAAAACGAGAGTTCATCAAACCCCCGGCCTCATCTTCTGCGTAAGCAAGAAGGGCCTTTACTTCAACCAGGGTTGCGTAATCCAGGTAACGAAGAGCTTCGGCCTGAGTTTCTTCACCCAGGTTCTGAATTAAATCGGCAATATCATCCGGGGCCAGAAGTCTGATCCACGAACGCTTTTCCCCGTGCGGAATCTGTTCAAAAATTTCTGCCTGATAATCGCTGGAAAGGTTAATGAAGAGTTCTTCCTGGTCAATGCGACCAAGCATTGCAAAAACTTCTTCACGTTGAGCGTGCGTCAGCGTCTGCCAGTTATCTAGCAAGTTTTCTAGTGAGAAATCGTCGTTGAGTAGAGTTGTTTCCATTTAAGCACCATAGTATCAAAGTCAGTCGGTGAATCTTAAGTGGAGTTTAGAGTCTGATGGTAATTAGGCCTTACACTCCACTGAGCTTTTCAATGCAAATGTTCCCTTGGGATCTTCGTCCATTTTCTTAGCCTCAGTTAGTGTTAGTAATATTTATGCAAAATCTAATCTCACTCTTTCTAAATGGCAAACACTTTTATAAGATCGGCCCGCCTATGAGTAAAAAAAACAGACTTAATACCGCTGGGAAAATCCAGGAGCACCTGAAAGATTTGAACCGCTGGAGCCTTTACAAAAAAGGAATGTGCGAGACGTGCGAGGGACTCTGCTGTTATATGCCTGTAGAAATTAAAACGGCTGACCTCATCCGCATGGGAGTCCTAGATGAGTTTCATTTAGAATTGTCACTGAAGGAACAAATTAAAGAGGCCTTAAAACATCCCGGGGTCACCCGTTACACACCCTCAACTGAGAAATTCACCCTGGCCCAAAAACCAGACAGCTCGTGCTTTTTCCTGGACGCTCATAAAAGATGCACCATCTATGACAAACGCCCGGACACTTGCCGAAACCACCCTAAGATCGGGCCTCGCCCCAATTATTGTGCTTACATGAAAAAAGAGAACTAAGAGTTTTTGTACTTATCGCGGCAGGCTTCGGACTTGGCCTTATATGCTTTCTCCAGACTCAGGTTCCCCTGACTTCTTGCGGCCATGGCCATTAATCGGTAATAAAGAAAACGGTAACGGTTTGAGATTTCTGTTTCGGGCATGGCCAGCAGTTCTTTTTCTACGGCTTCAAATTCAAAGGCCAGGAGTCTATCGACTTGCTCCAGAGCTTTTTTACTTTCTACTGGTGACTTCAAATCTTTTAAGAAAGACTCCATCGCCTCCTTAAATTGAACTTCTTTGACGATGGCCGAATCTTTTAGGGCCTTATCAAATTGCTCTTCTACAATCAGCCTTCCATAAAAGCGCCCGTCCCAAACTAAAAGGGACTTAATGTATTCCGGGTCGCTGATTGTTTCATAAGCGCCACCACAAATCTTGCAGGCACTTAGTTTTTTATCCCCAGTCATTTCTCCAAAGCAGCACTCTTCACAGGCCGAAGTCACCTCCATATCATCCGGGTGGTGAAAGTAGCGAATGTTATGAAGCAGTTCATGGAAGACGACCCCTTGAAAGAAAGCAGGCTTCTCTTTGAATTCTTTATTGCCCATATTTGAAAGATAAATATAAGGGTGTCTACGAGAAGAACCTGGACTTGACCCAATGGCATAGGCCGTATCAGGAAGAGGTTTATCGCACTCGAGTTTTGAGAGATTTGATTTATTGGAAAGAAGTTTTTGAAAAGACTCTAGGTCTCTTTTTACATTTTCTCCACGCTCTTCACGCTTCATGCAAGAGAGTCCTCTTACTAACATTTTCTGAAAAATGACTGCGATTTCTTTTTGCGGATAAAGCTTAAAACAACTCTGATCAACCGCAATTCCCAGTCCCAATTCATAATAGCCCTGGGCATTTTTCTTAGAGACTAACGCTTTGGAATCCAGGACAAAATCAAACCCCAGGGATTTTAAAATCTCCTCATCCGTCTGCCCTTGTGCATAGAGGGACGACGTACTTAAAAAGTAACTAAGGATAAGCGCCACTAAAGGGTGTTTAAACGTCCGAAACATGATTTCTTTTCGGCTTTATTTTCAATATCTTAACCATTCTTTAGAAGCCGGTATAAATCATTAAAATTTCTTTCAGGGGGCCATTTTAAAAGCCTCTTCTTTGAGCTAATCTGCCCCTCATATGGAAAACAAGCGCGATTTTATTTTTGTCCAAGGGCCAAACTACCACATTCAAAGAAGACGTGAGATTCTCGCACGCCATCCGGAAGTCAGAGATCTTTACGGTCCTTATAGATTGTCTGCTCTTTACATTGTTCTTGTTGTTTCATTTCAATTTGCGATTGCTTATTTATTGAGAGACCAGGCCTGGTGGGTTATTGGTCTTGTCGCTTATCTTGTTGGTGCTTTTGCCAACCACTCTCTTTACGTTATGATCCACGAGTGCACGCACAATGTGGTTTTAAAATCTGCCTTCGGAAATAAAGTGATGGGAATCGTTTGCGATTTCCCACTCGTTCTTCCTTCCGCCATGGGTTTTAGAAAATATCACATGATTCATCACAAACATTTAGGTGAATACTCTTACGACCCGGATATCGTCAGCTACAGAGAAGGACGCTTCATCGGAAACTCTGCCATCATGAAAGCGCTATGGCTGATGTTCTTTTCTCTTTCTCAGGCGCTTCGTCCACTAAAAGTAAAATTTTATAAGCCACTTAACGTATGGATGATCATTAACGGACTAGTTAACGTTGCTATCAACGTGGCCATTTATATTTATGTGGGACCGGCCGCTTTCTGGTACCTTGCCTTCTCTACTCTGTTTGCTTTAGGTCTTCACCCGTTGGGAGGAAGATGGATTCAAGAGCACTTCATTACAAAAGAAGGTCAAGAAACATACAGCTACTACGGGCCACTTAATAAACTTTGCTTCAACATGGGTTACCACAATGAGCACCACGATTTTATGAACGTGGCATGGATCAACCAACCAAAGATTAAAAAAATGGCACCAGAATTCTACGATTCACTAGCAAGCTATGATTCGTGGACGAAGGTTCTTTTTAACTTCTTGTTCAATAAGAAAATGGATTCATTCACTAGAATGGTTCACCCAGACCGCCACCCAAAAGCGGCCGTAGATAACGAAAAGATTCTTTACTCTAAAGAAGTGATTGAGACTTTTTACTAAGTCTCATTTTTGTTACCTAAACGAATTTTGCTTTTCTCCTAAAGTTAATCAATAATAGGATTAATCACATCAAGGAGGATTGTCGTGTTTCAAAAAATTGCACTAGCTTCACGCCTATTGTTAGGTCTTATGTTCACCGTCTTTGGATTAAACGGTGTCCTACTTTCATTCTTAGGTAAGGGTTTCATCCCAATGCCACCACCTGAAGGCGTAATGGCGACAATCATGGCCGGCTTCATGGCCACAGGCTACATCCTGCCTCTAGCATTCCTATGCGAGCTGCTGGGCGGACTAACTCTTCTTTCAGGACTATTTGTTAATGCTGGGATTATTTTCCTGGGACCAGTGATCGTAAACATCCTGGGGATTCACCTTTTTGCTGAGCCAACAGGACTTCCAATGGCGATCGTGGTGGCCGTACTCTTTGTCATCGTTGTGAAATCGAGATGGGCATACTTTAAACCAATGCTTAATATGCGATAGAAATAAAAAGGGCCTCACTCGAGGCCCTTTTTTTATAATGCTTTTCCATTGAAAGATTCTTTATTTAAAGATCTTAAAAATAAAAGAAGCTCTTCTTGCCTTCCTTTGGCGATTTCTTTACAGCTCTCGCTGATACATTTTTCGGCCATAGATTTAGCAAATGTATTAAGAATGCCCACTGTCGGGTTGAGTGTTGAATCACTTGTCCCTTCTTCTTGAGTGATGGCCAAAATTCTTGTAACACCAATATTTCCAAGAAAATCTAAAACATCAGCATCGCGGAAAAGTTGTGCTGCTTTATTTGTTGGAGCAGCTGTGTAATAAGTGTGCCCTAAAATAATTTCTTTCACGAGTGCCCATTTCTCCATTGGGAAACCTGCTTCATTTAGAAGATTTTGTGCCAGTTCAGCTGAGCGAACGGCGTGATCCACACCTTCAACTTCATAACCTTTTAATCCACCCAGGTCATGCAGGAAACTGGCCGCAAAAAGAACATCGAGATCAAGCTCTACTTTTTCTTTTTCAGCAAGAATTTTTGTCACTTGATAATTGCGTTCAGCATGTGAAAGACCCCAAGATGGATGGCGGACATTTTTCTTGGCGAAATCATAAATGGCATTCTTCCATGATGAATCAATTAAAATTCCAGTCGGCGTTGCTTTAATTTCATTTGAATCTACTAAATTGATTTCAAGCGAAGCGAGTTGAGGAATTGGCCTTCCACCTGATGGTCGTGATGGTGGGCAAGTTGGTCTTGGTTTTGGCAGTTCACATTGCCCAGGCAAGCAACCAATGGCGGCCATTGCTTGAGAGCTGCAGATAAGAACAAGCAAACATAGTGTGGTTTTCATAGTTATCCCCAAATAAAGTTTGGATAACTTTGCCTTATGAGGAGAGAGATGAATGTTGATAATTTTCTATTTAGATGTGGAGATTAATCAACGGCTTTACAAAACGGCATCTGTTCCAAATGCCTCTTAAACCATCCAGTCAACAGCGCTCTTCCACGCTTGTCATTCTGGCGAAGTGGTCCCCAAAGAAGAATGCGCTTACCAAAAAGCTGGCCTTTTAAATCGCGACGAAGAAGTTTTCCCGAAGGTGCCGGTGCTCCTTTAATTTGCCAACTCATAAGCTTAACCGCGCAACGAAGATGTGCCGCCGGATCAGCGATTTCTTCAGGAGTCAGCCCACACTGCTCTCTTCCTGTTCTTTTAGAGAGCTGAACAAGGCCGTAGTTGCCGTGCCCACCTTTAGGTGCTTTTGAACGAGCGAGTGGATTAAAGGCACTCTCTGCGCGTGTGAGACCAGAAAAGAAAACAATCCAGAAATCTTTTTTTGCTTCCAGATCGTCAGTCTTATTAAAACCAGGACAGCCCAACTCCATTAGATCGGCGTGATCTAAATTCTCCGAGAGCATGTTCGAGTTTTCTTTTTGATCCAGCTCCAGCGAGATGGCTTCGTTCCATTCATTGTTCCATGAATGCTTTTTAAATGAGTCGATCTCTACTTTGGCGTGGAGTGCTCCACTAAACAAAGCGAGAAGGATGAGGCTTAACTTCATCCTTCCATATTGCCGTAACGCACACTTTTTTGTCTAGTATTTTGAGTTCTGAAGCTGAGTGACAGGAAATGATAGGTCATTTGCTAAGTTTTCATACTCAATGAGCGTAGTTGGGTCCATCGTTGGTTGGCGAGACATGATCCATAATGATTTTCTGTTAGTTGATCCAACCATGACAGTGTCATAACCTTCGCCTAATTTGATGATCACATACTCACCTTTCACACGGAATAATCTCGTCCAGAAATTATCAAACGTCACAACCAGACGAGCATTGTTAGGAGCATCCTGAATCACTCCCTTTCCTCTGATGTCTTTTGTTTTGCCATTTTCTTTATAACAGACGTTATGAACACTGATTGTTTTTTCGTTCACAATTCCATACTCCGCCGATTGCCCTTCACAGTTGCGAGTAAAAAATTGAGGGAGCGATGAAATCACATACCACTTGCCAATGTAGCGAGCGACATCAACGTCTTTTGCCGTTGGCAAAGGAGATGGCTTGAGCGGAACATCGACAGCAAAAAGATTAAACGAAAAAATTAATCCAGTGATTAAAAATAATGAACGCATAATTGTCCTCCCGAACTATAGACCGTTAACTATAGATTCAAGAGCAAGATAAATGCCATCGTAATTGTCGCTTCCCGGAATGTGGATAAAAGTCGCTGAAGTTTTTTTATCAAGTGTGTAACATAGAGTTTTATAAAGCAGGTCATTGCAGACATACTCGCCTGCACTAGTTGAGAGTTTCATTGGTGTATTGGAAGCTTTCGCTAAATCCAAGATTTTTTCCACTGGCACTGTTGTAAAAAGCCCATCTGGCCCTTCTGAATCAATCTTTGATGAGAGAATCTGTACACCATCGTTGTCTGGAATGCGGGCATCCACCCAGTTAATTCCAATTCTTTCAACTGTGAGTTCTTTGCGATTTTTCGCCAGCCCAGTCATCACAATAATATCGGGGCAAAATTCATCACAAACTTTTTTTAAAGCGGGAAATGCGCCTTGAAATGTCACAGGTAAAACAATTCCTCGGAGTATGCGCTCTTTTGTTTGGTGAGGCATTGATTTTGCTACCATCCAATTAACCCAATCACCTGAAGGATTAGTTGGATCCTGGTCGAATGGAAGAAAACCAGTAATTAAAATTTTTTTTGCCATTCCTATCCCTTAATTGGTTACTTAACGCTTCTGGTAATTTGGTGTTGTCTTGACCTATCCGTTCTTAGTGTCTAAAAACAGAAGCCTTTTATTTTTTGGAGACTTCATGAAATTCACACTCTCTGCACTTATTCTAACTCTTTCATTCGCTACTTTCAACGCAAAGGCCGCAGTTTGGGAAGACACTCAATCATGGTCCCTTGAATACGAACAAAAGTATATCGACTGGGTTTCAAGTATCGCTGTTCGCGAAAAAATGTTTACTGATAAAAATTCTCCTTACTATGGAGTCAACACGGACTGTGCTGACACTGCATATGCTTTCAGAGCAATCTTTGCTTTTGAAAACAAACTTCCTTTTGCTATCACTAACCCATCAGGGTCTCGTGAACCAAGCAAGACTTTAAACAACCGCACAAATAAATTCGACTACGCCGGCCCGGAAAACAAAAGGGTTGTGGCGCTTATTACTGAAATCGGAGACAGCGTTGGGACAGAGAACCTAACTCGTTTTGATACATTCCCTATGGCGATTAAATCAATCACTCCTGGCTCTCTTTTCACTTACAAGATGAAAGCGAGATTTGGAAAATTCATCCGCCACACTTACAACATTAAAGGCATCAACCCAGTAGGGACATTTGATGTTATTTACTCAACTCAAGCAAACCACGAAAAGAAAGGTGATCTTCTAAGAAGAAGAGACCGCGAATTTGAAAACCTGCCAAATGATCCATGGGGATTTAGAAAATTCAGATGGCCTGAACACATTGGAAAAGACTTAAGCGCGATTCCTGCTGAACTTGGACCTTCGACAGAGCAGTACACACTCGCTTCACAAATGGATACGAGAACATTCTTCAAATACGTAGCAAAGTCCCTGGCAACAACAACTGAAACATCTGGAGACCGCTTAAACAGATTATTCAAAGCTGTTTGTCAGGAATCTCAAGCGCGTATCGAATACGTCAACGAAGCACTGGAATTCTTAAAACAAACCAACAACGCTTGTATGGACTACCAGAAGTTTGATGCTTTCTCGACTCCAGCTCGCGATGGCGCACTAAAAGAGATGTACTTGAACTTGAAGCAAGCTTTTGTAGATGCAAAAACTCAGAACTCTGGTGACCCGCAAATCCTGGCCTTTGCTGATTACATTTTTAACAAAAAAGGTGCCGTTCAAGCTGAACTACAGGCAGCTTGCCCAATCAACTACCGCGCTGGAATGACTATTGATATCGGTGCACTTTGGAGTAGAATGGATGCGGGAAGACTTTCAAGTCATCCAAACGATATCGTCACTGTCCGTTGGGGAGAAGTGACAAGTCCATTAACAAAGTGCAAGCGTTGGTACTAATTTGAAGTCGAGAAAAAAGCTTTTACTTATTGTCCTGGCCCTTTTAATCATCACTAGAGTGGTCATCACGATAGCTGAAAGAAATAAGCTCCCTGCCGTAGCAGATGGCCCGGGACAATCTAATGATGTCGCTTTAGATACGCGCGCCCTTCACCCAGACGCCAATCTTTCTAAAGCGCCAGATGAAGCAGTCACTTCTCAGCACGCGACCAATAAAGACACTCTTTGCCAGAACCTAAGGTCGCACTACCAGAATTTAAAAGAAATCAAACGCACAGAAAAAACCTCTGTGCGTTTTGTAAATGTTCATAAAAAAGTTGATGGCATCGTTTATCGCATGCGCTTTTTTTATAAAGACGCTGCTGAAAATGAAATCCCGACTTACCTGCTTTACCGAGAAGATCAAAATGAAGTTGAGCATCTGATTGAAACGTCTCCCTATAAGAAAGGAGTGAAGTATCAGGAAATCGACAAGGCCCAAGGTTCAATTATCTACACTGAAGAAGGTGTGAATCTTGGAGAAAACCAGGATCTTTTCCTGCATTTTGAAAATAATGAACTTAAAGACCTTCAGGGCCTAAGCCCAATGCTCGCTGAAAAAGATTTTATCGAGTGTCGCTTCTAGCAACCAGTTCCTGCTGGAACCTCTGCCTGATCCTTACAACTGTAATCGCCTTCGGCGCACGTTAAGCGCAGGTGAAAATGCGTGCTGTGAAGTTTTTCAATGCGAAGGCGTCTTAGGGTTTCTACCGTTTCAACATCCTTCATCAGGTTATTTTTCTTGGCGTACTCACAGAACATTTTTTTAATCGCTTCATCGACAAAGATGCGGCCAACTGGCCTAGTGTGAATCAGGTGTTTAAAGAGAGCGAAGTTTCTTTCCAGATAAAAATTTGCACTCACCTTTCCATTCTTCACAAAATCTTCTTCCCAGTAAGGAGCATTTTGGGATTGAAGCTTTCCATTTTTTGTTAAGTAGACAATATCGACATCCAGACCGTTTTGGTGACTGGCATGCTCTTTACAGGCCCCACCATTTTTATTAGCGATATCTCCAACCTGCAGGACTTCGGCTTCCGGGTAAGTCTGGCGGACGAAATCAGCAGCGTCGCTGATTGTCTCTTGCATGATGGCCGTTCCAAAAAATCTTTGTCTTTGTAAAAAGAGTTTTCTAATCAAAGTCCCTCTTTCCATAATCGACTCACCGTCTTTTAGTTTTCCATCCGAGTAATAGCCAATCGCTTCTGAGGCCATTAGGGTTGTCGAATGAAAAAGAACAAAAGCAAGAAAGAGTCTTTGAAGCACTGGTCACATCCTGTGATAGAAGTTGAATACTTCTATTCTAAGATGTGGTTTGATTTTTTTCTTTGAGCGGAAAAAAAAGCCAGACTATTCTAGTTTTGTCTGATGAAGAACCAATCCCGAGGCAGGTGCCGCCCATTTTACAAAATGTGGGTCCTGTTCTCTAAGAGACTTTTCCAGTTCAGAAAGGGTGATTTCCCCCATCCCCAGCCTAAATAGAGCGCCCATCATCAGTCTGACCTGACCGCGCATAAAGCCCTGCCCTTTGACTTTGAAGCAGTAGCTGTTTTTAGGAAAGAAGTTGGCGGCAAGTTCGGTGTTTTCGACGATCTCACTCTTTAAGATCTCTCGCTCAAACACTGTCCCTGGTTTTGGTTTATGAACGTAGTTAATAAAAGAATGAATGCCACAAAAAAGCTCTGCCCCTTTTTCCATCACTTCTAAATTAAGCTCTTCACGAATCAAAGTCATAAAAGGTGCACAAAATGGATGCAAAGACTCTTCATTAAAAGCAAAGTAGTAGTGGTACTCTTTTTCTTTGGTGTGCGCGAGCATGGTAAAGTGCTCTGGCACTTCCTTAATTTCCAATACGCGTATATCAGGTGGAAGTTTAGATAACGACTCTTCTAGATCCTTTTGTTCTACCTCTTCATCAAACATGGCCAGGCAGTAGTTTTCCAACGCCGACACCATAGCATCAGTCCTGCTAGAAAAACGAGTCTTCACCTTAAGGCCTAGGGCCTTTTCCACGCGCGCTTGAATGCTCGGATGCTCAGGCTGTTTTTGAACGCCGTGAAAGCGAATGCCGAGATACTGTAGTTTGATTAAAAATCTTTTTGAGTTCATTTTTTGTATTTAGTTACGTTATACTAATCTTACTTTAAAAATAAGGGAGTGGGCACTCTTGAATTCATTAATTATTTTACTTTGCATTGTCCTCTATTTTATCTTGATCGTCGTGTTTTCACTTTTTAAGAAAACCTCAGAGGGCATTAATAACCCCTATCTCAACCTGATTAAGCCTTTAATCCCTTCCTGGAAATTTTATGATGACTTTGAAGAGACAAGACTACTCTTCTTTCGCGCCAAGGTTTCAGAGGAAGAGGCCTTTGGAGAATGGGCCCCACTTTATCAAAACCCAAAAGCGAGCTTTAATAACCTCTTCGTCAATCAAGGAAACCTGATCCTGGCCGCTCAGTCCCATGTTCAGCAGCTTCTTCATGATATTGAAGTCCACGATGACAAAACCTCTTTTGAAGAAAACCTTTCTTATAAAATCACCAAAAACCTGGTGACCTATGCCATCAGAAAGAAATACACCCAGAATTTCACTTATCAGTTTAAGCTGGCCTCAGTTGACCTGATGGCAAGGCCGAAAGATGACATCCTGGTCTCACCTCTTTATGAGGAGGTCATCAGTGAATAACCCACAAGAAGTTTATACACTTATCGCCCGTTTGATTGGGATCGCTGTCATGTTCCAGTCGCTGGAATTTATCAAAATGAAAGACAGTATTTCTGAAAAAGGAATCTGGAGATGGAGTGAACTAAGAAGCGAATACCTTTTCCTGCCAAAAAGGATGCTCGCCTTTCTCGATTGGATTATGCCTGAAAAACGTTTTATGGAAATGATGACCATTCGTTTCTACACGGCCATCCTGGCGATTATCTATCCTTACTTCTTTGTCATTTTCTTTATTCTCTTCTTCACCACTTTCCTGATCACTCTGCGCTGGAGAGGTTCTTTTAATGGTGGAAGCGATTATTTAACTTTAATTATTCTGCTGTGTCTCTGCATCGGTTACTTCAGTCCCCTTTTAGCAAAGGCCGCTCTTTGGTACATCACTCTCCAGGTTATCAGCTCTTATTTTTTAGCTGGTCTCTATAAAGTGAAAGAATACAAGTGGCGTTTGGGAACAGCTGTGTATGGATTCATCTCTTCACCTAATTATAAAACACCACGTTTTATCCTGGAAAAAAGTAAAGACCCTGCCTGGGCAAAAACCATTGCCTGGTCGGTGATTCTTTTTGAGCTTTCATTTCCTTTGGTTCTCGCCACACCAATTCTCACGAAAGCGTATCTGATTGCGGGAGTGCTATTTCACTTAGGGAATTTTTTAGTCTTTGGATTAAATAGATTCTTCTGGGTATGGAGTGCGAGTTACCCCGCACTCTATTATTGCAGTTTGAAAGCTTAATTATTTATTGAAGATTAAAGAAAGTTCGAACACGCGCGACTTAAGTGGAGACTTTCTTTCTGTCTTTTGAATTGGCATAGAAAGCGTCGATTCATTTTCTACAACAAACCACTTTTGTCCAGAAGCGAAGTTCAGCGAAATTTTGTGAACATCGTTTTCACCTTTTAGCAGGTAATAGTGATACTCAGAAACCTGGAATCCTTCAAATCTTACGGTTGCAAAAATATCCCACTCTAAAAGCGAGTCGCTTTCATTCGTCATTTCCGGATCAAATGAACTGGCGATAAAATTAAAAAAGCGTCCGTCCCAAGCACGGTTAACTTCCGATTTGATTCCCTCTGGGAGTTCAGCGCCTTTGATAAACTTTTGGCACATGAAGAAATCACCGCGAAGATAACACTGGTACTTATCCTTCACCAATTCGTTGTAACGGGCGGTATTAAGGCTTGGAACCAGCTCTACATCACGAACCTGCGAGACTTCTACTTGTTTATAAGTATACATCCCGTCGAGCCTGATAGCTTCGTTGGCAAACGTTAATAATGGGAAAACAATAGTTAAGGCCAAGATTAAATTTTTCATAGAAATTAGTTTAGTCAGCCTAGATTTGAAGAGTCAAGACAACTCACCTCTCGTTCTGCTATCTTTTACTGACTTTAAGATTGAACCTCAACCAAGGATTTTTATGATTACTCTTTATGGCCCTGCGCGCTCAAGTGCTGGAAGATGTCTATGGTGTCTGGAAGAAGCCGGTGTAGCTTACGAAAACAAACAAGTGGACATGAGAACAAAAGAACACAAGTCAGAAGCTTTCCTGGCCCTTAATCCAAACGGAAAAGTACCAGCTCTAGTAGATGGAAACACCACTCTTTTTGAATCAATGGCGATTAACTTCTACATCGCTGATAAATATAAACCAGAACTTTTAGGAATGAGCGCTGAAGAAAGAGCTCTTTCTTACCAGTGGAGTTTCTGGGCAAGTTCTGAACTTCAAGACCCTATTATCCAGGTCTTCATTCAAAAGGTTTTCATGCCTGAAGAAAAAAGATCACAAACTGTGATCGACGAAAACATGGCAAAGCTTCCAGCTTACTTCCAGGTCCTGGACAATGCTCTTGCTAATAAAACTTACTTAAACGGAAAAAACTTCTCTCTAGCTGACCTAAACACAGCTTCAGTTGTAAGCATTGCTCCTCACATTGGACTTGATATGAGTCCATACAAAAATGTGAACCTTTGGTTAAATGCTATCGGTGAGCGTCCGGCCTTCCAAGCATACTCAAACCTGAGAAAGGGATAGAATTGATAAGGGGGACTTCGGTCCCTCTTTTTAGTAGATCTCGCGCAGAACGCTTCCTAAGATTTTGCTTCTGTAAATTTCAATCAATCTCTCATGCTGATCGATCTCTTTATCCAGAAGTTCCACATCGGCCTTTTTAGTAATAGCAGAGTTTTCTTTTTCACCTTCAAAAACATCGATAAGTCTTGAAGCAATTCTCTTTGATTTAATCTCTACCGCGATTTCATTACTCACACTTGTGCTTCCTGTTCCGAAGTTGTGTGACCCAATGATCACATGATCCTCGTCGAAGATAAGCACTTTTTCATGTACATAATTTAATTTCTGATTTCTCTGCCACTGGTAAAGCTCAATTCCATCTAAAACCAACTGACGGGCATCTGGAAGAGAATAAATATAGCCAGCATTGTTAGAGAATTTCGCCGACTCTAAACTGTTAGTGATGATTTCAATTGAATCCCCTTCTTTTAAATTCTTTTCCAGGAATTCTCTATAGCGCTCAGTAGGAATCATAAAGTAGTTATAGGCACGCATTTTTTTGAAATCAATTTTTGTCACTGTATCCAGAATATCATCCTGCTGAAGTAGGCGCTCTTTTCTATTCATTCCCTTTTCGTATTGATGAAGGACAGCTTCGTGAGAAAGAATGCGGGCCTCATCCCCATCAGCATAAACCGGCTGAACGGGAAAAAAATACTTATCATTTTCACTAAAGATCATACGCTTGTATGAGTCTTCACATCTTGTCGTTTCATCTGAAGCACAGTTGGTTTTAATCTTTTGTCCTGCCACGAAGTCGAACATGCGCTTGAAGTGATCCTGCACTTGATTAACAACCGGGCCACGCAACTCCACTTCCATATCTTTTCCAGAAAGTGAGCTATCAGAGATATTTCTTCCTCCTAAGATGGCCAGCTCACTATCTACCAGGAAGATCTTTTCATGCAAGCTATGAGTAAGAGAAAATTGAGTTCCAGGAGTTAATTGCAGATAAGCAAAAACGGCATCCGTTGTTGGATCAAGCTCTTTTCTTCCTTGCCCAAAAAAGTCCACTCCAATAGTCGAGATAAATGTCGACAGCACGCGGATTTCAACTCCACGGGCATTGGCCTTATTGAGCTCTTCAGCCAATCGCTTTGGGACACTTGTGTCGTCCCAGAAAAATGTAATGATGTTGATGTGGTGCTTGGCCTTTTTGATCAGTTCGACTTTATAGTCTACGGCCGCAGCTGGGTCTTCTAAAAGGGTTAAACGATTCCCTTGGGTATGTTCATACACCTTGGCTTGTGTCTGCACAGAAAGACACAGCATGAATAAAATAGTCCCAAGTATTTTCCTCATATAGGGATATGCTAACAGAACCCTAAAAATCGGGTGGGTTGTTGAAAAGATTACAGGGGGTGTATAAAGAGCGTAAGTGTCGGGAATCAAGGGGAGGCTAAGCCTCCCCTGTGATTATTCTAGGTCTCTAATTTCAACACCGACTCTATTTAGCATCAATTGGACTTCATCAATGCTCACACCTTTTAAGCAAAGGACGCTAGCACCCGTATCTTTATCAGTAGCACCAATAAACAAGCCATAAATTCCAGGCTGTCCAGGATAGTTCGAAGGTGGATTATTTTTTTGTTCTGTAATAGCGATATCTGTTCCAGCTGGAATAGTATCAGTTGGAGATCCTGTTAATAGTAGACATTGTTTTCCACTGAAAGGTGAATACATTTCTTTTGTGCCATCATCTCTCTTATAATCCTTTAGAAAAACGATCCTTGTTTTTCCTGTAACAACTCTTTGAAAATCTTCTACAATGACTTTATTCCCCATCAGCATTTTTTCAATAGTTTGTGAAATATTTCTTGCTGCTTTATCAGCATTTACAATTGCTTGATAGCTTTGATTAATGTTTATACATCCATTAATCGCTTCAGCGTATTTTACATATAAAGTACTAAGGCTATTTCTTAAAATAATAGTTTCCTGTAAAGATTGATCAAGAGAATCCAGAACCTCAATTTTGATTGCTCCTAGTTTGGGTAATGCTTTTTTATGATCATGAAAAGCAATTTTCTCACAGTATTGAATTGCCTTTTGTGTACTGTAGCGTCCAGAAGGAGACCAATCTTTATTGTAAATCTCTGCTAATTGAAGAAATCTTCTTGCTTCCTCTTTATTTTCATAAATAACACCAGAAATATCCGCTAACTTCTCTCTCACCTCAAGAGGTAAGCTTCCCATATCGATTGGAGTAGAAGGCTCACTTGGTTTCGT
The DNA here is from genome assembly GCF_002872415.1 of Bacteriovorax stolpii. Classification (GTDB taxonomy): domain Bacteria; phylum Bdellovibrionota; class Bacteriovoracia; order Bacteriovoracales; family Bacteriovoracaceae; genus Bacteriovorax; species Bacteriovorax stolpii. The sequence goes on along the minus strand of NZ_CP025704.1, from coordinate 1,077,990 downwards.
CGGCTCACTCGGCTTAGTTGGCTCTTCCGGTTTCGTCGGCTCGCTCGGCTTCGGCGCCTCTGTGGCCAGAATCTCATCCATCTGCACTAAAGACATTGCATAGCAATCCATGGCCATCTTAGCGAGCTTCGCGCTCTCATCAACAAGCTTACAAGAACTCAATGAGAAACTCATATTCGTTTCCACGCAAAGTAAATTGTGATTCATAGCTTTAGCGCTAGGCCCGCTCAGTTTCTGTATTTCTGCACGGTTTTTTCCAAACACAGCATAAAATAAATTCATAGCCTTAACAGTATCCTGCCCGTGCCTATCACAGTATTTATTTGCATACGATTTCTTAGCAAGCATTCCAAGCTTGTTCCACTCAACTGCTGAAGCATTCGTACTTTTTGCTATTGCTTCGAAAGTCGGACGGCTTTGAATCAGCGAATCCTTAAGACTAGCAACTAAAGCTCTTTGCTCAGTTGAAAACTCAACTCCAGACACCGCAAAAGACATCGCCAAAATAGATAACCCAAATAAAGACTTCTTCATAAAAACCCTCAAAACTTATTAAATTTGGAGGAGAAATTAGCACAATTCAAACCAGAATAATTCCGCTGGTGTAAATATTATATATTTTTTGAACATAGGAGAGCTTTCAAAAGGATTAATCCTAGGGTAAATTTTTGAAATGAAAAAAATATGTGTCATCACCGCAAGTGTCGGGAAGAACTTAGAACTAGCAAAGTCAATCGTCACTCACCTTAAAAACAATAAGGCAGAGGCCCATTTGTTGAACCTGGTTGAACTAAACCTTCCTCTTTATACATCTCTTTCTGAATCTCACCACAAGGCAGAGGTTCTCGTGGCCCCATTCAAGGACCTCCTTGATGTCGATGGTTTTGTCATCGTGGCGCCGGAATACAACGGAGGGCCTCCTCCTGTTCTGAACAACTTCATTGCATGGGTTAGCCGTTCGACAAAAAACTGGCGCGACACTTTCAATAGAAAAACAGGTATGATCGCAACCAGCAGCGGCGGCGGTGGTATCAGCGTTCTCTCAATTCTAAGAATGCAACTTTCATTTATCGGTATGAATGTGATCGGAAGACAAATCGTTTCGACATTTTCAAAACCAGTCCCTCAAGAAGAAGTGGAAACTGTTTGCAAAGAATTCTTAGAAGCAATTCCGTCACGTACTTAACATTTTTTAGACGGCCGCAAGACACCCGCGGCCTTTTAAACTCTTACCGATACTGCAGCAAAAACGTCATTTGAAAAACTCTTGCGACCTCTTTTTTTGAGGCCTAGGGTTTAGTTATGAAGACAGTATTGGTCACCATATTCTGTTCTCTTTTCACTTTCATGCATCCGGCACTAGCAATCCCACCGGAGAATCAAACGCTCGCCCCTTATCAAGAAGAGGCCGACAGCCGCCACTACGAAACGTTTGAGATAAAAACCAAAGTCGAAGCCTATGAATATGAGGCCATCGTTTACAAACCAACGGGTACTCCGATAAAGGCAGTGTTAGTGATCTACCCAACAATTGGTGGGGTGAACTCCATTGAAGGATCAAACGCCCAGTATTTTTCTAAACGCGGTTATGTCGTTATTGTTCCCTATCTTTTTGAAACAGAACTTAACAAACCCAATCCCGACATGGATAAACTCGACAGCGACTACTACCGTCCGGTGGTTTCTGTTATTAGTTTTATTAATTACGTCGATTTTAAACTTAACCTTCCTTCCACTCTTCCCGTCTTTGCTCTTGGGGCAAGTCAGGGAGGAATTACCAGTGTGCTTATCACCGCCTACGTCCCGCGGATTAAAGCGGCCTGGTTTGCAACAGCAGGAGGAGACCTGCCTTACATTTATGCCCGCTCAACAGTTTTACAAATCAGAGAGTTTAGAGAAAGACACATGCGCACGCTCGGCATGAGTGATGTGGATCAATACGAAACTTATCTTCGAGGTTATTTAAAAAATGACCCAAGTCTTTCTTGCAAAGACATCAAAGTGCCATTCCATCAAGTGATTGCTTTAAGAGATACGGGAGTGCCAACGGTGACTCAGGAGCTTTTAGCAAGAGAGTGTCCCCCTCATTCCATCGACCGTTATAAATTAGGTCATGAGGCCGGAACGTTAACGACCGTCCTCATGAGAAAGAAAATATTTGAATACTTTGAATCGTTTATTTAAGTCTTTTGATTAAGTGAAAACCAAACTGTGTGCGCACTGGTTGTGAAACTTCACCTGGCATAAGCGCAAAAGCGGCCTTCTCAAACGTCGGAACCATCATCCCTTTACCGAATTCTCCTAACATTCCTCCGTCTTTTCCAGAAGGGCATGTAGAGTAATCGCGGGCCAGTTCTTCAAACGACTTTCCTTCAGCTAGCTTTTTTTGAATGTCTTTTACTTCGTATTCGTGATTGACCAAAATATGTTGAGCTGTAACTTTCATTTTGTATTTCCTAGTTAAATGATTCTAAAAACGTCCACACCATTTCGCGTGACTCGTTAACAATTGAAGGGATTTTGCTATAGCTAGGAATCTTTTCTCTTCCTAACTCGGCCGCAATCGCGCGAGTTCCTGACTTCCAGTAAAAGTAATCCGCACTACTTCCTTCGGCCACATAGATCGTTGTTGAAATCTGCCCTGCTTCATATTGGTTTTCTTTGGCCATCGACTCAACCAAGTCTTTAAAGACCACTACATCGGCTGCCGCTGGTGCTTTTTTCGTATAGGCCCACGGGTACATGACAAGTTTTCCATAAGCATGCAGGTCAAGTGAACCAGTGAATTTCATTTTGTTAGTGTAGTCCATCATCGACTGGATAACATCGACTGTTGGATTGTTTGGTTTATCCGGCCAAGGGTAACTTCTATTCGGGTCTTTTCTCTGCACGTATCTTTCGCGCGCTTCAAAGCTATCCGGACTCACAACTGGAACGATATAAATATCGCGCCCATTTAAAATTTTAGAAAGCCTTTGGTCTTTCCCATAACCGCTAAGAAGTTCATTCGTTAAAGCAAACAGAACTTCGGTCGTAATCAGCTCATCTCCGTGAGTTGCTGCTGTCACCATCACTTTTGGTTTATTTTCTCCGCCGGTAGAAATCTTAAGCGCATAAAGGTTTCTTCCCCCTTTAGTCGCGCCATAGGTTTCCAGCGTCGCCAGAGTGCTGTAGTTCGTTGCCAGTGTTTTTAAATCAGCTTCAACGTCGGCATACTTTCTATATTGGTTAAGACTTTTTTCATCTCTTTCTACATGAATATTGTCCTGTAATAATTTTGCTTTCGGCACCAGCTCTAAAAAGGCCTGCACGTCCTCTTCTTGAACATAAACTTCAAAACCATGAGCACGCTTAGCGACCACTTCAAACTGAGAAGCGATCTTATTCATCTTTAATGGGTTGACTGAGACTTCATAGCTTCTGATTCTTTCAGAACCAAAGGCCATATTTGAGACGAGAAGAGCGAGGATCAATAATCCTTTATTCATAAAATTCTCCACCTTGAGAAGTTGTATGAACAAAGTCTATGAGAACAAACTCTCTTTGTCTCTAAGTTCTCTCTAACTATTTCTAAACATCCGCCTGATTTTCTGCTGATTGCTGAATCGTACGTCTTTAGGATTAGTTCCCTTTATTTTGAAAGCAGGCTCAATAAAGCGTTGTTTCTTCTTCCACTTTCTCTTGTCGTAGAGGCGAGTCTTCTGCTTTTTAGCCTCGCGCTTCTTAACAATTTCTAACTCCAGCTCGCGCTCGACCTGGATTGGAGTGGTCTTAGTATTTTTTAAGGAAGCTCGTTTGACCTCAACCGCATAGAAGCTCAGAATGCCTATGATTAATTTTCGTATGAGCATTTACAATCTCGCATTGAATGAAATTGATAATAGAAACGGCAAAACAAATGCGAGATGTGTTCATGGCAAAACTCCAATAAATAAAAAATAAACTAACGTTAATTAATCAATGAAATGAAATTGTATAAGGGATTAAAATGGCGGGATTTTAGATATTCATGAAGATATTATGCCATTGCTTCAGACTTGAAGCAATGGCCCGTGTATTTTTAACTATTTCTTAGGTGCAGGGGCAGGAGCTTCCTCTTTTTTATCCTTCGTTTCAGGAAGAACCTCTTCACATTTATCGTCAATTGGCCTCTTTACTTCCTTGCCGTCGATCTTGCAGATCTTTTCTTTCTTAGCAGAATTTACAGAAATACCATTTCCGATTGTCGTTCCCGATGGGAAACCTGACTTACAGATCGCCAGGGTAAAAATCATTGCAACAAGAATTCTCGTTTTCATAGTCAATAACCGCCTATTCGTTAGTTGATTCGTTATCGGACGTTAGTTTAAACAATTGGGAACAGATTTGATAGACCTCTTCTCCGTCATCTTTACAAGAAAGTTCCACCAATTCTGCGTGGGCCTTCTTTAAAATCTCCTGGGCCTTTTTATAGTTCTTCTTTTTAAGGGTGATCGTCGAACTTCTGATGTCCCTTTCACCAATAGGTTGGTCAAAGATCGCCTGGCGGGCAAACTGGATAAACTGATCATGGTGTTTTTTAATGGCATCACTTGGGATGTTCTTATCGACGACAAAGTTCCCTTCTTTTCTCTTTAAAGTCTTCTTGTGATCTTCCAATAACCCCAGGCGCACTAAACGGGCCACAGCGGCTTCAACTAGTTCTGGGTTAAGGCCACGCCCTAACTTTTTGGCCATCCAGTCGTAATTGAACTTAAAATTTTTAAGTTCGATCATCTCCAAAATAGCAGCGTGATACCAGTCATCAATAAAACGGAAAGAGTCGATTGAGACTGAAAATTGGGAATTAATTGTATCCGGCTTAGTCGCTTCTAAAAGCTCCGTGTACATCATTCTTTCCGCATCGTTTTTAGCGTATTTGTAGAGAATGAGAAGCTGAAAGTACTTCTGCTCCACTGTGCTCAAATTTAGCTGGTGGCCGATTTTATCAGCAAGCTCTGTGCTTAACTTTCTTTCACCTTTTAAAACACTCGAAAGAAGGCTTGGGTTTTCATACCCCAAAAGCTTAGCGTACGAGCGCAAAGAAAAGCGCGGATTCACTTCCTTCTTCAGTGAGAATTGGCGGTTAACGTATTCAATAGGGTCATTAAATTCATAAATTTTCATAATAAAATAGTGATACCAAGACTCTTAAATCTTTGCAATTTTCTTGCGTACAAAGTGCACACACTGTGCGTACACCAAACACCTCTTTCACTCTCAGGGAAGTGGAAAAAGTGCGAACTTTCTGGCAATCTCACAGGACAATTAAACAGGTCTAATTTATGAAAAATCTATGGGTTGCACTGCTATTTTCGTCTTTTTTTGCTCCGGGCGCACGCGCCATGGACATGAAGGACGTTACCACATTTGGTTACGCCAGGGCCGGAACAGGAACCAACACTTTTGGCGGCGACCAGGAATGTTTTTATAACCAAGGGGCCGGTGGCTGGGGCGGTATCGGAAGAAACGAATTCCGACTTGGAAACGAGTGCACGAACTACCTTGAATTAGCTCTTACTTTTCACCACGTAAAAACAGAATCACAACACGTCTTTACTCAATTTAGAATTGCCAACAGCCACAATGGAGATGATGCCACTGAATCAAGCACCCAGAGCACTAACTTTGTTGAAGCTTTTGCTGAGATGTCAGGTGTCACTGAAATGCCCTGGAGCTTTTGGGTTGGAAAAAGATTTTATCGTGATCAAGATGTCTTCATTGATGACTACTACTACTTCGGTAGTATGAATGGTAACGGTGGTGGTATCGGCAACATCGATCTTCTTGGCGGAAAACTTTCTCTCGCTTACCTAAAGCGTGTCACAGACACCAGAACCAACATCGGAAAACAAGGAATCACTGTTTACGATGCCCGCTTAAAAAATATCGAGCATACTTCGTGGTTAAAACAAAACGTATGGCTTGCTTTTGGTCACGCTCCTGAATCAACAAATTCGACAACAAAAGTTCACTATGAAAAATCCAGAGGATTTGTTGTCGGGACTCTTTTTGATTTCAACTTAAACGACAAAGGCTTCAACCACTTTGCTTTAATGTATGGGCAAGGAGTGATGAACAATTTCAACCTTTATGGCGATAGCTTAATTACTGCTGGAAATATGCAAAGCAAACAAAAGCGTCTGCGTTTTATCAATCACACAACTTTTGATGTGAATGAGAAATGGGCCTTTCACCTTGCTTTAAGCCATGAGCGTTTTATTGAGCAAGACAATACAAAAGAGCAATGGCTGAGTTTAGGTGCTCGCCCAATGTACAGAGTGACAAAAAACTTCCACCTCCTGACAGAAGTGGGAAGTAGTATCGTTCAAAGCGGTGGTACAAGAAGACTGACTCGTCTGACTTTTGCTCCACAACTAAGTGTGAATGAAAACATCTGGGGGCGCCCGGTCCTTCGTGCTTTTTATACTCACTCATTCTGGAACAAGGCCAACCAGTCTAAAGTTGCTGAAAACGCTCCTACTTATTCAAATAAACTGGCAGGTGGCTCGTACGGGCTACAAATGGAAACATTCTTCTAAGAGTTTTGTATGATTGAATTAAAAAATATTGTTAAGAGCTACGACAACAAACTCACCATCATCGATAACTTCAACCTGAAAATTAATCAGGGCGAATTCGTTGTTATCGTCGGTCCATCTGGTTGTGGAAAATCTACGATGCTAAGAATGATTGCCGGTCTGGAGGAAATCACTTCCGGTGAATTTCTTTTAAACGGCAAAGACATCGCTCACCTTCCACCGAGTAAACGCGAAGTGGCCATGGTGTTTCAGGACTACGCTCTTTATCCGCACATGAATGTTTATGAAAACCTGGCCTTTGGTTTAAGGATCAATAAGACAGATGAAAAAATCATCGATGAAAAAGTAAAAAAGGCCGCTCACATTCTCGACCTGACTTCCTATCTTGAGAGAAAGCCTTCAGATCTTTCCGGAGGTCAGCGCCAGCGCGTGGCCATGGGACGAGCGATTGTTAAAGACGCTAAGATCTTTTTATTCGATGAACCTCTTTCAAACCTTGATGCCAAACTTCGCCACAAGATGAGATCGGAAATTAAAAAATTCCATATCGATCAGAAAGGAACATCAATCTATGTGACTCACGATCAACTTGAAGCTCTCACTCTTGCAGATAAACTGGTTATCATTAGAAAAGGTGTAATTGAGCAAGTTGGCTCTCCTCAGGAAGTCTTCAACAATCCAAAAAACTCTTTTGTAGGTGAATTTATCGGAACTCCGGCCATGAACCTGATGGAAGTGGATTTAAGTTATGAAGCTGATGGCATCTATGCCACAGGAAAAGAGCGCGCTTTCCGTTTTAAACTTCCAGAAAATAAAACAATCTTTCACACAGTAAAAAAACTCTCTCCAACAAAAGCAGTGCTTGGCGTACGTCCAACAGACATCGTTCTTCACAGCAGTGAAGAAGCTGGATGGAATGCTAAGTTCGAAGTTCTCTTTACCGAGCTCTTAGGGCATGAGGCCAATGTGATTTTAAAATACGCTGACGGCGAAATCACCAGTCTTATCCCCGCAATGCATCTGCCAAAAGACTTAAAGAGCGCAGAGTTTTACTTCAAACTGCACTTCGCTCACCTTTTTGACAGCGTCACAGGCGATAATCTTAACCTTTAACTCCACCCTGAGAAAGCCCATCGACGATATAGCGGTGGATAGAAAAGAAGAGAAGTGAAATAGGAAGAGCTCCTAAAATAGAAGCGGCGGCAAACTGCCCCCAACGGCTGGCAAAAGATTCACTGATAAAAATCTGAATCCCGACGGCAAACGTCATTTGATCCTGTGATTTAAGAAGAATGGAAGGCAGGATAAAGTCTGAAAAAGTACTGATAAAAGTAAGAAGCCCAATCACCGCCAGCATTGGCGTGCAAAGAGGCAGAACGATTTTAGTGAAGGCCTGAAAGTGTGTACAACCATCCATTCTCGCTGACTCTTCAATTGAGCGTGGCAGAGTATCGAAGTAACCTTTTAAAAGCCAAATGTTAAAAGGTGTTCCACCTAAATAAATCAGAATCAATCCTCCGTGAGTATCGATTCCCAGCCATGGGATATGAACGCCGATAAAATCCAACATAAAATAAAAGGCCACCATTGCCATCATGTTAGGAAACATCTGCATGACCATCAGGAACATCAGACTCGCCTCTTTTCCCTTAAACTTAAAACGAGAAAGTGCATAAGCAGCCGTCGTTGAACAAAAGAGCATGAGAAAGGCACTTAAGAGAGAAACTTTAAGACTATTAAAAAGCCATCTCATCATTGGGTAAGGAGAAACAACAGTTTCACCTGTAGCATTTTGATAAGGAATCCCTAAGATGTATTTCCAGTTATCGAGACTAAACTCTGCAAGACTAAAACCTGATTTAAGTGAACCACTCTTACTTAAAGAAATAGTCACGATCGAAAAAATCGGCAAAAGAACGATCAAAGCAATCCCGATTAACACCAGGTGAATGAGTAAGCGTTCTGTATTTTGTTTCTTTTTTGTAAACTGGCTCATGAGCGACTCAACTTTTTAGAAACTTTAAAATTAATCAACGTCAGCGCAACGACGATCACAAAAATCAGCATCGACACGGCCGCGGCCAGGGCAAAATTTTGTCCCTGAGAACCTTCAAAGGCCAGACGGTAGGTATAAGAAATCAAGATGTCCGTTTCACCAATGGGTGTGCTGGCATCAGAAATCACCGGACCTCCTCCTGTTAGAAGATAGATCCCGACAAAGTTATTGAGGTTAAAGGCAAATGAACCAATTAAAAGTGGAATCATTGCTCTAAAAACCAAAGGAAAAGTCAAAAAGCGGAAGTTTTGAAACTTCGTCGCCCCTTCAAGTGACGAAGCTTCATAAATAGATTTAGGAATTGATTGAATAATCCCAGTGATAACCAACAACATGTATGGAAATCCCAGCCATAGATTAACCATCAAAACACTGACTCTCGCCCACATCTTCTGCTCTAGCCAAGGTACAGGACTCACTGAAAAGAAATTTAAAAACTGATTCACTTCTCCAAAGTCTTTATTGAGCATCCCTTTGAAGATTAAAACTGAAATGAAAAAAGGAATGGAATACGGAATAATGAAAACCATGCGGTAGAAAAACTTCGACTTCCCACCCAGGTCATTAAGTAAAACTGCCAGAAAGGCCCCCAGGAAAAATGTCAGCATCACCGACATAAAGGCCCAGGTGAATGTCCATAACATGGACTTTAAGAAAACAAATTTAATGGCCGGGTCAAAAAAAAGCTCTTTATAATTTTGCAAACCTGTAAAGGTATAATAACCAGGACCAACGCTTTCGCCATTGAGCTTAAACTGCCCTTCTTCTTTATCTTCTTTTAGCTCTTCACCAGTAAGCGTGTCTCTCAAACTTCCTGTTTCTGTCGTCTCATAACGAAGTCGAACCTTCGCAATTTTATCACTGCGGAAAAAGCTATAGGCCCCAAAGGCCGGGTGAACAATCTCAAAATCTGGATGACTCTCCATAATCTCTAAAACTTCCGCAGGAGAAAGCTTATGCCCACCAGGAGGAAGTTTAGTCATCGACTCCAATGCCACAACTTTATAACCCTTCTTAAAAGAGGCAGATAAATTATCTACAATGATGAGATAGGAATCTGGGTATTTTAATATTTGAAAATCGAGAACTGGCACACGCGGTTGAATCACTTTTTCATTCTGAAAAAGTTCAATCACATCTTTTCTTTCTAATAGGTGACCCGTCTTTAAATTGGTAAACGACACATACACGCTGTATGAGATTGGCACTAAACTAAAGAGAACAAACAGCACGAGTGCCGGATAAAAAAAGCGGTAAGCATCTTTCTTGGAAAAACCGTAAACATAGACGGCCACGATTCCTAAAATTAGTGCTGAAAGACTTAAGGCCCAACTCAACCACATACAACTTTTCTCTCCACGCGATCGTTTTCTGTAGTGATCATCCCAAGCTTCTGCCAGTCAATTCTGCGCTCATCCTTAAACTCCAGCTTCCAGCTCCAGTTCTTTGGCTGAACGGTTCCCGGGTAATTAAAACGTGCTTCTGAACCAAGACCCAACAAGTCTTGAATCTGAATAAAAACAATTCTTGAAGGAGCTGACATCAGCACCTGGATCATTTCCCAATGATTTGGTCTCTCAATCTGCAAGTCGTGCTCGACTCTTTGCTTATCTTCTTTAGATAAACTCTTATACCATCCCATCAGCGTATCGCAGTCATGAGTGCCGGTATAGGCCACGGTATTAAACTCGTAGTTAGTCAGTCTATGAGGGTTATTGGCCCCACCAAGCATGAACTCAAGCACGCGCATGCTTGGGAAGTTAAATGTCTCTCTCAATTTTTCAACTTCAGGTGTGATGTAACCTAAATCTTCAGCGATAATTTCCGGGCAATCGCGAAGGCTTTTAAAAAGCTCTTCGCCCGGTCCTTCATACCATTGTCCTTCTGAAGCATCTGGTGCGCTGACTTTAGAAATCCATGTCGCCACAAACCCTCTAAAATGATCGATCCTGATAACATCAAAGTAGCGCTTTAAAAAACTCAGTCTTTTATTCCACCACTCGAAGTTGTCCGCTTTTTGTGCTTTCCAGTTATAAATAGGAGTCCCCCATTTCTGTCCGGTTTTACTAAAAGCATCTGGAGCTGCGCCTGTTTCATACTCCATTTCCAGTTTGTCGTTTAAATAAAACTCCTGAGGGTTTTTCCAAACATCCATGCTGTTATAAGAAACGAAAATGGGCAGGTCGCCAACTAGTTTAACATTTTTTGAATTAGCGTATTTCTTTAATTCCGAAAGCTGCGAGAAACAAGAAAATTGGCAGAAAAGATGGAAGTCCATCAGCTTTTGCTCTTCACTCGTCAGCTCTGGCCTTCCCCAAGTCCTGAAATCGTGCCCACGCGTCTCACCTAAGGCCCTAAACATTGCGTAGTCCATAACCCAATCCTTCTCATCTTTTAAGAATTGATGGAAAGACGATGACGGAAGAAATTTTTCATAGGCAATTTTTAAAGCTTCTCTCTTATTTTCCTTTGCGCGTTTAAAGTCTACACGTTCAGTGTTTAAGATGAACTTATGATAAAGAGCAGGATCAATTTCATACTCCTTAATCAGTAAATCAGGAGAGACATAATAATCGGCGCAGCCAAAAGCTGAGTCCGTGGCATATGGGCACCCGGAATCGTCAGTATTGCCGATGGGGAGGATTTGCCAATAAGTCTGTCCTGCCCGGGCAAGGTCATCAATAAAGGCATAGGCCTGTGGCCCAAAATCACCAATCCCATACGATGTAGGAAGACAGGTGATATGGCATAAAATTCCGGAATGCTTTTTTCTATCCATTCTTAGTACCACATCATGTATCCGTACTCGAACGGATGCACCAGGAAGTTGTCGTGACCATAAATCCTGAAGCGTATTTTTTTCGAGTCGTTGGCCTTGAATTTTAATTCAAAGTGTCCAACTCCATCTTCAAGCGGTCCCTTTAATCTTAGTTTCTCAGTTTTAACTTCATCTGTTTTTAAATCACAGATAACTGCTTCAACCACAACTGATTCTGGTTTTAAATCCCCCAGATAAGTTCCGACGTGAATATGAGCTTCATTTGTTTCAAACACGCGTCCCGGGAATGTGACTTCTGCCGGGTACTCTACGTGGTGAAGTGGCGACTTCCAGCTCTTATCAAACTGTGAAGGGACTTCAACATGGTTTCCATCAAAGTGAACGTAAGTGAAATACATCGCTTTCCAGTTCATCTTTAAAGCGCGACGGTTATCAAGATAAGTCTTAATCAGATCACCGTTATTCTTATACTTGTCACCATAAGCTATGGCCGGAGCATAAAACTTCGTCATGTAATCTTGAACCATACGGTGAGTTGAATAACGAGAGATATTTGTGACAAAACTAATCTTTGTTTTTTCAATCCAAGCTGCACTTGATCCATTTTCCCCTTTTGCTTTATCAGCGTAATAAAGTGGAAGGATCGTCTGCTCAAGAGTCTTGTAGAAATCCATCGCGTCTTCATAATCCTGGATTTCATCGTTAGCAAAGTCTTTTTCTTCACCGATGGCCCATCCGTTATTTCCATCGAAGGCCTCTCTCCACCATCCATCAAGAACAGAGAAATTTAGACCAAAGTTGATAGGCACTTTCTGTCCTGATGTCCCACTGGCTTCCATCGGGCGTCTTGGGTTGTTTAGCCATACGTCTGAACCACTTACTAAATGGCGAGAGATGTTCATATCGTAGTTTTCCAGGATAATGACTTTTCCTTTCAGGCTCGGCATGCGAGAGAATTTATAAATCTCTTCAATGTACTTTTGTCCTGGAACGTCTTGAGGGTGAGCTTTCCCAGAGAAGACAAAAGCAACCGGACGCTCTGGATTATTAACCAGAGCTTCAAGTTTCTTTAGGTCTTTAAAGATTAAAGTTGCACGTTTGTAAGTTGCAAAACGACGGGCAAACCCAATTACTAGGGTTTTGTCGTCAAGATAAGTATCAACAGCGTCGATCTCTTTTTGAGACTCATTGTTTTCTTTTAACTGCTTCTTTAGTTGAGCGCGAACCAGAGAAATCATTTTTGCTTTTAAGGCAACTTTTGTCTCTCTGATTTCAGAGTTCGAAATATCCCCTGCTTTTTTCCAGAAGTCGTGGTTAGCAAGTTCATCTTCCCACTTCGTCCCGACTGTTTCATTAAGAAGATTTTTCACATCAAGGGCCATCCACGTCTGAACGTGAACACCATTAGTGATGTGAGACATTGGGTTTTCTACTTCTGGAACTTGAGGCCATTGGTCGCGCCACATTTTCTGCGCGATTTTTCCGTGAAGCTCACTGACTCCGTTATAAAAACGGGCAACATTGATTGCAAACACAGTTAAGCTGAAATATTTATAATCGCTCTTTTCTGGCACAATTCCCAGTTCAACAAAACGTTCCCAAGAAATATTGAATCCCTTGATCATCTTAAAGAAATGCTTGTGCATTAATGGAAGTGAGAAAGCTTCGTTTCCAGCAGGAACTGGAGTATGAGTCGTAAAAAGACAGTTAGAAGCACAAAGAATTTTTGCCTCATCAAAAGTCATTGAACGCTCTTTCATCGCATTTTTAATTCTTTCTAATTGAAAGAATCCACTGTGGCCTTCGTTCATATGGAAAGCTGCTGGTTCAATTCCTAGCGCTTTAAGAAGTTTGACTCCACCAATTCCCAGGATCACTTCCTGAGAGATTCTCATCTCTCTGTCTCCCCCATAAAGCTTTGCCGTTAATAAACGGTCCGCTTCAGAGTTTGCCGGGTGATTTGAATCAAGAAGGTAAAGCTCGCTTGAACCAACCATTGCCTTGTGGGCCTGAACTTTAATTGTTCTTTCTGCTAACTCCAGGTCAAAAACCAGGGCCTCTCCATTTTTTGTTGTCACAGGAGTTAAAGAAAGATTTTCAGGTTGGAACTTTCCGTAAAGGTCTAGTTGTTTTCCGTCTTCATTAATTCTTTGGGTGAAGTATCCATTTGAGTAGAAAAGCCCTACGAATACCATTGGGATACCTAAGTCTGAAGCTGACTTTACGTGGTCTCCTGAAAGAACCCCTAATCCACCACTGTAGATAGGAAGAGCTTCATGAATCCCGTATTCTGCTGAGAAATAAGCAATCGGTCCTTTGGTATTAGCAAAGTTTTTTGCAAACCAAGTGTCCTTGCGGTTTAAGTAAGTCACAAGCCTTGAATGAAGATCGCCTACTTTCTTTTTTAGGTCTTCATTATTTAAAGACGCTTCGAGGTCTTTTGTATTCTTAAGCACCAGAACCGGGTTTCTTGTCTCGGCCCAGACTTCTTTGTTAATTGATGAAAAAAGATTCCATACGTCCTGATTCCAGCTCCACCAGTAGTTGTAGGCCAGGTCATTTAATTGCGATAAAGTCGTCATACTTGTCTCTCTCATTAAAGTTTTTCAAAATTATAAGTGTAATTTCTCATGTTAAATTTAAAAATATATTTCCCCGCACTCAGTGTCGTGCGGACATTTTCCGAGTTTGGAGTATAAGTCAAAAAACGCGGGTCCACAGATTTTCCTAAATCAATACTCCAGCTCTTGCTTCCTAGCTTAAAATCCAGCGCTCCCGTTTTAGTGATATCAATTCTCGCTATCAGCTCTTCTTGATTGGCAGGATTCACTTTTAACTCTGTCGATTCATCTGCCAGCCAATTAAGAGCACTAGTGCGGAAGTAAAGTTTTTTAGAAAGAATTGGGTTTTTGCTCGCTTTAAATAAATAGAAGCCTGGCCCTTTTAGGCGAAGCAAGTTCTTTCTTCCCCCTACCGATGAGATGACGTTTTGAAAAACATCACTCGTGCTTCCAAAACGCGGGTCAGATGAGTTGATCATCTCGCTCCACCAGACATCTTGATTTCCCGGGAACTGAATCCACACTCCGCCCATATCTCCGTTGAAATTTCCAACCACAAAGTAGTTATCGTGGGAAGTGCTTAGTTCATACGTCACGATCTTGGCATTGTTATCAATGCGTACGTTCTGAGCGTCCTGATTATTGATTTCAGGATTGGCCTTTTTAAACTTGATCATTTCCTTGAAGAAATTTAAGTGACCGCTAAAAAGATTCTGATCTTCTTCGGTAACAAAATTTAACAACGGGTCTTTTTTGCCACTGATTAAATCATAGTAGTGCCACGTCATGCGGTGAGAGCCAACATACTTATTGATATTTACATCTTTACTTGGGAAACGATTGTCCTTTAATGCGTTAACGTAGGCCCACTCGTTCTGGATATTTAAGTCCTGAGCGATCTCTTCCCCTTGATAAAAAAGAGCTCCACCTGGCTTAGTGAAAAGAATCCCATAAGAGAGTCTTACCAACGAGTGACTGAACTGATTGTGAATTTTTCTAAATGGGATACGCAGGTCTCCTGGTTCTTCCAGAGGGTTCACTCTCCTAAAGATATTTGAGTCTTCCTGCTCGTCACTATCATAATTCGTAACGATTCTGATCATCGGGTCTTTATTTCCGATAAAATCGTGAGAGCCCAAATAATTAACCGTTCTTTGTGGATGGCCGAAATGATACCAAACGCCCGGAGACATCTGATGATCGCTGTAGCCTTGAAGTGAATTTGATAAATGAGTTAAGTCCACTGAGCGGCTCGATTCATTGTAGTGATCAAACTCTAACTCAAAGAAGTTTTTAAAACGGTCGTTCCACTGTGAATCAAATCCTAACCCATTTTCTGAGATTGGGTACGTTACCCAAACGTCGTTAGGAAGCTGTTCAGCTGAATTGTAGAAACGTGGGTTGTTTGCTTTAATTAAGTACATCAACTCTTGAAGAAAACGGTATCCACCACGAGTCCCGTTAAAGATCGAATCCGTCATATCAAAACGAAATCCATCCAGGTGGTACTCGGCCATCAAGTGCAGAAGTGAGTCCGTGATCCACTTTCTTACCCAGACACTTTCAAAGCGCGGTTTTGGCCCCCACGGAGTGTCTCCTCCGTAGAACTTTGAAGAGTTAGTTTGAGCATTAATAGGCTCTCTTAAAAGATTGTTGTTCACGTGATTAATAACCACATCAAAGATCACGCGTAACTTATTGCCGTGAAGTTCATCAATGAGTTTTTTCATCTCTGGTTTTGTTCCCAGAGTGCTCTCTAAAATAATAAGTGAATCAAGAGCGTATCCCCACGAAGCGCTGAATCTGCTTTCATGAACGGGAAGAAATTCAACTGCGTTCACACCAAGATCGCTCAGGTAAGGAATCTTTGGGGTGATGTCGCCAAATTTCCCCTGAACGTAAGCTCCATCAATGCGTTTCGGGTTAAACGTTAAAGGCCATAACTGATAAATAATCCAGTTATTGTAGTCGAGTTCGCTGACGTTTTTAAAAGCACTGTCGTTTTTCCAAACGTACTCATTATCACGGGCCACCACCCCACGAGGGTTGATGTAGCCGTTAAAGCGTCCACCTTTAGCGTCGTACGTGAGTTCTCTGGCCATCGGGTCTACTTTAATTGGACTGAAAGTATTGTAATTGGCCACTTCAAGAGTTTCATACTTCCCATTTTTTACAAACTGATAGTGGTACTTGTCTTTAGGCTTTGAGTTTTTAATATAGGCAAAGTGAAAACGTCTCTCGTCGTTTAACGGATAATCAGAAAAAAGTTTAATCGCTTTATTGTCGTTAAGAAATAAATGCACTTCATCCGAAAGTGGCTCCCATACTTTGTAGTAAATCCCGCCCCCCACAACAGGGGTTGCACCAAAAGCTCCGAGATCGATCCACGCATCGATCTTTGAATCTTGAGTTAATCGATAGAGAGGAATAAGAGAATTGGTGATACCTTTGAAGTAATGGGGTGCTGAAGTGTTGTCTTCGATTTTTAAAACGTACTTAAGCCCATTGATCGTTTCTAAATTCCTGATCTCAACTTCGTACCAGCAATAACCTTCAGGAGAGAGTCCGTAAATTTTAGGAGCGCTTTCTTTTGAGAGAGTTCTAAATGTCGATGTCGATCTATTTTTATTTTCTTTTAAAACGATACTGATGTTTGAAATTTGATCACATGATGAAGAGTTTACGCGAATGAATTGTTTGAAGCCGTCAGGGTAAAGAGTCAGGTAAAAAGAATTGTCGTCAGTGTAAAAAGTCTGCGTCCAATCGTCTTTAAACGGCAAGCGGGCAAAAGCGCTCGTCGATACAAAAATAGCTAAAAGTAAGCATAGAAACTTGCTCTTAAAACTCATTGTTTTCCCTTGGAAAAAGGCCACAAAATTGAGTCTTTTTTATACGAACTTTTTCGCACTTTGGGAAAACAAAAGTCCTTTAATTAAAGCTTGTGAAAACTTTCTCTACTTGATCTGAGGTCTAACTAGTTGAAGGGCCTCTTTCGCTGGGGTTTTCTGTTCTAAACTCAGACTTAACGCCTTGCCCATGGCATTCCAAACTGAGCCCATTTGCGGAATGTTTGGCATTGCAACACCGTTCTCGGCGCTCTTTTTTAGGGTCAACAAACGCTCATCTTTTGCGCTCAATTCATTAAGGGCATCAATCCTTGCGGGGGCCCTGTTGTCGTATTTATAAAAGAGCTCGATTCCTTTTTTTGACAGCAGGAACTTTTCAGCAAACTCTTTTGCACGAAGTTTATTCTGACTTGATCGTCTGATCATAAAACCGTGAACGCCAACAAAAGGTTTGGCCACTTTGTTTTTTAGCGTCGGAAGAACAGCAATGCCGTAATTCACTTTGGCTGCATCTAAATCTTTAATCGCCCAGGGTCCATCGATAGTGAAAGCAAGTTTACCTTCTTTGAAATGTTGAAAAGCAATCCCGCGGTCAGTTGATGATGGAATTAAGCCTTCATTGCTTAGTCCTTGAAGAAAAGAAAGCCCTTCTTCAAAACCAGTGATCCCTACGTCGCGTCCATTGAGCCCACTTTCGTTTTCACCAAATATATAACCATTGGCCGCATTGAGAATAGGAAATGAAAAGAAAAACGTCTTGATGTCATAGAGAAATCCATAGGTGTTTTTCTTTGGATTGTTCAGTTTTCTGGCAATACTTACCAGCTCTTCAAAACTTGCAGGTGCCGTTTTAACCAGGTCTTTATTGTAAAAAAGTGCCAACGATTCAACCGCGTATGGGTAGCCGTAAAGTCTTCCTTTGTATTTAAATGCTTTTAAAGAAACGGGAAGGAAATTATCCGTTAAATCGGGAATTTCATCGAGCGGTTCAATCAGTCCAGACTGAGCAAGCTCACCGCTTACATCATTGGCCCACAGAAGAATGTCCGGCCCTTTTTTTGTAAGAGATGCTGTTTTAAAAAGTGAGGTTAAGTCTTTATTTAAAACTTCAACGACCACCTTTGTTTTATATTCAGTTTCAAAATCTTTTTTGATTTCATTAATGGCCTTGGCCGCGCCTTCATTTGACGTCCAGATCAAGACATCTGCGGCCAGGGTGGTATGAGCAAATGCCAAAAAGAAAAGACTAAGGAAAAAGTTTTTCACTGGCATAAATCATGGCCCCAAAAAGCCCCGAGCTATCGCCCAGGTGATTGATGTAAATGTCAGGACAGTATTCTTTTGGAAGAAAAATATTTTCTTCCAGGTCGGTTTTTAAATCCTCAAAGAGAATACTTTGAGCAGAAAGCCCTCCTCCAAAAACAAAATAGTGAGGGTTAAAAAGATTATTGATAATGCTTAAAAACTGCACAAAATGAAGGCGGTAATCAATCATTGCCTGCAGCACTTCCTGCGAGCCTAAGTTGGCCTTGGCAAAAAACTCGTGGGAGTTCATTGTTTTATTAATCGCCGTTCCTGACAGATAAGTTTCAGCACACCCCTGCTGACCGCAGTAGCATCTGTTTCCTCCAGCTTCAAGGACAATGTGCCCTACTTCTAGTGCCGAACCATAAGCACCACTTAAAATCTTTCCTTGAGAAACAAATCCTCCACCAACTCCAGTTCCCAGAGTGATCCCCACGACGACTTGCTCTTTAAAAGGGACACCTCTAGTGGCTTCGTAATGCTTACCTGCTCCACCCCATGCTTCTGCCAGGGCAAAAAGATTGGCGTCGTTTTGAGCGACAATTTGCACCTTAGAACCTAGTTTTTCTTTAAGCATCCCAAGTACATCGTGCCCGATAAGAAAACGAGTGTTTCCGTTGAGCATAATAGATGTTTGTGGATGAAGAGTTCCCGGAAGAGTCATACCGATGGCCAGGAGGTCATCTATTTTTAAAGCACTTTCCAGAAGAAGGTCGTTAATTAAAACGACGAGTGAATCGACAAAAGCTTCGTGGTCATGAATAGTTGAAATTCTTTTTTTAGAAAGGACGTTAATTGAGCGCTCAAGCAGATTTAATTCTGCAATAGCACCTTCAATCTTTGTTCCACCGACATCGATACCTAAAAACATTTGTCTTTTCATAGAGACAAAATGTAACCCGACAAGGTTCTTATGTCCATAAAAGCCTTGCCGGGTTGGGGGGGATTAAAGTGCTAAAGCACTAATGTGCGGTGACCTCGCGGTCGAAAGCATCAACTTGTGACCAGTTGACGACTTTCCAGATTGATTTTAAGTAATCTGCTCGCTTGTTTTGATAATTTAGGTAATAAGCGTGCTCCCAAACATCCACTGCTAAAATTGGTCGACCTTTAGTTGCCGCCACATCCATAAGTGGGTTGTCCTGGTTAGCTGTTGTTGTGATGGCCAGCTTCCCACTGTTGTCGCGGATCAGCCAAACCCATCCGGAACCAAATTGAGAAGCTCCGGCCTTTTCAAAGGCCTCTTTAAATTTATCAACTGAACCGAAAGTCTTTTCGATTTCTTTCTCCAGTCTTTCCGGCATTTTTTGTTTTTCTTTATCTCCACTTAAAATGTTCCAGAAAAATGTATGGTTAAAATGTCCACCGGCATTGTTTCGTACAGCTGCTTCTTTACCTGAAACTTTACTCATAATGGTCATCAAGTCGTCTTTTTCTTTTCCGATAGCTTTATTTAAATTGTCTACATAAGCTTGATGGTGTTTGTCGTGGTGAATTTCCATGGTCTTTTGATCAATGGCCGGAGCTAATGATCCTGCTGCATAGGGAAGCGCAGCTAATTCAAATGGAGGTTTTAGACTTCCAATTTCTTTAAGAGTGATTGCGTGTGCGGAAGCGGCCAGTCCTAAGGCTGCTGCTCCTGCAAGAATAGTTTGATGCATATAAGAGACTCCTTTTAAAACTCAGAATGATTAAGAAAAAATCATTCGCTAATAGAGTCTGACATGCAAAAGTGAATCCGAATAATTTGTATTATTAACCAATATGTTCGCTTTTATGAATGATGCACTTTAAATGGTTGAGTTTAAAGATGTTGGGACAGTGATTCAATATACTCTTCGGGTAAATTATTTTCCTCTGCTCCACGAACGATGGTTTGGAGATATCGAAGTGAGGGACGAAAATTCCCCACGACAGTGATTTCATAGGTCATACATTCCACAGTTTCCCCATCGATATCGATGGGAACTTTCACTTCATTATAGGCATTGAGATGCGCCTCTCTTCCGTGAATGTAACCTTCAAAGACGCGAAGTTTTTCCACATCACTCATAGTCAGTTCAAAGAGAACTCCCCAGAGTTTTTTTCCAGTAGATGTTTTGTAACCGGCCACTCCACCATTCCACGATTCGTAAAAACTTGGAAAACAAATCTCAGCATCGTTCATAAAACCTATGCCAATTTTTTTTGAATCCGGGCAGCGCTCCTGCATCTGCTTTAAGTTCATGTTTGAACCGTAAGAAAAATAAAGTGTCTTCATCTTAAAACTCGTTATACTTTTTTGAGTTCCCGCGGGCAAGCTCCACCGGGTATTTTTTAGCATTCTTTTCCATTTTGCGGATGACGGCTTCTTCAAGGTTGATATTAGTTTTGCTGGCAATTCGAAGAAGATAGACAAAAATGTCCGCCACTTCCTCTTCTACTTTCTGCATTTTTTCCGGTTGAGAAGAAAGATTATTTGAATCCGCTTCACTCATCCATTGAAAAATTTCCAAAAGCTCAGAACTCTCTACTGAAAGGGCCATCGAAAGATTTTTCACCGAATGAAACTGATCCCAGTCGCGCTCTTTGGCAAAGTTATTCACTAATTCTTTGAGTTTACCTAAATCCATTTCACTCTCCCTTAAAACTCCAGGCCACAAAACGGCTAATCTTTTGTCCCTGAGACATTTCGACAGTCTCAACCTTTAGCGCTTTATTTCTTTTTAACTCTCCATAGATGCCAGAGAGATTTTCTTTAGAAGAAACCAGCGTTGAAAACCATTTCACCTGATCTTTAAAAAGTACACTTTCTAGAATCATTTTCCTGATAAACTCACCTTCTCCCCCTTCGCACCAAAGCTCCTGGGCCTGGCCTGCGAAGTTTAAGCGCTCTTTAGTCTTCAGGTTTTTATTTTTTCTTGCCGTTCCTTTTTGCGCCTCTTCTTTTGAAGAATGAAAAGGAGGATTGCAGAGAGTTAAGTCATATTGGTCTCCAGGAAGAATAATTCCCTGGAAAATTTTTGTGCGGTCATTTTGTTTTCGGATTTCAATCTTTGACTGCAGGTTGTTTTTTTCGACATTCGCCTTCGCAGACTGAAGTGCCCCTTCGTCAATCTCAGCGCCCACAAAGTTCCAGCCGTACACACTTTCACCTAAAAGTGGATAAATGCAATTGGCACCCGTGCCGATATCGAGCACACGAATAGCTTCATTTTTTCCCGGCGACTTTAAAAGATCGGCCGCATAGTGAATATAATCCACTCTTCCAGGAACTGGTGGGCATAAGTAATTTTTAGGAATGTCCCAGAAATGAATTCCGTATTCAGATTTTAAAAGCGCGCGGTTTAATAACTTCAATCCTTCGGGATTAGAAAAATCAATTGTATCGCTGCCGTTAAATTTATTTTTAATAATAAAAGCCGCAAGCTCAGGTGTGCTCTTTTTTAATTGAATAAAGTCGTAACCTGCACGGTGCTTGTTTCGAGAATGAAGATTCGTTTTTTCCACAGAAGCATTTTACTCTGTTACTGGCCGACTATTCAACTATAGTGTTATGTGCAGACAGACTAATGCCGAGTGGCATACCTATTGCTTAAATAATCTCGAACAGTCCACAGATACTGTGGCCCTTTAGGAGGTTATGATGTCTTCTTTTTATAAACAACAAGCAATCAATCACTACTTAGAACATATTGATAGTGACTTAGACCAAAATATCAATAAAGTTGATGATGTTGTCTGGGTAAACGCCGATAAAATTTTAGCAGTTTTACAGGAGCACGCGATTTTGCGTGAAAGCCTGGCCATAAAAATTCCCGAGACTCATGTGGCAAATTGGGACGATGAAGAAGAAGAGCTTCCAGAATTTGATCGCATTCTTCAGCAAATCCTTTATCAAAACCGCACTCTCCACTAGTAAGAAATAATTCTCTCTAAAAGAACACCATAGTCCTGACCGCTAGTCCCGTTGTCTCTGGTTGTTCTTTGAACGGAGCTATCAATATACCAGCCTTTTCCGAGGGAGCGTCTGACTCCCGCGGAATTGAGCCCGGTACCTGAGCCACCTACACGCAGAGAGTTTTTTGAACCCAGTCCAATTTGGGCCGAGACTTCATTTGAATCCGGATCATAGCCGATTGATTCCACCGGAGAGCCGGCAAAATAATAAAGAACAGCAAGAGATAAAATGCCCTGTGAAAGAAGTTGGTTTGATTTTTTAGCTGCTGTTCTGTCATCCGGATCAAGTCCACTGAGGGGACGACCGAATAAAATGACGGCGTAAATATCATCCAGTGGAAGCGGTGGAACACTCGAGAAGGCCTGTCTTGGATTTGATACTGGCCCTTCTAACTCCAGCGTTACTTTATACTCAGGAAGATGGAATTCAACTACTGCAATAATCTGTGGTTCCAGAGGAGCTTTAAAGATTAGTTTCAGTGATGGAATGACGATCTTTCTTTTAAACACTGTCGTGGTTAGAGGAAATGTTTGGATGAAGCCTTCTTTGACTTCTCCATTAGCTATCAATAAATCAAAATTCAGCTTTAATGTTTCATCTAAAAGATTAGTGTTGATGTGAAGAGCATTTTCTCCCAATGCCTGTAAGTGCATATTGATATCAAGGTTTTGCTTCGATGTTTTTTTCACCTTCGCCGGGAGGTTTTGCTCGTTTAAGTTCTCTCTCACGACGACGCTGGTATTTTTAAATCTCTTATCCGGAATAAGCTGAGGCGGAAGCCTGGTGCGTGAGAGCTTTGGTAAAAGAAGTTTTACTTTCTCCAACTCTAATCCTAAATTAATCGGTCCCAGAGTGTAATCTTTGAGCTTAACCGGCACACCCGCATTGACGGCAAACTTCAAATCCTGCTTAGGGCCACTCATGTCAAGCTCAGTTTTAATTTTAAATTCAACTGAATCTTTTTCTGTGTAGTTCATTGTCGCCAGGCGGATTCTTAAATTCCCTTCCATGGCATTAATAGGAGCTGGAAGAATATTAAAAGGCGGTCTCACTAAGCGATAAACGGTGTCTTTTAGTTTTGTGACTTTTAGCTCAGCTGTCGTGGCCAACGCCACTTCCTTCATAAATTTTGGAGTTGTCAGGTCTTCTTTTAAAGAAGACTTTAAAATATCCGTCTGCATTTTAAACTCGGCCGATTCAATCCTGGCCGTTAAAAGAAGCGGGATATGAGTTTCTAAAATATCGGCCTCAAGTTTAATATGACTAAAATAAAGAGGATTCGTGGTCTTTAAGTCGTAAGGAACCAGGAGCTTTTTAGGAGCAAAAACTGTAATCTTCTTTTTTGTCGCCTGTAAATTAAATCCCAGAGCTTCAGCTTCCAGGAGTTCTGGCTTCTTAGTGACTTTAAGATCAAAAGATAAAGGCTTTTCCTTTTTTAAGATGTCGATTTTTTTCATCGTCACTTTAAAATCTGGGATAAGTGGATTCCACACCATATCCCAATAAGACATGATATCTGGGGGAGGAGTTTCTTCCGGGTTGTCTTTTGGCGCGATCACTAATTTTGAAGACTCAATTTCTAAAGGCTCATAGATGACGTACTTGAAGCCTTCATTCATGCTCCAAAAAAGCTCTACGTTCCATGAAACTTTTTCCATACAGGTATCAACGTTCACATCTGGATTGTCATAAACCAGACACAAATCCTGGAATCCTCCGTAGAAACGTCTTTTGTTCCAGGCAATCCACTGATGATTAATTTGAGCATCTTTCCACGACCAGCTTTTTAAAACCTGAGTTTTAGTCAAAGCGTAGTCCAGATTTTTTGGATTAATAAAAAGAGTGGGATTATAAAAGAAAGTCACTGCAATCGTGACCACTGTGATCAGGACCAATCCGATAAGGCCACAGATAATCAAGAAGAGACGAAAGAAAATCTGCTTAGGAGAGATCTTCATTAGAACACTCCTCCCAGTCCCAGATAAAATAAATTCCCATTGTCCTTAACTGACTCATTAGAGAGGGCCCGGGCCCAAAATCCCTGTACAATTCCGATGGGAGAAAGCCAACGCAGACCAGTCCCTGGAGAATACCAAAGGCGATTTTCAACTTCCCATGGCCTCTCACCAAAATAAGTCGTATCGACGAAAGTAAAGCTTTCAATCGTTGGAATAAAAACATACGTTTTTCTAAATTCAAATTTTAGGCTCAATTTCGTCAAGGCCCCAAGACCATTATTGCTTGGAAGTGAACTCAACTTATAACCTCTGACATCATCACTTCCTCCACCATAAAATTTCACCGATGGTGGCAGCGATGCCAGCTCCACTTTGTCTGGCACCCATGTGGTGGCCGTGGTTAACCTGATTCCTCCAATGGCCTCACCTCTACCCAACTCTCCTAAATGCAAAAGAGTCAAATAAGTCAGGTTGAGTTTTAAAAGTGGATCGACAAAACCAAAACTCGGGTGACGGAAATCAAAGTTAAAATTTAGAGTATTCCCCGATTCCGGGTGCAGGTCATAAACTTCATACTCGTGACTGGTCGTTTCGAGTTTTCCTTCCAATGCCCCGGTGTTGATTCTTTTTGTATCGGAATCATTTGTTGCTGACTTGTATGAACCGGCAATTAAAGTCGGCCCAGTCGTCCATATCCACTGCCTGGAGCTTCCATCTCTGGTCCATTTCATGTGCGGTTTAAATTTCGCCGTGATCTCTTCGTAAGTTGTCTGATTGTCTCTTTCAAGCTCAACTGAAGTTAAAAGCGATCTGCGAGGAGAATCACTCCACATATAACGATCTGATGTAAAACTCGCGAACTGATTTTTAAATGAGAGTTGAACATTAAACTCCCACAAAGAGGCCATTGGTCCTGACCTTTGGTTAGACCACTTCCCCCTAAACATTGGACCGAGTTCTGTACTGGCACCAATCCCAAGGCGAATTGTTCGGCTAGTTCCTAAGATAAATTGCTGGGACAAAGAAAAAGAATTGTTCTTTAAATCACAGCTTTCCTGAAAATAAGTTCCTTGAACAACTCCTGCACGTGTAAAACGTTTCTCCGCCAAAGTCAGGTCGCGCTCTGAAAAATAATCACCACTGGTAAAAGGATAAAAACGATCAAAGGCCGTAGGCTCCAGCCCTGAAACAGTTTCTTTTTTAATTTCACCAAACTGAAAAGGAATCAAATCCTTTAATGTGACAGTCACTTCTCCCAAAGTTGCATCTACCGTCGAACTAACCTTGGCACAAGGATAGGTATTATTGCGCAAGTAAGTGAGTGACTGTGCTTCAATCGCATCCAGAAGCTTAGGAGTAATAACTTCTCCTTTAAACTTTCTGAACATTTCTTTTTCCACCATTTTTGAATCACTCTCGTGATCAGAGACAACGGTGATTTTTTCTACAAAGGACTGATTGCCTGGATAGACATGCAACAGATCCCCTGCGTATTCAAAACGAGGAGTCGAATATCCTTTTGATTGCAAAAGGCCCGTCAGCATGTAGCTGGCCTGGTATGAAGGGATCACCTTGTAAGCATCTTCTTCTGGATCGCCGCAAATCAGGCGTTTTTCAGTATCACTTAATTCAAAATCCGATTTATCTGCATGGATAAAAATTTTCGGGCACACTCGCTCATCTTGCTTAGTCGTTGCACAACCAGAAAGTAGTGAAATAAAAATGAATAGGAAAAAAAGAGTTACGTGATTCATTAGGGCCTGTTAACACGGTCATTCGCCCTTTCTTTATACGCAAAATGACACGTTTTATCCAGTATAAAACACTTCAGTAGGGATCGCATAAGTTACATTTTTGGGACACATTACAAAGACTTTTTACCCCAAAGCATTCTTCTCATCGCGTGAAATGATGGAATTTACGTTAATGGAAATTGGCATCTATACTGCACCTTAGAGTGTAGCACCAGAAGAGATTCTGGTCGGGACGTAAGACAAAGGCAAAGATTATTGTGATCGCCATTGTGTAGACTGAAAAACTATTCCCACTCATCATCAATAAGAAGCCACCTTCGGGTGGCTTTTTAATTCAAGGAGAAATGCATGGCAAATCCAATTGAATCCAAAACAAGTTCGATTTCTCAAGTTGGACTTAAAAAGAAACTTGAAAAAAAAGAAACCATTAAAGAAACTTCACAACAACAACATGCCACCGACGCTGCCCCTAATGTCAGCCCGCTAAGTACAATTGTTCATACAGTACTTCATAAAGCTTCAAACAGAGGTAAATAATTATGAACTATCAAGAAATCATCGATTTCTGGTTTCGTGAAATAAAACCTGAAAATTGGTTTAAGAAAAGCGATTCATTGGATCTGCTCATCACTGAGCGATACATCGCTCTCCATGCCTCTGTCGTTGCTGGTGAGCGCTCTTCGTGGAGAAATGAAGCGCTGGGAAGACTTGCCGAAATCATCGTCATTGATCAATTTTCCCGCAATATCTACCGCGATGATCCTAAGTCGTTTATCTATGATCCCATGGCCCTCGCACTTGCCCAAGAAGCTATTAAAAACGACATCAACAAAGACTTCTCACCTGTCTTAAAACAATTTCTTTATATGCCCTTCATGCACAGTGAATCCAAATTGATCCACCAGACGGCCATGATGCTTTTTGCAGAACCTGGACTTGAGGCCAATTTTGATTATGAGTTAAAACATAAAGAAGTCATTGATCGTTTTGGCAGATACCCGGAGCGCAACAAGGCCTTAGGTCGGGTCAATACTCCAGAGGAAGAAGCTTACTTAATGGAAAACGCTCCATTCTATGCCAGTGCGACGATAAAAGAAGAAATCCACATCTCCCATTAGTTAACTAAAGATTGATACTGATGGGTATGTAGAGACACTAAAAATTCCGAGACGGCCTTATTGAAGGCCTGCGGATTTTCCATATTGCTTAAGTGCCCCGCTTTTGGAATCATCTCCAGCCTGCTATTGGCAATATTTTTATGCAGATGTTGAGCATCGCTAAAGGGAGTCACTTTATCCTCTTCTCCAACCAGAATTAAGGTGGGCACATGAATGTCTTTTAACATATCCGAGCAATCCATCCTAGTAGTTAAACTAACCAGACCAGAACTGATTCCCTCTTCAGTATTTCTTTCAGTGATCTCATAAAAAATTTTTTTGAGTTTTAAGTTGTCTCGAGAACTCTTTCCCACCATCGACAACCACTGCTTTTCCATAAACTCTTCACGATGACTATGAAGCTTTTTAATAGAACTCCAGCGTTTTTCCTTCCCTAAGTTGTCATCTGGTGTAGATTTAGTGTCTGCCAGAATAAGTCCGCTACATAACTCAGGAGCTTTTTGATAAAGCCTCAAGGCAAGATATCCTCCCATTGAAAGGCCACACCAGACAGATTGTTTGATGCCGGTTTCTTTCAAGAAGTTCTGTACCGACTCTACGTAATGTTCAAATGTGATCGCATGCCCAGGAAGTGTCCCCTTTCCAAACCCCGGAAGATCAGGGGCCAGGGTATAATGAGTTCGGGAAAAAAATTGCATCTGCTCTTTCCACATGTCGGAAGCCAAGGGAAAAGCATGCAGGAAAATTAAAGGTTCTTTGCCGTAACTTCCCTGCGTCTGCACGTACAATGCATTAACATCCATGTTACCTCCATCCTTTTATTGCGCATAAAATAGCGCAATAGTTAAGTATTAAAATGCAAGCCCCGGGCCGAAAAATAACTTCGCCTTTTAGGGATTTTTTCCCCATAATAAAAAAAGATGCAAAATACGAAAATGTCGCCGCAAGAATTTATCACCATCCTTCATAAGCTTTTAAGTGAGAAAGTCCCAACTGAAGCACTTATCACTCTCGGCTCATCAATTGCCACTCTCAATTTCAATGACTGGAAATCTGTTGGTGGAAATATAGTCATGAAAGACTTAAAACCGATTTATCACTCTTCAAAAAAGAAAGTAATCTCGCTTAAAGAGTTAAAGAAAAATATTAAAGAAGAGCGCCCGAAGAATTTTTTTCAAAACTTGGCGAAAAATTCCGCAGAAGCTATTAAAGGCTCAATAAAAAATGCGACTGTCAGTATTCCTGAAGCTAAAAACCGTTTGAGCGATTTTTCAAAAAAGATTGTCACAGATTACAACAAACTTGAATCCAATGAAGATAAAGGACGCTACATCTTAAAACTTTCACTTTACGCCAGCGTTTTTGCCATTGCTTTTAACAAAGGAAGCAAACAAAAAATGCTTTCGAAATCCACTGTGCCGCTTATTGTTTTAGGAATCACTCTAGTGGTTATTAACCGAGTGCTAGAGCAAGCGGAAGGAAAACTCGAGCACTCTCCTGAAGCAAAATCTCTGGCCTCAGACCTGCGCTCTCTTTTGCGCACTCTCAATATGGGTTTTAGTTCCGGAATGACTTTAAATGTGGTTGTCGATGGTATCGTCGATCAGAAAATCAACTTAAGCGATGTCGATGGAAAAACCATCGGATCGCTGATGCCAAAATCTATAATCGACAATATGATTTATGCTACTTTGATGGGACTTTTTTCAACCGAAGCTAAGACGTAGCTTTTGCTTTATCAACGTATCCCCAGAATTTCGGCAAACACAATGCTGTTAAAAAAACAGCGATAAAACAAATCACACCACCACTCATGATACTTGTTGAAACACTGCTGACAGACGCAATATAGCCTGCGCGTGCATTTCCTAAAAGCGGTCCGGACATATAAGAGATCATTTCAATCCCACTCAGTCTTCCACGCAATTCATTTGGCACTGTTTGATTCCAAATGATCCCGCGGAAAAGTCCACTCAACATATCGGCCGCTCCTGCCATCACCAGGCAGATAAAGGCCACTGGTAGTGAATGAGCAAAACCCAAGAAGAAAATAAAGACGGCCCATAACATCGCCGCAATCACCACCGCGCGCCCGTGGAATTTCACTTTCCCTGACCATCCACTTAAAAGTGTCATAATCATCGCTCCAGTTGCCATTCCGGAAAATAGTATCCCGGCCGCTTTCGCGCCTCCAAACCCTTCGGCCATTGCCGGAAAAAGGGCAACCGGAAAAGCAAACAGCATCGCTACGATATCGATCAAATATGTTCCAATCAATTCTGGTTTTGAAACTGCAAAACGCAATCCTTCTTTGATATCTTGTAGTGGAGAATGCTCACGCTTTTCTGGATTGGGAGTTTTCTTCATTAAGAAAATACAAATCAAGGCCCCCATAAAAGTCACCACATCAAAAAGATAGGCCCCTTTTACACCAAACTTAGCAATGATAAGTCCACCCAATGCCGGTCCAATGATCGCTCCTACTGACCAACGGAAACTTCCAAGTGCTCCAATGGCCGCGTAGTCTTCCGGCTCAACCATCTTTTGATTAAGAGCATCCATTGCTGGCCTATGAAAGCCAACAACCGACTGGAGCAAAAACACCGTCACGAAAATAAGTGGCACACTCGGCACATCTCTAAAAGCATTCCATGCAAAAATACTAATGAGTAGGCACATCAGGACTTCTGAAACCAAAAGTAGTTTGCGGCGATTGAGCCTGTCGGCATAAGCTCCACCGATAATCCCAAATAAAATAACTGGAATTAATTGAGCAATACTGACAAGCCCTACAATCTTATTGTCTTTCGTTAAATCGTAAACCTCGTATGGGATCGCCACATAAGTCACCATACTCCCAATAAAGGATAGAAACTGACCGATATAAAGCAGGCGGAAATCGCGGTATTTGGTTAGGGGTTTGATATTGATGAACATAGAAAAACCTTGCTACTTATTTGGGCACACGCCTTATACTAACGTACAGACTAATGGCATATAGTTTATGAATGTTTTTCATTATAGACTTCCTCTCTATGAAGACAACACCAAAAAAAGTTAAATATTCTGTCCTTGACCTCGCTCCTATCGCTGAAGGATATACAGCAGCGGATGCATTCAATAATTCTGTAAGTCTCGCTCAGCACGCTGAGAGCTTAGGATATAACCGCTTCTGGTTAGCTGAACACCACAACATGGACGGAATTGCCAGTTCGGCCACTTCTATCTTAATCGGCCACATTGCCGGGAAAACTAAATCTATTCGCGTGGGTTCTGGTGGAGTGATGCTGCCTAATCATGCTTCACTTATTATTGCCGAACAATTCGGAACACTGGAAACACTTTACCCAGGTCGTATTGATTTAGGTTTAGGCCGTGCTCCCGGAAGTGACCAGGCCACAATGAGAGCAATCAGGCGCGATCTCATGTCAGATCGTTTCCCTGAACAAGTTCAAGAACTCTTCCAGTATTTTTCTGATAATCAAGAAGGCGCACGCGTGATCGCGAACCCTGGGCGTGGATTAAAAATCCCTGTCTGGCTTTTAGGCTCAAGCCTCTATAGCGCAGAGCTTGCCGGGCGCTTAGGCCTTCCCTATTCATTCGCTTCGCACTTTGCTCCTGATCTTATGATGGAAGCACTCCACGTTTACCGTGAGTTTTTCACGCCCTCTATTTACTTAAAAGAGCCTTACTGCATGATAGGGGTTCAAGTCGTCGGTGCTTCAACTGATGAAGAAGCTGAATTTCTTTCAACGACAGTCTATCAACGCTTCCTTGCTCTGATCCGCGGCCAGTCTCTAAAAATGAAACCACCAGTAAAAAGCATGGATGGATTATGGAACACTCATGAAGAGCAATACGTAAAAGCGAAACTGCACACGAGTGTCAGAGGTGGACCGGAAAAAGTGAAGGCCCAACTTCTGCATTTAGCAGAGTTCACTGGTGTTGATGAATTGATGATTGTTTCTGATTTATATAAACATGAAGACCGTCTGCGATCATTTACCATGGCCGCAGAGGCCTTGAGATAATTATTTCTTTTCGTCTTTTAAGATTTTAGCAATCAGCTCTTTATGCGATTTTTCAAAGGCGTCCAGTTTATCATGGAGTGTTCTGATTTCCATTTCGGCCTTTAAGTTGATCATATAATCAGAGCGTGCTCGTCTTCTGTCTTTTTCTTCCTGACGATTCTGGCTCATCATAATGATTGGAGCTTGAAGAGCGGCCAGACAAGAAAGAATCAGGTTTAACAGGATAAAAGGAAATGGATCGAAGGCCTGTGATCCCCTGTAAGCATTATAAATAACCCAAAGAACCAGAAAGAACGAAAATCCTAGAATGAATGTCCAGCTCCCGCCAAAATCAGCGACATTATCCGACACTCTTTGCCCAAAAGTCGCATCATCATCATTTTCTACTTCATGAAGTTTCCGAGTTAGAAAATGCTCATCTTCAATGGCCATATTGACCAGTTCATCCATCTTTTTAATCTGGACTTCTTCTTCATTTAAAATTTCTTTAATGTCCATGGGTCACCTTCTTAAATTTAAAAATAAAACTCGCTAAGCTTCCGGCCACCAGTCCCCAGAAAGCAGAACTAATACCAAACAACATCACACCTGAAGCTGTGACAAAAAATGTAATCATCGCAGCTTCTCTGTCTTCTTCGTGAGTCACTGCACTCAAGAGTCCATTATTGATTGTCCCCATCAAAGCAAGACCAGCAATCGCCATCACCAGCTCTTTTGGAAAAGCATTAAAGACACCAACAACAGCGCCCGAAAAAAGCCCTACGGGAATATAAATAAGTCCCGAACTAATAGCTGCTGTGTAACGCTTCTTCGGGTCAGGGTCAGCCTCAGGCCCCATACAGATGGCCGCAG
The DNA here is from genome assembly GCF_002872415.1 of Bacteriovorax stolpii. Taxonomy (GTDB): domain Bacteria; phylum Bdellovibrionota; class Bacteriovoracia; order Bacteriovoracales; family Bacteriovoracaceae; genus Bacteriovorax; species Bacteriovorax stolpii. Next base: position 1,046,230 of record NZ_CP025704.1, on the reverse strand, counting down.
TTAGCGCTGAGAGATTCAAAGCGTATCCACCAAAAGGTGCAACTAAAAGATTAGTTAATCCAGAATAGGTAATGAGTTTTGAAACTTCTGGTTTGTAATGATTGGCCTTCATAACTGCCAGACCAGTCATGTTCTGTGAAGTCATCGTCACCACAAACAGTGGAAGACCGATACTAAAGAGCACCTGCCAGTTTAGAGTTGGTGTTGTAAAAACCGGCTTCATTAATCCGAATTCAATAGGAGTGAAATTCATGAGCCCTTGAAGCCACGCCACCATCATCCCGATACACAGAACGATCACAATATTAAAACGCGCAAAAAATCTTTTTCCTACAGCATAAACGATAAACATACTCATGACTAAAAGCATGTGCGTTTTCATCGAAGTAAAAACATCAAGAGCAAAATGTAAAAGAATCCCCGCCAGCATGGCCGAGGCGATCCCTACCGGAATCTTCTTCATCACTCTTTCAAAAAATCCCGTCACTCCTGAAAGTAGAACAAGAAGTGAAGAAAAAACGAAAGCTCCAATAATGTCACTTAACAGTTCACCTCGAAGACTTCCAATCAAAAGAGCGGCTCCTGGAGTTGACCAGGCAAACATCACAGGGCTTTTATATTTGAGTGAAAGAACAACGGTCAAAATCCCCATACTAACACAAAGGATACCAAGCCATGAACTCGCCTCTGCGCTACTTGCTCCTGCGGCAGCTGCTGCTTGAAAAACAATAACGGCAGAACTGGTATAGCCCACAAGCACAGCAATAAGTCCCGCAACAAACGTCGATAAAGTAAAGTCATCCCAAACATTTTTCATACCAACTATCTTAAGCGCGCCGAGCAGTGTTGACAACCAAATCGGCCGAAAGTTAGTGTAAGGGCAACATTCAATCAGGAGGCTCCATGATTTTCGAACTAACAGTTCCTCAATTCATCAAAACATTAAAAAACCTTAACGGTTTCTTAGATAAAGCTGCGGGATATGCAGATTCAAAGAAATTTGAAATGGACGTTTTACTAAACTCTCGCCTGGCACCAGACCAATTCCCACTTACTCGCCAAATCCAAATCGTTTGTGACACAGCAAAGCTTGGGGTTTCTCGCCTGACTGGAAAGTCTGCTCCAGTAAATGACGATACTGAAAAAACTCTTGCCGAAGTAAAAGCGCGCATTCAAGGGACAATCGCTTACCTTGAAAGCATGAAACCAGAAGATTTCAAAAACGCAGCGACTGCGACAATCACAACTCCACGTTGGGAAGGGAAAACTCTAACGGGAAATGATTATGTTATTCACCACGTAATCCCTAACTTCTACTTTCACGTAACGACGGCTTATGCGATCATGAGACATAATGGTGTTGACCTAGGAAAGAAAGATTTCTTAGGTGAAATTCCTTACAAGCTTCCATAATTTTGACATAAAAAAAGGGCCCAACCGGGCCCTTTTTTATCTAAACATTGCGGCTTCACTCGCCTCAACTTCTGCTCTGTGTTTTAGTTTCTCTTTTTTTCTTTCCTGTTTTTCTTTGATGGTAAGCTTATGCTTAAACTTATTTTTATCTCTGTCTTTTCCTTTATCTAATCCTTTTGCCATAAATGGCCTCCTTGTAAGGTTTAGAGCTTAGGAATAGTTTACGCCTGATAATTTTTGATTGCATCTAAAAAGACAGTTCCATAGCTTTCCAGTTTACTTTGACCAACGCCGTGGACTAATAAAAATTCCTCTGCATTTCGAGGCTTTAACACGCACATATCATTTAATGTCTTATCGTTGAACACGATATAAGAAGGAAGATTTTTTTCTTTTGCCAGGCGGTTTCTCAACTCTTTTAGTGCAGTAAAGAGACCATCGTCTCCACTCGCGGCCCCTGTGCGTTTTTTATCCACTTTTGCAGCTGTTTTCGCTTTAGCGACTTTCTCATCCTGCATACGCAAGTCGAGTTTAATCTTGCCGCTAAAAATATCCTGGGCCTTCGTTGTCAGCGCCAGGCTTCTGTATTCCCAGTTTTTAACAGCGATATAATTTAAATTGAGAAGCTGTCTTAAAACACTTCCCCAGTGCTCTTTTGATTTATCTTTTCCAATTCCATAGACTGAAAGCTCATGATGTCTTCTTTCTGTGATCTTGGCATTTTTACTTCCACGGATCACATCAATTAAGTGACCTGCTCCATAAGACTGGCCAGTTCTAAAAATGGTCGAAAGAATTTTTTGAGCATCGACTGTCGCATCCCAAAGAGTTGGCGGTTCAATACAAGTGTCACAATACCCACAAGTCTCGGCCCCATTTTCTCCAAAGTAGCGAAGCAGGTAATGTCTTCTGCAAGCGGCGGCCTCACAAAGGGCCAGCATGCTATCTAATTTAAAACGGGCAATGCGTTTGTAGTTTTCATCTGCATCAGTCGTCTCAAGCATTTGAGCAAGTTTTACAATATCTCCAAGACCAAAAATCATCCAGGCCGTTGAAGCTTTACCATCTCGTCCAGCTCTCCCCGTTTCCTGGTAATAACTCTCGATACTTTTTGGCAAATCTAAATGGGCCACAAAACGAACATCTGGTCTGTCGATCCCCATACCAAAGGCAATCGTCGCGACAACAATAATCTTTTCTTCTAAATTAAAAAGCTCCTGATTCATCGCCCTTTCATTGACTGAAAGACCTGCATGATAAGGGACGGCCTTATAACCTAATTTATTAAGAGCTGCGGCCACTCTTTCAACTTTATCGCGAGAAAGACAATAAACAATACCGGTATCATCCGGGTGGTGAGTTTTAATAAACTCATCCAACTGTTTAATCTCATCACTGCGCTCAAGGATCATGTACTTAATATTCGGGCGATCAAATGAAGAGACAAATGTCGCAGGCTCTTTCATGCGAAGCTGATCAGCAATATCGACTCTGGTTTTAGCATCCGCTGTTGCAGTTAAAGCAATTACCGGGACATCAGGGAACCTGTCTTTAAGTTCTCCAAGTCTCGTATAATCTTTTCTAAACTCATGTCCCCATTGAGACACACAGTGAGCTTCATCAATAGCGATTAATGAAATTTGAACCTGATCAAAAAAACTCATCAGCGCCGGACTAAGCACTCCTTCCGGTGAAACGTAGACGATCTTCGTTTTGCCGTTAAGAATTTGTGCTTTTGCTTTTTGTGATTCACTAAAACTCTGCGATGAATTTAAGAAGACAGATTCAACTCCGTATTCTTTTAGATTCATGACCTGATCCTGCATTAGTGAGATCAGTGGAGAAATAACCAAGGTCACTCCATCCAGGTACAAAGCAGGAATTTGATAACAAAGAGACTTTCCTCCACCTGTTGGCATAATCGCCAGCGTGTCTTTTTTATCTAAAATAGAATTGATGATATTAAACTGCTCGAAACGAAATGATTCGTATCCAAACGTCTCTTTTAATATCTGGTGAAGTTTTTCTGATCTCATTGCATCTTTTTTATATTCATCACGAGCTCTTCAAGCCCGTTGAGTTTGATTTCGTACAAAAGCCCCAATAACTTTCCCAGCTCTCCTTCAGGAAAACCTTGGTCGTAAAACCACAGGACATAATTTTCTGGAAGCTCAATCAACGTGCGGCCTTTGTATTTACCAAAAGGCATAACAACTGTTGTTAACTTCACTAAGTCATTTTGTGCAAAATCCATGTGTTTATTGTGCCTTGTAACACTTGAGTTTGTTAATAAGTTTTTAGGTTCTTAGAGCTTTTTTTGAGTGCTCGCCTTGACACTTATTTAAATGACCACATCTTAAGTAGTAAGAATGACTTATAAGAGACGTTCTAAGGGAGGAATAATATATGAACAAATTTGACAGCATCGTTGAGGGGTCTCTGGCCATCGCTCAGAGCGAGGCCCTAAAGAGAAAGCATATAGAGCTGACCCCATACCATTTAATTTTAGGGTTAATGAATAACCCTCAGTCATTTTCCAATAGAGCGCTGAAAAAATACTCAAAAGATCTTGAGAAACTTTTAGACACAGTTCCGACGACTAAAAATAAAATCGAAATGGAAAACCTAAGAGCTTCCAGCAAGCTTTCTGAGTGGCTGACATACGCTTCATCAAACGCCATTCAAAATGGCCGTGGTGAAATTGCGGAAACCGATCTTTTAAAATACCTGCAACAAATCGTTCCAGAGTTTAAGATCGACTACAACGCTTTAAAAACGGAAAACGCTGAGGGAGTTAGTGAGAAGCCTACTTTCTTAACGAACCTTAATGAGCTTGCTGAAAGCGGTAAACTCGATCCGGTTATCGGGCGCTCAAAAGAGATCCGCGCCGTGATGGAAATTTTAGGTCGCCGTGGGAAAAACAACCCAGTGTTGGTTGGACCAGCCGGTGTTGGTAAGACGGCCATCGTTGAAGGTTTAGCTGATGCCATCGTAAAAGGAAAAGTCCCAGATGTGCTGGAAGGTAAAACAGTTTACTCGCTAGATCTTGGTGCTTTAATGGCCGGTACAAAATACCGTGGTGAATTCGAAGAGAGACTGCAAGCTCTTTTAAAATTCATCAAAGACCAAAACGGCCAGGCGATTTTATTTATCGACGAGCTTCACCAATTAGTTGGTGCTGGTCGTACTGATGGCGCAATGGATGCGGCCAATTTACTAAAACCTGCATTGGCTCGCGGAGAACTGCACTGTATCGGTGCAACGACCCCCGAGGAGTATCAAAAATATATTCTCAATGACTCTGCTCTCGACAGACGTTTTAGAAGCGTTCCTGTAGATGAGCCTACCAAGGAAGATGCCATTGAGATCCTGATGGGAATCAGGGAGAAGATGGAGATTCACCATGGAATTAAAATTTCTGACCGCGCTATCTACGATGCTGTGTTTTTATCTAGCCAGTACATTACTGATAAAAACTTACCTGACAAGGCGATTGACCTTATCGATGAGGCCAGTTCCGCTCTCAAGTTATCAGCAGAAGCGATGCCCGCCGACCTCGTTGAACTAGAAGCAGAGATCAGAACAAAAAAGATCTATGCGAAGTCGCAGGCTAAACCTGGCGAGACAGAAAAAGAAATTGCTGTGCTTGAAGCACGCTTTAAAGAAGAAAAAGAAAAATGGGAAAAAGAAGTCCTTGCCCTAAAACAAGTTTCGGAATTAAAGCATCAGCTTGACCGCTCGAAATTTGAACTAGAGCAGGCACAAAGAAACCAGGACTACGAAGCTGCCTCGAAGCTTAAGTACTCCGTGATCCCTGAGATTGAGACAAAACTTTCTCAATCAAACAACAACTGGGTTCTATCGACTCAACATATTGCCAACGTCATCTCAAGACAAAAAGGCATCCCGGTTGAGAAGATTTTAAAATCTAAGCAAGAGCAGATCTTAGAGCTTGAAAGTTACTTAAAGAACAAAGTGTTTGGGCAAGACAAAGCACTTAATGAAATCGCAGAAGTCTTGATTACCGCTCACGCTGGGTTATCAGACCCGACTCGCCCACTTGGATCATTCTTACTAAGAGGTCCATCTGGTGTCGGTAAAACTGAAACCGCTAAGGCCCTTGCTGAATTTTTATTTGGTTCGCAGGATAACTTAGTGCGCTTTGACCTTTCAGAGTTCTCAGAGAAACACTCAGTTTCAAAACTGATTGGTGCTCCTGCGGGATATGTTGGGTATGAAGAAGGTGGTATCTTAACTGAGGCCATCAGAAAGAAGCCATATTCGGTTATCCTTTTTGATGAGGTGGAAAAGGCCCACCACGACTTCTCGGACATCCTGTTGCAAATCCTGGATGACGGACGTCTAACTGATAATAAAGGTCGCACCATCGACTTTAAGAACACGATCATTTTAATCACAACTAACTCGAAAGATTTAGAGCATGATTTTAAACCGGAAGTTCTTGGACGCTTGGATGCAATGTTAACTTACAATGCTCTTGATAACTCGATCATGGCAAACTTGATCGACAAACAAGTGAAGCTTCTTAACGAGCGCCTTGAAGGAAAAGACCTTCATATTGAGCTTGATAAGAAAGTGTATGAAGAGCTTGCTAAACGCGGGTACGATCCTCGCTTTGGTGCACGCCCTCTTCAATCGGTGTTCTCTCAAATTGTCACTCGCCCTCTTTCAAAGAGAGTGCTTGAAGGACACTTAGAGAAAGGAAACATGAAAGGCGTTTGGAAGGATGACAATGCTGAGCATGTGACTTTTGAAATGGTACAATAAAAAAGGGCCCGTCTAGGGCCCTTTCTTTTTTAATTACTGATTAAATCCACCACAAGAAATAGACCCATTCGATCCTGACTTGCAGCCATCGTACTGGCCTCCGCAAGAAAAAGTTCCATTCGTTCCATACTTGCATCCGTCATAAAGACCTCCACAAGACACTGACCCGTTTGTCCCGTACTTGCATCCGTTGTAAAGTCCACCGCAAGAGATATCCCCTTTTGAACCTACTTTACAGCCGTCGTATTTTCCACCACACGATACACTTCCATCACTTCCGTATTGGCAGCCATCATAAAGTCCACCGCAAGAAACTGATCCATTCGTTCCGTACTTGCATCCGTCGTAAAGACCGCCGCAAGACACTGAGCCGTTTGTTCCGTATTTACATCCATCGTAAAGACCACCGCATGAGATGTCGCCTTTTGAACCGATTTTACATCCATTATAAAGCGATCCACATGAAACACTTCCGTCTGTCCCGTACATACAGTTGTTGTAGCCGTTGGCCATGACGAGTGTTGAAAAGCAAAGAAAAGCTAACGCTAAAAGAGTTTTCATGGGTCCCCCATTCATTGATGTTTTATCTGGTATATCAAAAAGAATGGGGCTTATAAACAAAAAAGGCGGAAGAGCTTAACCATCAATCCATGACTTAAGGTCATCAGAGATTTTTAACTGGCGTGCTTTCTCAGCGCGTTTAGGACTTCTCTCAATCCCTTGAGCATTCATCCCTAAAATATTGGCCGCAGCTAGCACACTTCCTTCACCACAGAATGGATGAACGATGCGATTAGACTGCGTGTGATTTTTAATGAAGTTCACAATCATTAAACAATTCTCTAACCCCATTCCTCTCTCCCAGGTTTTTTCTCCCAGATCAGGAATAACATCGGCCGTAGATTTACCTAAATCAAGCAAACGGACATTTTTTGAAAAACATAAGACGTGCGAATAAGCAGGGCGACCGAAAGTGATGTATCCAGGTTTTACTCGGCAGACGATTTTGTGCCAAAGAAGTTCAAGGCCTACTTCCTCAGCAGCTCTTTGAACGAGATAACCTTTATCAACCCAAACGCCTTCATACTTGATGTCTGATTGATAAAACACAACCACACCGTCGTCTGGAACTTTTGTCATGATAAGAGCTGCAGTTGACTTAAACCACTCCTTCCATTTTTCTAAAGGCCATTTCGGAAACTCAGAGATATCTGGCATAGAAGCAACGAGAGAAGCTCCTTCGAGCTTCTCCTGGGCCTGTAACCATTCAATGGCGTCTGCGCAGACGACGTCGCGTTCTGGATTATTTTCCATAAACCTTTTCGCCGGCAATATAGACAGACTTAGTGGCGCGGTCGTCCCCTAAAGTCATCAGGATGAAAAGCACTTCATTGATGTCTTTACAGAAACTCATTCTGAAATCAATTAATGGAGTCGCTTTTAAATCTAGCACAAGAAGGTCTGCTTCCATTCCTGCTTCAATTGATCCGATCTTATCTTCCAGGTAAAGCGACTCTGCCGCTCCTCTGGTTGCCAAGTAGAAGGCCATGACAGATGAAAGTGAGTATCCTTCAAGCTGAGCAATTTTATAAGACTCGTTCATTGACTGAAGTTGAGAGAAACTTGTCCCGGCACCAATATCTGTTGCCAGACCTACGCGCACTGGGCGCTTTTTATCTTTTGCTTTTGGAAATGGGAAAAGACCACTTCCTAAGAATTCGTTTGAAGTCGGGCAATGAGACACAGCAGAGCCCGTCTCATGCATTCTCTCCCACTCGCTATCAGTTAAGTGAATCGCGTGACCGAAAATCGAGCGCGCTCCCACCAGACCATAGTGATCATAAACATCAAGGTATCCTTTTCTTTCCGGGTAAAGTTCTTTTACCCACTCAATCTCACCTTTGTTTTCTGAGATGTGAGTCTGCATATAAACACCCGGGTGCTCTTTCCAAAGCGCTCCAGCTAATTCTAATTGCTCAGGAGTTGATGTCGGAGCAAAACGTGGAGTGATAGCATAAGAAAGTCTTCCCTTCCCGTGCCATTTCTTAATTAATGCTTTTGAATCATCATATGAACTCTGTGCCGTATCTAAAAGCTCCGGTGGAGCATTTCTATTCATCAGGACTTTTCCGGCAATCATGCGCATATTGAACTTTGAAGCTTCTTCAAAGATCGCGTCTACTGAATGCGGGTGAACTGTTCCATAAACTGCTGATGTCGTCGTTCCCGCACGGAAACTCTCCTGAACGAAAACCTTCGCGACATTTTTTGCGTGCTCGAAGTTGGCGAACTGTTGTTCAGCAATAAATGTATAGTTATTCAGCCAGTCAATTAACTGCTTTCCAAAAGCACCGATGATCTGAGTCTGCGGGTAATGGATGTGAGTGTCGATAAAACCAGGAACAATCAATGAGTCTTTATAAACCTTAACTTCAACGCCCGCTGGGATTGAATTTTTAAGTGAATCATAAGAACCAAAAGATTTGATTTTGCCATTTTCGATAATAATAAGCGCGTCGCTTTCATAGTGAAGAGCGGCTTCGTCGCCAACAAGGAATGGGTCTGCTTTAAATGTGACAGCGGGGCCACGTAAGATTTTTGTATTCATAGAGGCCTTTATAACATGCCGGAAATGAATCGACCAGACTTACAAGAGGAAGAACTCCTCCTATAAGTCTGGCGATAATCAGATATTAGTTCTGTCTAATTGTTTTTAGGTTACCATCGATCACGCTTGAGACTGTTGAAGGATCAAGTGTTTCGCAGTTGATAGCTTTTGCTACGTTTACGCTTCTGTTTGGAGCAACTTGTACGAAAAGGTAAGCTAGGTCTACGCTTTTTCCGTTAACTTTTACTTCTGTGTAATATTGGTTTCCAAGCTTGATTGTCTCTAACTTTACTTTGTTTACGACAGAAACCTTGCTCACTTTTGCTCCGCCTTCGTTACATGGCTCGCAGTAGTCAGTGATCACAGCATTTTTTTGCAGTAGAAGAGCTGCTCTTTCAGCTTCAGCTTGAGATACGGCCTGGCATTGGTCTGCCATAGCGTTGATTGAAAAAAGAGTCGCGATTGTGAATAAAACTGCTTTCATTTTTATCTCCTGAGAGTGGGTGTTATCATTGTGTATGAAATCGTTTTATCACAAATCGCGATTTGCCAATCGTTTTTGTAAAAATTACAGACCTGTCCTATTTTCGTTCACAATAAGTCAGGAACGAATGCACGAGTTTTTGAACCTTTTCATATTGAGCTGGGTCCTTAAGATTGCCCTCTTCATCAAAGGCTTCATGGGCCTTGGAAAGACCAAAGATTTCCGGGTACAGGTAATTGCCTAAATTCTCAAATGGAGTGCGGGCATGGGCCAGGCCTCTGATGGCCCCTAAAGCCCCAGGAGATGCACCTAAAAGTAGAACTTGCTTCTTGCTAAAAGGCATAGGCTTCACTCTCGAAACCCAGTCGATGGCCGTCTTAAGCACACTAGACATTGAGCCGTTGTATTCTGGAGTTGAGATGATCAACACATCCGCATCAGCAATAGCACTGGCCAATTTAGTTGCTCCTTCAGGCATTCCTTTCGCTTCAATATCTCCATCATAAACAGGTAGATTGAGCGGTTGCAAATCTAGTATGGTAGGCGTTGCTTTTCCTTCCTTCTCAATAATCCTGGCAACGACATTGACCAGCTTCTTATTAAAAGAATCCTTTCTTAAACTTCCTGCAAACAATAAAACTTTCATGAAAACTCCCTTGATGATTTTACTCGGCCATTGTGGATAACTTTCAGAGTGAATGATTCAAAATTGATTCCATCACCATTTTCGCCTCAGCACTAAACCTAATTTGCCTCAATTGTCTTATAAAAATGATTAAAACTAAATCAAAAGCTTGGCATGCTTCATGCTTTGCCACTTTCCATGTAATCAAAACACGGAGGATCTCATGGTACAAAACAAAAAAAACTTTTCATCGGGAAGAAAATCAGCTGAAGACTCGCAAGACATGGATAGAAAATCAGGTGTGCGCCACGCTGAAAAAGCGGCCGACACAAGTCGTTCTGGAAATCTAAAACAAACTGGAATTTCAAAAGACAAATCGAACATCTCTAAAAGAGATATGGGTTCACGCAAATAATTTTTTGCTGTTGGACGTTGAGGTGCTCACTCACCTGGGCACCTCCTCAATAAGATAAAATATGCAATCTGGTTCTCACCTAACTAAAAATTTAAACGTTGTCAGTCTTTCAATATTTGGTATCGGTATTATCATCGGTGCCGGTGTTTATGCAGTTCTGGGAACAGCGGCCGGTGTTGCTGGGGACTCTTTATGGTTGAGTTTCCTTTTTGCCGCCGCTGTAGCTGTTCTCACTGCATTCTCCTATTGCGAACTGGCTTCGATGTACCCCTTTGCCGGGGCCGAATATATTTATCTCAAACGAGCGTTTCCTAAATTAAAACTCCCATCTTTTTTGTTAGGATTCATCTTGTTTTTGGCGGGGGCCGCTTCAGCGGCCACTGTTTCTCATGCTTTTAGCGGCTACTTGAAAAATTTTCTTGATACCCCTGAAACCTTTACTTCATATGGGCTTCTTATTGCCGTGACACTCATTAATCTCATGGGCATTCACACTTCAAGCCGCATCAACTTAATTTTTACAGCAATCGAAGTCGCAGGTCTTCTTGCTGTCATTTGGTTTGGTTTTTTTCACGAACCTAAGCGCCAGATGGATTTTGTCTTCACCGCTAAAACTTTTACCGTTTCTTCGCTCGTCTTTTTTGTCTACTTAGGTTTTGAAAATATTGTCAACTTGGCAGAAGACACAAAAGAAGCTGAGAAAAACGTTCCCAGAGCGATTATCTGGAGTCTTGTCATTACAACGATTCTTTATGTAGCGGTGGCCGTGGCCGCTTTAAGACTGGCGTCTCCTGAAGTTTTGTCATCGAGTGATTCTCCATTGGCAGATGCAATTAAAAACGTTGCCCCACGATGGGTCAACGTACTCAGTGCCATTGCACTGTTTTCCACTGCTAATACGGCCCTCATTGGTTTGCTTTCCATCAGCCGAATGATTTATGGAATTGCAAATGAAGGGGACCTGCCCAAACTCCTGACTAAAACAACAAGGGAATCTAAGACACCCGTCTACTCTATTCTGGTCTCCAGCTTTGTTGCGGCGATCTTTTTGCTCTTAGGAGAATTGGAAATTCTCGCTCGGGTATCAAGCTTCGCCGCACTTTGTGGATTCTTTATCGTCAATTCACTTTTAATTGGTATTCGTTATAAAAAACAAGCAATCAAAGCAAAATTTAAATCACCTCTGAGTATCGGGCGCTTTCCCTCTCTCGCCTTCATCGGTGCTCTCTCGGTTATTGCCCTTTGTACACAGTTTGAATTTAAAATTTATCTCATCACATTCTGTATGCTTGCTCTTGGAGCTTTGGTTTACTTCCTAACAAAGCGTTTTAGTTAGTTTTTAATGCGCCATTCTTTTTTGCCTCAGCATATCTTACAAATTGCCCCATAAATAGCTTCGCAAATCTCTATTTCATAGGGTTATTACGCCAAAAGTTTGGCACAGAAGATGCTTTATGTAAAAGTGGAAGTCGAGCTTGAGTGTAGTGAGCGATTACTACAGCAATATGAAAGACGATTCTAACCTGTCTGGTACTTTTGTCTAAGATTGTCATCAGGTAGGAAGAAAGTCCAACAATTGCAAACGGATCAAAAAAGAAAACGTGAATACTGGCCTAACGTTCAATCTTTGAGATCTTTTTCTTGAGCATAGATGAGATACGGCTAGCGATAGATAACATAATAGAAAAGATTGCAGAAAAAAACCAACGACAAAAATTAAGGAGGAGATTATGTCGCCGGAACTAAAAGAGTATTACCGAACCAAAAGAAGAAGAATGGCTTTTTATATTGTCGAAAACGAAAGAAACAATAAAGAGAATCCTCCAGAAGTATCAGCTATTATTGGATTGGATAAAGAATTGGAAGCTGTCTATTATGCAGCAAGAAGACCTCCCCTCGAAAAAAGAGCACCAATGCAATTGGGGATGAGAATAAACAGAAGTATTACTTCAAACAAAAAAGAAAAAGAAGATAAAGACAAAGATAATAAGAACAAAAAAGTGCAAAAAAGAAACGGAATCCATTGTCCTAGTATGCCTACACAATGGAGAAGTAATTTAGACACCATTATTCCTAAAGCTGAATTTGGACATTTTGTGACGACAAGAAAAGTTGCAAAAGAGGTTATAAAATAGATGAGGTTATTTTTATACATTCATAAATCTTAAAGCGCTGAAGACATCTATGAAAAAACTAGAAAGTATTTGGCGCTTTTTTTATTCACACAAAAAATCCCACCCTAAAATCATTAAATCAACAACAGGAACATTCTATGCGCATTGAAAAAGACAGTCTTGGTGAATTGTCTATTCCCGATGATGTTTTCTATGGAATCCAGTCTTTTCGCGCCTCAAAGAACTTCCCTATCAGTGGCACCCAGGTGCATCCACAGTTAATCAGAAGTTTTCTCCTGTTGAAAAAAGCTGCGGCCAAGGCCAATCAGGCAAGTGGTGTCCTTGATGAACAAAAGGCCGCAGCGATAGCCACAGCTGTCGATGAACTGCTCAAAGGCAATTACTTAAAACATTTTATCGTCGATGCCTATCAGGCAGGTGCCGGGACATCTCAAAACATGAACGCCAATGAAGTGATCGCCAATAAAGCGAATGTTTTACTGGGGGGTAAGCTGGGGACTTATGATCACGTCCACCCCAACGATCATGTGAACATGTCTCAAAGTACCAACGACACATATCCAACGGCCATGAGACTGGCCACTTTGATTTTATCAAAAGAATTAGTGAGTGAATTACAACGTTTCTCTAATGCTTTTAAACAAAAGGCGCTGGAATTTGACCTGGTGATAAAATCTGGACGAACTCATTTACAAGATGCCGTCCCTATTCGTCTCGGTCAGGAATTCTCTGCTTATCAAAAAACTATTGAGCATCTTATTGGTCTGGTGATTCATTCACAAGACTACTTAAGAGAACTCGGTATTGGCGGCTCTGCTGCCGGCACGGGAATCAATGTCCCCAAGGGTTTTCGCGAGGCCATCATCATCGAACTCAAACACGATTTTGAAGACAGTGATCTCACACTCTCGGATAACATGTGTGCGGCCATGCAGTCTCAGCTGCCCATGATGGTTTATTCAAATGCTCTAAGGACCTGTGCTTTAGAGCTCACCAGAATCACCAACGATTTAAGACTGCTTAGTTCGGGACCAGCGAATGGTCTGGGAGAAATTAATCTTCCTTCAACCCAACCTGGCTCAAGTATTATGCCTGGGAAAGTGAACCCCTCTATACTCGAAATGGCCAATCAGGTTTTTTTCAAAGTCCTGGGAAATGATCAGGCAATGGCCTTTGCCAATCAGGCAGGACAACTTGAACTCAACGTTATGATGCCGGTTATGGCCCAATTAGCGCTTGAATCCTCTATGATTCTCACCAGTGCTTTAAAAACGATGCGCGAGCTTTGTATAAGTGGAATCACGGCCAATAAAGAAACCTGTGAAAAATACGCTAGTCAGACTTCACAAATCGTTACAGCTCTTAATCCTGTCATCGGTTATGCCAAAGCTGGAGAGCTGGCGAAAGAATCAATCAAAAGCAAAAAGACTGTTATTGAATTAGTGCGAGAACAGAAGCTTCTTACAGATAAACAAATCAAAGATTTGTTGGATCCAAAAAAACTAACTGTCCCGCATTAGTACATCACGAGGCAAAATTCTTGGAATTTTGCCTCGAATAAAATGCTCCACAACGTAATTTCACATTGTTTTAGTTAAGTTTTTTCGGCATGGCACCTGCAATAGAAATCCGTAATTGAGAATGTAAGGAGAAGGTTTCTTACATTTCATAATCGCGAAGATCTCGTACAAGTTATTATAAGAGCGATAATAACTTGAATCCATCTACGATTTAAGCCACTCTTCGGAGTGGCTTTTTCATTTTAGCGATGAAGGAATTCTCACCGACACTTACTGTTTCTTACATTTGGTACTGAACTTGCTCTTTAAGTTAGTGACCAGTCAAAAAGAATGGTCACCATACAACAAACAAATAATCAGTGCCCGTAATCAGGAGTGTTTTATGAGCGAGAACAAACAAGGAGAAAAAGGACTATTCGAATTGCTTGAAGAAAGAAGCCCTGACTATATCGCCAATTCTAAGCAGGTCGGCAACATTGATACACTGATTTATAACAATGAAGACGAGCACTCTAAATTCGAATTTCTCGTTCAAGATATGTTTTTAGATCATTTCTTTCCTTAGAAAAATATTTCTCTGACACGACCATCAACGAAGAAAAGGGTCACCATTATGGTGGCCCTTTTTTTAGTTATCCACATGGAAATGTGAATAACTCATTAAACAAATCGGGATTACGGGGCACTTTGTTGGGGATTCTTGCCACAACACTTTTCTGCATCAATGCGATTACAGTTATTTCCGGTGATAACAAATTTGGCACAGGAGATGCATTGTTAATAGTAGAAGCTAAGAAGGCATTCGTGTTTTCTTAGTGGAGGATCGCAAGACAAAAGTGAAACGAATTGTAATAACTTTTGTACAAGTTCGATGAAGAAAAGGAATTGTCCACTCAGAGAGAGAACTTTCGGGTTCGATTCGAAGACAGACAAAAAATGGGAAAGGTAAAACTTTCATCCACTCCTCTCTGAAAACGATCTTGGTTCCACAATCGCAATTAGAAGCCATCCTTCGGGGTGGCTTTTTAAATAAACATATTCGCGAGCGTTAGTAGAGGAAAAAATTAAATGTTTAAGTCTAACTTATTTTGTGCTCTAGTGGCCTTGATAACGGCGGTAACTATTTCTTCTGCTTTTGCTAAAGGATATCTACACAGCGATGGTGGCATCGCTATGGCCAAGGGCCAGGTAGTGGTAGAAAAGATTAAATAATAATTCATTTTAGGGGACGTAAGACTTGGAGAGACGTATCAATAAACCATTTGTGCAAACTCACGTTTGATCCCTACCTATTGATATAAAAGCCACCTTCGCCGGTGGCTTTTTATTTTAAACATTCACCTAGTTAAATTCACGGAGGATTTATGGTTTCAGAAACAAAGAAGTCACCCCCGAACAAATCAAAAGATATTCTCACTTTTAAAGAAGACGATATGTCGCCGAAGGGAAAAACTAAACATACCGTTGAACCAGACTGGCCGACAAAAGATTCAATTCCAGGAAAGCGAAGGAAAATAAAAAGGACAACAACAAGTCGGTTACCATAAGGAGGGTACGAATATGATGAATCAATCTATAGCCACAGATAAACCATTAGCGGTCATTGCTAGTAGTTCATGTTCCGATGGATATGATTTAGCAAGACAATTTGCTGAGCACGGATACGACATTATCGTCGCAGCAGCAAACCCCTCTGTCGTTGAAGAAGCAGAAGACTTTAAAGAATTAAAAGTCGATGCCGTCAGCTATCAGCTTGATCTCTCTTCTCCTGAAGGAATTGAGCAGCTTTACAGACGAATCGTCGCAACCGGACGAGCCGTTGAAGCTCTCGTTATTAATACCGGTTTAAGTGACAACTTAGAGCAGGAAAAAATCCTGGCAAGAAAAGTTCTTCATGATATGGCCGACAGAGGTTTCGGACGCATTCTCTTTGCTTCAAGTGGAGACCAAAAAGATGCCGACAGACTTTGTGAAAGCTTAAAGCACGATGCTGAAGGTACAGGTGTTACATTGAAAGCATTGAGCCCGGATGAGCAAGTCGTGTATTTTTTAGATGAAGAATTTATTGAAGATAAAAAGGAAGCATCTGCACTCCTACACTAGGAGTGCAGCTTAAAAATCCTAACGATCCGGCCACATCATAGTGTGGCCGTCATCACAAATTTGGCTTAAAGGCTCAGTCGAGTTTTTGATTTTCTCTTCCATTGTTGCCCAAATTTTATGATTGGTATTTTTCGGGTGTCTTAAGATCGCCACCGTTCTCGGGTCGATTCCTTCAGCTCCGCGGATAATTCCCTCTGTGAAGGCTACAGTGTACGTCTTAAACGGATTAACCTTCTTGCCGTTAACTGTGATCGTTCTGATTTTAAAACCGAAAGGTCCGCGTTCATACTCCATTTTAATACCAGAGAAAGTCAGCGGTTGCCCAAAGTATGACAGAGCATCAAGAGTCAGTCTTAACCACGCCCCTTTGATTCTTGTCGTATAAATATCCCAACCGTATTTTTGATCAAACTCAAACACTCTCGGCATTGAATTTAAAATCGTGCGTCTCGTGATATCCCCTACCGGGTAATTTGATCCGTTCATTTCCGGAGCGTGAATCGCGATATCTGCTCCTGCTTTTTCTTTTAGTGCATCAGTGATGAAGAAGGCCCACTTGCGTGCTCCAAGAGTGTCTCCTGGTTTTAGATCAGAGTAACCTACTTTTTCAGAAAGCCAGTCCTGTCCGTAAGAAGCATCTAGCTCAGTGTCTGCTTCCTTCACCAATTCCGTCATTTCTGGATCGGCCATGGCCGAATCCATTTTTACCGGAACAAGTTCATAACTTACGATCTTAAGAGGTTTCCCTTTAACCAGATCGACAACTAAGCGCCCCAGGTATTCAGTGTGCATTCCCGCTTGAACAATAGGAACTTTCACTTTCTTTTTATTCTCACCGTATACTGGCTCATAAAGAGCAGTGTGCGAGTGACCACCAACGATTAAATCGATATATTTTGTTTTTTCCGCCAGTTTCACATCTCTTAAAACACCAATGTGAGTCAAAGCGATGATGAAATCGTTGCCGCGATTTTTTAATTCTTTTTCATATTCCTGGGCCACGTCGATTGGATTTTTAACTGCACCACGTGCCAGGCGCCACTTATAAAAAATTTCATCAGTCGTTAAACCAAGAAAAGCGATCTTTGTTCCATCAATATTGATTTCTTTATAAGGCTTAATTTTGCTGCTGATATTTTTAAACTTAGAGCTCGCATCCATGTTGGCCACAATGAGAGAAAAGTTCAGGTCGATTTCACCTAAAATTTTATCTAACTCTGCTGAGCCCATCTGGTAGTCGTGATTTCCAAGCGTGCCAATGTCGTATCCCATTTCGTTATGGATGTTGAACGTCGCGCGACCATCGCGGGCCATGTAATAAATATTTCCTTCAAGGAAATCACCTGCATCTACGGCAATCGTTTTGATTCCCTGAGCTTCAGCTTGCGCTTTATACATATTCATCAGCGCTTTTAAGCGCGCCATTCCTCCTCTCGTTGTCGAGTGAGTTGAATTGTCTAAATAAGAATGGGTGTCATTCGTATGAAGGATTTGTAAAAGCTTGGCATGAGAGGGAGATGATCCCATGAAGGCCAGAGCCACCAGAACAATTGTAGTAAATGTTGATTTTTTCATTGCTCGAGACTTATCCCGAAAAAAGAGTGTGGCGTCAAGGTTTGGGGGCCTTGACGCCACACGTTTTCTCAATCTTTTTCGCTAAATTTTAATACCAGTATTTAAGCGCCAGACCTGCAGAAAATGAGTCCTGGGTCCCCGTCGTCCAAAGGTACTTTGCTTGAAGACCTAAAGACAGGAAATCACTGGCCTTATTTTGAAGAGGAATATCAAAACCGGCCAGAGGTCCAACCGACCACTCTACGTTATTGCCATCAACAAACATAGGCCCTGTGGCAACTCCCACAAAGCTGCTTCTTAGAACAGGAATGTCTCCACCGAAGTTATAACTTCCGCGCGCAAGCACTGAGGTTCTTTGCACATTAGAATCCCCCAGCTCCGCAGTGATGACTTCTGCTCCTAAACCAAAAGGGATGTAGGGTTGAAAGCCTACGTTGATACCAAACTCCGGCGAAGATTCAGCATCACCATTGGGTGAGTTCACACCTGCAGTTAAACCCATATGGATTTTGTATTCTGATTTATTTTCGACTTCTTTAGGTTCAGGGAGTGTCCCCTCTAATCTGCTTTCAACATTTCTTTTTTCACTCTCAGACATCTGCGCGAACGCTGTAAGTGATGAGGCCATAATTGTGAGAGTTAATAAAGTTTTGAACATGATTCTTCTCCGTAGTTAAGCGCATACTGCATTACTGAGTATGCTTTGATGTTTGAGTGAAATTGCAAAGCATATACCAACTAAACTGTGGCATTTTAGGGGGGCTTGTTTGATGAATGTCCAAAATTGTCTTCTATAGATGGGGCAAATATTCGGTTTCCTTATCATTATATACTGGCGCGAACTTTGCTCTTTTTATGAAAGGGAGATCGTGTGTGAATATGCGTTTAAAGATTTTATCCTACAATATTCATAAGGGATTCGATTGGAATAATCGAAAATACTGCCTGCAAGAAATGAAAAATCTTATCAACTCCTCTGAAGCAGAAATTGTTTTCCTACAGGAAGTTGTGGGTAAAAATGAGATCTTTAAAAAACAAGGTCTCATCGACTCCCAATTTGAATTTTTAGCTGATGAACTCTGGCCACATTTTTCCTATGCACAGAATGCACTGTATGATCACGGCCACCACGGCAACCTGATCCTTAGCAAATACCCTATTGAGACTTTTGAGAACCTGGATCTTTCAACGAATAGTTGGGAAAAAAGAGGAATGCTGGTTTGTAAAATTAAGATTCCTCCAATGAACAACAAACCTGAACGGACTATCTATGCAGCTTGCCTGCACCTCAATCTCTTACATCGAGGACGCAAGATTCAATACGAAAAAATTAAAACTTTCGTTGAGCAAAAAGGTGATCAGAACGTACCTTTTATCATTGCCGGGGACTTCAACGACTGGAATCAGAAATCATTTTTAGTCTTTGAAGAAATGCTTGGTATGCAGGAAGTTCATAAACAAGTTAATGGAAGCTTTGCCCGCACTTTTCCGTCCAAAGTCCCTATCCTCTGCTTAGACCGCATCTACGTTAAAAACCTGGAAATCATCAACTCTCACGTCGTCTTCTACGACCAGCACCTCTCAGATCATCTTCCCATCTTCTGTGAGGTGGACATCTGATGAAAAAAGAACTCTTCCCCATTAGCAAAAATAACTATGTCGAATTCTATCAGGACGGCGATACTTATTATGAAAAGTACCTGGCAATGATAAGATCCGCTCAAAGAAGTATCCATCTTCAGACTTATATTTTTGAAATTGATCAATTCGGCAAACAAGTGCAATACGAATTGATTGAGGCTAAAAAAAAAGGGGTCGCAGTTTTTCTATTGGTCGACAGCATCGGCTCAAGAAACTTAAGCATTGAAACGGAAAATGAACTTGTCCGAAATGGCATTGAGTTTTGCCGCTTCAACTCTATCCATTTTAGATGGTTTTACCGCTGGGGCCGCAGACTTCATCATAAGATACTTCTCATTGACCATGAATCAGCGATGATTGGTGGTATTAACGTTCTCTACGCCTGCCTTCCAGGATCATCTGTGCCTCAATTGGATTTTGCTATTTATTTAAAAGGCCCGGCAATTGGGCCACTGTCTCTTTATTGTCAGCATATTTTTAAAAGAGCGGCCCGAAAAAATATTCCACTAGAAAAGGCCGAGCATATCCGCCACTACCCAGATGGATACGACGTAGGAATATCCGTCAACGACTGGATTCATGGGCGCTCACGCATAACCAAACAATACTCGCGCATTACCACCGAGGCCCAAAGAAGTATCACCATCATCAATTCTTATTTTTTCCCGCGAAGGAAATTTATGAAGCAATTAGTGGAGGCCCAGGCCCGCGGTGTGCGTGTGCGATTGATTCTTCCTAAATATTCAGACTGGCCTAGCTACATTCTCGCCTCTGAATACCTCTACGATTATTTTATAAAACGCGGAGTGGAGATCTATCAATGGAAGCGCTCTGTTCTTCATGGAAAACTCGCCACTGTAGATGAAAGCTGGTCGACGATTGGCTCCTTTAACCTCAACTACACCAGTTACCAGCAAAACCTGGAAATGAATGTCGACATTTACTCCAAAGAGTTTACTCATCACCTCAATCAACAAATTGAAGACATCATCTCTCTTGGCTGCGATAAAGTGACCTTAACTGACTTGCATGAAAAATCTCCGCTAAAGATAAGAGTCTTTCGCTTTATTTTTTATTTAATCCTGTCGCTGATTGCTAACTTTTCCATCGGTCTTTCTTTCCAGGAAGATCACAACAAAGAGCATCGCTTTTACCACATCCTGCGCATCGTAGGCTCTATGTTCTTCTTTATATTAGGAGTTCTGGGATCTCTGCTTCCCATTATTCCAGGTTTTCCTTTTTTCATTATCAGTTTTCTTTTGGTCTACAAACAAATCCTTCTCAATAAGAAGATTGTGTGATTAAAGAGGTGCCGTGAAATACAAAAGAATTTTTAACACTATCTTTTTTGCTGTCGCCGCCTACGCCATCTACTTAAGACTGCCGGTGATACTGAGCCATTTTGAGTTTCAGGATAAAGTCATTCCCAACTTTAAAATGCGCACACTGGATGGCGGCGAATTTGAACTTTATCAACAAAAGAAAGTCGCCCTTGTTTTTTGGGCAACATGGTGTGGTCCTTGTGAAGTTGAACTCAAGCGTATCAACAAAATGATCGTCACTAAAAAGATTCGTCCAGAAAATGTACTTGCCGTTGCCGGCCTGGAAGATCAGAAGCTCATTGAAGAAACCATGAAAAAAAATGGTTACCAATTTCCTGTCGGCCTAGACTTCGATGAAAATGCTTCGAAAATTTTTAAAGTTCAGGCCACTCCGACGATTGTCTTTATAGATGAGAAGCACACTGTAGAATGGATGACTTCTGGACTAAGCCCAACACTCGAATACCGTCTCTCTTCATTTTTAAGATAAACACTTTATAGACAGACGGACGTTTGCCTCATCACTTGAGCAAAGTGCCTCATCTTCGCTATTTCCTCTCTGGAAATCCATCATTTACAGCGTTTTTCTTGGCATCGGAAATGCTTCTTAATAAGGAAGTAAACATTCCAAGGAGGACTGTATGGTACAAGAAAAAAAATTCAATCAACAACCGCAAAGAAACAAAGAAGAGTTCGCCGGACAATCTAAAACAACACAACGTCCAGAAATCGACCTGCCGTTAAAAGGCGGTCGCTCAGAATCAGATCTTTCATCTAAAAACCAACCAAAAAAAGATGAAAGAGGCTCATTCGATAAACCAGTTCGCAAGTAATCCGGTTTAAATTAAATTATTTGATCTAAGCTCTGCAGGCAGGCCTAGGGGTTATTTATTGATGACACCTAAGCCTGCCTTTTCACAACTCTCCCAATGAAATTTGGCAAATTGGCCGTCTAATTTTTAGACATCCGCCATGGATTTCTTTCAACTAAGCTAAAACCATCCCCTTTTAGTGTAGACTGATTTTCAAATGAAAACTCTACTACCTAAAATGATTCTGGTGCTGGGAATCCTTGCTCTTTTCCAAGGATGCTCATCTTTTAAAACGACAAAAAACTCAAAGGGTAAATACGCCCGCGAGAAATTTGGAAATTTTGATAAGGTCTACATTCCAAATGAAGCTCCACTTATCGCTCAGATGATTTCCATCGTACAGCCTGAACTGGAAGTCAACGCTCGTAACAAGATTGCCAATGACATCCACCACGCAATAAAAAAGCACAAAGTTGAACCGCAAATCATCGTGGCCCTTATAGATACCGAAAGCAATTTCCAGTACAACAAAGTTTCTTCCACTGGAGACCTCTCATTGGGGCAAGTCAACGTAGACGTTTGGAATGCTGAATTTAAAAGGATGAAACTTCCCTTGATACAAAAAGATCTTCTCGTAACGGAAGATCAAGGCTACGCCATGGAGAAGATGGCGCAAATCTTGAACATTCTAAAGTCCCGCCACTCGAAAAGAGACAGGCGCTGGTACGCCCGTTATCATTCCAATACAACGAAGTACAAAATGGATTACCTTCGAAAAATTGAAGTGCGCATGAAGATGCTTTCTCAGGCAAGATTAGTGTCGACGGAAAAATCCCTAGCACTTTCAAACCAAATTGCCCCAAGCAATTAAAGTCATTTTTACTTACATCGAATTAAAACAATTAATTAGCTATCATATCAACTTCGGCATGATATTTGAAAATATCCTCCTAGAATAGGAGGAATTATGAACTACGATTCTCATTCCCAACTCGACATTCCAATAAATGAAAAGGTTAAAGGCCTTCCGGGACTCTTTGGACTACAACTTGAAGAGCAGGCGCCCTACGAAATCTTAAAGGCCGATGGTGGGATTGAAATCCGCTCATATAAGTCTCAAACCCGGGCCTCTATATCGATCACAGGTGAATTCAAGGAAGCCTATAAAGAGGCGTTTAACAGCCTTGCAGGCTATATTTTTGGTAGCAACAAGACGAGTGAAAAAATTCAGATGACCACTCCC
Source organism: Bacteriovorax stolpii (assembly GCF_002872415.1). Taxonomy (GTDB): domain Bacteria; phylum Bdellovibrionota; class Bacteriovoracia; order Bacteriovoracales; family Bacteriovoracaceae; genus Bacteriovorax; species Bacteriovorax stolpii. Next base: position 1,023,546 of record NZ_CP025704.1, on the reverse strand, counting down.
GTGATCCTGCAAGAAACTGCATCAAAAGAGTGGACTATGTCTTTTATCCTTCCGCAACAATTTGTGGCCCAAACCGCACCAACTCCGGATGACAATAGAATTCATCTTGAAGAGTGCCCGCTCCATCTGGTCGCCAGCATTAGCTACGCAGGAATTAACAATGAAGAAAAGATTAATGAATATACCGGTATTTTAAAGAAGTGGCTTAAGAAGCGCCCTTGGTATATTCCCTTAAGCGATTTTAAAACGGCCCAATATGATGGGCCGTTAACAATACCTTTTTTTAGAAAAAACGAAATTCACATCAATGTGAAACACATCCACTAGCGGTTGCCGTTGAAATCATCACGGTTTCCGCCGCTCGATCTTTGCACCTGAGCGTTCTTTTGAACTGCAATCTTCATCGTCTCCCCATATTCTCTTCTAAACATTTGCTTGATAGAAGCATCGCTTTGAGCTGTTTGCCTGAATTTATCGAGAATATGCAGCTGATCTGCACACTTTAAACAAATCCATTCAGCATCTGTCGTTGGGTTTCTGTGCTTATAAAACTCTACATCAGGGCGAACCTGGTTGCAGTTTTCACAAAAGTTTCTTTGAACCTGGTGAGAAACAGATTCTGTAATGTCTTTCTTTGCAACCTTCTCGCGGTCGTTTTGTTTTTTTACTGGCTCAGTGGCCTTCATTCCAGCTTTTAATAGTGCATCTTTTAAACTTGCCATAATCCCCTTCTCACAATGAAATTTACGCTATTATCATAGCTATTCCCTAAAAGTTGTTCAAGAGATGAACCAGCTATGCGTTAATTATTTTTGCCACATTACCTGACTAAATTGCCTCAAATGTTCCTTATTTTCCAGTAAAAATCTCCCAATTTATTGGCCTCGCCTTTGCTTCATCTAATGATTGGAGTCTTATGGAGGTCGTCATGAACCAAGAAAAAGTGACTCTCGACATTCCCTTGAGTGAAAAACTTAAAGGCATCCCAGGTTTTTTTGGAATCCGATTAGGTGAAGAGCCTTTCTATGAGGTGGTCTGCACTGAAGGCGACAAAGAAATCAGAAAATACAATTCCTTCATTCTCGCCTCGGTTACGATTAACGGTAACTTCGAAGAGGTCAAGAAGGAGGCCTTTGCATGCCTAGCTTCCTATATTTTTGGCCAAAACAAAGACCATAAGCACCTGAAGATGACCTCTCCAGTCCTTCAGGAAGAAACCAATGATTATATCCCCATGACCTCTCCTATTTATCAAGGGCCTAATTCAAATGGCTGGACCATGTCGTTTGTGCTTCCGCAAAAGTACAACCTGGCCACGGCGCCAACTCCTAAAGACAATAGAATTCTTTTACATAAAAGTCCTGAGCGCATGGTGGCCTCGCTGCGCTACTCAGGGGCCAACGATCAGGAGAAGATCAAGAAATTTTCTGCTGAGCTGGTTCAATGGATCAGCAAAAGTGATCTCTTTTTCCCGGTTGGCGATATTCAAATTGCTCAATACGACGGCCCAACCACAATTCCTTTTTTAAGAAGAAATGAAGTCCACGTCGAAGTGAAACAATTTTTTTAATAGGACTTAATAAATGACTGACCCATATAAAATTTTAGGTGTTGAAAAAACAGCGACTCTCGATGACATCAAAAAATCTTACCGCAAGCTCGCCAAAAAATATCATCCGGATTTAAACCCAGGCAATAAAGAGGCCGAAAAAAAGTTTAAAGAAATCTCTCATGCCTTTGATCTGATCGGAACAGAAGAGTCCAAGGCGAAATTTGACCGCGGAGAAACAGACGAGCATCGCCAGCACGAATATGAAGAATACCGTACGAATCGCGGGGCCAATAGAAATCATCGCTACTCTTCTTCCTATAGTTCTGATTATGACCCGGAAGATCTCTTTGAGAGCCTTTTTGGAAACCGCAGAGGTCATGGCCGTTTTACTTCTGAGGGCATGGACTTCGCAGGAGAAGATGTGCTCTATCAAATGGAAGTCGACTTTGTAGAAGCGGCCCTGGGAGGAGAAAAAGTCATCACTCTTCCCAATGGAAAAAAACTACAGGTCAAAATCCCGGCAGGAATTGAAGAAGGTAAAAAATTAAAGTTTAAGGGCATGGGCTCTCCTGGAGTTGGCTCAGGTGCGGCGGGAGATGCTTACATTCAAATTTCAATAAAACCACTCGCCGGTTTTACTCGCGTAGAAAATGATATTCACTCCGAAGTGCCTATTAGTTTCTTTGAAGCTATCCATGGTGCGGAAATTGAAGTCCCCACCATCGATGGGAGCGTCATGCTCAAAGTCCCAGCTGGAGTCTCCAGCGGCTCTAAGCTGAGAATCAAGCACAAAGGAGCCGGCCCCAAAGAAAACCGCGGCAATCAAATTGTCACTTTAAAAATTGTGATTCCAAAACATGTGGCTCCGGAACTCCAGGAGGCCATCATAGACTTAGAGAAAAAGTATTCCTATAACCCGAGGATCCACGCATGAAGCTTCCCCTAAGAAGAAATCTCGATGACGTCTCTAGAATTTGTGGACTCGAAACTGACACGATTATCCATTTTATTCAGGAGGAGTGGGTTTCCCCCATTGATATCGAACTCAAAATGCTCGATGAAGAAGATATTTGCAGGATTCTTTTAATTCACGACCTGCAGGAGAAGTTTGGAGTCAACGACGAGGCCATTCCTATTATTCTTCATCTGGTAGATCAACTCAATTATATCATTCACAATTCGGAAAGAGACTCGTTATAAAAAAACAGGCCTTGAAAAACAAGGCCTGCTATAAATCACTCACGTTTGAAATGGGTCATTACCCTGAGATGTCGGTAAAAATTGTGCTCCCGTGGAACTCGCCTTCTCTTAAGATGGGGTGAGAATCGATGGCGATGACAGGGTCGCAATGATGTTATCGGCACCTAGATTTTTATCCTAGTTCCAATTATCGTTTTTTATCACTATCGTTGGGTCTTAAGAGACCTACGTATGGAGAGCTTGATAAAAATCCTGTTCTTCATTTTTACACTCAAGTTAATTTACTTCTCGATCAATTCAATCTCAATAGATCGATCAGCACTCGCACTCTTTGTATCTCCTTTTTGAGAGCGAGCTCCCACTATTTAAGGAGCATAAATCATGCCATTGCGCTTCCTTAAAAATGCGCTCTTTTAGACACTGTAGCAAAAAGCTTTATGTGGAATTTTGCCTCTCAAAATGCCCTAGAAAACGGCACTGACTTTGTAGGTGATTTTATGAAATTTCACGCAGGAGGAAAAGATGGATACAGAAGTAAATGCAATACCCAAGGGTTTAAGAACAGTCACCCCTTATATTATTGTCAGTGATCCAAAAAAAGCGCTGGATTTTTATGAAAAAGCGTTGGGGGCGAAAATTATTTCAAAAGTCGAAATACAGCAAGGGCAAATTGCCCATGCCGAATTCAAAGTTGGAGACTCTATCATCATGATGGCCGGTGATGATCCAGGCATGCATCTTTCCCCTCAAACGGGAGAATACCGTTCAGTGAGTTTCATGGTGTATGTTCCAGACGTGGATGCAGCAGCAGAAAAGGCCATGGCCGCAGGAATGAAAATGGTAAAAGAAGTGCGTGATCAATTTTATGGAGACCGCACCGGAACCTTTGAAGACCCGTTTGGACATATATGGACACTCGGAACGCACATCGAAGACCTCACTCCCGACGAAATCAAAGAACGTGCACAGAGAGTGTATTCATAAAAGGAAGCCCCTTTAAAGGGGCTTTTTTACAAAAGCAAAGGCCCTCGCCTTCCAACCGTTTTTTTCATAAAACTTAATACCGCCAGTATTTTCCAAAACAGCGCACAATCTCAATCCACCAGTGCACTCAAGCTCCCGTGCCTTTTCTTCTGCGTAAGATAAAAGTTGAGCTCCATGGCCCTTAGATTTTTCAACAGAAACCAAATCATCAATATAAAGATGTCTTCCTCGTACAAAATCACAAAGAACTCTATAGCCCATCAGCGCCAGTATTTTTTCATTCTCTACTAATGCAACCATTTCATATTGATCACGAGCATGAGCTTCCTGGTAAATGGACAGGTATTCTTCAAAACTTAAATGAGGTCTAAGCTCTTTGAGTACTGGGAAAAAAAGTTTTAAATCTTCATTATTTTTAGCGGTTTTATATTTCATAAGATGAAGCTAGCACCAAAAAATGAAAAAATTAAGCCCAAACCTTGACACCCAAAAAACCGCCTCCATCTTTTAGGTGTAACGAGATCCATAAGGAGGATTTATGAGAAATAGAGCATTAATCAATTTGTTACAACCTAATTATTCACCGTTTTTCTTTGACCAAATATTTGACGACACTACTCAGAACGCGGCCTACAGGAATTTCCGCGAAAGCGAAGAAGCTTACTTTACAACAATTGATATGCCGGGGGTTAACTCGTCCGACATTGCCATTGATATGGAAGAGAATATTATCCGAGTAAGTGCAGAGAGAAAGGATGCCTATGACAAAGAGACAGTCGTGCGCAAATACGACTACATCATCAACGTTCCAAAGAACGTGGATAGAGAAAAAATTTCTGCGCATTATGAAAATGGCGTGTTGAATTTAGCGCTTCATAAAACCGTCCAAGACAAGGCCAAAAAGAAAATCACCATCTCTACGGGTGAAAGGCCAAAATCCTGGAGCGATTTTTTGAACTTCAAAAAACATGAAGCCGTTGACGGTCAAGAAGCAAAGACTGTTAATTAATCCCCCGATTCCAGGCCCTGCATTCGCGGGGCCTTTGTTTAACAATCAATCACCTCTTGCAACCTCGATAACATCTGATAATAATTCATGCCCAGGAAGAGCAACTTCATAAGAGAGTGCTGTTTCTCCGATTGGGTTATAGTTAATCCATAGCGTACAGTGTGCTACTTGATTATTTAATGGATGACATTCGTTATTGATACGGGCCTTAGATTTTACAGCGTCTTTATAAATTGAAGCGACTGTCTCGTACGAGTGAACATCACCCACCAAAGTCGTTCCTTTTGTATTTAAAAGTGCTTGTAGAGCATTCTCATTTAGGCTGCCAGCGAAAGCTGAAGTCGAAAGACCAAGGGCAAGTGTAACCGCAAAAAGTGTTTTCATAGTGTAAATCTCCATGTGTGAAAGCATTAGTAACACAGAAATGGGTTACCATTCGATAACCTGTAAACTTTACTTAAAGAATCCCGTTTACATTGGAAAATTCCCCTCATAATCTATTAAAACTATGAAATATGTAATCGAAACCCAAGACCTGATGAGGGTCTATAAAACTTACCAGAAGCCCGAAGGTCTGGTGAACTCTATCAAAGGGATCTGGGAGCGAAAGTACGACTCTAAGATCGCTTTAAATAAGACCTCAATTAAAATCGAATCGGGAAAGATCATCGGTCTGGTCGGTGCCAACGGGGCCGGGAAAACCACGCTTTTAAAGATCCTTTCCGGACTAGTGACACCAAGCTCTGGTGAAGCCACAGTTTTAGGTTATAGACCTTGGGAGCGCAAAAACGAATTCCTAAGCCAGATGAGTATTCTCTTAGGACAAAAAAACCAGTTATGGTGGGATATCTCACCGGTAGACTCATACGCACTCCTTGCGCGCATTTACGATCTGGATATTGTTAAAACCAGAAAGCGCGTGGATGAGCTGGCGACAATGCTTGATTGTAAGCATGTTTTAACAACTCAGTTAAGAAGACTCTCTCTTGGTGAAAGAATGAAGATGGAAATCATCGGTGCTCTTTTACATGAGCCGAAGATTCTCTTCTTGGATGAACCTACCATCGGTCTGGATATTGTCGCTCAGGAAAACATCCGAAACTTCCTTTCAAACTATGTGAAGGAAAGAGAGCCGACAGTTATTTTAACCAGCCACTACATGGACGATATCGCCACTCTGGCCGATAGCCTGCTTTTAATTTCTAAAGGCAACATCGTTTACCAGGGAACAGTAGAAGAATTTACTAACAATACTAACAGTGAACTCGCACACGACGAGAAGGTCGATTTTGAAGAAGTCATTCGCCGTTTTCTTGAAACGGAATCTCGCATTCGCTAATCTGGCCGTCGTCACCAATTTAGAATACCGTCTAAATTATTTTGTCGATGCGCTTGTTCAGCCTATCTTAACAACTGGGATTGAGATCCTTTTATGGATTGCTGTCTTTAAAGGTGCTCACACTGATATGATCGCCGGGTTTTCTCGCGAAAGTTATTTGAGTTACGCTCTTTGGTCTGCTTTTTTTGCCAGAATTGCCACAAGCTGGATGTACGAATTCAGAATGATTGAAGAAATCAGCTCTGGGACAATTAACAGTTTAATTGTTCGCCCAATGAGTTTTTACGAATACTATCTTTCACAGTTAATGGGATACAAAATCGTCACGACCATTATCTCTCTTCTTGTTCCGATTGCCGGCGCTTATATTTTTAACCTTCCGGCCATTTTAACAAGACTGCCGTTAGCGACTCTGCTTTGTTTTTATTATTTGATCCTGGTTCACACGATCAGTTTTATTATTTCGACCATGGCCTTCCACTTCACTAAAATTTCTTCAATCACGGTAGCGAAGAATTTATTTTTCTGGATTCTAATGGGAGAGCTCTTTCCGCTAGATCTACTTCCAGAGCCTTTTAAAACGACGATTATCAGTCTTCCGTTTGCTAGCGGTGTGTTTGTTCCTGTTGGATACATCACAGGACGCGTGGGCATTGAAACTGTTTATACTGGATTTATCTCTGTCACCGTAGGACTTATTGTTCTTAACCTTCTTGGTGCTTACCTTTGGAAAAAAGGCATAGACTCTTACGTAGGAACGGGGGCGTAATGTTTCATACTCTAAAAAAATATGCTTCACTTTATAAGGCGATGTTCAAGGCTAGTTTTATTGCTGATCTTGAATACCGCGCGAACTTCTTTACCCGCATCCTGACTGATGTTTTCTGGTATGCCGCTCAGATCTTAACTTTCGAAGTGCTTTATCAGCACACAGAAAAAATTGGAGACTGGGATGTTCACCAGATGCGCGTCTTCTTAGGACTCCTATTTGTGATTGATGCTTTTTATATGATTATCATTCACGAGAATTTAGAAAATATTACGGAGAAAGTAAGAAAGGGAGACCTGGATTTACTGCTGGCAAAACCAGTGAACTCGCAGTTTATGCTGACGCTACAAAAAGCTAACACGGCCATCTTTGGGAACTTAATCCTGGGAAGTTCGTGGCTGATCTACTCTCTGTCTCAATTGCCAGATTTTAATTACTTCCGCCTTCTTTGGTTGATTCTTTTAGTTCCATGCAGCCTTGCGGTTGTGTATTCGATGCGCTTTATGTTTTCTGCCACAGCAGTTATTTTCACGCGCTCAGAGAATTTACAATTTTTATGGTGGCAGGTTTACCGCCTGGGGATGAGACCAGACTCAATGTACAATCCGTATATCAAATACGTGATCCTAACACTGATTCCAGTGGGTGTTATCGTCAGTATTCCGGCAAGAGCGCTGCTTAATCCGCCTGACTTAAACTACCTTCTTTGGCCGGTGGTTTTAGTTCCCATTCTTATTTATGGGACTCACCGCTTTTGGAATTTCGCACTCAAGTTTTACTCGAGTGCGAGTTCGTGATTATTTAGTCGTTATATAAATAAGTGCCAGTTGTGCCATCGCAAGAGACTTCAATCCCTACGTAGCAGTCTGAGCCTGCATAACATGTCCACTTTGCCAAAACACCAGTGACATACTTGCCTTCGTTTTCAGAAAATTGCATTCCTTGAATGTACTCGCGTACTGTTTGGCGTGGAACCCAGAAAGATGATTTGTCTTTAAGTTCTTTACGAAGATTTTCGAAGTTTGAATTGGCTGCGACAACAGCTTCTTCTTTAGTGATACAACGGAAGAAATCAGCAGCTTGTACATTTGCTGTCGATACGAGAACTAATGCAGAAAGACCAAGAAATAGTTTCATAAGCACCTCACTTTAGTTGTTCTACTAATCTGTTTCGGCGCTCTTGTACCCTGAAAAAGGGAACTTTCATAGTTAGATTTTTGTTAATTTACTCCAAGATCTTTTTTCGTTTAGCCGTAAAATCCCACCAGGGAACAGGTTTTCCCCCCTCCATAAAGTCCACGGCGGCCATTAAGGTGTCACAAACACATGGATCGTGTCTTTGACCCGTTATTTTTTCAAGCTTGCGGTATAAAGCAATAGGGTCTTTTCCCGCAAGTTGTTGTGGTTTCGTGATGCCCAATAGGTTTAGGTCTTTGACGAAGGCCTTTCCAATGTTGGGGATTTGCTCCAGAGTTAATGCTTCACTTGCTTTTTTTGCTTTCATCAATGCCTCGCTGTAATAACTTTTCAACTCCCAATGCCTACTCTAAACTAGATTCTCAACACTATCATTGGAAAAATGTGTGATCATTGCAAAATCTCTAAAAAAATCTTTCGGTGATTTCACCGCTGTCAACGGCATCGACCTTCACGTCAAAAAAGGTGAATGTTTTGGGCTTTTAGGCCCTAACGGCGCAGGAAAATCAACATTTATTGGCATGACTTATGGGACAGTGAGGAGAACAGGAGGAGAGCTTTCTGTTTTTGGTTTTGACCCAAACACTCAGTCGCGCGACATCAAAGGACGCTTAGGAGTTGTCACTCAAGACAATGCTCTGGATGAGAGTTTAACAGTCTTTGAAAATATGATGATCTATTGTGCTTTTATCGGTGTTCCAAGTAGTGAGCGCAAAAAACGCATTAATGATTTACTTGAATACATGAATCTTGCTCACAAAAGAGATGCTCTTATTCAAACACTTTCAGGTGGGATGAAAAGACGCCTGGTTTTTGTCCGTGCCCTATTAGGAAAACCAGAACTCTTAATCCTCGATGAGCCCACTACTGGTCTTGACCCGGCCGTGCGCCATTTACTTTGGGGAAAAGTGCGCGAGCTTCATCAAAATGGAACGACCATTGTCCTGACCACTCACTACATGCATGAAGCAGAAGTTCTCTGCAACCGCCTGGTGATTATGAATCAAGGGAATGTGGCCGCTGAAGGCTCTCCTCAAAGCATGATCAATCAACACACTCCAGGTTATGTAGGAATTTTTAGATTAGAAGATAAAAAGAAACTTGAAGACATCGCCAGCAAGGCCGGACACCTAGACTACCATGAAGACACTTCCGGGCTCTACTTAAGAACAAAATCGCTTTCAGATTTAACAGCTTTTCATTCAGACCATGGGCTCTCTCCCCTGCAAATCAGACCATCTAACCTTGAAGATGTTTTCTTAAAGTTAACTGGTCAGGAGTTATCATCAGATGCTTAATACACTTGAATTATGTTTTCATATCACGAGAAGAAACTGGATCGTTTATAAAAAAGACCTGATCGCTAACATTTCACCAACTGTGGCCGATCCCGCTTTAGTTTTAGTTTCACTAGGTCTTGGGCTTGGTTCTTTTATTACTAATGTGGAAGGAATGAGTTATATGCAATTCCTTGCTCCAGGTCTAACCGTGGCCACTGCACTCTTTACATCATTCTTTGAAAGCAGTTATGGATTTTATGTGCGCATGACTTACGAAAATGTTTACAAAGCAATGCTTACAACTCCCATCGGAGTCAAAGAAGTTGTTATCGGTGAAATGGTTTGGGTAGGTTTAAAAGGAGCTGTCATGGCCGTTGGTGTAGCGATTGTCCTCGCCCTCTTTGGACTTATGACTAACCCGTGGCTAATTCCAGCTCTGGCCTCTGTTGGTTTTTTAGTGGCACTTCCATGTGGGGCCATGGGGCTTTTGTCTTCAGCAATGGTTAACAACATCAATCAATTTCAAACGGTCTATTCGTTTTTAATTGCTCCCCTTTATTTCCTTTCGGGAATCTTCTTCCCAATTTCGGAAATGCATCAAGCCGTGAGATGGGCAGCTGAGTTTTTCCCACTTATTCATGGAGTGAGACTGGCACAAGCGCTTTTTTGGGAACGTGGGATTGGCGAGGCGTTTTTATACAGTGGAAGTATTCTGGTTATCCAGAGCGCGATTCTCTGCGCCCTGGCCTACTCACAAATTAAGAAGAAGCTGATTAACTAGTTATTCAACCTTGGTCGTGCGTTTAATGATATCTTTCAAGTCTCTATAACGTACGGCCGGTGCTGCTTTTTCATCTGACTTTTTAACATCGGCAGCTGAGTCTTGTTTTGCAAGCTTTTTATCTTTTTCTTTTTTCAAGTCAACTTTAAACTCTCCAACCTTTCCTTTGACAACTGTCTTATAGACAGGAGTCCCATCTTCATTAAGAAGAATTTTTCCATCAACCACTTCCGGGATGATTTGTTTAACCATTCCGTTTTCTTCGATATAAAAAGGTTTTCCAGATTCTGCATAAATCAGATCTTTAATTGTCTGATTCATTTTTGCATTGGTAACACCATCCATTTTTGTCAGGACGATAGCATCGCTTCTGTCTCCATCATCTGAGCTGCCACGGCTGATTGAAGATGGCCCTCTGCCCACACTTCCACCGCCCTCATCTCCTCTGTCTGGCGAAGAATCACGACCAGCAATACTTCTTGAAGCTCCAGAAGATCTTGAAGCAGAAGCAGTCTGCGCTGAGCTTTCTCTTTCTCTATAGTTTTCTCGAGATTCCTCTGAGTAATATTCATCTTGTTCTGGACGATAGTTACTTCCCCCCACGGCCTTTTGAGCTGCAACGGCTTTTGCTTCCTGGTCTTCCACTTTTTTCTTATTCATTTCAACCAGTGCATTGCGGGCGCTCTTTAATTCGGCAATTAAAGAGTTCTCGTTATCGCTTGAAGAAGCAGATATCGTCTCTTTTTTCTCTTCAGAGGTTTTTTCTCCTTCTGAAGCACGTTTCTGGGCCTTGGCAAGCCTTTCTTCGAGATCCGAGATCTTTCCGACCATCTGGTTATATTGAGTTTTATTACTATCTACTTCTTTAGAAGGCTCTGTTAATTTTCCAGAAGCTGCGATATATCCATTAGGATCATTGATCACTTGCTGTACCGGAACTTGTGGCTCTTGTGATTTAGGTCCAATCATCATATTAGATTTTTGAGCAAGCGAATAACTATCCATTGCTGATTTTAATGCTTCACTATCTGATGAGTGAGATGACGTGCGAACTCCTGAGTCCGCGCTATCAGATTTGCTGGCAGAAGCTTTATAGCCTGAGCCATTTTCACCATCAATGCCTTTTTTGTATACTTCAGGCAAAGCTGCATTACGAGAAAAACTTCTGACCAGAAGAAGGTCATTTCCTCTTTCTTTTTCCCTACTCTCGCTAAAGCCTTTAGAAGAAATCAAAGTAAGGTCTTTATCGGATTTCGTTACTGTCCCGTTACTATCAATCACAAGAGTCAGTTTTTTATTACCCTTTAAAAGCTCCTGCTTAAACGATGACCCATTGGCATCAGTGAATAAATCCTGCCCCATCGAAAGATCTATCTCTGTTTGAAGAATCCCCTCTTTAGAAGTGAAAAGGTTAAAAGTGTTACATCGGGCCACATTATTAGCCAGTTCTTCATAACTGATCATCGCATTATTGAAAGTTGGTTTGCGAGAGAGCATTTTATCAAATTCTTTTTTCTCAACGGCAACGGTTGTACCAATAGAAATCTCATCCACTGCCTGACAAAGCTTTGCCATGGTGTTGATTTTTCCACACTTCTGCTCAAGAATAGATTTCGCTTCACTCTTTCTTAGGTTTTCCAAGTCTACAAGGATTTGCAGAGAATTTTTATGCTCATTGTGCTTGATATAGCTTAAAAGACCTTCAGCAATCGGATCCTTGCCTAAATTTGCCTTATTAACCACTGAACGGTCATAGTAACTTCTTAACACCGGATCGGCAGACATATAGTTCGCGTAAATATGATCCATAGTAAGAGCAACACGCTTTTCAGGCGTCAATGATGAATCTGCCAGGATCAGAGCAATTTTATTCAGAATGTCGGTGTCTCTAATCATCGTATCACCAGCTCTCTGATGACTTAAATCGATGATATAACCTTTTAACTGGCTATTGGATGGGGCTTCACTTCGCGGAGTCTTTTTAATATACTCGAGGTATTCAAAATTACATCCCATCTCCGGGATTCGACATGAGTTCTGCGCTAGTGCATACCCTTCATCAATAGCTTGCGTATTACATTTTTTGCCATCTGACTCAGGGATATCCAGGACATCTTGTTTACACGTTTCAGGAATAAATTCCGGCCCGTACTTATTAGATGCATAAATTCTAAGAGTTTCATAATCGATAAGCTGATTGATACCACTCTTTGAAGTCAAAGCAATCGCCTCTTTTGCCACTTGCAATCTCGCCTTTTTAAAGGCAACAGAAGCATCCCTAGACCTATAATCAAGTTTATTTTTTAAACATCCGGCAAGATTAAGACAAAGATCAGGAGTCAGCTCTCTACTTTTTTCTAATTTTTCTATAGCATCACACTGGAATTTTATAAGTGGAGCATTGATGATACCTAAAGACTTATTTTCAAGACTAGTTGATAGTGCATCTCTATTGCACCCAGCTTTCGCATTTCTTAAGCCTTCAACAAATTCATCTTCAAAATCTGCTGTCACTCTAAAATTTGCAACAGGGTCACCTCCCCCTATAAATACCGGCCCCTTTTTAACAAACTCACTTCCTTTTACGAAAGGCGATAATTTTGTTTCTTTTTTAAAGCCTACTAAAGAAGTTGCTTCTTCAGCATGAAGTGGAATGGTTGTAAAAAATAGTAAAACAAATAGAGTGTTCGTTTTCATACTAAAATTATCGGTGTTATTCTGATGCAACTTTACGTAGACAACTTCCGTTTATAGAGGGAGGACCATAAGGTCCCCCAATGATAAATGTTTCCCTAAGGTAAACGGCACTTATTTCCTCTATCTTCGCCTTCGTACCTATAGAGAACTTTAGGCCAAGAGGGCAAAAGCTAAACAACATTCCATAACTCATTTTTTTCTTAAGACACTTTATAGGAAAAATCTATTTATATAAGTGAGCTAAATTCCATGAGACTTATCACTTTTCCATCCCTGGCCTCCACTCTTAACGGTGCTCCTGATAGCTCTTTTTCACCAATCACCATTGAAGAAAACGGGCGAAGCTTGCTAGCTAAAACTATCCTTTTGGAAAGGCTGCTTCCCAGGCGATGATCTATCTTTACCCTAACTCCTTTTTCCATTAACTCACTGGCAATATCATTTGCTTTAAGGGCCGCTTCTTCAGAAAGCGGAAAGATGAACAGCTCTATTGGCGAAAGAAAACGCGGCAGTCTTCCATCAAAATACTCCAACAACATAGCAATAAATCTTTCATGACTACCAAGAGGAGCGCGGTGAATGATCCACGGTCTTTTCATCTTCCCTTCTTTATCAATGTACTCAAGATCGAACCTTTCCTTTTGAGCAGAGATAAAATCTAATTGCACAGACCCCATTGATTCTTCCCTGATTCCTTCATCACTAAAGAACTTCATCTGTACATCAATCTTTGGGCCATAAAAAGCAGCTTCCCCAATAGCTTCGAAGTAATCCAACTTCAATTCAAGTAAGGCCGATCGTAAAATGTCTTCGGCCTGAACCCACACTTCCCTCTCTCCTAAAAAATCTTTTGAATTGGGGTCATGCTTAGACAGACGGTAACGATAACCTTCCAGTCCCAATTCTTTATAACATTCCTCATGTAAGCGCAGGACTCTGATAATCTCATCTTTAGAATGTTCCGCGGAAACATAAATGTGTGCATCGTTTTGACAAAGGCCCCGGACTCTTGAGATTCCCCTCAGAGAGCCGCTGGCCTCATGGCGATAGACTTGTCCATACTCTGCCAGTCTTAGAGGAAGTTCACGGTAACTGCGAGGCTTGCATGAAAACATTTTGTGATGATGAGGGCAATTCATCGGACGAAGGTAGTACTCAAGATTTTCCATTTTTATGGCCGGAAACATATCCTCTTTATAAAAACGCAAGTGACCACTCTTCTCATAAAGTTCTGCTTTGGCCATATGGGGACTGGAAACTCTCTCATAACCCGCAAGAAACTCTTTTCGTTTAATAAATTTTTCTAACTCTTCCTTTATAATGCACCCATTGGGCAACCACATTGGAAGTCCGGCCCCTACCGCCTCTTCAAAAAAATAAAGCTCCATCTCCACCGCTAATTTGCGGTGGTCAAATAAATAAGACATAAAAACTCCACACAGGTTAAAACCTGCTTAGACTAAATTAATAAATAGAATAATGAATGCTCTTGTCCCGGAGAAAAATCCGGGTGCAAAAAATGAATGTCCCCTTACGGGGTGGTGATGGTAGAGGAATTGAATGGAAGATAGATTACTTCACTCATAAGAATGAGCATAACATAATTTTTTTTTGTCTTCAAGCCACACTATTTTTTTGACAGCTTGATTAATTGATTGGCTCTGTCTCTTAAAGTTTCAATTAAAGTCTCGCGTTGAGAGTCAGTCATCTTATTAAGAATACTCGTAACGAGTGTGATAACTTGTCTGTCTTTTTCGTTGGTCAGTTTAGAATAAGCGGGCTCTCTCATGGACTCATAACGAGTAAAAAGTCCTTCCACAAATCTCCCTCTGGCGTTTAGATCGGGAAAGGAACGGACAAATTCATGGGCCAGCAGCTGACGGTTATAAACTTTCTCGTTAACATGTGAAGGCGTATTATGGATATAACTCTCAAGTTCTTTTTTCTGAGCTGATGTCAAACCTCCCAACCAGGAATCCAAGTGTTTTTTCATTCGTTTGTAGTTTTCTTTTTCACTTTCATCTTCTTTTATATCTCGCATTTTTTTATCAAACTCTTTTTGAAAAACATTGACCTGAGAAGGTTCAAGTTTTCCTGAGAAGGCCACAGCTTCCGGTGCAAAAATTCTGAGTCCATCATAAAAGAGATTACGAACGCGCTCATAACTTAGCTCAACAGTAGCGACATCAAAAGTCTTTTGGGAATTCACAATGTCTGCGTTTCGTCTAAGTTCGGCCGCGATTTGGGGAAAAATAGTCTTTTTAACTTTATCAATGTCAATCTTTAATACCTTTTTTAACCATTTTGATTGGTCGCGGGTCAGGTCAAAATAGTCATCTGCTTTGTTTTGCACATAGGTATCTGCAAAATAAACAGCTAAATCTATTCGGGAACAAGCACTGAGACATAAGATGAGGGTAAGGAATAAAATTACTTTCTTCATAACATACCTCACTACTTAATAAGCAATACTGATGCCTTTTTTAAATACCTCTTCTATTTGGTTGTGTATTTGCCCGAGAAACTGGACACTTTTTTCAAATGAAGAGATGGACTAAGTGCTCATTTTTTCCAAAATTAGATTTCCTCTGCGTTGACCATTACACTCGCTCTACGAGGATAGTATGGGGATGGGGTCGCTCTTTAAAATAACACTTATATGTGTCGTTGGCTTGATATGCATTTCATGTCTCAAGCGTAGCGAATCAATTACACCGATAGCACCGGTGGCGACAATTGCTGAACTCCAAAAAGAACAATTGATGAAAGTAGCAGAAGAGGCCGGGCAATCTGAACTCTCTCTCGATGCCATTGCCACACTTGAAACTCAGGCCAAAGACCCTTCCATTTTTTATCTCAACATTAAATATAATCTAAAAAATATCGATGTCTTCGAGGCAGCTGGTATGCCCAATACATTCGAACAAATCGGAAATTCTTTTCTAAAGACAGTCGCAAAATTATTTTTGGCAGTGGTTGGCTCAAAAAACATCGACATTAATGATATCGATCTCAATATTCCAGATATCTCTATAGACCGAGAGATTATTAAGTCTTTTAAGATCAAACGCATCTTTCTTCAATACAATAAAGAAGTCGACGAACACAGCGATTACCTGGCGAACTTCGTTTTTGTCAACACGCTGGAGCTTTCACGAAAAGTGACAGTCCCTAAGATTGGAGAAGTGGAAACACTTTTTTTGAGCTATCGAAAAAGTCGTAACACTTGTTTATACAAATGCCTGCAATTTGAGATCCTGGAAGACAATATCATTGATATTTTAAAACCAAATACAAATGTGAAGTTAAAGCCTTCACTATCAATTGCCAGTCTTCCCGATGTTAGTGACATCAAATTAGACGGTGTCGTAGAAATGCAGATTGGCTTAAAGCTCCCGTTTTAAAAGAACATCCTGATTTGAAAATCAGCGCGCTCATATTTAGGAGTGTTCTTTCCGGCAAAAATAGACTGAACAGCAAGGTTTAAACTTAAGGGCAGGAAGAATCTCTTTTGCTTAAAAAGATTTAATGTCGTGTACCCCAGACTAAACCTTCCAGTATGTGAAATACGCTCCGTTCCCTCTTCCAAAATACTATCGCTCACAGTATTACTGCTACGGTAATCATCTTTTTCTTTATATTCTAATGAGTAAGTAAGCGATGTGCCCCAGTCATCTGAGATGCGATAATTTCCCTGAAAATTAGTCTGGCCCTTATTTCCTAACTTCACATGGGCATTGCCTTTTGTGCTTGTGACAGGAAAAGCACTTGAAGATGGTAATCTCACATCAGCATTATAAGGAAATTGATAAGTGGCGCGGTTCCATTGATCAAAACTAAAATCGCTCAACTTTCCACCAAAAGTATAACCTACACCAAATTCAAAAAAAGCGTCCCACTGTCCATCGCCAAAAGCAATGTCTTGAAGAATGTCAGGGTTATCTTGCCGTCCAGTTGGAGCAACAAATCCTGTATTAATCAGGGCACCAGCATTTCTCCACTTGCGCAGCTGATACATGGCCCCCATTTCCAGGTCTCCAAAATCAGTGGCCTGCCATCTTCCCAGTGGTTGATACTTGTAATAATTCACAAAGAGCGATTGAATCAGTCTCACATCTACATCGGGAAGATTCTCTAGTTGAATCGCTGTCCCCACATTATTGCGTCCTTTTTCTGTGCGCTCGATATTTAAATTAACAGTGGCAGAGTAAAAAGGAATGAAACCATAGATGGTCACTTTATCAGTGAGTCCATATCCACCACCAAGCCCCTGAACTTTTACCTCTGAAGTCGCCGCCCCTTGAAATGTCCCGAAGCTAAAATTTTTATAGTCTTCAGCACTCAGTGTCCCAAGGTATGTGTCTACGGCAGCATTAATGCCTTTTATAGAGTCCGCATTGATATTAGCATTGATGTTGTAACCTTGAAGGTTGCCGGAGTTAGTATAGCGCCCGGTGATTTCTCCCGTCATTGTGTATTGATAAGTGAGATTGCGCACTCCCTTTGGGAGAACGTCATAATAAGCACCAAAAGCTTTGGTGCTAAAAAATAAAAGAATGAAGCTAAAAAATTTCATGTCCCCTTAGGAGTTGCCCCCTGAAAAATCTTAGCATCTCACACATCGTAATAAAAGGGTGGCTATTGCCACCCTTTATACTTTTGTCGGCTTTCAATCGAACGTTTTTTCCAGACCTTGCGTTGCTCGGCCATTAACCATTTGTTGGTTTTGCGCATTTCATGACCGACTTCTCGCTGAATCTTTTGGTAGCTTTTCCATCTTTCAGGAAGTAGCCCACCTTCATCGAGCGCCTTTAAAACCGCGCAACCTACTTCGCTCTGGTGATGACAGTTATTAAAGCGGCATTGACCGATCAACTCTTCGATATCTCCAAATTGATGAGACAGCCCCTCCTGGTGATCAGAAAATTGCAGCTCTCTCATCCCTGGAGTGTCGATAATGAGTCCACCGTAGACACTTTCATACATCGCCCGAGATGTTGTAGTATGCCTTCCCTTATCATCATCAGCGCGTACTTCCTGAGTGGCGATAACTTCTTTGCCGATAAGAAAATTCACCAGTGTTGATTTCCCTACTCCTGATGAACCGACGATCACAGAAGTCTTTCCTGATCCCAAGTAACGGCGAAGAAAGTTGGCCTCTTCAAAATGATCCTTTGCCAAAGCGTGCACCCAAACGTTCGGGCATCTGGCCTCAACTCCAAGGATGATATTGTCGATATCTTCTTCTAAGTCGGCCTTGGTTAATAAGATCACCGGCTCCGCTTTTGATTCCCAGGCAAATGTCAGGTAGCGCTCAAGTCTTCCAAAATTTAAATCACTATTGACCGACGTGGCGATAAAAACATAATCCACATTGCTGGCCAAAATTTGAATTTCAGAAACTTCACCCACTTTCTTTCTTTGCAAAATATTTTTTCTCTCAAAAATATAATGGATCACGCCACTCGGGTCACATAAAACCCAATCTCCCACCGCGGGATAATCCACGCGAGAGATGGCCTCATACTGCATTTTTCCCGAAACTTTTGCCTGGATAAAATGCTCTTTATCAGTTTGCACTCGATAAAGATTTCTCTCTTCATTGATCACGCGACCAATGACGAGATTGTTTTTTAGAACAGCTGGGCACTGACTTTCAAAAAAGTCATCCCAGCCATAGGAAGTTAAAAACTCCCTTTGGAAACTAGTCATGAATACTCCTTAAGTTAAGTTATAAAAACTAAAACGACTTAAGGACCTTGCTATTTGAATTTGATTAGAAAACGAATGAGCGAAGGCCCTTTCTTGTGATTACATTCAACATACAGACCTCCTCTTGGTGACGGGTTAATCCCGTGGTGATGAGCTTAAGATAGTTTATTTTTAAATTCTGGTCAAGGGCCTAAAAAATCTTCTCTCTGATTTCCCAATAATACTTCTGCTTACGGGCGATGATGTACATCGGAAGACGGAAACTTTTTTCCTGTTTGATCACGTCGGAAGCATTGTTAATGATAAGTGATTTTTCCGGCAAGCGGTTGTGCATACGTGTGAAATTAAAATAAAAAGCGCGGGCCTCTTCAGGAGTGTTTAAATAAAACATCTCACTTAAAAACTCTCCATCAACGTCGTAATAACGGACCTCTACTCTTTCGTTGCCTTTTTTATCGTACTCTTTGGTAAAGGTCATTGTATCGGGCTTCATGATGTGAGCATCTTTTAGCGACATGGCCTCTTTGAGTTTATTGTCGGTATCAACCAATATATGCTGACATTCAGTACAGACTCGGGCAGCAATGTCTTGCTCAGCCCCACATTGGTCACATCGCTTAAAACGAAAACGGTGCCCACACGCTTGAATCTCTCCAGTCAGAGGATCTTCATGCGCCCCCTTACACTTTCGTCCAAAGTGTTCAACGATTTCTTCATGCTCAACAATTCCCCAAAAGTCATTGTGATGGCCACACTGAGGACAAAGTATATCGACAATGACTGAATTGGATGTCGGCTTGTCATCATCAATTTCCGGAGAAAAAATATCGTGCCCTACTCCCGTGTAATCGAGAATCAAGCAATCTGTTTTTCCCGGACTTAAGCGCAATCCACGGCCGACAATCTGCTGGTATAAACTCACAGACTCTGTCGGGCGCAAAATAGCAATGACGTCGACATGAGGAGCATCAAAGCCCGTAGTGAGAACTGAAACGTTAACCAGGAATTTTATTTTCTTTAATTTAAAGTCGCGAATAATCTCATCGCGCTCACTCGCCTCAGTTTCCCCGGTAACCATCGCTGATCCCATCGGAAGAAGCGAAAGGATCTCACGGGCGTGATTGACCGAACTGGTAAAGATCATGACCCCTTGGCGGTCTTTGGCCATTTCAATAATGTTGGCAATAATAGTGGGAGTGATTCTTTTTTGATCTTTTAAAACGCTTTCAATCTCTTTTGAAGAATACCTTCCGTCTTTTAATTCCAGGCTGGAAAAATCATAACAAGCGACTGGTGCATCAATTTTAATTGGCGGAGTAAGGAATTTATTCTTAATCATGTAGCCAATTGATAGCTCATAAATACATTTTTTAAAGAAACGCTCTTCTGTCGTTCGCAAATCTTCTTTAGGTTCATGTAACTGATAAATCCATCCCAGCCCCAGGCGATATGGAGTGGCCGTCAGACCTAAAATACAAAGCGCTGGATTTTTTTCTTTTAACTTTGTGATCACCTGAAAGTACTGAGTACTTCCTTCCATTGAGACACGGTGGCATTCATCAATGATAAGCAGTGAAAAACTTCCAAAGAACTCCTCTCCCGCATTGGCCACAGACTGGATACTTCCAAAGATAACTTTATCTTCTCTATCTTTGCGATTAAGTCCGGCAGAAAAAATCCCGGCGGAAAGTTCATAACTTTCATACTTGGCATGATTTTGCTCAACTAGTTCTTTAACGTGGGCAAGAACCAACACGCGACCGCGCGCCACGCGGGCAAGCTCAGCGATCACTAAACTTTTGCCGGCGCCTGTTGGCAGAACAATGACCGCAGGGTGATTGTCTTTTTTAAAGTGACTGATGGCCGCCGCCACGGCCTCTTCTTGGTAAGGTCTTAATTTATACATTAGTTAAGAAAAATGGCCTTGATAAAGTAACCAACTGTCTGAGCGTTTTCTTTAGTCTGCATTGTAAGTGGCAGACCAAGACGGTTATTAGACTCCAGGTTCATATTTCCAATCCCCTGGTCTTCTGAAACCGGAAAACTTAAAAACCAACCGTCCGGAGTTTTAGTGATTCTATAAACATTTATTTTTTTGCTGCCTAGATAAACATCTTCATACACCATCCATTCAGTGTTGGCGCCGTCAAAAACAATCGTTGGTTCGCCAGTACCTGCAAAAGAGAATTGGGCGTTTTTTAAATAATCATCAACTGCCTTTTGGATGAAGTCTGGAGTCGATGGAAAATTTGTTTCTGTCTTTTGACAGATTGATTCCTTTTGGCTTTTTCTAATACAAGTAAAGCCGGTCTTTTTTAATTCTTTAATACGCGCTTGTCCCTCAGTGCTGATATGACTTAAGGTCTCAGCTGTGCGCTTCTTGGTAAGGACCACTTCCCTGCTGTATGAGTATGTGCCTGTTGGACGATAAAGAAGCTCTTCTCCAAAGGCAAAAGTTGAAAGCATTGCAAAGGTCAATAAAGTTATTTTTTTCATCTAAAAAGCGTAACATGACCCTTTTCAAAAAGTCTCGCTTTCAATCATTATTTTGCAAATTGCCCAGCAGAAATGGGAGAATTGCCCCTTCTTCGCCAACCAACATAAAAAGAAACTGGTTCTCAAAAGTCGAAATCATGAAATGATCAACACTTAGTTCTAAATTACTTAAGTCACTTGTCATAACCCCTCCTTGGTTCTCCTCAAATTGCAAGGGGGAGGCCAATGGCATAGCTCATGCATTATATTTTTTTGACGGAGGTCAAACATGGACATCATTGAAGAGATTAAATGTATCAGTGAAAGACTAGAAACTTGGTATAAAAATATCGGTAGAACACCCGAAGAAAAAAGAAATGCGCAAGATCATACAATGACTGAAGAAGAGATGTTAGATCAAGCAAGTCTGGAAAGTTTTCCGGCCAGTGATCCACCAGGATACCATTCCAAATCGACTAAAGATAAAAAATCTCACTGCCATTAAATATTACATCAAATATTGTAAGAGACATAAATGGATGTCTTAGTAACAGAAGGTTGAGAAATATTTTTTACTAATTCAGCTGCCAGGTAGTCTTCTGAAAATCTGACGATATCAGAGAGAGAAACAATTCCACAGCAGTTTTCTTTTTCATCCAAAACTGGCAAACGTCGAATCTGATTATCCTGCATGATCTGGCAACAATCTTCGATTGTGGTTGTCTTCTTTACACTGATCGCGGGATAAGACATACACTCTTCAGCGTTCATTGATAAGGGATTGAGTCCTAAGGCGACTGCGCGGTTACATATATCGCGGTCAGTGATCACTCCCAACATTTTTTTATCTGACAGGCTGTAGACCACAGGAATTTCTCCGCAATCAAATTTGCGCATAAGTTGCGCAACTTCCACTAAGCTCATCTCTGGTGTCGCGCAAGCTGGATTTTTAGTCATAATTTCTTGAACTAATCTCATAAATCCCTCCAATGTGGTTAGAGATGTTCATGAATTATTGAATGCAATGAAAGTGCCGCAGTTGCTAAGCAGGAGGATTCCAGGGAAGCTCGACATAAAAGGTTGAGCCTTCCCCTACAGTACTCTCAGCCCAGATCCTTCCGTTGTGAGCGGCAATGATTTGATTAGCGATGTAGAGACCAAGCCCCAGCCCTTTGGTTTGTTGTTTCTCTGAAGCGCGCTCAAAACGGTCAAAAATGCGCTCCATTGATGATTTCTCAATACCAATGCCGTGGTCTTTTACGCTGAAAATAATTTTGTTTCCTTTGCACTCTAAAGCAAGAGCAATAGGCTTTCCTTCACCGTAGCGAATGGCATTGTTGATCAAGTTACTAATGACCTGTTCAATGCGCATGCTATCCCATTCCCCGATAACTTGAGTGCAGCCTGTGATTTTAAATTCAGGATATTCAAGTCCTGCCACTTTAAAATGTGGGTCCATACGAATGACAACTTCTTTGACAAACTGAGCGAGGTCAAAAAGTTCTTTTTTAATAGTCAATTTACCTGAACGGATGCGGGCCACATCCAGCATGTCATCAATCAAGCGGGTCAGGCGCGAAACTTGTTTTTCCGTATGCTCTGAAAAGCGTCTAATGCGGGCCTCTTCAAAAGCTTTAGGATTACCACTCATGATGTCCCGTTTTAAAAGCTGTGATTGAATCTTTAAACTGGTTAGAGGTGTATTAAGTTCATGAGAAGAAATCGATAGGAAATCATCGCGGACAATGATGGCTTCATTAAGTTTTTGCTCCAGCCTTTTACTTTCATTAATATCGATAAAAGAAACGGCAATCCCTTGATTAAAAGGATAGGCCCAGACTTGATACCATCTTCCAAAATCTGGAAAATAACCGATGATCGAAGCGTTTTCTCCCCGGTCCATGGCCTTATGATAGGCCTCTTCAAAAACACTTCCGCGCAATTTTGGAAACACTTCCCAAATGGTATAACCAATGAGTTCTTCAATTTCCATTTTCATCAAGGCCAATGCCGACGGATTGATATAATCAACAACCCAGTTTTTATCCATTGATAAAAATGGCATCGGGGCCGCTTCAAGCAGAATCCTGAATTTTTCTTCATTGCGGGATAAGGCTTTCTTATTCAAAACGTCACTGGTTGTATCGATAACAGTATCGAGCACTCCTCCAACTGTTCCATCGGCATTTCTGATCGGGCAATAAGTAAAATTAAAATAGCGCTGAACCAAACGGCCATTGTAATTAATCGTCATTGGATGATCGTCAAAACGTACATTTTCTCCATTAAAAACACGTTCAAACAAAGGAGAAATCTCTTCCCATAATTCAGACCAGGTCACACTCGGAGTAGAACCGAGGGCCTTTGGATGTTTATCTCCAAGCAGCTCGATGTAGGCATCGTTATAAAACTGGATAAGGTTTTGTCCCCAAGCGATGTACATGGGAAATTTGTTTTCCAACATAATCCCCAAAGCCGTGATCAAATTCGCCTGCCACTTCGATGGGTCTCCCAGAGGTGTTGATTGCCAATCAAAAGTCGCAATTCTTTTTCCCATTTCTCCTGCATGGGCTAAATGATTGAGACATTTGTTTTCGCGAATTATGTTCATAGTACGTTTTTATCGCAAAAAAAAGACCTGCACAAATAATGTTTTAGGATAAACACAATGACCTACTCGTGGCATCAATTAACGTATGACGGCTTATTGATTGCATATAAAAAAGCTGGGAAATACAAAATGAAAAAGGAGTTTTTATGACCCGTAAAGCAGACACCATTTCTTACAAAGAATTTAATAAATTAACTAATCCAAAAGGCGATCAAGTTACACCTGAGGGCGTATTGTTTGATGACGAAAATATTAATAGCCTGGAAGAAACTCTGATGGGTATGGAATATGACATCGAGGATCTTGATGAACTCGAAGATGAAGAAGACAACGAAATCATGTTGGAAGCATCGGGTGAAGAAGATGAGGAAAATGAGGAAGACTTGATCGCTGATCGAAATGATGAAGTAGATGAAAGTGCTTATTACCGAGGCAGGCAATTATAAAAAAGGCCACAACCGTGGCCTTTATTTTACATTAACATTTTAGTTAGTTTTTCTCTTTCTACAACTCCGGTCACATGGCCGTTCATATCCACAACAGGAATAAAATCCATGTGATTTTGCCTCATCACATTGAGACATTCTTCATAGCTGGAGTTTTCTGCAACAACAGCAGGAATGCTTCTCATGCATTCCACTGCACTTGTATCCGAAGGCATCGCTCCGTGCTCAATGGCCTCTGAGGCCATGTCTTCCAAACTGACCACTCCAATCGGATGGCGGTCTTTTTCTGAGTCTAGTACCAAAAGCTCCTTGTAATCGTATTTTTTCAGAAGGTGCTTAATTTCTGCAATTCTTGTCTCCGACGTGCAAAACATCGGATCGTTGTTCATAATCTCTGTCACCTGATTCATATAAACTCCTAGACGTTTTTCTTTTTCCAGTTATTGGGATCTTTTTGCGAGGATGGATTTTTAGGATTGTTTCTTAAGGTGTCTTTTCTTTTTAAGTCACCACCATACTCCGGCATTTCCTTGGATGTCGCATTGGATTTACGTTGTTGATCTGGAATCCAATCATCTTGCAGGTTTTTATCGAGCCCTCTTTGACGGTTATTTTCTTTAACTATATTCATACATCCTCCTTGAAGACGACACCGTACATATAGTGAATTGCACTATTCATGCCGCAATACTTGAGTTGTTATTTAAAGAGTTTGCTAGTATTTAGCTGGGGCGATTTTCCCCTACTTATTTCTTTAAAAGGATCTTCTCGGTGATGATTCCACATAGATGACCTTGCTTATCAATCACCGGAACTTGCTCTATGTTATTCATGATCATAAGCTTTAAGCATTCATCAACTGTTGAATCTTCATCGACGGCACGGGTGTCTTTTGACATACATTCAATAACCTTCTCTGCGCTTGTTGCAAGATCAGAAATGCTTACAACCCCTATAATTTTTTTATCTTCAAGACTATTGACCACGGGGATTTTGGTGCATTCATATTTCTCCATCATAAGTTTTGAATCTTCGATCTTTGTAACAGGTGTGCAACACACTAAATCTTTGATCATCACTTCGCTTACCTTATCCACATAACCTCCTCTTGTTTGGTAGCCCTGCTACAACTGCAATACGTATACCAAGCAAATTTTGCAGAAATTTCTCTTTGGCATACGACGTGCAATTTATTTTAACGGGAAGCGAAGTGATGAGGTTGCATTGAGGCCCTTCGCGCAAGAGATGAACTTCCAGATGTTCTGGACAAGGCGGACGTAGTAGTCCTATAAAGCGACCGGATCCAGACTAAAAAGGAGACGATAATATCATAAACTATCGAGACTCAAAAAGTTCATCGACCTTTGTTCCCATTATCAATAGAAGCCGCCCTTTTGGGGTGGCTTTTTTAATTGAGGTGGTGTTAAATTTATGGATATGAATGACATTAATAATCTAAAAAAAGAACTTGATATCAAGATCCACGCGCTCTTTAAAGACAATCAGGCGTACCTGGATTACCTACTGCAAACAAAAAAAAATTTTCTTTACCGTTACCTGGAAACATCGACGGATAAAGATATTAAAATCGTAAGCAGTAATGACAAAACACTACTGGCCCAAAGTTACGAAAGTAACATGGGAGATGCCTTTAAGATTGCCGATGCGGAAATCAAAGAAGGAATCAAAAACCTCGCCAAGAGTGTTCCGCGCGAACAAAAACCGCAGGTGCAATACTCACTTAAAACAACTCTTGAAGATCTGCGCGGAGATAACGGCAAAATTGTCATTGAATCAAAAATTAACTGGGGCTTTCCAGAGTTTAACGACAGTAAAGGAAACTTCAAAAAGAAGCAGGTGGTGTTTGAGTACCACGATCCGAATGTCTTTAGAAAAGAGCTCGCTCTAAAATACGAAGAGGCGTGCGAGCTTTTTAATTAGTCTTTTTCATTAATACAAACACCGCTGAGTAATCACAAAGCGGTGTTGAATCATTATCCATAAAAACTTTTGCCTTTAATTGAATCTTTCCAAAACCATTAGTGCCAATTTTCTTTTTAAACTCACTCCACTCTGCTGGAATGATTTCGGCCTTTACTTTAAAATCGCGATCAACAGGCTTCAGATACCTGATTTTGCCTTCGCCAATCACCAGGTCAAAACCTTCCAGTTGATGGGCCGTTTGCAATGAATACATAAGTCCATAACAAGCAGACGTGCACACGGAGTACAAGCTTCCACCAAAAACAGTCCCTTTGTGATTGTGATTCGGCGCCAATGGCACTGAAGCTATACAAGAATCTGTTTTAAATTCATCGAAGATCACTCCCATTTGTTTTACGATAGGGATCTCCACTTCGATCATTGATTGAATGTCTGCTGTCTGCATTTTACGCCTTTTTTAAAGATTCCATATCAATAACAAAACGGTATCTGACGTCGCCTTTTAACATGCGCTCGTAAGCTTCATTGATTTGATTCATATTGATGAGTTCAATATCTGAAGTGATTCCGTGTTTACCGCAGAAGTCTAACATCTCTTGTGTTTCCTGGATACCACCAATCAACGATCCGGCCAGAGAACGTCTGCCAAAAATAAGCGCTGGGGCCTGAACTGCTGGCGCTGTGTTTGGAATTCCTAAGAGTACCATTGAACCGTCACGTTTTAGAAGATTCAAGTATAAGTTCCAATCAAGCTCCACAGAAACGGTATTGATAATTAAATCAAATGTACTTTGTAGCTTGGTAAATGTATCGGGATTTGAAGTGGCATAAAATGCACTCGCTCCTAGCCTCTTTCCGTCTGCTTCTTTTTTTAGACTCTGACTTAAAATAGTAACTTCCGCTCCCATGGCGTGGGCCAGTTTAACGGCCATGTGCCCAAGACCTCCAAGGCCAATTACGGCCACTTTTTTTCCTGGCCCTGCTTTCCAGTGTCTTAGTGGTGAGTAAGTCGTAATACCTGCACATAAAAGTGGGGCCACTCCATCCATCGATAAATTATCTGGAATTTTTAAAACGAAAGATTCTTTAACAACCACTGCAGTTGAATAACCGCCATATGTTCTCGAGCCATCTTTTTCAACCGCGTTGTATGTCCCCACAGAGTTATCACAGTATTGTTCAAGTCCTTCTTTACAAGATTGGCAATGCTGACATGAATCCACTAAACATCCCACACCTACGCGGTCACCGACTTTGAATTTTTTTACACTACTACCAACTTTCGTCACGACTCCAACGATCTCATGCCCTGGGACGATTGGGAAAACAGAACCTCCCCATTCGTTTCTCGCTTGGTGAACATCTGAGTGGCAAACTCCGCAGTGAGTGATTGAGATCTCAACATCATCAGCGCGTGGGTCACGGCGATCAATAGTAAAAGGAGCAAGTGGACTATGGGCATCTTGAGCAGCATAAGCTTTGATATTTTTCATGACATTCTCCATGGTATGAGTTGAAAAAAATGATCACCGCATCTCCCGAGCTGGTCAAGCCCTTTGAAGGTAACTCCCTTGATCCTATTAGAAGTTTTTTAGAAAATGACTATTTTTTAGACGATTTGAGGCATTATGGCAGAGCGACTTTTGACCTGTAGCTTTTTACCCCAGTACTTGAGTGGCTTTTTTTCTCATTTTGAACTCTTAAACTTTGGTACTGAATCTGCATTTCAGTCAAACGAGGAAACATCAAGTTAGGAGACTACTTATGCGCCATTCAAATGAAGAAAAAACAGATGTCGTAAGTGTTATTCTCGACGATCGCGAACTTTTAAATACCTTTGTCGACACTCTGGCCGAAAGAAGTGAGCGAACTTATGAAGATATCTCGCAAGTTATAAGAGCGGAGTCTATAGGTGGAATTCAGCGAATAAGGTGTTACATTTGGAAGTCACTCAAAGACTTGCTTCACAAGATTGCACAAAAAACTCAAGTGTTGGCAGTACTAGCGGAATATCACGCAAAAAAAGAAGTAAAGAAGATCAAAAAGAATATATAAGAAGAACTCTCTAATGCTGTGGTTTTAAACTTGCACTTTTTCCTCCTAGGCAGCACGTCTTTTCACAGGAGGAAACCTATGGACACTTTACAAAGATTCCACTCTGACGATCCCAAAGAACAAGCACTCAATATCGCTCAAAGCATTTATGAGCTCAAACGCTATTGTCACGATGAAAGCGTGCATGTAAAAGACCCTAAAGCACAAGCATTGTTTGAGACTACGGCTGAAGTTCTAGCAGGGCTAGAAAAGGCCTTCAGTGACTTTCAGTCAGAAAATGTTGGCGGGTGGGTGAACGATGAAAATCGCCCAACACCTATGTAAGAGTTCAAATGTAGATTGGTGGTCTTAAGAATGTTTTAATTTTCTAGTGGCAAAGTTTAAACAACACTCTAAAAAAGCTTTCAAGAAAGTTGATCCCACAAAGGCTTCCGCCGAAGCCCTTCAAAAACACTTCTCTGTGAGCGCAAAGAAAAGCTGATCATTCTATTCCACTTTTTAGAAGTCATTGACGATTGCTCTGCACACTCGTTAGTGTTGAAGAGACACTTTTTCAAGGAAGAAAAATGAAAACATCCCTAGTGGCCATGATCGCCCTGGTCTGGTCTTTTACTCTTAATGCTGAAAGTATTTTCCACGCTCCCAAAACATTTAAAACAGCTGAAGGACAAGTTGTTTTTATCGATATAAAAACAGCGGACTACTCAGTCACATACGATCCTAAAACTAAAAAAGTCATGGCCCAATCGATTCTCGTCTTTGAAACTAAGGAGACCGGCATGGTCGCCTTCGACCTGGTAGAAAACCCAACGAGTATGAGTTTAGATGGAGAAGCAATTTCTTCAAAAGTCATCAGCTCTCCAGATAAAGACACGTGGTTTAGAATCGCACTTAAAAATACAACTCCAGGACTACATAAACTGGAAATCAGCTCACCAATTACCCAAAGTGTGAGCTTTGGAAGCGAGGGTGTCTCTTCTGCGTTCTGGTTTACTGATTTAGGGGACCGCTCTTACCTAGAAGCTTACTTGCCAGCAAACTTTGAATTCGATCAGTATCAAATCACATTAAATCTTGATTTTAAAACCATGAATAAACAAAAAATTTATACCAATGGCAAAGTCACGACTCTGGAAAACAACCGCTATAGAATCGAATTCCCAGAGACCTATACTTCTTCATCGCTTTACTTTCACACGGCATGGGCAGGACGTTATAACGAAAAGAGTTTTGTGTTTAAATCTCTCGACGGAAGAGAACTTCCGGCCATCGTTTATACAGGGGATAAAAGTTTAAACCTGGAGAGCATAAAAACTAAAATCACTCAAAGCCTCGACGCTCTGGAAACGAAGTATGGTCCTTTCCTGCACCAAAGTGTCACAGTCTTTATCGCCGGCAGCGGAGGAATGGAATACTGTGGGGCCACGATGACTGATGTCTGGGCGCTTAACCATGAACTGACTCATTCCTACTTTGCCCGCGGTGGTTTCATGCCGGCCAATGGAAACTCCGGATGGATCGATGAAGCCATCACGACATGGAGTGATACAGGAGCAAGCACGCTGGAGAACCCAAACAATATTCGTTCGAACATGGCCGGGAATTCAGAGTACCGCCGCTACACACACATAGATGCTTACACTCAAGGGAAAAACTTCATGGCCTACTTGAATTATAAGTATCAAGCCAGCGGTGGCCTAAGTGCTTTTTTAAATCAGCTGATCTCAAGTGAATCTTTCAGACCAATGACGACTGAGGAATTTGTTGGCAAGATGTCTGATTTTTACAGTGAGGACTTGATGCCGCTTTTTAAGAAGCACACTTATTCAGGCAAAAGTGTCCAAGGCACTCCAGGTGAGCACCCTATTCATATGAAAATGACCATTCAAGAAATGCGAAGCCTTCTTTAAGGCTTCGCAACTTCTAAAATCCTAAGCGTCTTCGTTTTTCCATCAGGGAACATCCAATTAATCTCCTGTCCCACTCGAAGGCCAATCAGCGCTGATCCTAAAGGGGCCAGAATAGAAATACGCCCTTCTTCAAAGTTCGCTTCACTTGGATAAGTCAAAGTGATGGTCATGGTTTTATCTTCCTGCACAGTCAGGAATGTCACCTTAGAATTCATCATCACCAGATCCGTTGGAATCTCATGCTCGCCAATAATTTTGGCGCGCTCAATTTCAATTTCTAAATTCTCATAATCACCGCTGCTCTTAAAACTTAAGAGATGCCTGATTCTTAAATAATCACGTTCTGTGAGTAAAATCACATCGTCGTACATACGAAGTCCTTGGTTGAAGTTAAATAAATGGGGAAAATGTTATGAATGTAAAGGTGACCGAGGGCAAGGCTCCCCAGTCAAAACTATAGTGCGATGGTTTTGCGTGATGAAATAGTGAATAGAAATGATTTCTGTTGAGTCATAGGACCATTTTAACAGAAGATTATTTCTTATGCAATGTCAGGCGAACGGGGCGGTCGGTCTTAAGGGTGACATACCCTTTAACTCCCACTTCTTTCTGCATAGTTGTCATTTTAAAATGCTTGAAAAATTCTAAAGCAAACACCGTGATTTCCATCAACGAAAAGCGCGACCCAATACAATTTCTTTTGCCAATGCTAAAAGGCACAAAAGCTCCGCGTGGAAGATTCTTCATAACTTCACTATCTAAAAATCTTTCGGGCATAAAATCATCAGGATTATTCCACCATCTCGGATCGCGATGAGCGACATATGGACAAACAGCAAGGACGTGACCTTTTTTAACATTCCACTGTCCTACTGAATTATCCTCAGTAATGTTGCGGGCAATAACCCATCCGGCAGGATAAAGTCTCATTGTTTCGTTAATGATGGCCTCAAGAAAAGGATATTTTCCTAACTCATTTGATGTTTCAAATTTATAATCACCGCTCTCAAGCTCTTTAATTAAGCGTTCTTGATACTCTGGCTTTTTGGCCAACAAATAATAAAACCAGCTCATTGTAATCGCCGTCGTTTCATGACCGGCAATTAAAAACGACATGACCTGATCAAAAACTTCTTCGCGGCTCAAGTTGTGTTTATCTTCGTCTTCTGCGGCAATTAAAAGGTCCAGCATGTCTTTTGAATCACGGCCCTTATTCTGAACTTTATTATCGTATAGCTTTTCAATTTCGGTCTTCACTCTTTTTAAAGCACTTTTAAACTCTACATGCTCTTGCACTGGAAAATTGAGGGGGACATTTATAAGATTAGTCATTCTGCGAGAAACAAACCGCATGCAAATGTGCATGTCGTGGGCCATTTGGTCCATCTTTTGAGGATCGAGACTCGAACCAAAAAATGAAGTCACAGCAACCTCTAGGGCAAAATCAAACATCTTTCTCGACCAGTCGAGCTCTTGCTCCACTTCAAGCCTGGCCACAAATTGCTCTGAAGCCTTTTTAATCTGGACTAGTAAAATATCCAGACCATTTTTTCCAAAGATAGGATTGAGCATGCGCCTTTGCTTTTCCCAGTCCTTTCCTTCACTGGTCAAAAGCCCAGTCCCCATTAAGTGCCTTAACTGATTGTATTGATCACCCTTGATATAGATATCAGATTTGTCCTGAAGAACTTCTTTGATATGGTCGGGATGAAAAAACAGATAAAAGCTCTTCCAGCCAATGCGTGCGGTGATGGCATCACCATAAAGACGGGCCATACGAGGGTAAAAATGAACCCCCTCATCTTTCATTTGAAATAGATTGCCTAGGAAGAGATTTCCTTGGGCCTTAGGAGGAGAATTCAACCTTGTTTGATTCATGAATTCAATGTTAAGCTTAGAAAGAACTCTCGTCAATTAAGGGAATACATGACTCAAGTGAAGTTATCTTTTCAGGACACTTTTCTGCTCGCTTTTGAAAGAGAGGACCTTCCTTTTAACTCATTCTTTTATTTTGAATCAGAAACCGCTTTTGACTTAAAAAAAATCAGACAAACCTTCATCAAACAAGTGGAATTAGAGCCGCAGTTAAACCTGATCTGCTCGTATGAAACCGGCAAATGCACATATCGCAAATTTTCAAACAGTGAAATTGCCAATGCCATCACAACATTGATGACCGACAAACACGAAGAGACGTTTCTCGCTTCTCACTTTGATGAAACCTCTCCACCTGTAAAATTAGGATTGATGAATAAAAATGGAAAACACCTGCTCATCTTCTCTTTCCATCATCCGCTTTTTGATGGCCACGCCCAAATGAATTATCTGCAGGATTTTTTTACAATTTATCGCGGAGAAGACTACACTCCACGTTCTCTTTCTGATGTTGTCCATTTTAGAAGTTACTTTCTTAAAACCTCACCGCTTTGGTATTTAAAGCAGCTTTTTGGACTTTTTAAACGCGAGAAAAAAGAACCTATTTTGATCTCTCGCTTTTTTGACCACGAGACAACCTCTCGTGTTATGAGCTACTCACTTTTGGAGTATGATAAAAAAAGCATTGATCAATCAGTTAGAAAAACGAAACTTTCGCCCACTACCTTTTTCTCTTTCTGCGCCCTGCGCGCTTTTGACCGCATCCAAAAAGAACGTGGCGATAGCCAAAATCCAGTTGTGATCTACATCCCAAAGAGCATGCGCTTTGAGATGAAAAAAATGCGCGCCTTCCAAAACCTGGTTGGTTTTATCTGGATGAAATTTAAAAGAGAAAAAATCACCAACGAACAGGCGTTGGAGCACTTTAGAGACTTTTACAAATACCGCTCTGGCGGGGATGAAATAAGAAAGGTTCTCTTTTTTGCAGGTCTTATTACTAAATTTACTTCTTACCAAAAACTTCGTTTTCTCCTGGAGAAGAAAGAAAAAAAAGTTCACGACTGCTCTATTCTTATCAGCAGCGGTCGCACACCTAAAGAAGTTGTTTTCCCTGATGAGTTTAAAAATGCTAAATTCTATGCCCGCGGAACAATGTATCGCTCGCCAGGAATTGGCATTTTGGTCACAAGCAATGAAAACCGCGACTTTGTTTGCGTAGAGTATTTAAAAGGCGCTTTTAAGAAAGAAAGTATTGAGCGCTTTTGCCAGATTCTTGATGAAGAAATTAAGAGTCATAGATCTGATTCATAATCTCAGCCACCTTGTCTTCCAGTTCATCCTGACTCATCTGAGTCGTTTTTAATCTTGAATGAAAAGTCATCGTAATTTTTGAAGGAAAAATCACCGTCAATGGTGTGATGGAAAAAACAAAAATGCCCAGTGGGACTATCGCCCACCAGGGAAGTGAAAGCAATGTCATGAGAAAAATAAAAAGGCCACACATAAGAATCTGACCGAGAGAAACTGAAAGCCACTTCAATCCCAAAATCCAGGGAAGCACCAGTATCTTTGAAAGCCACTGACTCTGAAAAAATACTGGATTTACAAAATGGCTGCCTTTAAAAGTAATAGGCACGACATCTACTCCATTTTCTTTGGCGATTTTTGCCCAACCGTGGCTGTCTCTAAAAGAATTTTTCTTATAATCAGCCAAACTGCGCAAGGCCTGTTTGTTTCCACCTGGAAAAATAAGAACCGAATCTCCTGCTGCAAAAACTTCTCTTGCCACTTCATAAGTCGCTGGGACAGCTCCCACCCATTCGTAATACTCTTTAATCAATGGCACACGAAAAATAGAGGGGTGAGTAAAACCAAAAACGATATGGGAATGATTAAACAATCGATCCACTTCAAAGAGGATACTATGGCTTTCAATCAGGGCCCCAATATTGTGGTTGGAAACATAGAGTGTTGGGACTGCTTTAAGGTCTTCTTTTTGGATGACTTCCAGGCGGAAATACACCCTAAAAAGGGGATGTAATAGGGCCTTGAGCCCCTTAATAAGTCCTGGTTTACGCTTATTCCATGAGTTAGTCATTGTCTAATTATCCCACGGCCCGAGTGTTTTTTACAGGGTTTTCCCAACGCTCCTAAGGATTAGTCTATGATGAAGCCATGGTACTAAAAAACCGCCTCCCATTAAATAGCTTAGAAAAGTTCATGCTCGCGCACGAATCGGAGACAATTGCCTACAATAGCCAGATCATCGTTGAATTTGACGGCACTTTAGACCCCCTCTTTTTTAAGCAGATCCTTAAACAAGCGGTGAATGATATCCCATGGCTTAGAACAAAAACCACTCAAGGGGTTTTTGGCTGGAGCCGCTCAGTTATCAGTGCCGATGATGTTAATTTAAACCTGGCACTTAAAATCAGCGATCACCCAGTATCAGTTTCTGAGATTGACAATTTCTGTTCACAGAAATTTGACTTAGAAAACGCACATACATTTACTTTTTTAATTTCACCACTGCCAGGCAATCGCCACCAGTTAATTTTTAATGTTCACCATACTCTTTGCGATGCTGCCGGACAATTCTTAATCATGGAAGAAATCTTTAGATTAATGAATAACATGCCCGTTCGCGAAGAAGCAAAAAAGATGGAGACCTTTCGTTACCGCCACCTATGGACGCTGATGGGAGCGAAATGGTTTATCGGCAAACTTTGGGAAAATAGAAAGTCTCTTAAGAGCCAGCGCCAATACAAAATGGCCTCTCTTGTTGATCATCCTGAATCATCAGGACGCCAGGTTTCTTCTCTTACTTTCGATTTAAGCGAAGATCAAAGACAATCTCTGCGCGAACTCTCTAAGAGCGCTCAGGCCAGCCTGACAGAGTATATTGCTTTTAATGCATTTAGCGCATACGACCTGACTTTACGCGAGCGTGGAGACATGAAGACGCCTATCATGGCCTATCTTCCAAAGACACTTCGTCCCCTATTGCGTATTCGCTACTCATTCCAGAACATTCTTTCAACAGTTGTAGTTGTAGGAAAGCGCGATGAAATTCATCAGCCAAAATTTCTATCTAAAATTAAGCATATTATCCAATCACATAAAATGGATCAGGCCGCGAAGTTTATCTTCAACACACTTCTTCCATGTGCTTTGATACCAACTAAAAAATTACAAACTTTTTTTAAGAAGATCGATAGCGATCCAGAAAACCTGACTTGCTCAATGCTTATTAGCGCCGGAAAAGTTCCAAGGTCATACACTTTCCCTCAAGAGTGGAAAAATATTAGGATTTGGGCAAGAGGAACAATGTTAAAGTCTCCAGGTGTCGGAATTATTTATACTGGAACAAATGACTGCGAGACCATTACTATTGAATATGTCAAAGGACTAACCGATCTAGCGACAGTAGAATCGTTAAAAAAGAATTTACTTATGATTCTGTCTTCAAAACCTGAAGAAAAAGAAACAACTAACCAGCTCAAGATTCAATTAATTCCTAAATCACAGGAACATCTGGCTCCACAAGAAGCAATTCTTCAGTAACCACTTTTCCCTTTTTATAATTTCGTTTGAATTCACCTGGAGTCACACCACAGGCCTCTTTGAAGACTTTACTGAAAGCACTTTCTGACTCATAACCAACACTGTGAGCGACTTCGGCGATACTCATATTATTCTTCTGAAATAGAAGTCCTGCCTTATGCACACGCCATCTCGTTAAATATTCCAACGGAGACAACCCCACGACCAGCTTAAAGCGCGAAGCAAATGCTGAACGGGACATACCAGCTTTTTCGGCCATCGTCCCGACCGTCCATTTATAACCTATATCCTGATGAATGCCGATCATCACATCTTTTAGATTTTCATCAAGAGAAGCTGCAAGCCAACCTGAAAGTGAGTCCCTGAAATCGATAGAATAACTTCTTAGAGCATAGACAAAAAATATCTCACAAAGCCTGTCAACGATGGCCTGAGAGCCGATCAAATGGTTTTCAGACTCCACCATCATTAGTTCAAAAATACTTCGGAAGGCCCGGCAACGAACCCGGCATACCGGTAAGTGCATTTCAGAGGGAAGAATCTTAATGAGTAAATCAAGATTATAATCCAAATTAAAAAAGCCAGTAATGACTAAAGCTGCATCACCATCTCCGCCATACCTCAGACGATTTCCATCTTGCTCCAATAAACATAAGTTTTCAAATTCCGTCGGCAATCTTTCCTGCTCATCAGAAAGGATGTAATCATCATCGCTAAAGAGCAGAAACATATCGCCACTCAAGAGTTGGATGCCTTCTGGAGATTTTTTTGTACGTATCCAGCATGTATTTTCAAATACCAGGATAAACCTAACATCTCCTCTACACCTGGCTTTTATCGACCATGGCGCTTTTACCTCATGAACAAGGTAGGACGCCTTAATTACACGAATGGATTCGAAAACTTCTTCCAGAATGTCCACCAGCTTCTCCCGATTTGGACGAATGAGCACTTTAAAAAGACGAACAAATAGAACGATTATTTAATACAGAATATACAATTATACAAAACTAACTCACCAATCCTAAAAAAATGCCATATTCGCGCGAGCACATTTCAAAAAGACTTAAGCGTTTTAGAGAGGCCCGTAATCTCACAATGAGAGAAG
Organism: Bacteriovorax stolpii; assembly: GCF_002872415.1. Lineage (GTDB taxonomy): Bacteria > Bdellovibrionota > Bacteriovoracia > Bacteriovoracales > Bacteriovoracaceae > Bacteriovorax > Bacteriovorax stolpii. The sequence continues at coordinate 987,038 of NZ_CP025704.1, read as the reverse complement.
CCGCGAAACGAATTGGCGTTCCAGAAACGACATATCGTGAATGGGAGTACGGAAGAGCGATAAGAGGTGAACCTTACGTGAATATTGCCCGGGCCTTTGAAGTTACATTAGAGGACCTATTGGGAGATCCGGGTATTTCCAATGCTAGTTACGACACAGAATTCGACAACCTGATCGAAGAAATCCTAAAACTTAAAGCCCGTATAAGAAATCTCAAAGATCCTAAATAAAACCGATATTTCGTTTTTCTTACGAGAATCAGACAATTCATCAAAATAAAATGTTTGTATGCCGAATGGCATACGTCTCTAAAAACAATCTTCAAAAAAAAGGGAGCTTCAATGAAAAAATTTAGTCTCAATGCGAAACTCGCTTTTGTTCTGGCGATTTTCATCATTGCCAGTTGTACAATCGCTGTTCTTGGTATTTACAACATGAACGCTATGAATGGCACTATCGTAGGCATCACTGAAACCTTTGTTCCTAGGATGCAGAATTCGTACAGAGTCCAAACAGAATTTCGTCAGCTGGCCATCAGGCAGGCAATGCTTATTATTGAAGAAACAAAAGAAGGCAAAGAAAAAATCAACAAAGAATTGGATGACAGTCATAAAAACATGATTGCTTTTCTTGAAACTGCTAAAAAAGAATCTTCCAAAGAGAGACTTCCAGAATGGGAAAGAATTGAAGGAGAATTCAAAGCATGGTGGGAAAAATCTCTTATCATTCAAAAAGCTGCCTTATTAAATGATGATAAAACAGCAAGCACAGTTAACAAAGAAGCACGTCTCATTAGAAGAGAAGCAGAAGCAACACTTCTTGAACTTGTTGCTGCCAATGAAAAAGTCCTAAGCACTGAAGCAACCAAAGCAGAAGAGAATTTCCATACAGCAAAAAATCTAATGCTTTTTATTAGTATCTTCTCTACTTTGGCCGCAACGGCAATTGCCTTTGTTATTTTAAAGGCTACATCAAAGGCCATTCAAGATGTCATTAGATCGCTTGATGAAGGCTCTATTCAAGTTAGCAGTGCTGCTAATCAGATCGCCTCTTCATCAGAAGAACTTTCACAAGCAACGACTGAGCAGGCTTCAGCTCTTGAGCAAACAGCAACATCGATTGAAGAGATGAATTCAATGGTAGCTAAAAATTCTGACAATGCTAATTCAACGGCACAAATGACATCTAATTCTCATCAGGCCGCAGTTGAAGGTAAAGCAGTTGTTGAACAAATGATTAATTCAATGAACTCAATTAATGAAAGTAACAGCAACATCATGAGAGAAGTTAACCGCAGCAACGAAAGTATGATTGGGTTTGTTAAAGTCATTGAAGAAATCGGAAGTAAAACAAAGATCATCAACGATATCGTTTTCCAGACAAAGCTGCTTTCATTCAACGCTTCAGTTGAAGCAGCAAGAGCGGGAGAGCATGGCAAAGGTTTCGCTGTCGTTGCCGAAGAAGTTGGTAAACTTGCGCAAGTGAGTGGAACAGCTGCCCTCGAAATTAGTACAATGCTGGAAGAAAGTGTAGAAAAAGCAAACCAGGTTGCAGCTGAGACAAAAACAAGTGTTGAAAAATTAATTCAGGAAGGAAAACTTAAAGTTGAAGATGGTGTACTGATTGCACAAAAATGCGGTGATATGCTGGAAGAAATCGTTAAAAACGTATCAGGTGTCTCTCACATGGCCACTGAAATCGCGTCGGCCAGCCAGGAACAGGCCCAAGGTGTCCAAGAAATTACTAAGGCAATGGGACAGCTCGATCAGATGACCCAGGTCAATTCTGCGACTTCTGAAGAATGTGCAAGTGCTGCCGAGGAACTTTCAGCTCAAGCCGATTCTCTTAAAAATGCAGTTTCTCAATTAGTTTTGACTATTAACGGAGAAAAAAATGGGACTCATACTCATGCATATGAGGCTCCTAAATCTGTAGCAAAAGTTCAAAAAAGTAATGTTGTGCCAATGAAAGCAGCTAAAAGAGCTACTCCAAAAATGGATTATAAAAAAGCTTCAGGAGATGTGCCTCATTACAACAACCCTGGTTTTGAAGATATTTAGGTAATATAATGATCACCGATTCTTTATGGACGGCCTTTGGGCCGTCCCCTCTTACTCAAGAAGATTTTGAATACTTTGCCGGGAAAATAAAAAAACTCTCCGGCATCTCAATGAAGCAGGCAAAGTTGGATTTAATCAAAACCAGGCTGACTCAAAGACTGCGCGAGCACAGTTATAAAAATTTTTCTGACTATAGAAATTACCTGGAAACACTCCCCGATACGCATGAGGAGTGGCAGGAATTTATCAACATCCTGACAACCAACAAAACGGATTTTTTCCGCGAGCCGGATCATTTTCATTTTCTTATCCAGTATATTCTTCCTAAGTGGCTCAAGGAAGATAAAACAACTTTTCACATCTGGTCTGCTGCGGCCTCAACCGGCGAAGAGGCCTATACCCTCGCAATGATACTCAAGCACTATCTTCCACCGGGGCGAGATTTCAAAATCATCGGAACCGATATCGATACCAAGGTCTTAAAAACTGCTGAGAATGCTGTCTACTCTCTTTCTAAACTTCATGAAATACCGGATCTTTACCGAGATGAATGTTTAGACATTGGCGAACGTGAAGCAAAGGGGTGGTTTAGAATCAAAGCACACTTAAAAGAGAAAGTGACTTTCGTGCCTCACAATTTAATTGAAGCTTCTTTTGTTGATGATAAAGGTGCTCCTAAAATCTTTGATTTGATCTTATGTCGAAATGTTCTTATTTATTTTGATAAAAAAACAACTGAATTGATCGCTCATAAACTATATGAACACACGATTGATCAGGGCTTTTTGTTCATTGGTCACTCTGAATCTTTTCAGGGCTGCACTCATTCGTGGCTAAACCACAATTCATCTATTTACCAAAAGGCTAAGCGCGCTTGAACAGCTGAAAATAAAGCATCATCAGGAAAAGAACCCCGGAAGTCAGCGCCGGGATAATAAATCCCAGATACTCCAGGTGATTAAAAGCGTAACCACCTACGACAGAACCAAGACCAAAAAAGAAAATGATCCCAACTCTCATCATAGTGGCCTTCTTTTCATTATCCAGAGGCCCTTCAATTTTTTTATAATTAATTAAGCGCACTAACCCAATTCCCAAATCGGTTGTAATCCCCGTAAGGTGAGTTGTTCGCACGACTGACTTTGAAACGGTGGTAATAGTTCCATTCTGAACACCACAAATAAAACACAGAAGAACTAAAAGCAAATAGTCTCCAAGGCTATAAACACTTTCACCAAATACACCTAGCTTCCCACTCACTCCTCCTAAAAGCACAATGAGAATAAGAAAAAAGATCACACCAAAGGCGATATAGTATTTTGGTTTTTTATGCTGTTTTAATCTGATGTCGACCAACACCCCACTCAACATGGCCCCGAGAAGAAAAAAGAGTGGCACAATCAACATCCCGATGGCGTGACTTGAATCCTCTTTGTTGAGTTCATAACCAAAAAAAGTCGCAAACCCCGTGACATGCGAGACGAAACGATGACAGGCCATAAAGCCACCGATATTGAGGACCCCGGCCTGGAAGGCCATGGTCATCCAGATGGATACATTACTTCTTGAATAGTGAGAGATTGATTCATTTCCGTAGATCATTGATCATCCTTTTGTCTTTCAAGTATTTTAATCTATGACGTATTTTTCCGCCAAGCACTCTGTCTTGTGAGAATCAAAAAAAATACTATACTTGGGAAATGGTTGCACTCCTGATGATTTTACTGAGAACTCTCAGCTTTTCTTACGCTGAAGATGATCATTGCCGTTATTTCAAATACTGCGGGAGTAGTTCCTCTCAAGGCTCCAGCAAATCCGCACCTTCAGCTTCCATTGCCTCATCACTAAACCCGGGTAACATCAGTAAGATTAAGGGACTGGGTGTTGAATTTTCCTATCAACCGAGCAATCCAGTTGGTTATGCCATAGTGACTGGAAATGGAAAACTGGGCGGGGCCCTTATCGCCTCATCTGGCGACAATACTTTTTTTGGAAACCGTGCGATCGAAATCGATGATGTCTATCTTCAAAGAAGAGTAGATAACAAAAGATACAAAAATAAAAAACTCCACGGGGCCATCGGTCTTTCTTTGATCGATAAATCAAATTTTGGTCTCGACCTGGGACTTTCGGCCAAACGCCATTCTGAGATTGGAAGAATTAATCCCGGAATGGGCGTCTCTGGAAAACTTTATTTTTTAAATTTTGGATACTACGTCTACAAAGACGATGCGAAGATCGCTTTGAATGATTATACCAATCCCTACAGCGGCATCCCCTATTCTCTTTTTTACGGTTCTGAGACATACGAAGAAAAGTACACTGTGGCAACTCTCACGTTGGGGACAAAGATTAAGAATTTTGCCTTTGATCTTGCGGCCATTAAAACTGATTACAAATTCTACACGAAGCCTACAAGCATCAGGATCTACTCAAGCTCATACCTCTTTAAAAGCGTCCTCTTTAACCTTGCTTACCGCCAGGAAGAATCAGATAACTTAAAGGAGAAAGATGGAATGCTTTCAATAGAAAGAAAAAAATCCGATATCTATGGAGGAGTTCAATATATGGCAAGTAAAAACCTAATGTTCGGGGTTGCCTACAATGCTTTTCTTTTAAATGAATTCTCTGCCAACTTAACTCTTTTCCTGTAATCAGGTATAATCAAAATATGAGAAAAGTCCTCGTCTTCCAGCATGTCGCCCACACAATTCTTGGAACTCTTAATCCCACACTCAAGTCCCGTGGCCTTAATATGCGCTATGTGAATTTCGAGCGCACTCCTGATGAACAGCCTTCAGTTCAAAAATACAACGGGCTTATCGTTCTCGGTGGGCACATGGGCGTTTATGAAGCTGATAAATACCGTCACATCAAAGTCGAAATGCAACTCATCGAAGAGGCGCTAAAAAAAGAAATTCCTATTTTAGGAATCTGCCTGGGGGCCCAACTCCTGGCGCACGTTCTTGGAGCAGAAGTTCGAAAGAGTGCAGAAAAAGAAATTGGTTGGTGCGATGTTAATCTCACTGACGAAGGTGCAAAGGACCCGCTTTTTTCTCACTTTAAAAAGACTGAAAAAATATTTCAACTTCACGGTGACACTTTCGACATTCCTCGCGGAGCCACCCATCTGGCTTCATCTGATGTCTGTACCGGGCAGGCCTTTAAGTATGGTGATAAAGCTTATGGAATACAATTTCACCTGGAAGCTGACCAAGCGATGATTATGCGTTGGCTGGATAACCCAAGAAATCAGGAAGAGATGTTTAAGACGCACTCTCCTTTTTCAGCTGAAACAATCAGAACAGAAACAGAAAAATATATTGCTCACTCGACCGATTTAAGTCAGAAAACATTTGATCAATTTATCAATCTTTTCTCTCTTAAAGAGCGCCCTGTTCGCCTGGGGTCGAGGTAAGACTTTTTGCCCCATTTCCCTCTCAAAAAAGTGACTAAATCTTTATTTTTAGAATGACATTTTTTGGCATCTTTTATGCTCAATCTACATTGGATAGGGCAGTAGACGTGTGTCTTTGTCCGAACTAAAACAGTAGGCCATTTAAGCTCACTGGAGGAGTGTTTATGAAAAATCTAATGACAGACGCTCATTGGGAAAACTGGGTCAATTTTTTATCAGGTCTATGGGTTTTACTCATTCCCTTTACTATGGGGGCCGGTTTTAATTCAAACCCGGGAGCTGTAAACGTTGTTTCGTGGAATTTTCTCATGATTGGTGCCATCGTTTCAACTCTATCAATTATTTCGATTCGACAATTGAAACCATGGCCTGAATGGTTGATTTTCTTTTTTGGGGCCTGGTTAATTTTCTCACCATGGTTCCTGCTTTACTCACACAATCACGTTCTTTTATGGAACTCAATTGTCTTCGGTGTGTTGATTTCAGCTTCTTCCGGGCTGGCCATTCCGATTGCCGAAAAGAAAATTTATCATAGAGTGATGAGACATCATGACAACAATTTATTACTAAAACACTAAGTGTAATTTTTTTGCTGATTTCTGAAGTTTATCAAGTATATTTTTCGCTGTCGCCTGTGAGCATCCAATCCCATGCGACAGCGTTTTTACTTCCTGGACAACAATGACTTTCCTATCATGAAACTCCGGCATCTTCTCGATTGCAAGATTAGATGCTACGACTAAGTCAACTCTTTTCATCAAGAGCATATGAACTATTGAATTCAAGTTGAACAATAACTCGGCCTCAATATTTTTTTCTTTTAAAATGTCGATTGCAACAGAAGTATTAGTAATAATTTTTACTTTCTTATTGTAGCTTAAGTCTTTTAGGTTCCATCTTCTGATGTCATTGCCTCTTTGATAAACCTTAAAAATAGTTTTTACTGGATGGTCATAAATAAACTGAATATTCATTTTTTCTCGTGCTTTAGTTCTTAACAAAGTAAGATTGCACCCTGGTTTCTTTCCACTGAGAAAAATTTCCAGGCGTGGGATTGAGACAAATTGATAGTGGAACTTGATTCCAGATTCTTTTGAGAGTTTTTCAAAGCCATCTAACCACTCCCCTTTAACTTCTTTATTATCGTCTTGGTAAATGAGTGGTCTGATCTCAAAAACATAAATGGGCAGAACGTCTTCTGCAGACGCCTTCATTGACAAAAGCAATAATGCCAGAATGAAGCTCCATTTCATGTTTAATCCTCTCTAAGACCTTATTTTAGTATGCTTCCCTCTCGAGTGCAGTATTTTTATAATAAATTTAGTTGTCATTGATTTTCATGCTTTTTAGAATAAAAGTATAATTTTTATTTGTGGATGGGTATGCGCTCATATTTATTTTCCCTGACTTTCACTGCTCTTTTCTTCTCTTCAGCCGCTACTGCTGAGCCAATTAAGCTTTGTTACGAAGATGTCGTGGTTTTCCCATGGATTACCGGTGACAAACAAGGACTCGCACTTAGCGAAATGATATATATTGAAAAGAAATTAAACATTCGTTTTAAGTATGTCAGACTTCCATGGAAGCGTTGTATGCTTGAAGCTCAGTCGGGAAAAGTTGATGCTTTAATCGCAGCGAGCTTTACTAGTGAGCGCACAAAATGGGGAGTCTACCCTACCAAAAATAACGGCCAATTAGACACTTCCTTAAAGCTTCACTCTGATAGTTACATTGTGTATGTGAGAAACGACAGCACCATCCGCTGGGAAGATGGAAAATTCATTAATCTAGGGAGCAATCAAGTTGGTGTGCAACTTGGCTATAGTGTAGGAAATGATCTGCAGGAGGCCGGATACCCTGTTTATTCAACGAGCTCAACCGCAGCTGAACTTCTTGAGGCCCTTCAAAAAAAAGTCGTCAATGTCGCTGTTTTACAACATATGCCTTCAATTAAAACTCTCAATGAAAAACCAGCACTAGGCAAAGGTATCTCAGCAATGCCACAGCCTTTTAAAGAAATGGATCAGTATCTACTATTTACAAAAACCTTCTACGCACATAATAAGGATCTCACTCACAAGATCTGGAATACAATCCCGCAGGCACGCGAAAGTGGTGAGTACCAAAAATTAAAAAAGACACTGCTGGGAAGCCCGAAAATTGATTAGCATACCGAAAGAATTCTTTGCTTGGAATGCTCTACCTGATTCGCTAGAATAAACGACATTTATGAGAACACTTTTCCTCCGCCTTGTGGCCAGCACATTCATTATGCTTCTTCCAGCGCTCGCCCTTGCAGAAAGAGTCGTGTTTGCTTCTCCTGAAGAAATTCCACCAAAAATTTTCCGCGAGAACGGAAAACTTCGCGGAACATACGTCGACATTATCAAAGCGATATGTGCTCGTTTAAAAATTGATCCTGTCTTTGAGCAATATCCCTGGCCTCGTGCTATAACGATGGCGAAAAATGGAAAGGTCGATGCGATTTTTCCTCCTTTTAAGACACCAGAGCGCTTGGAATTCCTTTATTTTCCTTTTGAACCTGTCAGCTACACTCGCAATGCTATCTTTGCCAGAAAAGCGAGAAACATTAATGTGCGCAGTCTGGAAGATTTAAAAAATCTCGTTGTTGGAATTAACGATCAATATTCTTATGGCCAGCAGTTTGATAATTTTAAAAAGAATCTCACACTTGATCTCAGTCGCAATGAAGAGATGCAAATCAATAAACTAAGTCATGAAGGCAAAGTCCGCATGGATGTGGCCGCAGCTTCTGAGGAGCCTTTTAAGTATCTCAGTAAAAAAATGGGGTATGCTAAAGAGCTTGAAATGGTTTACGTCATTTCAGAAACTCCTTCTTACGTTGCCTTCTCTAAGGCCAAAGGAGAGAAGGCTAAAAAGCTCGCTGAGAATTTCAGCCGAACTCTCAATCAACTAAAAAAAGAAGGCGTTATTGATGCCATTCACGATTCTTACTTAAAATAAAGGCCCCAAAAGGGGCCTGGATTAATGTTTCTTCACGTCGGTCTTTGTCGATTCATTTATTTGAATTCGTCTGCTTTTCACCTGCTCACCTTTTGGAATATGAACAACCAAGACTCCACCATCATAAGCGGCTTCAATCTTATTGGAGTCTACTCCAGTTGGAAGAGTGAAAGTTCGGCTGTAAGTTCCAAAAAATCTTTCTCGTCTTCCTTGTTTGCGACCATTTTCAGATTCATATTTTCTTTCTGCTAAAATAGTCAGTTGATTACCAGAGCAATCAATGGAAATGTCCTCTTTTTTAATCCCTGGCAGATCTGCGCTCACCAGGTATTCATCAGCGGTTTCATCAACATCAATGGCCGGTGATAAAAAACGATTGTCAGTTGGAAAAACTGATAAGTCAGAATTAAGGAAATTATCAAACCAACGGCTTGGTTCCCAGTAGTCATTTGACCACGGTGTAAAGAAGCCTGCTCGACGAGAGGCTGGAAGGTGCTCGCGGTCATAATTTGTCACATCTTTTTTCATAAACGACTCCTTGATCAAACATATTAAAGGACCTTCTCTTTTAAGAAGCATAAAACATGCCATTCTTTCATTGCAGTCGTTTACCGTTTTGATTAAATTAGAAGCAATATTATTAGTCACCCTTATCCGAGTAAAACACTGTGAAAAGAAATGCTCTCATCTTCTCATTGATCGCTCTTTTAAGCGCCTGCTCTTCTGAGCCAGTAGCCCCATCTAAACCAGAAACTCCTGCCATTTTGCAAGCTACCACTCCTGCTACAGAGGAGACTCCTGAAATTGTAAATCTCGATGAAAAATTTCAGGAAGACTTAAAACCAATTTGGGACGATTACTTTAAGGAAGACTATACTGACACACGTGCTATTGATGTTTTTGTTGTCACCAACAGAAAATCAAAAACCGGGAACTTTGGGTGTACAAACAATACTTATGGCGTTGCCTTAGATAAAGTGACGAGCTTTGGCATTTGTAAAATCAATGTCCCAAAAAACCACAGCACTGGGGAATTAACATTCACAAAAGACGGACGCCAGTCCTCTCACGATTACTTTAAAATCCTCAACGCCAAATCTCTCCCTGAGACGACTGTGATGGATTATATGAAAAAGACAAAGAGAAACCCACTGGTCTTCGTTCATGGATTTAATGTTCGCTATGAAGAAGCACTTCTTCGTGCTGCCCAAATCACTTATGACTTAAAATACCAAGGCCCAGTCATCCTTTTTTCATGGCCTTCTGGGGCGGGAGACGGATTCTTTGATGAACAGTTCCTTACAAAAACATATGAAAGCAACAATCAAAATGCAAAAGCTTCGATTCAAGCTTTTAGAAATTTAATGACTTCACTGGCAAATAGTAATTTAAAAGTAAACCTGGTTGTGCACTCAATGGGGCATCAGGTAGTTCTTCCCGGTTTAAAAGATTTACATAAAAGCGTTATCAATGAACTTGTTTTAAATGCTCCTGATTTTGAAGCTGCTGAGTTCTTACGTTTAATTGATAATATCAAGGATACAAGTAAGCGCATTACTCTTTACTGTTCATATAATGACAAAGCGATGACTGCTTCAAAAACATTCAACAATAATGACCGTATGGGAGCTTGCACTTACTCAGAAAACCTGGACACAATCAATGTGGGCCTTGTCGACAACCAGACTCTAGGCTTAGGTCATGGTTATTATTCTTCGCGTGCGATCCTAAGTGATGTTTTTCAAGTTCTTTTGGGGATTGATGCAGAAAAGAGGCTCTTTATTAGAAAGAGTGAACCTAACAGCACCGAAAAATTTTATCTAAGAAATTAATTAATGACTTTAGGGACGAGGTAGTACAATCGTCCCTTTTGTTTCATGACTCCTGCTTTGTGAGAAGCTTCGTCACCTTGGCCAAAAAAAAGATCCACTCTTCCTGCTCCACGAATAGCCCCCCCTGTATCCTGATCAAAAACAAGACGAGGTGCTGGTGACCATGAAATCGGCTCAAGATCTTTAATGCTGGCAAAAACTGGTTCTTCTACATCCAGGAAGGCCATTGCGCCTTTGGGAAAGAGATGTAAATCAGTGGCAATAGTTCTACCATCACTCACTTCCATTCCGGCATAAGTTAAAGCAAGGCCGTCGAGTTTTTTAAAGAAAACGTAACTTGGGTTCTTGTTTAAAATGTCCTGTTTTTCTTTTTCCGAAAGTGTATCAAGATGCTGCTTGATTTTTTGCATACTCATACTTTCAAGAGGAATGACATCTGTTAAGAACTTTCCGATAGGGATGTAAGGATGTCCATTTTGAGCGGCATAACCCACACGAATCTTTTCTCCATCTTCAAATTCAACAACCCCAGATCCTTGAATTTGAATGAAGAAAGAATCTACTGGCTCCACCCAGGCAAGCTCAAGCTTTTGTCCCTTAAGCTTCATATCGACATCAATATTCTTTCTATCGTAATAGGGAACAAGATTGTTATTTTCCAGTCTCCCCTGTAACACACCAAGTTTTTCAGTCTTAGAAAACTTGTGAGCGAATTTTTTCAAATCAACAGTAATCATATCAACAGGAGTGCTGTACATGGCCTGCGAATGAATTTTATTTTTAGCCTTAGAGCCCTTCACCAAAGGTTCATAATAACCAGTGGCCATGACCTCTCCCCAGTCATCTTTCCCATAGACTTCCATAAAATCAAAATTATTATAGATATAACTTTGCCAGCTATCTTGATGATTAAAAATCTCTTCAAGTGAAGCAATATACTGTTCTTTAGGGATTTTAATCTCTCCAAAGGTCATTGTCGGCATCACTAGACGCGAAGTCTTCATGACATCAATGTGTTTTCTTAAAGCGATAAAAAAACTTTCTTTAGAAAGAGTGTCAGTGAATACCGGTCTGGAAGAAGCTGGGCGCATCGATTCTTCAATGCGAGTGATTGGTGCACGGGCACACGAAGCTAATAAAAGAGCGATCAATAAGTATTTCACTCAAAAATGATCGCTAATGATTCATTGACTGTCAAAATTAAAACTGATGACTTGGAATTCTCCATCCCGCAGCTGAGGATATCACAGTGTTAACCAGAGAGTCGGCGGTATTGCCCAACTTCCCAGCTCCACGATTGACGACAATTTGTTTGATTGTCTCATCAAGTAATGTTGTTTTTCCCGGCAACTGATCACCAATGGCCGAAAGCCTTTTGCCGGCTTCAGTAAAATGAGCAGTCGCTGCTCCACCATTATTTCCGGCCATAATAAAAGAAGCAGCTACCTGATAAAGGTCTTGTTTTAATTTTTGTAGATTCGCCACTTCCAGTGAATTAATCTTTGGATTTAAACTGATATTATCAAAGGCCCATGCTTTTATTTCCGGCATACTTGTCATGTAGGCATAAAAAGGAACCACTTTATCAAAATCGTACCCCCATGAGACTTTCTTAACCATTACACCCTGGCAAACAACATTAGTTGCATCATCATCCATCGAGTGAATAGTTACATCTGAGACGGCCATAATTGTTTGCATCTTCCCATTGGCCTTACATTGATATGTACATTCAAATTTTACCCTTCTCGGATAATTGCTATGGAAATCGTTTGTCAGGTATTTTTTAGAATCAATGATTGGACTGCAGAAATTATTTTCTGGCAGGACGTCTTTTTTTGATTGAGCAAAGACTGATGTCACGGTTAGAGAAAGAAACATAAAGAAAAGCACAGCTTTCATTATTCTACCCTCATTTATTAAGACATTCCCTTCAAAGATAACATAAGGGTGAAAGTCCAGGAGAGGCAGGATAAAGAATACATTGGGGTGTCTAAGTTTTAGACAATCGACGCAGATGAGAGTTGTATAAAGTCGGCTTCTTAATGAAGCCGCCTTTCTTTTTAGTGGCCCATCTTAGACATTCCTTCACACGAATAAGCGCATTTTGTACAGGCTTCATAACACTCCTGCATCCAGGCTTCACTTCCGTTTTCACAATCCTTAGCACAGGCCCTGCAAATCTTTGCACACAGGCCACAAGTGTCATAATGATAATTCGATTCAATCATCATAAACTCTGCTGATGTCATGCAAATGGTGGCACAGGCCTGAAGTAATTTTACGTGTTCTGTATTTATATTAGATGACTCAATGGCCCTGCTAACAGCTTCTTCACACACACGAAAACAGTTCAAACAATTATCAATGCACTCTTTCATATGTGTTTTAGTCGACTGTTCGCCATAGACTGATTGAAATTGCATATATCCTCCTTGATATGGCCGCTTAGAATTATAACTGCAACCACAATGCCGAAAAGAAATGCCCCATCCTTAGTCCACTTTGTTCCCATACCTTCTTATTTTATGCCCTTAAATTCGGCACAGAGGTTGCTTTTAATATCGCAGGCACTGATGCCCACATTAACAAGAGGTATTATATGGCAATTCAAAACAATCAGAATCAAAAACAACCTGCTCAGCAGCAAGCTGGTCAACAAGGTCAACAAAAACCACAACAAGCTGGATCACAAGTGAACTCAAATAAAACACAACAGGGTTCACAAGTTAATCAAAAACCAGCACAACAACAGCAACAGCCAGGCAAAGCTGGACAATCTTCACAACAAAATTGGCAAAAAGACAGAGAGATGGATAGATAATTAAAAAGAAAAAGAAGATAAGCTGCCCCCAATTGGGGGCAGCTTGATTTAGTCATTACATTTTGTTTCGTTAGGATAAACTGCAAGTCTCATTGTTAATGCCGCCGGAAGCTTTTGCATATCAACCGACTTCTTAATCACTGATTGGTTAACATTAAAATCGAAATCCTTAAATTCATGCCTGATTGGACCTTCGCTGTCACTATCAAGGTCAAAATACTTAACCGGTGTCTGGCAGCTGAAATCAAGTGCTGAAACATCAATCATACGCTGCAATTTAATCTTTGCTGTCGTTCGAAAATTAATAGTTCTTTGACTTTGATTATAAATGATTTGCCAACGATTATTCAATGATCCTACGTCGGCCAAAAAAGTAAAAAGAGTTTGAATTTTATCATCATATTCGTTAATCGATTTAACGTTGTAGTTAGAGCGGACAAAACGATCCAGTGATTCTTTTGAGCCTTGGACAACTGGTTTATCCCCTCCAAAAGTAACAAACTCTTTTGCGTAGTCTTTTGACTCATCATATGTATTATTGGCCAGGCCAGAAATGGGAAGTGTATTACCATGGCGGGTTTCAATTTTTCCATTAATAAATTCGATCGTCATACACTCATTGATATCGCACGTGAAATAATGTAATTGCGAACCAACTGGCGCCAGGCGAAGACCTTTCAATGCTCCCCTAATTTCACCAATCGTTTGAAAATTATCCAGCACGTACTGAATAAATTGGAGTTCGTTGAAAGAAGCTTTTGCATCGACGGGTTGATATATTGAAGACTTTAATTCAAGGGCCTCTACAATGAGTCCTCTTTCATTCATTCCGCCTGTCGGGAACTCTCTTCCGAATTGATTGAAGGTTACACTTCCATATTTCGAGGTCCACGTACTTAAAACGTCTGTTGGCAGTATTCTCACACTTGTTTTTGTTACGTTTCTTTTATTGGTGTAAACCAAACCATGTCCATAGGCCCAGTCAAAAGTCCTTCCCACCCAATGCTCTTCATTTGGGTACAGAGAAAAAATCGTGCAAGGAAAAGCTGATTGAATCATTAACAAACTGAGAATAATGGCCTTCATGAATCCTCTCTATTTAAGTTTTCTATTCGAAAAGTTTAAAGGAGAAGGCCTCTCATTTGCATCTTAATTTTTAACAAACTCTCTTGAGACAAGGAGGTCTTATGCCCTTTACAGCATGGTCCAACGCACTTAAACCAGGACAAACAGTACCAGATAACTATGTCTTTAACGGCATGGGGTGCTCTGGAAAAAATATCTCTCCACCACTTGAGTGGAAGGATGCACCGAAAGACACTAAGAGTTTTGCCGTGACTGTTTTTGATCCAGATGCACCTCGAGTCGGTGGATGGTGGCACTGGGCCGTCGTCAATATTCCGCCAGAGGTCACTGCTCTTCCAGAGGGAGCTTCAAACGAAGGAAAACTTCCAACAGGCTCAGTAGAAGTAGAGTCTGATTATGGTGAAGCTCATTACGGAGGACCTTGCCCGCCGATTGGAGACAGTCCTCACCATTATGTCTTCACTGTCTACGCGCTAAAAAATAAGGAAGTGCATTTGAGTCCGAACTCAACACCTGGAAGTATTAAAAATCTTCTGGAACATGAATGCCTGGCAAAATCCAGCTTTACCGTTGAGTACGGCAGAGGCGTTTAGTTGCGGCAAAGAAGCACACCACACTCCATGTGATCAGTGTATGGAAACTGGTCAAAGAGCGCCAGGCGCTTAATTGAGTGAGTTGATGAAAGCGCTTCAAGGTTCTCAATCAACGTGTGTGGGTTACATGAAATATAAAGAATACGTTCATATTTTTGAACTAATGCTACAGTATTAGCATCAAGGCCAGCTCTTGGAGGATCGACAAAAATAGTGCTGCATTCGTAATCAGAAAGATTGATGCCTCTTAGTCGCTGGTACTCTCTTTTTCCGGCCATAGCATCACTGAAATCTTCTGCAGACATACGGATGATCTGAAGATTAGTTATGCCATTCACTTCAATATTGTATTGAGCAGCCTCAACTGAAGGTCCTGCGAGTTCTGTCGCCAGCACTTTCCTAAAATTCGGAGCTAGAGCAATTGAAAAGTTTCCGTTACCGCAGTAAAGCTCTAAAAGGTCTCCAGAGCTCTCTTTTGTACAATCGATCGCCCACTCCAGCATCTTAATGGCCACTTGGGCATTAGGCTGTGTAAAGCTGTTTTCAATCTGCTTATAAAGAAGTTTTTTGCCATTAACTGGAAGCTCTTCAATGACGAAGTCGCGATCAAGATCAATCTTTTGTTTGCGGGCACGCCCAACCAGGTTTACTTTAAACTTGCTTGAAAGCCTTTCTTTGAGAAGTTTGGCTTCGGTGATCCAGGCATCATCTAGTTGACGGTGATAAAGAAGGCTCACTAAAATCTCACCACTTAATGTCGAGAGAAAGTCGACCTGGAATAACTTCTTCCTTAAAGCAAGATTCGGCCTTAACTCTTCCATTAATGCCTTCATCATATCGTTGATAAGCAGGCTCACTGGAAGGTATTGATCGGTTCTGATTTTCTGGTCCTGGACTTTATCGAACATGTAATAATACATGTCCTCTCCCTCGTGCCAGACGCGGAATTCCGCTCTCATGCGGTAGTGGGCTTCTGGAGATGCAAAGACCTCTGCTTCCATTGTCGTAAAGGGTTTAAAAAGCTCTTTAAGCTTAAGGCGTTTTGCCTCTAGCTGTGAAGCATACAGAGTGGTGTCGAGTGCATTTAAATCCATAGGGCCGAGTATGGCCCAAAAGGTCTCTTTTGACCAGCGCCTTTCTCCCTATTGAAGCGCCAGAAGTCGTGGTTTACTGGTCTTTTTAAAGCCTGCGATGTTGGATTTCTCCAGTTTCTTCATTCGGCGCTCAAGCTTAGTGAGGTAAAGCCCCTTATATTTTTTGCTCTTTGAGTGGTAGCGAGCGTACCATCTGCGGTCGTTTTTCTCGTAGCGGTCTTTCAGAATTGTTAAGATCTGGGCCATCATATCCAAAGCGTAAACTTCATCTTTTTTTAATCTCTCACTGTCGATTAATGGCCTTTTCATGCGCTCAAATTCTTTGTTCCAAACTTCCACATTAATCTGCGCTAGAGACAAGTCTCCAGTAGAGGAAACTGCATTTTGATTAAAACTACTTTCCGTATCAATAATCGATAAAACAATCTGAGGTGGAATATTATATTTATTTAAAACCGCATGAATCTTTATCGACAAATGGTGTTTTTGCGCCTTACTCATCGTAGGCTTTAGAGTCTTCATCATTTTGGCAATGACGACTGGCTTATTAGGGACATAGATTTTATCAAAATCCCCAAATTCGTCATCGTAAACATTGTCTAATTTGACCGGCTCTAGCCCTTTGGTATTTTTTGTATTTCTAACGTTCGAGTAAACACCAATAGCTAATGTCGAAAGCAGGACAAACTTTAAGAAGAGTTCTTTTTCCTGAATTGTTGTTACATATGTTGTTAGTGTTTTCATATCTACATTATAAAATGCGACACGAATGAATTAGTCCTAAATATGAGCTTTTTGCGATATACCAGCTAGTTAAAAAATACCAGCTATTTATAAGTTGCGAGAATAAGACAAATTGAACTTAGAGATTTTACCTAAAAGTGGCCACACATAATGGCAGATGAGAGCTAAGTAAAAGGCTTCACTTTCCTAAATAGAAAGTGAAGCCTCAATCATTATTTTTCTAATACGCCTTCAGAGAGAATTTGAATTGTTACTTCATCGCCAACAGCAGGACCGATATCAATTTTGTCATTGTAATTGATATGGAAATCTTTGCGGTTGATTTTTGTATTGGCCGAAACAGCAGCTCTTGTTCCCCCCCATGGGTCTTTAGCTGATCCGGTATACTTCCCGACTAAAACAACTTCTTTAGTAACATCTTTAATTGTTAAATCACCAGTCACTCTAAAACTTGAAAGTGTCCCAGTGAATTTTTTACTCTTAAAAGTCATCGTTGGGTATTTAGCAGCATCGAAAAAGTCCGGACTCTTTAAGTGTTCATCTCTTTTTGCTACCGCCGTATCAATTGATCCAATAGGAATTGTAACGTCGATTGTACTTTTACTAATGTTATCAGAAAGCATGAATGTCCCTTCGACATCATTAAAACGCCCCTGAACTTCAGATACAACAAAGTGTTTAATTAAAAACGACACTCGTGTATGAGCAGGGTCAATTTTGTAAGTCCCAGGCGTGAGCTTTAATCCGACAGCAAAAACATTAGAAGAAATAAGTAATGATAAAAAGAGAGCTGACAATGTAGATTTCATAAGACCTCCTTAAGTACGAAAAAGTCTAGCAAACAACTCATTGGCAGTCAGCCTTTGAATGATAAATAAGAGAGTGAGCTTCTTCTTCTGTTTGACTCGTACCAATAACACAACTCTTCTCTCCATCTAATCGCACGGAGTAAATGACAGATGTGTCTGTTCCATTTTCTGCATCAACAACACTTAAACGATAAATCAGACCGGCCCACTCTATTGATCCCGATCCTTCTGCGTCGATAGTGTGCCTATAAAGCCATTCGATCTTATCTGATCCTGGGTCATGAAAATTACCAGGCCTTTGAAGATTAATTTGCACTCCATTAAAGAGCAGTTTCGGTCCATAACGAAGATCTCCACCTTCGATATAGAGCTGGTAGCCACCAAATGACCTGCACTCCGCTTCATAGAAATCAATTGGCGCCTGGTCATTGGCTTCGGAAATAACTACGCAATCGTTTTGAATGTCAGTGTAAGCGCTCTTCCAATGCCAGTCTGGGGCAAAAGAAAAGCTCATGAATAGAAAAGAAAAAGGCACGATCAATAGGGATTTCATTTTTTTCTCCTGTTAAAAAACAAAACAGAACGCTACTTCTTTTTCTTTCGCTTCCACAAGATGAGGAAGTGAATTTAATAAAATCTAAAGCAGCTCTCTAGTTGCCCTTTAACAGGAGGTATACCGAATCAATAAAAAATTTTATTCAACACATTTAGCTTCAGCAATTTTTCCAACAACAAGTTTGTTTGTTGCGATCTTTCCGCCACCAGGTAAAGTTACGACTTCACCAACAGCTTTTACTTTTACAACGCTCTCACAACGCCAGTCTAACTTTGCAGTTTCAACAGTCACTGAGAACTCGTTAAGTTTTGTGTTTGCGACTTCAACTTTTAGAAATGTTTCTGTCTGGGCCTTATCCATTACTTTTGACAGAACTTCAGGAGCCAACACAGCTCTGGCAGCATCAGCATTTCCGTAAACGGCAAGCTTAGCAAACGATGGAACAGAAAGAACCATTAGAGAAGCGATCAGAAGTGATTTCATAAGTCCTCCAAATTAAACCTTTTTATGTGTTGAAAAAGCGCCTTCTTTATAAACAAGTTTCACATTTTTCGCTAGAGCTCCTGAATTTTTTACACCAGGGCCACATAAGAGAAGAAACATGCTACAAGGACGCAACTTCTTTAAAACAACTTGGGAGAAACTATGAAAAAAACTATCGTTATTGCCGCTTTATCACTTTCAACAACTCTTGCTTCTGCTGCCACATTCTCTGAGCAGACTCTGGCAAACTCAACAATCCAGACTGTTGCTAATGTTGTTGCCAACATGATCGTTATTTCAAGCCAGGCTTCTTCAATCGCTACGACTGAAAATAGAAAAATGGAAGCGCAAATGATCCAAAATGATATCCAGGACTACGCTGTCAACGGAACAATCAGCGTGTACCTTGCTTCTAAAATTGAAATGGTAAAATCAGTGAATGCTGAGCTTTCGACAGAAGAGTCGATCGACGTTTTAATCCTGGCCTCTGAATCAATTCTTAACTAATAAAAAAATCCACCAGGAGCGCATAAACCTGGTGGATTCTTTACTCATACTATTCGCGGAGCTCTCGCCTCGCGACCAAGTGATAACTTCCAATTTGCCATATCATAATAACTAAAAGCATGAATGGTTTTGATAGAGGTATAGACTTGTAGTCAAAACTCTCCACTCCATCTTTAACCTGATGAACAAAAGCTGTTTCATCATGGGCCTTTAGACCAAAGCCGATAGCAACTTGGCCATTTTTCCCGGGAGCAGGCACTTCATTCTTTTTCACAGTTAGCGTTGTGACTGAAAAAACCAACATAAAAAGTAAAAGAGCAAAGGTCGAAAGGAAAGAAAACTTAGCAGCGTTGCCTGCCACTAACCCTTCTCTTTCATCGCGCTCTTTAATCCCCGCTAGTTTGGCCATAGTTGTATCGCGGAATTTTTTTCCAAAGAGCATCTTGGTCACAGTGTAAAGCAGGATTAAAACCCATGCGATAAAACACCATCCAAAGATATCCCAGACTCCACCTTTAAGGTTAGCGGGTTCACTCGCTCCCTTAAACTCCGTACTTGCCCAAATCATAAATCCAATAAAGATCGGACTTGAGTACACAAAATATTTCAATGCATATCTATCGAAACGATTTAGCTCTTTCATTATTCTTCTTCCCCTAATTTAAAAATGTCGTGAATGCTTTTCTCAAAGAACAGACTTAGTCGAAATGCCAGTTCGAGTGAAGGATTGTAATTTCCTTTCTCAAGTGCATTGACTGTTGCTCGTGTCACTCCAATAGCATCGGCCAGTTCCTGCTGCGTGATTTTCTTTTCAGCACGAAGCACGTGTAGCTCGTTGATGAGTGTGAGTTTTGCTTTTAAATTCCCCATGGGTGTGTGGCTCCTTCCATGTAAAGTAAACTATACATGGAAGGCATAAATGTCAACTTTACTTTACATTTTGTTAAGTTTTTTTGACATTCTTGAGGAATTTTAAGGATTTAATGGGGTTGAAGGGCACCTTCCACTCTTTTGTCCGGGATAAGCCAGATAAGGGCCACAGACACGTAAAGAGTGAGTGAGATTGCTGGATGAATGAAGGCCGAAGCTATCGCCACTGCATAGATCAACACCGAAACTTTTCCTTTCCAGTCTTTTCCTACTGCGCGAGCAAGAGTTGAATCCTTCTCGTGAGTATTTGTTAATATCTTCACTAGAATTCCATAGGCGGCTCCACACATAAAAAGAATAAAACCATAAACTGCAACCGGAATAGCTGCGAAATGATGCTCATCCATCCATGCCGTAGTAAAAGGAATAAGTGAGAGCCAAAAAAGTAAATGAGTGTTGGCCCAAAGAACAGGACCTTTCACGTGTTTTACGATCTGAAACAGATGGTGGTGATTGTTCCAGTAGATACCAACATAAATGAAACTCAAAATATAACTTAGAAAAACATACGCAAGTGAACAGAGCCCTTCCCACGTTGCTTCATGTGGTGGTTTCAGTTCCAGTACCATAATCGTTATAATAATAGCGAGCACACCGTCGCTAAAAGCCTCAAGTCTACCTTTATGCATTTCATTCATGCAGCTATTATCAAATGAAGCCTACAAAGTCGGCAACTCTTTTTTAATGAACAGTGTGACCGTCGTGCCCACCTTCACTTTCCATATTATTTGCTTCAGGGTCATCATCTTCAGTAAGTTCAATCTTCGCATTACTCGATGCACTCTTTTTTTCTTCTGATTTTTTTGGAACTTTGTAGTGGTTGACTCTCTCGTACACCCCACACAAATGCCCTTCTTCATCAATAATCGCCAAATGCTCCAGGTGATTGGCATCCAGGATCTTTTGACATTCTTCAAGAGTAATATTCTCTCGCGCCGTCACCGGCACAGGCTTCACAAACAGCTCAGCATTTAAACTCGAAGGAACTACACTTTGTTCAAAAGATTTAGCTGAGATATCATTGCCGTAGATAATGCCCACGAGATGTTTTTCAAGCATGGTGTCCACAACTAAAATTTCTTCAGAATCATTGTCCTTCATAATCTTCTTTATATTTTCAATGCTGGTCAACGGCGTGCACATCGGTGTGTCCACCGTCATGTATTCTTTGATAAGACTCATAAACTTCTCCTTTTTGATAAACAGCTAGTGCGTTTAGTGTTGCGTATCCAAAAGTTGTATTGTCAAAAATACACCAGACATCTGATGTAAATGTTTTCATTTCTTCCAACAGGTTATCCAAATAGACAGGAGAATAATCGCTACTGTACATTTCCGGACTCCCGTGCAAGCGGTAATACTCAATTTCATTTTCAAATTCACCTGGGCATTTTTCCGGGTCAGCTGTGACTTTGGAGATACGGTACTTCTTCATCAGTTTAATAGCATCCCTAAAAAGCCAAGTTGAATTCCGGGCCTCCAGGACAATCGGTCCTTCATGAACAGCTCTCATGGCCGCATAAAATTTTTCCATTCGATCAGTATGAAAACTTTGTCCGGCAGGAAATTGGAGTAAAAGAGGTCCTAGTTTTTTCCCCAGCTCTTTAATCACCATGAGACTTGCCATCAGGTCCTCGCGGTCGATAATTAGATCACTTTTATGCGTAAAGCGCTGGTTGATTTTTACACTGAAGCGAAAATGATCGGGCGTTATTCTTGCCCAATCTTGATATGTTTCAGGTTTGTGATCTCGATAAAATGAAGTATTAATTTCCACTGCGTTCAAGCGATTTGCATAGCGCTCTAAAGCTGTTCCTTCTTTTAAAAAAGAGCCTTCTGCTATTTTAGGAATATTCCACGCAGCTGTTCCAACATACATCATTATAAGCATCTCTCTTTTTATTAGTGATCAGGTTATTATTCGCTCTCTTTGCCAAGCAATAAAAACGGCCAAGGAGGAGTATAATGAGGAGTATATTTGCCCCCTTCTCTAAATCAGTTTTCTAAGTCCATCCCCTTTGACTCCTTAATTATGAGGAAAAGATCCACATAATCTTATGTGGGCCGGCATCAAATCCTCTTAATGAGTTAATATTGCAATCTACGCGCCACTGGCATACGAAATGCACTAAATTTACCAGGAGGGTCGATTAAAGATCATGGCCACACCAAACGAAATTACCAACATCGCTCTCTTTTGCGATTTCGAGAACATTGTTCTTGGAGCAAAGGAGACTAAGTTTCCTCACTTTAATATTCAACTCATCCTCGAGCGTCTTCTTTTGAAAGGAAGCATCGTTGTCAAGAAGGCGTACTGCGATTGGGACCGCTACAAGGACTTTAAGCGCGATATGCATGAAGCCGCTTTCGAGCTCATAGAAATTCCCCACACCCGTCAATCCGGAAAAAATTCGGCCGATATACGCATGGTCGTTGACGCCCTTGATCTCTGTTACACCAAATCCCATGTCGACACTTTTGTTATCATCAGTGGTGATTCTGATTTCTCACCTCTGGTCTCCAAACTTAGGGAGAATGACAAACATGTCATTGGCATCGGAGTCCGGGACGCAACGTCTACTTTATTAAGTGCCAACTGCGACGAGTTCATCTTTTACGATGACCTGATGAGAACCCACACACCATTGAAAAAAACAGAAGTGAAGAAGTCTCCGGAAAAAGCAGTCAGCAAAAAACAAGAAGCTCTAGATTTCATCTGTGAGACACTAAAAGCACTCACTGAAGAGCGGGGTGAAGATGAATTTTGGGGTTCTATGGTAAAACTCACTATGAAAAGAAGGCAACCTGGATTTAACGAATCAGCTTATGGTTATGCTTCCTTCAGAGAGTTGGTTGAAGATGCCCAGAAAAAAAACCTTCTCATCATGCACCGTCAGGAGCGCTCTGGTCAGTACACCATTCGCCTGGCCCATGCCGACGAGTAGGCCCTTGAGTTGCATATAAAATAACCAAGAGGAATATTTCCTTTAAAAACATTCAAGGAGGAACAATGGAGAAATATTTATTAAAAGAAAGCGGAAGAGCTCAAGGACTTGCACCCTCTTCTTCATCTGCGCGCGAAGGAACAATGACGAAAGCGCTTGAACGTCAGACAGCAAAAATTCCTTCGACTTATTTTTTAGCCGCGGCCGGTGGAGCGATTGCTATCTCTCTAGGGCTTGCCGTTATGAATAAGCAAAAAGGATGGGCAAACTTTGTGGGAAACTGGGTTCCAACTTTACTTCTTCTTGGGATTTACAACAAGATTGTTAAGACTCATGGTTCTGATAAAGCAGATGCCTTGAGACATCTTCATTAAGAAATGTTGCCGGGTTTAAACCCGGCAATAAAAATAAATCACCGACGTCGATAGACATGATTACTTTATTCTTTCCGGAGAAAAGACCATATGAATAAAGCAGCAGACAAAAAGCAACGCCAAGATGAGGAGGAAGATCACCCGGATATTTCTCATATCCCCAATGATCAACCAATTCCCTCTCGCAATCCCGAGAAAAACTCGCCAGAAATTCCAGTCGACGAACCGGATATACCGGGACCAAAAAATGTGCCAATGAAGGAGCCAAACCGCAAATCAAGAATTCGTGTTCTCAATATCCAATAGAGGGGGCTTTACCTCTGACGAATGGGCCTTCACATGTTGCCCACGGCCTTGTCCGTTATTTTTTTTAAGATGTTTGCTAAAGCCCTTAATCTCTCCAGGGGCCCTGCTTTGATTCGGTATTTTATCCATTAAACGACGCTCTTCTTGTCTGTGTGATTGGGCCTTTTTTTCTCTCATTTTATCCTCCACAATTACTGAACGATTTTGACTGTCAGTTCATTTTCTACATCATCAACACCTGGCAATTCTCTGATTGTTGACTCGATGAAGTCCAAAGATTCCTCAGTATCGACAACCCCTGTGAGCCGGACGATTCCGTCATGGACATGAACGTCAATGCCACTTTCTTCTCCTACTGCTTTATAAATCTCCTTCCTTACCTGCTCGTTTGACCTAATAACAATGTTTCTCTCACTCATGAGCGAACCTCCCTTAATGGTCACTACAGTAAATAAAGCAATTCCCAAGCCACTCTTTTACCCAACGCTTACATGATGGACTAATCCAAATTTTCTTTTTCACTACACTAAAGACTTCTGCCCTAAAACCGATATATTTCCCAATGAAACTCATACAAAAAACCCTGTTCACATTAAGCCTTTTTATCCTTGTTGCCTGCCAGACAACCCTGAACAGGCACGTAGCTGCTGATTATCACATCTCTAATAGCGCTCAACAGCTGGTGACTTGGGAAACTAAGGCCAACGCGATCTCTGAGAGATCAAATGAAGTTATCCGAGTAGAACACTATGAGATTCCCTTGAGGCTTCTGGAAAAAGACTTTGATGCTAACCTGGACTCGAATATCAAGAACTCACTACTTTTTACTAAAAATGGTGAGACGTATGCCAGATGGATCATTAACCCTGAAGACTCTAAGTGGCATCTTGAAGTTAAAAGCTTTTTACAAAAACATAAGATCGATAGCGAACCAAAAAAATTCTTTGATGGTTACTTAACAGCTTCGCGCTCAATGATCCTGGTTAACCCAACGAATGGAGCAAGCTTCTCACTAAAAGTTTCAACTGATAAAACAGGTGGAAAGTGGACAGATAAAAAACAAACCTGGGCCGATGCCTTGCAAGTCCGCAACATGAATCGCTACCTTCAGGAAACACTTCCTAAAATGGACACACCCACACTCGTGATCATGGATGAACCTCTTGCTATGGGGATTAAAGAACTCGATCACGGTATGATCATGCGCTCACTCAACGATCTCCCTGAAGATGGTCACTATTATCTTCCGGCCTTCTCTGCTCTTCATGATGTTGAAGGTGCAAGAATTACAAAGCTTAATGGCGCAACTGATCCTGTGCGTTTTTGGGATAAACACCTTAATGAACCTATTGCCCGCGCAATGGCCGAGTATTTTGCGGCCACAGGTTCTTGGTATGACTCTCCTCACGCTCAAAACTTTTTAGTGGAACTTGACCGCGATATGAAACCGACAGGACGAATTGTCCTGCGCGATCTAGGTGACACTTATCTACTCGAAGACTTTGTGAAAAATACAAAGTTTGGCTGGATCACAAAAAATTGGGACCCAAACAATGTTCAGCAAGGAAAAATTACCACAGGGATTGGACTTCTTCATGGTAACAATCCACCAAGCTGGATGACATCAACGGAATACAAAGAATACCAGTGGGGTTTCTATCGAACTTTCGAGCAACGGTTTGCTGAAATCACCGGTGTTCCCTACAATGAAATGCTCAGAACAGAATCAAAGGAATCTCTTTGGTCATACTCTCGCAAAACTTATCAGGCGACATCAGAGGCCTGGAAAAAATTCATTCGCTATGCCAACTGCCTAAACGGCGAACTTAAAACGCTGGCCGGAGAAAAGTGCCCAGAGCTTTATTTAAAACGCCAACGCAAAATAGATTGCTTCCAAGGCGTCAACGCCATTATCGCCCACTAAATTAAGTAACATTCCTGTGACTATGGATTTGTGCACGTTCACTATCCTATTGCGTTTATCGCTTATATAATTTTTTCTTTTGCCTGGAGTTTACCAACATGCTTAAAACCACACTCATTCTCGGACTCTTATCTCTTTTACCAATGAGTCTTTACGCTAAAACATTTGTGAATTGTTCCGAAGCTTCTCCCGCTTCTTTTAATCCACAGGTTGTAACAGACGCTCCCTCATACAATGCTTCTGCTATCACTCTTTACAACAAGCTAATGCGCTTTGAACTAGGAACGACAAAAATGATTCCTGGCCTGGCAGAGTCTTATACTATTTCAAAAGATGAGAAGGTTTATACATTTAAACTTCGCCGTGGAGTTAAATTCCACACGACAAGTTACTTCAAGCCAACTCGCGATTTCAATGCTGAAGACGTTCTTTTCTCTATCAACCGTCAAAGACAAAAAGATCACCCTTTCCACATGGTAAGCGGAGGTGTCTACACTCAGTATGAAAATAACATCAAAGACAATATCAAAGATGTTGTGGCACTTGATCCATACACAGTGCAAATCACTCTAAATGAAGTTCAAGCTCCCTTCCTGGCCTACATGGCCGGAAACTACATGAGTATTCTTTCTGCTGAATATGGTGAGAAACTTGCCAAAGAAAACCGTAAGCAGGACATGGATCAATTCCCTATTGGAACTGGCCCTTTTTCTTTCGTTTCTTATGTAAAAGACAGTGTGATCCGCTACGCTGCTCACCCAGATTATTGGGATAAAGCAAGTTATAAAGGAAAAGCTGAAAACCGCATTGATAAATTAATCTTTGCAATCACTCCAGACCAAACAGTTCGCTACCAAAAACTAAAAGCTGGCGAATGTCACTTCGTCACACTTCCATCAATCGTTGACCTCGATGATATGCGCGCCAACAAGAATGTGCTGGTCATGTCTCAGGAAGGACTAAACGTTGGTTACCTGGCGATGAACACAACAAAAAAACCTTTTGATAATGTTTTAGTAAGACGTGCAGTCAACCACGCCCTTAATAGAAAACTTTACCTGGATGCCATCTACCACGGCACAGGAATCGTTGCGAGCAATCCGGTTCCTCCTGCTCTTTGGTCATACGACAAAACACTTAAGGACTACGACTACAACCCGGAAAAAGCAAAGGCCTTATTAAAACAAGCTGGCCTTGCCGATGGTTTTGAAACTGAAATGATTACTCTTCCTGTCACACGTCCCTACAATCCGGATGGAAAAAAGATGGGCGAACTGATGCAAGCAGACCTGGCAAAGGTTGGTATCAAAGTAAAACTTGTTACGTTTGACTGGCCGACATTCCTAAAAAAATCGCGTTCAGGTGAACAGCAAATGATCCAGTTCGGCTGGACTGGAAACAATGACCCTGACACTTTCTTAAATGACCTTTTAAGCTGTGCAAGCGTTGAATCTGGAAACAACACTGCAAGATGGTGTAACGAAAAGTTCAATGATCTTGTTCTTCAAGCAAGAAGAGTCACAGACCAAAAAAAGCGCGCTGATCTTTATAAGAAAGCACAAAAAATCTTTAAAGAAGAAGCCCCATGGGTAACTCTAGCTCACGCGAAAGTTTTTAGAGTTATGGATAAGAATGTAGCAAACTTTAAGATTGATCCGTTTGGGTATGATTACTTTGATCAAGTTGAATTAAAATAACAGAGGAGCTCTTATGAAAAGCTTTAATCCTGAAACTGATTTGAAATTTGAACGCATTGTAGACCTAACACCCTCTCAAATGTTTGCCGGCTGGACAACACCATCCCTTTTAACGAAATGGTTTACTCCTGCTCCATGGAAAACAATTGATGCCAAAATAGATCTAAGACCTGGCGGGAAGTTTTATACACTCATGCAATCTCCTGAAGGACAAAGCTTTCCAAACACTGGATGCTACCTGGAAGTTGAAAAAGATCACAAGATTGTTTGGACCTCTGCCTTAACTTCAGACTTTCGTCCAACCTTAGATGAATCTCCAACTTCATTTCCAATTACCGTGCATGTAATTTTTGAGAAAGATGCAAAGGGCACAAAATATACTGCCTACGCCCTTCATAAAAATGCAGAAGATAAGAAAAAGCATGAAGAAATGGGATTTGAAGTTGGATGGGGCCTGGCCTTAGATCAACTTGTAAAGCTAATGAAAGAGGTCCAATAATCTAAGAAATTAGAATAAACAAATATCATTTCTCCATCACCTAAGATCCGAATATTTGGTCCAGATGTCAGACATTTTTTAACTAATTTCCCTGACAGTTGGACCACTATTTGGCACTCTTTTTCCTCACACACACAACGCACTTTGGAGACATTCGTGGAAACTAGAAGACTTAAGGATCTTAAGGCAACGAACCCGTATTTAAGACTTGGAACAGACGTTTCAGAACTTGAAAAATCAATTCAAACTGTGGGCCTGATCGCTCCACTTGTTATCTCCCCTGACAATGTTATTTTAGCTGGAGCAAGACGCTTCCAGGCCCTTTTAAATCTTGGCTACGTTGAAGCTCCGGTTATGATCGTCGATAAAGGTGAACTAGAGCGCGAGCTTGTTTCAATCGATGAAAACCTGGTAAGAAAAGACCTGACAAAAATCGAAGTTGAAGGCCATCTAAGACGTGCCAAAGAAATTTACCAGGCATTAAATCCGCACGAAGAAGAAACTCCTGCTCCAGTTGAAGCAAGTGAAGACTCTGAAGAAAATGAAATCGAAAAAAAGAAGATTGTTCTTCCTGCAGAGAAGTTCCTGAATATCGTTGCTGAAAAAACAGGCCTATCACCAAAGCAGATTCACGAGGCCATCAATCGTGACGAAATGGCGTCAAAGGAAGTAAAAGAGGCCAGAATCAATGGCGAGCTTTCTCTGAGCCAGACAAATGAAATCGTTAAGCTAAAAAAAGAAGAACAAGAAAAATCACTTTCTCACATAAAAACCCTTCCAGTGCGCGAAATTAAAAAATTCGTTAAAATCGCGAAAGTAAAAGGTGTTGAAGAAGCGATTAAAGAAACTCCAAAAGATCCCCATTCAAGAGATTTCTTAGAAGTTGAAGCGGCTTTAAAGAAGCTGGTTAAGAAATTAAAGCAACTTGAGTTAGAAGGGATGAATCCTTCGGATTTCCCGGCAGATATTCAAAACATGTTAAAGACGGTGGTGAAGTTTGCTGAGAGCGAAGACAATTTTATTCCAGCAAAAAATACAGATATGTATGAGGAAGCTATTCAGTAAGAATAGCTCCCCACTTTTTATAAATTAGAACTGGTAGGCCATACCTAAGAATGCTTCGCCTTTTGAATCTTGCTCAACTGTTAAAGTTGTCACTGACCCATCAGAAAGATCCGTTTGTTTTAAATCATGCTCCATGATCCCCATACCCTTCATCGCAAAGATGAATGAAAAATTTTCCGCAGGAGTGAAAACTAAATCTAAGGCAAGTGTCACTAACCCGGTTGAGTCGTAAACATTTTTAAACTCTTGGTCTGTATTATTTTGTTTTCTTTCGCCTAAAACCCCAAGACCTGCACCAAGGTTAAGAGCAAATTTCGGGTTGAAAATAAACTGATACTTAAATTCACCTAATAATAGTCCATAAGCTTCAGCAATCGTTTTATCTGCAGGATCTCCAGCATCCACTACCGTTGCTTCCGTTACACCTTGAAACGCAAATCTGGCAGTCCATGCACTGTCTGCTCTCTTTTGCCCAATATCGATGGCCAGGTTTAATTCGCTTGCTCCTCTTTTTGCATTTCCTTCCAAGGTAGTTGTGGCAATTTTCGAGTCGCCTGTTTTTGGAGATAAACTTAGATAGAGATCAATATCTCTTCCTGAATCATTTTCTGCTTCAGAAAATCTATGTCTCATAAAAATGTAAGGGTCTTTTAATCCTTTCATTTTAACCGATTTCGTATGTGTTCCATTTAATGTACTGCCCGGGCCATAAGCATTCTTAATCTCTGAATCGTATTGATAGGCCACGCTTAATCCGGCCATCGTCGTCGATGTAAATGAATAACCAAGAGATTGCTCAAGAGTTGATTCTCTACTCTCGACTTTTAAAAAGTCTCTAAGAAGGTACTGGTAATTAGTTGTTGAAGATTTCCCACCAAACCCCGTAGAACCAAAAAATGTCCCCTGGACTGGAAGATACATTAAATCATAAATGCGTTTTGGCTCTTTAGTTGACGCCACAACAATGACTTCTTCCTTTTTTACTTCTTCTTTTTTTGCTTCTTCTTGTGCGCTTGCGATGCTGGTCGCAGCTAGACTTAGACCTAATAACAGTGCCTTTTTCACGATGTCCCCTTAATATAAAAATTAACTATCCATTAATTATTAAGGGTTCCAAAAAATATGCAACCATTATCTAAATTGGAATATAATTCCAGTTCTGCCTTGCACTTATTGGATAGCTAGAAATATCTATGATAGTCTACTTGGATTCAATAAAAGGAAATGACAATGAAACTGGGCCTCTATAAGCATTATAAGGGAAAACATTATCAAGTTCTCGGCATCTGCAAACATTCAGAGACACTTGAAGACTTAGTACTCTATGAAACTCTTTACGAAAACGAGCAGTCGCGTTTATGGGTGCGTCCCGTGGCAATGTTTCTTGAGAGGATTGTCGTTGATGGCAAGGAGCTCCCTCGCTTTGAGTATATTGGAGATAGGAAATCTAATCAGAGGATGTAATCTGTTACTTGCTCTTAAAAAAATCCCACATCACATCATTGGCCGAAATCGCCTTTGACGTCTCTTGTGCCCCTCTTCTAATCTTCTCTCCTCCGGGCCATGAATGCGCTCCTGTTTCAGTCACGCAAAGCTGAACCTCCGCCCCACCCTTGCATCCCGAATAAAGATCACAATACGCTCCACTTTTATCCAAAACTCTCTTTGGTGTCTCACTACATCCGTTCAGCTTCACCCATTTTGCAACTGTAACAGGCACAGAAACAAACTCCGTCACTTTCTCTTTATTCTCCGATAAGCTTTTGCCTGAGCCTCCGTTAAATAAAACGTGATCATCATTTTTGGCATGAATATGCAGGATAGAAATAGGATTTTTAGGATTGCAATTGATTGTATTGTCCGTTCCAGCGACGGCGGCAATGCCTCTTATTGTATCTGATAATTCACAGGCCAGGCGATAAGACATCATCCCACCATTAGACATTCCGGTCGCAAAGATCTTATTTTTATCCACATTGAGCTGAGAAGAAATCTTGGCAATCATCTCTTTAATAAAGCCAACGTCATCAATATTTTTATCGCGGGCATCTCCACAACACTTTCCTGCATTCCATGTCGCAAATTTACAGGAATTAAATTTACTGTAGCCGTTGGGGAAAGCAACAATAAAGCCTAGTTCTTCTGATTTAGAAATTTGCTTATAAAGTTTATCATTTGATTGATAAGACATATCTCCACCACCACCATGAAGAGCGATCAACAAAGGAGCAGCGGCCCCCGTATAATGAGAAGGCACATGAAGCTTATACATGCGCGTGATCCCATTGTGAGAAAATGAAAGTGTATAATCTCCAGGCTTAGTGATCTTTTCTTCTGAATTTATATTTGTTTCAGGTGCAGGTTTGGCCTCTTCTCTTTTGGCCATGCGCTCTTTGACTCGTTCTCTGATTCGTTCGCGAAGAGACTGCGCTTCAATGTATGGAGAAAAAAGAGTCAGTGATAAAAGAGCGATCATTAACTTCATATAAAACCTTTTGAATTGTTGAGAAGAGCTTTTCACTATTTTAGCATAAAGCCTTTTCGCAATTCAAAAATATACAAAAAAATAACCTTTTTATTGGGCAGCCTTTTTAGGCCGCTGAATATCTACTTCCGACTGTCGACAACAGGCTCAAAAAAACTTTCAAATCCAGAGGTTTTCTCATTACTGCCGCTGTCCTTGAATTAAGATCTTCCCTTGCACTTTGTTCACAGGCAGTAATCAGGATAACGGGGATTTTGTTGAAAGGCTCATCAATCCTCGCATCAATGACGTCCAAAAATTCCCTTCCATTCATCACCGGCATAAAAAGATCCAGCAGTATTATCACTGGTAAATTATTCTTATGCACTTCCAACTGCTTTATGGCCTCAACCCCATTTTCGGCCTGTAAAACTTCATACTTTTCATACTCCAGGACCATTGCCATATTTTCACGAATGTCGAGATCATCTTCTACTAATAAAATTTTTTTAGCCTGCATAACTTAAATTACCTTCTAATTCATTTATCATTCTCGTTGGTATTGTCGCTGTAAAAGTGGAGCCTACGCCGGCCACACTTTCGACTCTGATACTTCCTCCATGAGCTTCGGCAATTTTTCGGGAAATATAAAGCCCTAAACCAAGACCGCTAATTTTATTGGCGGAAATAGCACGTTCATAAGGTTCAAAAATACGTTTAAAATCGCACGAATCAATCCCCATTCCATGATCTCGGATTTGAATGCATGTGTTTTGCTTTTCTTGAAAAATACTTAATTCAATTGGTTGATGATTCCCGTATTTGATTGCATTGGTCAGCAAATTTTCTACTAGCTGTTCTATTCGTCCATTATCCCAAAAAACAATGAGTGGTTTTTCTGAGTCAATAGAAAGATTTAATTCGCATTGATTGATTTTAAGTTGTGCTTTGTAGCTCTCGAGCATATCCAGAATGAGTTTGTTTAGGTTGAATTCTTCTTTGTTTAATTTAAATCTTCCCCCATTTAATCTACTGAAATCCAGCATATCTTCGATGAGCTTAGTTAAACGGTTGAGTTGATTATCGAATTGCCCTAAAATTTCGCTCATCTTTTTAGGACTAATAGTGTGTTCAATATCTTTTTCCATTTGATACTGTACAAACTGAGTTTGCAACTTCATGCTGGATATTGGTGTTTTCAGCTCATGAGAGCAAATACTCAAGAGATCATCCCGGGCCATCAGTGCTCTTTGCAGCTCTTCTGTTCTGGTTTTTTGCGCCTGTTCAGCAATGGCCCTTTTTTCATCAACTTCAGAGAGGTATATTCCGGTGATCATCGCCATCCATGCAAAACAAACAATGCTTCCAACCACTCTAATTAAGACTCCAAAATCCGCATCATACAGGTTCATTTTAAGTCCATGGTGCTGAAGGATATTTATTAATGGTGGGACAACTACAGCGGCCAAGAGAAGTTTTCTTCCGACTCTGCCTGCCACATTGTCGCCAGACAAGTGTTTAACATAGCCTTCATCCCGCCACATAAGCAGTATTCCAGACGTCAAAGCTATAAAGAGAATTGATGTATGGAGAGCAATCTGTGTGTAAAAAGCGGAGCCAAACGTATATGAATTGCCACTGATATAACCAATCAATGCTTGAATAGAAGCGATCCAGGCAATAGTCACCAAGGCCTGTGTTGTCTTTATAAATTTTTTGGAATTTAAAAAATGCAGAAGAAGTCCTGCGCTAATAAAAACAAAATTCACTCCCGTAATGGGTGCAAATCTTCCAGGAGGCCATTTGTTAGCGATCACGTCCATGTCTTTATAGAGCAATTCATCTATATGAAAGTCTCTATTAAAAAGATATTCTCCTAAAGTAAACAAGCCCAAAAGCATAACAAAGACAGCAGCGATTACACCCAGGGCATGAGAGATTTTTTCTTGCCTGTAAAAAAAGTAACTAGACACTGCAAGGAAGATTAAACCAATTGCCGTGTTTGGCTTCATTGCAATAAATCCAGGTAAAACAGATTTAAAAACCTGAATATTCCATTGCCATCCTACCAGCACAATCAGGCCACATAAGATGACAAAGAAAAAAAGAAATAATGTAAAGCGATTAACATTATTCATATCGGATTAAGATTAACTAAAAAAAATAAAGAAACAAACACACCTAAAATATTTTTTTTGTGAGCGATTAAGTCATTAAAGAGTTGTGAATGAAAACATCAGAAGAAATTAATTAGGCGGTTTTTTAGCAAACGGGAAAGATATTTTGAAACCAAATAATAAGGGAGCTTTTCAGCTCCCTGTTATGTTTTAGATGCCTGAACAGTCTACGTCTTTTGGAGAAAAAGAGTTTCCTGATTTTTCGAAACTCACTAAACATGACCATGTTTGTGGGTAACCATTAAGAGGATTCACTGTTTCTACTTTTGCTTTTACTCCAACTCCACCTTTAATTGTTACAAGAGAGTGGTTTGTGATGCTCGTTACTTCGCGACCGTTGTCGTAGAACTCAGCGATGATTGCATCTTCTGCTTCAATCACAAGTTCTTTCATAGCTCCTGCAAATGCATTTGTACTCATAAAAAGAGTGGCCATAGTAGCTAGCGATAAAACGATTTTTTTCATTTAGACTCTCCAGGGTGATGGTTTAAATTTATGGCGGGATACCATCTAAAAGTGGCATATAGCAAGCTGTTATTTTGTCTAATCCAAATCTTAACAATCCCATTATCCATGAGTTGCTTAAATTAAAGATTTTACGTTAAGATAGGGCCATGTCTGATGATAAAAAACCAAAGCCTGTTGATCTCGATAACATTAACCTTGATTTAATGAAGCTCAAGGTGACCGATATGCCATCACTGCTTGAGTACGCTCATACCGTGGGTGGTTTTGCCATTACCCCGACGAATCAAGGTGCTATCAAAAGTAATGCCCGTTCGGCAATGGTCGAACAAACAGAAGAGCAACTCAATATCATCTATGAGCAAATGAAAACTCTGGCGAAGCAAGTTCAAGACATCAAAAAGCGCGTCTATATTTCGGATCTTATCTACAATGTGGAAATCCCCTTCACACCCGTGATTGGAAAAACCTATTACCTCTATGAAGAGAATACTGGAAAAAGATATCTCTCACTTGTCTCACCAGATGAATGGGGAAAGGCCATGGACTCACAGGTTTTCCTGGCCGAAATCAGGCTCAACGCTGATCACACCTGGAAAGTTATCAAATCGACTATTGAATTGTCTTAGTTGTCTTTAATTAATTCTAGAAGCTGAACACTCACTTTTTCTCCCCATTGAGCAGATGCGCTTGGTGGATAGTGAATGCCTTCTTTGTTATCAGCAGGGAATTTTGTGATTTTTAAGCTATCGACATACTGACAGTTATTTTCTTTTGCCAAAGAAGTCAAAAGGTCATTAGTTTCTTTTAATTTTACCTGTGTGACGACTTTAGAATTCGCATCAGGTGGTCCAATCCAAATACATTTGCTGCCTTCATCTTTAATGGCCTTCATCATGGCAATAATACTATTTCTAGCATTCGCAGGTTTTGCTCCAGCAGCGATATTTGTTCCTAGTTGAACAATCGTCACATCAGGACGATACTTTACCAGCTCATCCACAAACTTTGGAGTGTTATGCTCTTTAGACCTGATTTCCTCGTTTCCGTCTTTCTTCCAAAACCCACAAACTGTCTTTTCGTACTTATTATTGCCCAACCAGGTGCTCGGAGTTGCTCCACAGCTTGATTGCATAATCACTCGTGCAGCCTTTTGCGAAAGATTCTTTTCGATAGTCGTCCCCAGCTTCCCATAACTATGAGAGTCACCAACATATAAAATGGTTTTTGCCTCTTGAGCAAAAGCACTAGAGAAAAGGATTAAGAAAGATGGAATGAGAAGAGATTTTTTCATGATTCTTCTTAACATTAAACCAGAGAATTAGTGGTTTTTTGTAAAAAATATAGCCCATTAAAGAGGCTTGAGATTAATATTATTATAAGAATTTATCTCATTTCCACAGGAGTCAGGAATGAAACTATCCCCAGTAAAAGTGATCCCGGCGCTTATTGCGTTCGTGGTAACTTGCCTTTTCTGGTTTATTATTGCCCCGCCTGAAGGTGTCGACATCAATGCCTGGCGCTTACTAGGAATTTTCGTTGGTACCATCGTTGCCATTATCGGTAAGGCCCTGCCTATCGGTGGAGCTGCTATGATTGGTATTCTTCTCGTCGGGATCACTCAGGTGACCAATCCCGGTGAACCGGCCAAGGCCATGGGAGACGCACTAAGTGGTTTCTCAAACACTCTGATCTGGCTTATCGGTATCGCCTTTTTTATTTCTCGCGGATTTATTAAAACAGGCCTCGGTGCACGCGTCGCCTACTACTTCGTCAAGATGTTCGGAAAGCGCACCATCGGTATCAGTTACGGACTTTCATTTGCTGAATTAATCCTTTCTCCTGTTATGCCAAGTAACACTGCTCGCGGAGGTGGAGTCCTTTATCCTATCAACCGTTCGATCTCTGAATCAATGGGCTCACTTCCTGATGAAGGCTCGAGATTAAAAGTTGGGGCCTTCTTAACGTTGGTTGCTTACCAGGTGAATATCATCACTTCAGCAATGTTTATCACTGCGACCGCTCCAAACCCACTGGTCACAGCAGGAATTAAGCAAGTCGCCAATATCGAAGTAAGCTGGAGCCAATGGGCCATTGCTGCTTTTGTACCGGGACTCATTGCCCTTCTTCTTATCCCGCTTATCCTTTACATGATCTATCCTCCGCAAATTAAAAACACTCCAAATGCGGCAGCCCTAGCTACTCAGAAACTTCAAGAAATGGGTCCAATCAAATTAGAAGAATGGATTATGATTGGCGTTTTCTTCTTACTGCTTTTTATCTGGGCCGGCGGTCCTGCTTTAATTTCAAGTGACCCTCTTTTTAAAATTGATCCGACAGCTGGGGCCTTTGTTGGTCTTGGTGTTTTACTTTTCTCTGGTGTTTTAAGCTGGGATGACCTGCTTAAAGAAAAAGGTGCATGGGATACTGTGACTTGGTTCTCGTCACTAGTTATGATGGCCACTTACTTAAATAAACTTGGAGTCATCAAATGGTTCTCCCAATTGGTTGAGACCTCTATTTCTCACTGGGGACTAAGCTCACTTCAAGCGGCCGTGATTTTAATTCTCATTTACGTCTTCATTCATTACTTCTTTGCAAGTAATACAGCCCACATCTCCGCTCTCTTTGCTTCATTCTTTGGCGTTGGTGTGGCCTTAGGTGCACCTCCTTTAATGTTTGGTCTCTTCTTAGGATTTGCATCTTCTCTTTGTGCTTCAATCACTCACTACGGTACAGGAACAGCGCCGGTTCTTTTTGGACCTGGTTATGTCACTATGGGTGAATGGTGGAAATACGGCTTTGTGGTCACAGTGCTTAACCTGATTATTTTTGGATTAGGTTGTGCTGTTTGGTGGAAAGTTTTAGGATATTGGTAGAAATAAAAAAGCCCCGTTATGCGGGGCTTTTTTTTATTCAATTTTTTTATTCTTCTGCTTCATCACTAGGTAACAGATCGCCTTCTAAAATCCCAAGGTCCTCTTGTTCCATGTTCATGTTCTCATGCTGGTCTTTCTGGTCATAACAATAACTCTTCACCAGGTTGATTGGATTCACAAAAAAGCCGTCTCTAATCACACCAAAATGAAGGTGAGCTCCCGTTGCATATCCAGTGCGCCCCACTTGTCCAATCTGATCTTCCATATTCACACGCATTCCTACGCGCAGACCTTTCTGAAATTTCTTTAAATGGATATAAGTCGTCTGGTAGCCATTGTCATGAAGGATCGTTACGAATTTTCCTTTTGAGCGTGTCCTGGCCATCGTCACCACCTCACCTTCAAGGGCCGGGTACACCGGAGTTCCACTTGGAGCAACGAAATCAATTCCGTTGTGCGGTTGATGTCTTCTCGTCACTGGGTGTCTGCGATTAAGCTGGAATAAGCTTGAAACGCGGCTTGATCTCACCGGAGCGTAAAAAGGTTTGTCTGCCAGTTCATAATCTTCCGAGAGAAGTTTCCAGGCAAACGTTTCAGGGTCAATTTTTAAAATCTTTTTTGAAAGAGCATGACCGATAATGAGTGAGGCTTGAAGAACGCTTCCTTGTTTAACCAGTCTTCCGTTTTCGTAATATTGTCTCACGTCCATGCTGTAAGAAGCATTTACGCGCAGGCCTTTTGTTGTTGAGAAGTCTTCTTTAAAAGCTTCGCTCATTTGGGTCGCAATTTTTTCCACGCCCACATCGTTCATTAAAGTGTCGTAAAGTGTTCCGCGGATTTCGCCTTCAATTCTTTTGATCTCTGATTCAAAAACACCGTCAGACTTTTCAACATCAACTAACGAATCAGATTTCATAACTGTATAAATATCGTTTGAATCCTGGTCGTAAAGTTTTAGAGTGAAATTTGAAGCATTATATTCTGGGCCAACAAAAGTCTGATGTTCAGAAGAAATGATGAGTTCGTCTAGTTCTGGAATTTTCTTTTCGAGAGCTGAAATTTCCTGGGCCTTAAATCCATAACGGCTAAGAACAGCAGAAGCTTTTTCTTCTGCTTGGACACTTTGAGAAAAAGACATCAACAGCATTAGGCATAAGAATGTTTTAGTCATAAGTGGTCTCTGAAAATTAGTAGAATATCAAGATTCATTTTAGGGAAGCGCGAAGCGAAATGACTAATAAAGAACTCTTACATCTCGCGTGAATTCCATTAATAATTCGCTTCTTACGCTTTATTGAAACTAAAATTTATCTTAATTTCGCCATATTCATCCACGATGGCGTGACTTCATCGAGAAATCCCGATGTCTCCATCTTCGCCAGTGGATGGCGGTATCCATTGAGAAATCCCGAGTCTACATAGAAAACACCAGTCGACATCTCTTCATTTTTTAGACCGTAAACGTTTCCATTTCTTCCTGTCGCTCTCCATTTCCCAAGAATTTTTTTGCGTTCTGTGAATGGGAAAGCTGTCGGCTCTGTATCGAGATCGTATGTTCCAACTTCAAGAATTTGATTTAATTTGTTTGCTGGATCAATAATGATTGAGCCACCATCTCTATACGTTTTCCAATAAGCATCGACATCACGGTCATTAAGACCAAGTGTTTTCATCACTTCAGCTCTGTCTGCGCGAAGCCCCGCTGTTTTTGTCATGATGTATTTCCACTGACGAGTCACTCCACGATAATTTCTTAAGCTTGGGTCCATTAAAGCTTCTCGAGCATAAATTTTAATCACCGGAGTTCCCGTTTCAATAACCTGCCTTAAATAAGCAATGGCCTCGTTGTTATTTCTTGTACAACCAGAACTTCTTGGGTTTGAAACAACGTTGATCATGAATTTTTTTGTTTTCTTGATATACTTATCTTTGTCTTCACCCCAACCAAGAGTTCCGTGCATCCATTGTCCAAATGGGTTGGGAGAAACAAAAGCTGCGTACCAACCAAAAGCACCACGCATTTTTCCTTCCTTCTCACCATCCTTTCCATCTGGCATGTACTTGCCCTTAAACCAGTCTCTCCAGTCATTATCTCCAATCGCTGGTGGCATTGGATAACCATCTTTATACCAGGCAGGATAATGTCCTTCAGCATCCTGATAAAACTTCGTCCATCCAGTCACTCGGTATGAACCAAGAATTGAACGTCCCTTTCCTTTTTCTGCGGCCGAAAGATCTTTGTCCTCACCAACAACGACTTCTGTTTCCATAATCATTTTGTGTGGACAAGAATCATCCATGCATTGTCTTTCGTAAACGCGAAGAGTTTCACTGGCCACATTGATAACCACAAAAAGTTTTCCATTAAATTCTTTATAATCTTGTGGTCTGTCTAAAAGATATTCGAAGACGACGTAGTAATGTTCAGCATCGATCAGCTTCGCGTTTGAGCTAACAACTTCAATTTCAACGTACTTGTTATTAATAAGATCTATGCTAATCAGACGGACTTTATCATTGAGATTTAAAAGCCCCATGACTTTGGCGCTGTCTTCTGGAGTGGAGCGAACTCTAAGCCCATTGGTGGCGATATAATAAATCTTATCGTAAGCACCAACAGTGTACGGATTCATCTCTTGCCCAATTACAGGTTTGATAGGCAGTGCAAATAAAATCGTGAGAAAAATAAATTCTAAAACTTTCATGACTCCCCTCTCTTTTTCTTGTAAATAAAAAAAGCCTAGGGAAAGTTAACAGGCTCACTTTTTAAAGACAACCCTAA
This sequence comes from Bacteriovorax stolpii, assembly GCF_002872415.1. GTDB lineage: Bacteria > Bdellovibrionota > Bacteriovoracia > Bacteriovoracales > Bacteriovoracaceae > Bacteriovorax > Bacteriovorax stolpii. The sequence goes on along the minus strand of NZ_CP025704.1, from coordinate 947,540 downwards.
AGTTGATTGATTTTATTTAGTCTCTAAGGTGGCGTTAACGCATTGAAATTAATAAAAAAACATAGGCCAGTTGACCTGAATTAGTATTAGCCTTATATTTAACCAAACAGTTAATTAACCGATAGGTAAAATAACATGCTCATGCAAACAGACCAACTAAGCCTAACCTTCTCCGCACTCGCTGATCCAACCAGAAGAGCGATACTTGCTCAACTCTCTGGGGGAGAAGCGAGTGTAACGGATTTAGCAAAACCATTTTTAAAAGATATGAGTCTCCCAGCGATCACCAAGCATTTAAAAGTTCTGGAGCGAGCGGGACTTATTACAAAAACAAAGGAGGCCCAATGGAGGCCATGTAAGCTCAATGCTGAAGCCCTCAAAGATGCCACTGAATGGATGGAGCAATACCGCATCTTCTGGGAAGAAAGTCTTGATCGCCTTGATGAATATTTAAAAACTGTTACTTCGCAAAATAATAAAAAAAATAAACCTACTAAAAAAGGGAAGAAGTCATGAGCGCAAAAAATAAACCGAATGAGATCTACATTGAAAGAATTTACGATGCTCCAGTGAAAATTGTTTGGGAAGCCTGGACAGACCCGGATCAGGTGGCGAAATGGTGGGGGCCTCGTGGTTTTACACACACAACGAAAAGCAAAGATTTTCGCCCTGGTGGAAAATGGATTTATACAATGCATGGACCAGATGGAGTGGATTGGCCAAATATTACAACTTATCACGAAATCATTCCCTACTCTCGCCTGATGTATGATCACGGAGGCAACGAAGAAAGAGATGCTCTTTTTAGAGTGACAGTGAACTTTATCGAATTAAAAAATGATAAAACAAAAATGGAAATGTGGATGGCTTTCCCAGATCCTGAAGCAGCAAAAGAAATCGGTAAACATATCAGGAAAGCTGGTGGAAACGCCACTTGGGATCGTCTTGCTGAACATCTTGAGAAAAGATCTTCAGGAAAAGAAAAGTTTGTTATCAACCGCACTTTCGAAGCTCCGATCGCCCTTGTCTTTGATATGTTCACAAAACCAGAACATTTCACTAAGTGGCTTGCTCCCACTGGTATGGACATGGTCTATTTAAAAAATGACATCAAAGTTGGTGACTATACGATTTGTAAAATGAGCGACGCTCAAGGCTTCACTCTTTACAATAAAGCACAGTATAAAGAAATTACGCAACCTAACCGCATCGTCTACACGCAAGAGTTCTGCGATGAAAAAGGAAATATCACCAAGGCCCCTTTTGATCCAAACTGGCCGACAACAATGCAGACAACGGTAACCTTAATAGAAGAAAATCCAACACTCACTCGCGTGACAGTGAGCTGGGAACTTGTCGGAGACTTTACTCAAATTGAACTTGAAACTTTTATTAAAGAAAAAGGTGGCATGACTGTTGGATGGACAGGATCATTCGATAAGCTTGAAGAGTATTTAAAAAATATCTAAATAAACTCAGCCCCCGGCAAAAAAGCCGGGGGCCTTTTTTATCCCCTTACCTTAAATGACGGTAGTGAAATAACGGGCGCTCTTGATGAATGGATAGTGCCTTTGAATAAAGCTCCTGAGGTTTTGTTATAGAGTTATCTGATGCCATAATTTCATTAGTCACAAAGTAATGACATAAAAACCCCATGAAAAGTGCAATGAGTAGAATAAGAATGTTGGAATTTAAAAATTCTTTAAACTTGGCTTTCATTTTTCCTCCAAAAAATGCAGGGTTAAGGTTTAACTTCCTATTCATTATACGTACGTTTAACAGTCTGGGTTTCAACCTCCTTGAAAAATATGGACATAATTATTTTGGGATGCCCGAAAAAAAAGTCAAGACAGAGCAATGTAAAAAAGATCTACGAAAATACCTGAGAGATTTACTTATATATGCCAACAAATCTCAAATACTTCCATGGCTGAATGAGCTTTAATAAATATAAACATCTTCGAGTTTTTTGACTTTCAGGCCTTCGCCGTACTCTTCGTCTTTAAGCATGATCTGTCGTGCAATCTGCCCTTTAACAACCAGTAGGCGTCGTGGTGTATGCTTGAGCATTTCAAGCACTTTCTTGATGTGTGTGACTGAACCAAAATCGTAGATAAAAAAGATGTCACCTTCAGGCAGCTCGCCCATTTTATCCAAATCAATCGCTGCCAGTTTTTTATCGTGGCAGCCAAGAGTTCTAAGAAGCCTGTTGCCTTCATCGACTCTTTCTTTAACGATCTCTATTCCTAAAAATTCTGAGCGTGGATAGAAGTGATGAAGAAAGACACCTATTCTTCCATAACCTGCACCAAGATCAATCACTCTCTCACCTGCTTTCGGTTTAATGATTTCAAACATGGCCTTTAAATCGTGGTAACTCGTTTGAAGAATTTGAAAATCAAGTCCAATCCAGGTTTGTGCTCCTCCATGTAGAACAGGCCCCCATTGATCAAACTGTGATTCTGGTAAAAGTTTTTTTGCTTTTGACTGCAAAATTTCTTCTGTTTGTTTGATATTGAATCCAAGCTCTAAATCAATTTGAGAAGAGATATGTCTCTTTGTAATACTGTGATCGACGAAATGATTGAGAGGTGAAAAAATATCACTTAGATTTTTTTGAGAAGCTTTATGTCGAGAGATTAAGGGAAGATCAAAATCCATATTGACCTCTTAAATAAAATCATAACCCAACCATAAAAAAGTGCAAGCTGACCTTTGATTTGCTTCATTCTTTATGTTATTTGGATACCTTATGAAAAAGAAAATCACCCTTGCCGCGTCTCTAACAATCGTCTTGGCCCTTGTAATCGCTTACTTTTACAAGGCCAACCTGGAAGCGAAAAAGAAGCTCATCACGACTCAAGCGGTGTATGTCGCCGCTTTAAAAGAGGCCTTTGAAAGTAAGGCCATTAACCTTGAAGGCGCTTGTGCAAACCCAACTCTCCTTCCATCCGGGACTGTGGAGCTAAAGGACGAAGAACAAAAAAAGCGCTTCGAGTATCTTTGCGAGGATCTTAAAATCCATAAGGGACTAGAAGAGAATTTTGCTTCTAATACTGACTACCGCTACTTCCTTGAGTGCGCGCAAAAATACGCTCAAAATATTCAGCAAATCAAAGATGATTTAAAGACACACTACCCAGAGGATTATCAGGCGCTGAATTTCAAACAAGAAGACATACTTTTAAAATACCTGAAACATCCGTCGTCTGCTTATCTTCAAGTTCAATGTGAAGCTAAAGCTGAAGCCCTTTATTGGAACTCAATTGTGAATTCTGGCAAAGTCGAAGACTTAAAATTTTGTCTGGAGACATTGGAAGGATGTGTAAATGGTTTCACTAAGGCCGAAGAATGTCCTGCAAAGTTCAAGAATTATTATGATGATTGCACAAAAAAATTAAACAAGCTGCGACACTAGGGTCCAAAAAATAAGCTAGCCGATGTCCTCCGCTGACGCTAGCATTTAACTACATTTCATTTCTCGGAGGTTATAAAATGAAAAGATTATTATCCCTTGCGCTTCTTCTCGGTTTCACCTCTCTGGCTTCTGCTCAAACTCCAGAAGTCGTTCAAGAAAACGAAAAAGCTGCTATCTTTCTTCAGTACTGCAGCCATTTCGGCACAGGTGTAAGCTACTCTTTCCAGAGCTGTGTAAACTCAAACTTCTCTTCGATTTCTCGCGTGACGGGAGGATTCTTCCAGCACTGTATGAATTTCGGTCAGGAAGTGGATTATGGATTCACGAGCTGTGTGAATAATGGTTTCAGAGAGGCCCAACGCCAACTTGAAAACACTGTATGGATGCAATCATGTATGAATTTTGACCGCAAAACTTTGGACTACTCGTTCATTAGTTGTGTGAATTCAAACTTCAGCGCGATCCAAAGAGAAATTTCTTCTAGAAACTAAAATCTTAAAGCAGGCAGATGATTTTTTCTCTGCCTGCCCCCTTCTTCATTAAAATCTATAATAGTTCTTTTTGCTTTTATACCCGATTGGGATCTGATTGAATTTTTCTTTAAACATAAAATGGAATAAATCTTCAATGTCTTGATTGTCACTTAAGTAATGACGGTGCCCGGAACCTGCCAGGCTTGAAAGATCAAAATAGAGAGCGTTTGCTGCAATTCGAGTATTAAGGAAAAGAAGATTGTCAAAACCTCTTCCCAAACCTAAGCGGTCATCATTCTTAGATCCTAAGTCGATCTCAGTATAGTCATGCCCTACAGAGGCCAAAAGAACAGCGTCTTTGTTATTTGTAACGACATAAATATCACGAGACATATTTAGTGTAGAAAGCCACTTCTTATGCCCGGTAAATGGAGTGTCTGCACCAGTTAGGATAACCGAATCAAAAAAGCTTGGGTCCTGAATATCATTCTTAGATTTTTCCAGGTAATTTTTAAGAACAATATTCCCCATTGAGTGGAACATCAGGAGCATCTTGTGAGTTTTAAAAAAATCAGTATCATTTTTTTTGAAACGATAAGCTTCATGTAGTCCTAGGTCTAATTGTCTACTTCCTTCATAGGTATTATCCACAGGGCGCCCTAGAGCATTATTCCATGAATCCCAGTGAAGCATTAACACTCGCACATTATAAATTTGCTCGACCTTATTAATGTTATTCCATTCTTTTTCCAACGTGTGACTTCTACCGTGTACATAAAGAAGAATATTTTTATCAGGTGACTCAACAGTGAGTTGATTAAGAAGTCTTGGCACATCTGAAGCTTGGTAAGTCGTCATATCGTTGGAGATATAAAAACCTGTGGCTCCGGTGGCATCTCCGGCAAAAGAATTCATGGCCGTCAAAAAGAGAGCGAAGACGAGGAAAGATAATTTCATGTAATAACCTTGGTAGAGAGGGACAAACCAATTTTGGTAGAAATCGCGACCAATCTAAACTCTATTTGACGAAAACAAGAAAATTGAAGACTTGAGTCTTAGTTTGGTAAAGATACGACTTCTAAAAAAGCGACTATGTTTGGAGGCAGGCGCCGTGTTTAAACCATTTTAATAGATTAACAAAACATTAACTGAATTCTACATTTTCAAAAAAGTATCTTTTCGTTATAGTTTTACGAAAAAAACCGGGTGCCCTGCAATGAAAAAAACTTTTCTTTTTTGTCTTCTTTTCTCTTTAACAAACTCACTTTTTGCCAATGATAAAATTGTTGGTGGAGATCTTGTTGATCCAGCAGTTCTTGAAACCTCACACATCGTTAGTCTTGGCGGTGGTTGTGCTGGAAGTATCATTGCTGCGAAGTGGATTCTAACAGCTGCTCACTGTCAGCCGGTTATCAGCCGTTATGTAACAGCAGGACACGTCAACCTGAAGTCGAAAGAAAGAATTAAGTTAGAAGTAAAAAAAGCATATCCACACCCAAAGTATAATCCAAAAACATACAGTCACGATTTTGCGCTGATTGAGTTGAAATACGCGATTCATTTTGAAAACATGGGACTTAAAGCAATCGATCTTTTAACTCCAAATCTTGTTGAGCAAGGTGCGATTGAACCAGGAACAAAAGCTATGGCCATGGGATGGGGCTCAGTCAGAGAAGCTGGAAGTTCATCTAACCTACTTATGTATGTTGAGCTTCCAATTGTAAGTCGTGAAGTCGCAAACGCTGAGAACGCTTACAAAGGTCTGGTAGAAGAAGCAATGATCCCTGCAGGATACGCTACTGGAAAAAAAGATTCATGCCAGGGTGATAGCGGTGGACCATTTACGATCATGGGTGCTGATGCCAAACCAATCCTTGCTGGAGTTATCAGCTGGGGTAATGGTTGTGCCCGCCCTAATCTATATGGGTTATACGCGAACGTCTCTTTCGCTTACCCATGGATTATGGAAACAATTAATAAATAATTGCCATTGACACTAATCAGAGAGAGAATATTTTTAAGGAGCACTTTATGAAAAGTTTCTTAATCATTTCTCTCTTTTTTGCTTTCAACGCTTTTTCTCAAACAACACAAAAGCCTGATCCCCACTCTCCGATCAATGCGGAAGAGCAGATTAGAGGTTTACCAGGTGCTGCTTCCGGATATCCAAACACGATCTCGACCGAAAAAAAACGCTCACTAAAAGCACCAGCTTTTGTCGCTCCGACAGAAAACACTGTGCCGGCCAATTGTGCAGATAACTCTGGCGGTAAAGGCAGTGCTACCTATACGGCCTGTGAAGCGAATAAAAAAACCAGATAGTCGCCCTATTTCCCGCTGATGAGCTGCTGAATAAAGCGAGGCACTTCAATTGAAGCCTTCCCATAATAATGCTCTTTAAAAAGTGAGCTAATCTGTGTTGGCACCAAGTTGATTTCGACAGTTCTGCAATCAAGCGGAACCATATCCACAAAGCCAGCAGCAGGATAAACTTGTCCACTTGTTCCAATACAAATGAAAAGATCACACAAACGAAGATGCTCCATAATCTCTTTCATATGCATGACGGTTTCTTCAAACCATACGATGTCCGGGCGGAGTCTGCCCTTTGTCCCGCAACTTTTGCATACAGATTCAAGAGTCATATCTTCAAAGTGTTCATTGGACTTCTCACATGAAAGACACCGGGCCTTCATTATTTCTCCATGCATGTGAACCACTTTTTCAGCACCAGCTCTTTCGTGAAGATTATCTACGTTTTGAGTGACTAAGAGAAAGTGAGCAAAAGAATTATCTTCAAGATTTTTTAGTGCCAAGTGAGCTTCATTGGGCCTTATCTCAGGAGTCTGCAATTTTTTTCTTCTTTCATTGTAAAAACGATGAACGAGTTCCGGATTCTTTTGGAAAGCCATTGGGTGGGCCACTTCCTCAATGCGATGATTTTCCCAAATTCCATCGACTCCACGAAAAGTTTGGATGCCAGACTCTTCAGAAATTCCGGCGCCGGTAAGAATAACAATATTGGTGTACTTCATGGCCATTATTTTAAAATGTCTTTCCCTTCACTGGCAATGCACAACGAAGATGACATCATTCTTGCATACTCTTTTATGAGTCAACCACAACCTGGGAGTTCAAAATGACACAAACAACCGACAAATCAGATACAACATCAGGACAATTTCATTCACACTTCAACACTCCATTTGTCGAAGTGACTAAAAACTTCAATGCTCCTATTGAAAATGTATGGAAGGCCTGGTCAGACCCAGAAATGGTTAAGCAATGGTGGGGTCCTCAAGGTTTTTCATGCCCACATGCAGAATTGGATTTTAGAATTGATGGCAAATATCTTATTGCAATGGAAGATTCTGGTGGGCAAGTTGTCTGGAGCACAGGCACATATAAGGAAATTTTCCCTAATGAATTGATCGTCTGCACAGATCAATTCGCTGACAAAAATGGTCGTCCTATTTCGGCCAGAGAGGCCGGCATGGGTGGAGCTTGGGAGAATGCTGAGGAGACACTCATTTACTCTGTGAAGTTCACAAGTCTTGGCGAGAACAAAACTGAGATTCAGTTAGTCCACGAAGGAATCCCTGCTTCGGAACATGATGAGTGTGTAAGTGGATGGAGTTCATCTTTGGATAAAATGAAAAAGCTCTTAGAGAATAATTAAAAAAAGTCCCCGTCCAAAAACGGGGACGCATATATATTAAATTTGGCCAAATCCACCGTCGGCCATGAGTTCAGCTCCAACGACGTAGCTTGAATCATCACTTGCTAAAAACAGTGCCGCCTTGGCCATTTCTTCTGCTTTTCCTAATCTCTTAATAGGAGTCGATCCACCCAGATGATCCTGACCTTCTTGAGGCAATCCCATTTTATCAAAGATTGGAGTTTGGATTGGTCCTGGAGAAAGAACATTGAAGCGAATGTCTTCAACTGGAAATTCAGCTGTCCAGCTGCGGGCGAAGTTTCTTACCGCTGCTTTGGTTGCTGAGTACACACTCGATCCTGCAAAACCTTTACTTGCCACAACTGAAGCAGTTAAGACCACAGAGCTCCCTTTATTTAAAAGTGGGATCGCTCTGGCCACAGTGAAGTAAAGACCTTTAACGTTTGTATTAAATTGATTGTCAAAATATTCTGGAGTCACTTCCAGCGTTGGTGAAAATCCTGCAATCCCTGCGTTGGCAAAAAGAATGTCGAACTTTCCATACTTCGTTTTAATGTGGGCAAAAAGGCGCTCGATATCGGCAATCTTACTGACATCGGCCTGAACTACATCAAACTGCGCTCCATATTCCTGCTTGGCCTTTTCAAAGGTTTCATTAGAGCGAGCCGTGATGACGACTTGTGCTCCCTGCTCTTTAAATAATTTGGCAGTCGCCAGACCAATACCTGAGTTTCCACCTGTAACAAGAGCGATTTTATTAGCTAACTTAGACATAATTCATTCCTTTTTTTGGGGTTCTTAATTCTGAACCGATTGGTTCAAAATATACTCCTTTTAAAAACGATTGCAACAAAAATATTGAACCGAACGGTTTTTTATGATATATTAAGCACATGGGACGCTTAAAAGCCTTTAATCGTGAAGATGTTTTAGATTCTGCTATCCAACTTTTCTGGAAGAAAGGTTATGCTGACACGTCTTTATCTGACCTGGAAAAAGCAACCGGGGTTAATAAGTCTGGTCTCTATTCTGAGTTCAAAGATAAGGACGATATCTTTCTTGAAAGCCTTAGAAGATACCACGACAACAACCCACTCTATGCTCTCTTAAAAGCAACACCGCATGGCTGGCAGAATATCGAAAATTATTTCAAAGACAAACTTCACTGCAAAGGACAGAAGGGATGCTTTATGGCCTACACAGCTAGAGAGTACGCCATTATCCCAACGAAGGTGAAGCAACTTTTAGAAAAGAACTCGGCCGAAGTCCAAGAGATGATCTTTAAAAATATCCAGGCCGAAAAAGTTAAAAATCCAGAACTACTGACAAATCTATTGTTGAATTTTGCAACCGGGATGAGCCTTAAGGCCTGTACTCAAAAACCAGATGACTTGGAAAAAGAAATGCTGGCCTTTATCGATATCCTAAAAAAGTCTTAATATTTTAACCATAGCAGGTTTTTCGATTCTCGATTACCATAGGAGAATGAAAAAAAGCCTGTCCCTTGTTTTGATCCTTGCCTCAGTCCCATCCTACGCCGATTTTGGCGACAGCATCGCCAAAGCAATCTTTCAAAAAAAAGTAGATCAAGTTTACGCGAGAGCCTTGCAATGCGAGCCCCTAGAAAAAGACCGCAAGTCTGGAATGGATGTCAAAGACTGGATTAAAATCCAACCTGCTCTTCCCGGCTGGCAGATGCTGGCAGAAATCGAAAAAGTCGCTAACGACGCCAATAACTTTGCCCGTTCAAAAAAGACCAACGACAAAATCCGCCACTGCCTGGCCGGGTGTTATATCGCTCAAAAGCTTGATTATCAGTCTGCTGTTTTAGTGGGATGGTATAAAGAGCTTCAGGATGCGAGTGATTGCTCTAAGACTACTTCTTTTGAGAAGAAAGATTATGAAGCAACGATCTTTGGTGCTCGTGGGGCTCAATCAGACAAAGGGTGTGAGCGTTTTTGTAAAAGATAATTATTCGCGAGATCTAAAGACGTTGTAGACGTTATCTAAAATAAATCTCTTATATGAACCCGGCTTTTTCTTCTTTCCACCGATGTAATTCACCATCAAAGCTTCTTTCTTTGCTTCATTAATCCAGGCGACAAAAATCGCACTGTGTTCGATATCTCTATATGAGTGATTAACGAAGTAAAGCCAGTCCCCTGCTTCAAAGGTTTCAGTCTTGGCGTATGGCCCTTCGAATTTACTTTTATAAATAGTGACTCTTTGATTAGATGGGTAACCTGCGCGATCGTAAACGGCGTTAATATAATCCCAACATCCACCAACAACGACATCCTGATCGGCGATCATTGATCTTGAAACTTCCAGGATCTTTCTTCCGCCAGGTGTGGCATTGGCCTCTGCACGATCCAACATCTCCGACTCATTATCGATTTTATCCTGATCAGAATTGCGGGAGGCAGAGGCACAGGAAATAAGCGATGTCAGTAAGACAAGAATCATGAAAATTTTGTTCATTAAAACATTCTAAACGAATGAGGAATCGAGTCAAGCGAATCTCAAATAATTGCCATTCTCTGAGTCGACTAATACTCGATAAGTGCCTCTTTTATCTATATTCCTATATAAATATTTGTTCAAGTTTGAGTACGCGGCTTAACCAAACCAAGAAAAATTCCGACATGAATAAACATGGTGTCCATCGCGTGTTTTTAGGAGAAACAAATGAAAAGAATTTTCAGTATTTTATTACTTATGACTTTAGTGTCTTGTGCCTCTTTAAACTCTCAACAAAAATCAGAGTTGAAGGAATGGCAAGCGAGCAATCTGGAAGTTCAAGAAAAGAGCCCGGGAACGGCTGCTGCCCTTAACATTCTCCCTGGCGTTGGCGACTTTTACAACGGCAATGTGGGACTTGGAATCGTTAATCTTCTCTTCTGGCCAGCTTCTATTCTTTGGGCTCCAGTTGGAGGAGCAACAGGAGCGGAAGAAATTAATTATTATGTGACAAAGAAAAATGTTGAGCAGTTTGAAAAAAACAAAAAACTCACACAGACTAGTATTGATGAAGCTCTTTATTATAAGAAAATTAATGATCAAGAGCATATGATGGCCGTAAAAAAGCTTGCTTCGATGGATCTAAAAGAATTTAAAACTGCACTTTCAGTGTATGACTTGATCCCTGCGCGAATTCCTTCAAGCCAAAAATAAACATCAGGAGAATTTATGGCCTTTATTACATGCCCGCAATGTGGAAAAGATGAATTTAATACAGAAACGAATGCCTGTGACTGTGGTTATGACAAAGGACCCAGTCGATTCAGAAGAGTCTTAAAAATTATTCTCATTAAAAACTATTAATTTGAACTGGCACATTCATTAATCTGAATGTGCCTTCTTTTGTTTTTTCATCACATCAATAATAATCGAATTCGCTTCTAGATTTTTGTGATGTCTAGCCCAATATAAAAGACTCTTTTTCTTATAAGTCCCCTGCAAAATTTCTGGATTCTCTTCAAGTGTTTCAATCAGTGACTGTGTCTGCTTCAAACGAATGTAAGTGATAACATCTTTCACCATATCGCGTGTGACGTTTTTGAATTCATTTTCCAAAGTGTGATAGGTGTAAAAAAAAAGCACTGGAATCGCTAGAGCAAACAGTGCTGGAAACCTTGGCGTGAAATCGTCATAGACCAAACAGATCGTAATCAAATTATACGCAGCAAGCACGGCCATGTAATACATCAAGCAATCGAGATATCTTCGAATATTTTTCGAGTTGGGTAGACTCCTAAGCTTTAAAGTATATTTTCCAAAATCAAATTTCATCCCCCTATTCTAATGACTAAAGGGGCCATCTCCTAAAAAGTCCCTATCTAGCTGAAATAGCTGAAAATTAGTGCCTCTTTTCATAGGCATAAGAGCGTTATAACCCTTAGCAGAAGACATATGACTATCCCCTAATCAATTTAAACTATTTGCTCTCCAATAAATAAAATACCTATAATTTAAAAAATTTTATGGAGGATGATTCATGAGCAACACGACAGAAAAAGAAAACAACCGAAGACGAATTACCAACAGGGACTGGTGGCCGGATATGCTCAATATCAACGTGCTTCACCAGCACACGAGTGAATCAAATCCATACGGAGAAAAATTCAATTACGCAGAGGAATTTAAAAAGCTCGACCTCGATGCAGTCAAAAAAGATATCAATGCACTCATGAGAGATTCACAAGATTGGTGGCCGGCCGATTACGGACACTACGGACCTCTTTTTATCAGAATGGCATGGCATAGTGCCGGTACATACAGAACGGGTGATGGCCGCGGAGGAGCAGGTTCTGGAAGCCAACGTTTCCCTCCTCTTAACAGCTGGCCTGACAACGCCAACCTGGATAAGGCGCGCATGCTTCTGTGGCCAATAAAACAAAAATACGGAAAGAAACTTTCATGGGCCGACTTAATGGTTCTTGCAGGAAACTGCGCTCTTGAATCAATGGGTCTTGGAACATTTGGTTTCGGTGGTGGCCGTGTAGATATTTACGAAGCTGAAGAAGATATTTACTGGGGATCAGAAGATAAATGGCTGGGAGATACGCGTATCACTGACGATAAAAAAATGGATGATCCTCTGGCCGCGATTCAGATGGGACTCATTTATGTCAACCCAGAAGGACCTGGTGGAAATCCTGATCCTATTAAATCAGCGCGCGATATTCGTGAAACATTCGCTCGCATGGCGATGAATGATGAAGAAACAGTGGCCCTGGTTGCCGGAGGACACACTTTTGGTAAAGCTCACGGAGCAGGAAATGCAAAACATGTTGGTCGTGAACCAGCAGCAGGAAATATTGTTGACCAGGGTTTAGGTTGGAAAAATGCTTACCAAACTGGTCACGGTGTCGATGCGACAACAAGTGGTATTGAAGGTGCATGGAAACCAAACCCAACAAAATGGGATTCAGGTTACCTCGATATGCTTTTAAACTACGAATGGGAATTAACAAAATCTCCGGCAGGAGCTCACCAGTGGCGTCCGAAAGACCGCGCGACAGATACATTAGTTGAAGATGCTCACGATCCTAAGAAAAAACACGCACCGATGATGACGACAGCTGATATGGCCATGAAGATGGACCCTATCTACGAAAAAATCGCGCGTAAGTACCACGCTGATCCACAGCTTTTTGCTGAATCATTTAGAAGAGCGTGGTTTAAGCTTACTCACAGAGATATGGGGCCGAAAGTTCGCTACCTTGGAAAAGAAGTTCCAAAAGAAGACCTAATCTGGCAAGACCCGATTCCAGCAGTGAATCACCAACTCATTGGCCAGGCAGATATCAAAACACTAAAAGATAAAATCTTAGCTTCGGGATTATCGGTTTCAAGACTGGTTTCAGTTGCATGGGCTTCAGCTTCTTCTTACAGAGGCTCTGATAAGCGCGGTGGTGCAAACGGGGCGCGCGTAAGGCTTGCTCCTCAAAATACTTGGGAGGCCAATCGTCCAAAACTTTTAAAAGAAGAATTGGAAATCTTAGAAAAGGTTCGCAAAGAATTTGGAAAACCAGTCTCTCTTGCTGACGTGATTGTTCTGGCAGGATGTGCTGCTGTTGAAAAAGCTGCAGCAGATGCTGGCCATAAAGTCACAGTTCCTTTTAGACCAGGAAGAATGGACGCTTCTGCTGAACAAACGGATGCTCATTCATTTGAAGTTTTGGAGCCGATCGCTGATGGTTTTAGAAACTACTTAAAAAAGAAATACAGCCTGACAGCGGAAGAGCTTTTAATCGACAAGGCCCAACTCTTAACTCTAACAGCACCAGAAATGACTGCACTCATTGGTGGAATGAGAGTCTTGGGAACGAATTCAGACGGATCAAATCATGGGGTCTTTACTGATAAAGTTGGAGTTCTCTCAAATGATTACTTCGTGAATCTTCTAAACATGAACACTCGATGGGAAGCAATCGATAAAGATGAGCAGCTTTTTGAAGGAAAAGAGCGCAAGTCTGGTGCAAAGAAGTGGACAGCCACTCGCGTGGATTTAGTCTTTGGATCAAATGCTCAGCTTCGTGCCCTTGCAGAAGTTTATGCTTCTGCAGACGGAAAAGAGAAGTTTGTAGATGATTTTGTGAAAGCTTGGGTTAAGGTAATGGAGCTGGATAGATTTGATCTAGATCCCTCATTTAAATAATTTTTCTTGCCAGGGAGAATCTCCTATTCTTCCTGGCTCATTTCTTAATTTGCCTGTTTAAAAAATTGATTGAAGCCCCAAACACTATTTTTTAAATTCTATCGATCAAACTATGTTTTTCCCCAGAATCAGATATCCTATTAGTCATTATACAAAAAATGCACACATGGAATATTTTATGTCACTATCCCTAGGGAAAAAGATTGCTTTCGGTCAGCTTATTGCTTTTATGTTCTTCATCTCATTTGCGTCTGTCGTTATTTACTACCTTTATCAAATCAACACCTACAATGTTAAAGACATTAAAATAAATTTTACACATTACCGTCTGTCTCAAAAAACAAAATTACATGTCGTTCAAATTCAACAATACCTCTCAGATATTGGCGCAACCAGAGGTGAAGATGGTTTAGATGACGGGCTTGAAGAAGCAAAAAAAAACTACGAAGACCTTCTTAAAAATCTTCAGGAAGAAAGTGAACTGGCAACTAAAGAAAACAATACTGCAATGGTTGCCAAGCTGGAGGAAATTAAAAAATTTTCTGAAGTGTATTATTCTACCGGCGTAAAAATGGCCAATCTTTACATCAAAGAAGGTACAAAAGCAGGTAACACTTATATGCCGAACTTTGATCAGGCATCTTTAGATCTTCAACAAAAAGTAGATTCTTTCTTAAATGAGTCTACAAATAATTTTACGAAAGAAATTGATAAAATCTCAAACACTCTCTCTTTAATTTTCAAAATTACTATCTACTTCCCAATAATCGTTCTCGTCATTTATTCTATCTTTAGCTTTAAATTTATTAAAAATCTCACTCTCCAGATCATCACTGTGAGTGAAGAGTTAAGTGCGACGACTCCGAAACTCATCTCTTCAGCTGACTCGATGAGTTCATTGAGCGAAGAGCTTTCTTCGTGTGCAACAGAACAAGCGGCTGCAGTTCAAGAGACAGCGGCCAGCATCGAAGAAATCAGCGCCATGATCAGCAAGAACTCAGACAATGCCAACAATGCCAAAGTATCTTCTTTAGAGAGTCTAAACTCTGTGAGAGCTGGTCAGAAAGCAATTCATGAAATGCTTATCGCTATGAATGAAATCAGCAAGAATAATGAATCATTTAATCAATTTATTGAAAAAAACAATGCAGAATTAAATGAGATGGCCAATGTCATTACTAACATTGCAGAAAAAACAAAAATCATTAATGATATCGTCTTCCAAACAAAACTCCTCTCTTTTAATGCATCAGTAGAGGCCGCAAGAGCTGGTGAACAAGGAAAAGGCTTTGCTGTCGTTGCACAAGAAATTGGCAACCTCGCCCAAATGAGTGGAAATGCGGCCAACGAAATAAAATCGGAACTAGATTCAAGTATCAAAAAAGTGAATGAAATTGTAGCCTCTACTAAATCAGAAATTGGCTCACTCATGAGAGATGGAAAAGAAAAAATTGAAATAGGTAACGAGAAAGCAGAGTACTGTAATACCCTCTTAAATGAAATTAATCTTTCATCTCAAACAGCTGAATCTTTGGTTGTTGAAGTTGCCAATGCCTCAAAAGAACAATCGCAAGGAATTAGTGAAGTCAACAAGGCCATGGGGCAAATTGATGAAGTTACGGGACAGAACTCTTTAGCTTCTGAGCGCGTTTCGACAACAGCGTCACAGGTTTTAGAGCTTTCCAATACGATTAACAGTGGGGCCAATAAACTTCTATTGCTTGTCAAAGGGCAACAGGTGTAAAGTAAACTAAATCTTATGGAAAAAATTAAACCTTATTCAGTTGGCGATAAAGTAACATGGAAGTGGGCCGGAGGAACGATTAAAGGACAAGTTGAAGAAGTCCACTTCGCTCCGATTGAAAAAATCATCAAAGGCTCAAGAATCAAACGCAACGGCTCAGTTGAAAAGCCGGCCTATCAAGTAAAGTCCGAAGCGGGCAACATCGCTTTAAAGCTTCACACAGAATTACAAAAAGCTGATTAAATTCTGCTCTTAACGTAATTCAATCCACCTCTAACGGCTGCAACCTGAGCAAGGTTACAATTTTCAGCTGTGACTTTCGGGCTATCTGGATAAACCTCAGTCGTTGTTGAATACTCAGCATCTGAAAAACCTCCACACAAGAAGAGCTTCTTCATATCGTAATAAACCACTCCATCATCTTCCATTTTTACACCGATGAGATTTCCTTCTTCGTCGGCAGGAGCAATGTGAGTGACTTTCCTTACTTCATCAATGACTGCCTTTTGAAATCCTTTTTGCGGATTAGAGGTATCGCCAACAACATAAAAACCATCAGGAATTTCTGAAAATTTTTCTTCTTTTCCATCTCTAGCTGCCAGGGCAGGTCTAAAAACAGAGTTGTCCGTATCCGTTGTTTCGTGAAGGTCAAAATGAACGAAGATAGGAGTTTTTTGATCTGCAATTGCTTTTAAGAAGAGACTGCATTCCTCCGCCGGACTGTTGGCGTAGAATGAACGGTTTGGATCAATTGCAAGATTGTTCCAACGATTAATCGTTTCATACCCCCAGGGGCTCACACATGGTGTGCAAATGAAGTTGAATGTATCTGTGTAACCAGCGGCATATTTCTCCATAAAAAGAAGAGCGCCATGGACACCACTCGTTTCATATCCGTGGACTCCGCCGGTAATCAGAACTGTTTTTTTAGCAGGATCGAAATTCTTACTCTTGATTAAGAAAACAGGATATTTTTGTGTGTTTAAAGAAAGGGCCCCATATTGAGAAACATCATAAGTCTCTTTGAGTTTCATGATTTTAGTCACGACCTCATCATTGTATGAGCGTTTGATTGTTTGTTCTTTAAACCAGCTTTCTTTTTCCGCCGGTCCCCATGGAGTGCGTAAGTTTTCTTTTTTCATGAAAAAAGTCTATCACAAAAGAACTAAAGAAAAAGAGGACGATTTAAACTCTTCAACCAATCGATAATCTTTTCATTGAGTGGAACAAAGAAAGTTGCGCTAAAACCACACGGGTGATTAGACACAGCGTACTCAACGCCTACAAAGCGCAAGTTACCTTTTTGGTCACTCATGTAGGCACTTCCTCCAGAATCACCGTGGCAGGCACCAGGTCCATTTCCGCGCATCTCTCCAACTCCCAGGCCGTTATAGCCATTGAGTTCTTTAAGAGGCAGGCGAAGCAGGGCCTTATTCCCTTTCACTCCATCATTGGCAATTTGGCCGTAACCAACGTGGATCAATTCTTTTCCCAGGAGTTCCTTGGTGGGAATTAAAAGCGAGGCAGGATTGATAGACCATTTTTTTAAATCTACGTCTTGGTCTAATTCAATCAAAACAATATCGCTGTAAATAGAGTCATTCATTGGATGAACGACAACCTTTGCATTTTTAAATTGTGGCGTAACCATTGGCAGATCAGGGGCATTCTCAGTCTCCCCCATATAAATCCAAGTCTGGCTTTTGAAAGCCTCGACTGAAACTTTCATTGCCTTGGCACCTGAAGAAATACAGTGAGCTGCACTGATGACAACTCTTGGCCCGATTAAAGTACCACTACAGTAAATCTCACCAGTCGTTTGAGTTGGATCTTTCTTATAAACTAAGGCCACTGATTGGCGAAAAGATGAATCAGTAATTGGCGTACCATCAACGATGGCCCATGCAATTTGAGAGATTAAACTAAAAAAAATGCACAGGATGGATTTCATAGGATCGTTATTTTACTTTTTTCGTTTTGTATCCTGGTTTTGCCAGGACTTCGATGTAAAAGCTCTCTGCATTGTCGCTTACGACTTTATCAATCGCTTTATTGATTTCTGAAACCTGAATCACGGCTGCAGAGTCTTTGTCTTTGCCAAGCTTGCAATCAAAGTCCCAGTAGTCAGCGCCTTCTTTAGGAGTCTTTCTTCTTTCGCGGGCAAGATACTTATTGATTTCGTGTTTTACATAATCAACTTGTCTTGCTGGAGCTTTTTTAGGGTCAGTTAGTTTAAATTCTTTTTTCATTAATTCCTCTTTTATTCTTTATCTTCAGTTAAAATCTTCACATGAATCGCAGATAGACCTTTTGGTCTCTTGCTAATTTTGAAGATAACTCTATCTCCGTCATAAGGAACTCCATCTTCGCAAGCTGACTTATGAAAAAATAGATCGTCCATGTCTTCATCTGGGCGGATAAAACCAAAACCTTTTTCCAGGTCCAGGAATTTTACTTGTCCAGTGAACATGTGTCTTTGTTCAATTTTATTTTGGCGATTTGCTTCTTTGATTTGTTTATCATCCCAGATGATCTCGTGAATTTTTACGACCTCTTCACCTTTATGGATTTTCTCAAGTTGTGCGATAACTGCATCTTCGGTTTGCTCATCAACCAGCATATCTTTGCGATTGCGTTTTTGAGTTTTAGTCATGTCATATCTAACGAGTTGGACTCTTACTTTTTTCATGGGAATTCCTGAGATTGATTTTGGGGGAATCTACGCCAATTTGCGGCAATAGTCATGGGGAAAAGAGATTAAAGTTAGTTCATTTAATCTCTGCATACCTTGAGGTATCAGAGTGTTAGAGGCCAAAGACCCTAGAAAGCCTCTTTTACAATGAAAAGCAAACAGGCCGAACCTATTATTCTTTTGCACTCCCTTCAATCACTGATCTCAATTCATTAGCAACCGTTTTAAGTGCATCAGACTTCTGATTTACAATTTGTGCCGATGTTGCCGCTTCCTGAGCGAGTGTTGAATTAGACTGTGCCTGCACTTCAAGTTCAGCGATGGCCTTACTTACTTCGGCCACACCAGCGGCCTGTTGTTCAGATGCTGAGAAAATCTCTTCTACAAGTTGGGCCACTTGATCTGAGCCGATAATGATTTTCTCCAGAGCTTCAGTGCAGACTTCTGCAGTTTGAATTCCTGCTTTTACTTTTTGGTTGGCCTCTACCACCAGGCCTTCAGTCGCTGCTTTGTTCTTCTGGATGATTTGTTCTACTTTTTCAGTACTTGATGATAATAAATCCGCAATCTCTGTCGAAGAGTGGCCACTCATCTCTGCAAGCTTCCCAACTTCTTCCGCAACAACCGAAAATCCCTTTCCCTGCTCTCCCGCTCGCGCAGCTTCAACGGAAGCATTAAACGACAGAAGTTTCGTTTGGAAAACGATGTCATTAATAACTTTTGTCTTATCTGAGATCGCCTGGAAGATTGTCAGGATTTCCTGAACCTCAATATTTGATTTATTGGTCTGCTCCGAGATTTTAGTTGTCGATTCTCGAATATCTTGAATTGAACGGATCATCTCTTCTGTCGCATTTTTTCCTTCAAGTGCGGCACTTCTTGAATCTTGTGATGCTTCTCTTCCTCTGCGGGCCGCTGACGTATTGGCCTGAACCATAGCATTGATCTCATCCATCGCCGTTGCAGTTTCAACTAGAGCGGCCGATTGCTCCGTTGATGAACTGGATAAACTCTCCGACACCTTCATCAGTTTTTCTGAGTTGGCATACAAATCAATACCTGTTTGATGAACTGAATCTGAAGAAACAGATAATGGTTTAGCAATTGACTGAGCAAGGAAATAAATAATAAGAGAAACAATGATCAAGGCAAGAATCGAAAAAAGAACTTGAGTTTTCGCCAAAGTTATTGACCCTGCTAAAACTTTATCCACAGGGATAATCACAATTAAAGACCAGTACTTTCCCGACTCTCCCAGCTTAATTGGGGCGATTACAATATAATCTTTGCCATCTGCTGAAAGGGAGTCTTCAACTTTCTTTTCTTCATTTGATTTTTTAATCAGCCCCTTCATAAGCTCATCAGCAAGTGGCTTCATCACCAGGTCTTTATTTGGATGAGAGACAACATTCCCATCACTGGCAATCAACATCGCATACCCGACATCGTAAGGCTTGATAGAGTTAATAAGATCAATCACAGAGTTTAAAGTGATATCGACTGAAGTGATCCCTAAAAATTTCCCATTTAAAATGATAGGAACTGATGGAGAGGTCAAAACCATCTTATCCCCTGAGTTTGTGGTGTACTCGTAAGGCTCGATCATCGACTCTTTCTTGGATTGCATTGGAATTAAATACCAGTCACCATCGCCCGGCTTATACATTTTAACCGCCTGCTCAGCCGTCGTAGGGTCAAGGACATAATCCCCTTTCCCATCCTTGCGGTACCAATAGCCAAAAAGACCGCTATCTTCAGCACCAAATTTTTTGGCATGCTCGTGATCTTTTCCGTCCCAGGCATTTGGCTCCCAGAATGTTCCTGAACCGTAATAAAAATCTTTTTTACTTTTAACAATATCGCCAATCATTTCGACAACCACATCGCGGTTTGAAACGATTTCTTTCTCCTTCATTCTCGACAATGTTGAGGCGAGGCTGCGCGCCTTTGAAAAAGCTTCATTGATATCAGATTCAATATTTTTAGCATAATTTAAGGCCAGGTAATTTGCCTTTCCAAAGGCTTCTTCCTGAATCAGAGCAGATGATTTTTTATAGTTGTATACTGTCATGGCCACTAGGATCAGTGTGATGACTGATATAATGGCAAAGGCCATACGTGTGCGCAGGTGTTTACTCTTCAACATAAAAATATCCCCAATAAGTCTTAGAATCATTCTATCGGGGATGTGTAAGCAAAATTTGACTTAAGATATCCTTAAAGAAGCTTGAATAAAAATGCTCGGTCTTTTGTCTGACAATTTAGATCAGAGGTTTTCCTGAACCCATTTAATGGCCTCTTCACTCTTTGCAAATGTTCGCATTTCAATGACTTTATGATCGCGGAAGGTGAAAACATCAGCGATTCGGGCATCAATCCAATCGTGATGGTTTTTTAATCGTACTTTTACATGCAAGAAAGCAATGACCTTTTCCCCTGCGACTTGAAAACTTTCGGGCTCGCAGGCCCCTTCGGCCCATGTGTCACGCCCTTTCACTACGTGGGCCGCAAGTTCAGCGTGGCCCCGGTAAGTGCCAGAGCTTGGAAAACCTGCGGGCTCAATTCGCACAATATCAGCAGCACAGAACTCTAAAATGCCCGGAATATTATTACTGTTAATTCCTGCATAGATAGCTTTTAAAATTTCTGTTTTTGTCATGATTGATCTTATCCTTTTCTGGCGGCATCAATTTTCGCGACATCAATTTTTTTCATACTCATCATCGCCGTAAAAGCACGTTGTGCTTCAGCACCTCCACGCGCCATCGCTTCCGTCAAAGTGCGCGGAGTGATTTGCCAAGAAATACCATAACGATCTTTGCACCAACCGCATTGGCTTTCTTGCCCCCCATTTTCAACAATCGCGTTCCAATAACGATCAGTTTCTTCTTGAGAATCTGTCGCGATTTGAAATGAGAAAGCTTCGCTATGCTTAAAATATGTCCCACCATTTACACCGATGCATGGAATCCCTAAAACTGTGAATTCTACAGTTAAAACATCACCTGCCTTTCCCATTGGGTAATCAGTCGGCGCGCGGTGAACGGCTCCGACGCTACTATCAGGGAATACTTTCGCATAAAAATGGGCCGCTTCTTCAGCTCCTTTGTCATACATTAAGCAAATAAGGTTTTTAGGGTTTGCCATAGAAATCTCCCGTTAATTTTCTCATGAATAAGAATATAAGTGTCCCTGAGATTTTGATAGCCAGTATGCAATACAACTTTTTGTTAAAATTTTGTTCTATCCATTACAATCTCTGCTATGATACTTGTAAATACTATTAATTTACAATGCGTCAATGCCGGGACATCGAATGTACAGATTATTTCTCTTTGTTGTAACATTGTTCATTGCAACGCCGGCCCGTGCTGAAAAAGTCAAAGTTGTTGGAACTCATTTCAACAAAATTTTTGAAACTGATGCCGCTGGGGCCTTTCATGGTGTTGCAGTCGATTTACTAAAGAAAGTTGCAGCTAAAAAAAATCTTCAAATTGAATACGCCATTTACCCATGGAATCGTGCTCAATACTTAATCTCAACAGGCAGGGCCGACATTCTTATCGGGCCTTATCGCACTCCTGAGCGTGAAAAACAAATGGACTTCGCCTCGACTCCTTTTTACACAGATCATATGGTTTTCTACACCACTAAAGATAAACCTTTTGCATGGAATGAGAGTCTTGATCTTTTAAAAACAAAAAGGATTCTAACGATTAAAGGTTGGGTGTATGGAATCAAATTTGATGAAATCAAAGACAAACTAACCATCGTCGAGGCCAATGACATTGAAACAGCTTTTAGGATGCTTGCCCTTGGGAGGGCCGATCTACTCCTTGCCAATGAAAGAAACGCTGAAGATGCCTTAGAGCAAAAAGAAAATAAGGATCATTTCATCAAAACAAAAAAACCTTTTAGCTTTATGCAAGGCTATTTTGCCTTTTCTTTAAAATACAAGAATGACTCAGTCAAAAAGGCCATCCAGGAATCCCTCTCGCAACTTTCGTATGAAGGGATTATTAAAAAGATCAATAAAGACTACAAACTTTCCTTTGAACCTAGAGTCTCCATAGTGCCTAATTACTAAAATTAGACATCAGTAAATCTGCCGTCACTTGCGGAAGGGAAACCATTACTCACTCTGAGAGATTTCATAGCAGGTGCTTTTTTTGTAATTGGGGTAACGTTATGGTTTACTTTTTCGAGATTGGCCACTTTATCTTCCCTGCCTTCAACATTGACTAATAAATCACTCACTAATTGACTTAAGATCTGGGCCTGCTGAGAGAGCTCATCTGCTGAATTGGCCGCTTGTGCAGACGTAGAAGAATTCTCCTGAGTCACTTGATCCAATTGGGCCACAGCTTTTGTAATCTCCTGAACCCCTTGGGCCTGCTCTTGGGTTGCTGTCGAAATTTCTCCGATCATTTTCGACACAGTTGAAACTGATTGAACGATTTCTTCGAGCACCTCTCCACATTCATTAGCAACCTGTGTTCCGGTCTCTACTTTTTCTTGACCGTTAACGATGAGCTTACCAATTTTCTCTTTGGAGTTTTTCACGATGCTTTCTACTGATTTTGTACTTGTTTCAAGCATTTTTGTGATCTCTAAAGCGGCGGCTCCACTCATTGCGGCGAGATTCCCAACCTCTTCCGCAACAACAGAGAACCCTTTACCTTGCTCACCTGCTCGGGCCGCTTCAACAGAAGCATTAAAAGATAAAAGTTTTGTCTGAAAAACAATGTCGTTAATGACTTTTGTTTTATTTCCAATGTCGCTGATGATCTTAACGATGTTTTCAATTTCTGCATTGGTTTCATCAATCTGCTTAACGATTTCATTATTACTGGTATTAATCGCATCAATCGCAACAATCATTTGATCAACTTTCTTTTTACCTTTTTCTGCCGTTAACAAGCTCTTTTCCGACAGGTCAGAAGATTTTCGGGCATTTTCAGTATTGGCAGAGATCATGGAATTAATCTCCTCAATAGAGGATGATGTTTCCTGAAGAGAGGCTGCCTGCTCTACGTTGGCCTGAGAAAGTTGCTCTGAAGAAGCAGCAATTTGAGTTGAGGAATTCTCAACCAACTCACTTGAATTCTTAACCTTATGGGTAATTGTTAGTAAGGCCTTGGCAATTTGGGCCCCTAGAAGATAAGCAAGAAATATACTAATGGCTCCGGCCACAACCAGTATTAAAGGAACCAACCATGACAACAGGTTCGCCTCTTCAATAGCGTGACCGGACTTTGAACTAATTTCATTTTCCTGAAATGCCATCAGACTATCGAATTCCTTATCTCTTCTTTCGACTATTTTTTTCCAACTTTCTTTGGCGAAATCATCTCTGGCTGTAATGTCACTGGCCTTCCCTGTTCCCGATAGATCGATAATCTTTTTGACGTTTTGTGCATACTCTTGCCAGAATTCAGATTGAAACTTTTCCCACACGGCCTCTTCACCTGGCACAAACGGCAAGGATTCATACTTTTTAGCATTCTCACTATAGAGCTTAATGGCCTTTTCATACTGCTCTGAGGCCTCTTTATATGAATCTGCTGAGTACTGTGAACCTATGAGCATGTTAGCGACGGCCTCAAGCAGGATCCCCGATTTTTCCATATCTGCTAAAACTTGAATGTTAGGGAGATTAACCGTCGTTATATGCTGGAAAACTGCGATATTTTCTTTAGACTTCCAATTGGCGTATAAACTAATGAGAAGGCACAAGACGACCGCGATTGCTGCCGTCCCGATAACTTTTAACTTTATACTTAATCTCATTTTCCTCTCCAGTCTTAAGAAGCCTTGTCTTTAATGCCTCTGCATAATTCATTATGAACCTCACTAAAAATTTTTAGTTATCTTAATAATTAATTTTTTTTAATGTCGCCAAGTATTGATATTACGAGGAGTGAGCATGAAGAAATGTTATGTTTGTTAGATAGAATAATTATAAATCTCAGCATACATAAAATTTTATAATGCCCTATATAAGTGGCACGAAAGCTAAATACTCGACAAAAGGTCACCCGGACGTTAGCCTAATTCATACTCGGAGAGACTATGAAAAAACCTGCTATTATCCTTACTTCCCTACTTATTTCCTTTTCTACTTTGGCAACAGAATCATTTCAATCGACAGAAGGTAAAGTTGTCGGCCTTCTAGACAAGAACCAAACTATTTCCTTTAAAGGCGTCCCATACGCTAAAGCGCCCACTGGAAGCTTAAGATTTAAGGCCCCAAGACCTGCCGAAAGAAGAATCTTTGCTTACAATGCCAAAAAGTTCGGCTCATCTTGTATGCAAATTGGAAACGTCTTTTCTGTCACAAGCCCTGATGAACTAGGCAAAGTGATTGGAAGCGAAGATTGTTTATTCTTAAACATCTGGAAGCCACAAAAAAAGACAACGGAAAAAAGACCAGTCTTTTTCTGGATTCACGGTGGAAGTAACGATAAAGGAACAACGACTGATCCAAATTATGATGGAGCATACTTCGCAAGTACAAACGATGCCATTTATGTATCTGTTAATTATCGACTTGGACACTTCGGCGCTTTTTATCACCCACTCCTGCAAACCGACAATCCCCTTGATAGTTCAGGAAACTTTACAACTCTAGATTTAATCCAGGCGCTAAACTGGGTAAAAAATAATGCTGAGGCCTTAGGTGCCGATGCCAACAACATCACAATTGCCGGACAGTCTGCTGGTTGTATGAATGTTTGGGGTCTGATTCAGTCTCCTCTTGCTAAAGATTTATTTCACAAGGCCATCTGTTCAGCAGGTCTACCCAATACATACCCAACAAGCGTTGGGACGGCGAAAGCTAGTTTAGTTATGTATAAGCTTATCGAGCAAATGGGATACGCTTCAGATGGAGAAGAATTCTTAAAAGATAAATCTCCTGAATGGGTAAGAAAGTTTTTACAACTTGTCCCAGCAGAAATGATTGCTAAAGCAAACACAGGCGTTGTCCCCTTTCAGCACTACTCTGATGGAGTTGTTCTTCCAAGCGGTGGATGGATTGACCTGACTCTGGGAATGTATAACCATGTTCCGATGATTGTTGGAGCAACTAAAGACGAGTTTTCAGCTGTTGGGCTTTTAAGTTTTAGTAAAATGGATACGGCAGAATTGTTTACTCATATGCTCAATCCAGACATGCCGGTTCGTTTTGAAGACTTAATTAGTATTAGTGAAGGGCAATATAAACTCCTGGTAAATTCAGGAAGTGCCTCTCTTCACGCCACTCAAGACTCAATCCTTAACTCTCTAAGAGTCTACAATAAAGAAATTTATCGTTATCATTTTAACTGGGATCGTTTGCCCGCTCCATGGGATAAGGCCTTAGGTGCTCTTCATGGACTAGATGCCATTTTTTATTTGGGAAACTTTACGACAGAAGAAAAGAGTTTTGCGAACTTTGCCTGGAATGAGGAAAATAAATCTTCTCGCGAGAAGCTCAGAAAAGAAATGAGTGTCTATTTTAAAAACTTCATTCATTTTGGGAATCCGAATGCCAAGCTTACGGACGATTTACCAAAGTGGCCGACATGGAGTTTAGTGCCGTTTAAAGAAAAGCGTTTATTTTTCAATGAAACAATTTCAACTTCGAATGTTGATTAAACAATAAGGAAGGTAATTATGGCCAAGTACATTGACGTTTGCATGTTCCCTATCAATAAAAAGTATCTTGCTAACTACAAGAAGACGACAACCAAAATTGGGAAGCTTCTTCTTAAGCATGGCGCTCTTTCAAGCAGTGACTTCGTTGCTGACGATAAAAACGCGACTAAAGATCTATTTCCACAAGTTATTAAAGTTAAAACAGGCGAAGTGATTATCATTGCGATGGCCGAGTTTAAATCAAAAGCTCACCGTGAAAAAGTTTTCAAATCGTTTCAAAAAGATCCAGCGACAATGAAAGTGATGATGGATACGAAAATGGATGAGAAACGTATGATCATGGGCGGGTTTAAAGGGATTGTTTCTCTCTAGAGCTTAAAAGAACGAATTGTGCGCTAGAAAAAATGAAAATGATAACAAGATGGGATCAAGCCCTTTATCGGAAGTAACCACAAACTCTCGACGGCTTGAAAAAGTAAAAAAAGGAGTCTCATCCCTCATTTGGCAAATTTGAGTTTCACCTTTAAACAATTTAAAGTGAAACCTAAAAAAGCTCTCACTGAGAAGTTGATACTCCCCATCTTCATAGCGAATGATGATTTTTCTTTTTGATCCTTTTAAATCTGCTACGATTTTCATTTGCTCAGTATTGTCACCAAGAGCAATTTCGAACTCATTGACCAGGAAGTTGTCAGTTAAAAGCTTACGATAGGCCATAAACTTCTTATCACCTATTTCAATCATTGGATGCGACTGCCACCGATCCCCCATGGCCTCTGATAAAGGCGCATTTTTAGTCTTCCAAACACCTACTTTTGGCCAAAAGATGCGAGCGATCTGCCTTTCATTTGAATCAAGAATCTCGGCTTCAGAAAGAGAAAGCCTTGTTGCTTTATAGATTTTCATTACTATTGTTAGCTCCATTAGATCACATCATTAACAATGTGATCTAATGGAATAATAGTTTTCGATGAAATCATTGTCAAAAGAGCATGGCTTAATTAATTTCCTCTATACGTACTGTAGCCGTAGGGACTCACAACAACAGGCACGTGGTAATGGAGGTTTTCGTCCGTAACATTGAAGACAACACTAATCTCAGGAAAGAATGGGTCAGCTTTACTCCCCGAGTATTTTGTCATGTCAAAGACTAGTTTATATTTTCCCGCACGCGCTTTAAAAGACTCCCCAAATGATTTGATTCGTCCGTTGCCATCTGTAACTCCTGAAGCCACTTGAGACCAAGCCCCTTTTTTATTGGCCATTTCTAAAATAACCGGGACATCTTTACCTCCTACACCAGAAGATAAATCCAGGATGTGAGTGGAGATACCTTCAGCAAAAGAAGAGAAACTAAAAAGTGAGAGCAACATAACAAGTGATAAATAAAAACGAGACATGACTACTCCTTGTGAAAGTTTATTATTTCGTTGTCGAGATTCCAGCAAGAGGGACTCCTGCCTGACTCGCAATAAGATCATCATTTTCCGGACTGCCTCCACCTGCGATTCCAACAGCTCCGACGACAGAGCCATTTTTCCAAAGAGGATAGCCTCCACTTAATAAAAGTAACTCTGGTAGCTCCGCCAAATTCACAGTGTCGGGATTGTTTTTTACATTACGCAAGAGCAATAGTGTGGGAGTCTTAGTCGATAAAGACGTGTAGGCCTTTCTTCTTGCGGCCTCAGTGTTATGAGGTCCGACCCCATCACCTTTTAGAAGTAAAATAGTCTCTCCTTGACTTCCCACGACTGCTACGGTGACATTTTTACTCAACTTCTGTGCTGCCAATTGAACTTGCTTTGCCACTTGCGCTGCCCCTTCCTGGGTTAGCTGAACTTCCGTGGTCGTAAAATTATTTTTACTATCTGCAAAAGAAACAGAAGAGCTCAAGCATAAAACCATGATTAAAAATTTCATCTTTTCCCCTTGTTTATACACACTTGGTATTATACTTCCCTTCCATACCTCTTGGTAGTAGACAGCAACGTAGAACACCTATACGCTTTACGTATGACAAATACACTCACGCCAAGCTTTGACCGACTGGAATTAATGAGAACATTCATTAGAATAGTGGATTCAAAAAATCTCAGCTCTGCTGCTCTTTCACTAAAAACCACTCAACCGACAATTAGTCGAAGACTAAAGGCCCTCGAAGAAAGCCTGGGGTTAAAACTTATCCAGCGAACAACTCATCAGATGCAGATGACTGAAGAAGGGCGCCGATTCTATTATCATGCAAAAGACATAGTCGAGCGTTGGAATGTGATAGAGGCCGAAATGACCGGCGCAAAGACTTTGCCAAAAGGAATCCTTCGGGTTCAAGTTCCTCAGGCATTGGGAATTGGAAAATTTAATGATGTTTTATCTAGCTACCTAAAAAATCACCCACAGGTTGATATCGAATGGATCCTGAGTGATAAATCACCTGACTTCATTTCCGAGAACCTTGACTGTGCCATAAAAGTTGGCAACATCGATGACCCGAGCTTAATTGCTGTAAAAATTTTTGAGCTATCAAGAATCATCGTCGCTTCGCCAGACTTAATGGATAATAAGAAGAAGCTCTTTCGCCCATCTGAATTGCAAAATACACCTTGGTTATCATTTAAGACTCATTACCTGGATAGAATTAATCTCTTTCATTCAAAGACTAATGAGGAAATAACTCTAAAGATCCATCCTCGCTTTATCTCTGACAACCTATTTGCAATGAGAGAAGCTGCCCTAATGGGCCTGGGGATCGGAGTGCTCTCAAAATGGATTGTTGAAAAAGATCTTCGTGAAGGTCGTCTCGTGCAGCTATGCAAAGATTGGCAAGCGGCAAGCCTTCCCGTTTACTTAATTTACCCGCAATCCAGGCTTAAGCCGGCAAAGCTGCAAAAATTTATTGAGTTAATAAAACGACAAAAAAATCAGCTCTGAAGTAATAAATAAATTGATTTTAAACTCCAGGCCCCGACTCGCAGCCAGTTGGAGATCACCAATTGTTTACAGGCCTTATGGTCCAATCCCGCACTGAGCCTCTCGTGGGCCGGAACTGACAGAAAAATCGTCGTCGCCCAAATAACAAAGAAAAGAAAACCTATAAAAACTAAATTTAGTGACTCTGAATTTTTTAGAAAAATAAGGCCGAGAAAACTAGCAAGCTCCACCAACATTACCGGGGCAACAATGAAAGTAATGTTACGAGTATGAAAAGAGTGGTATTCCTTAAAACGCTCCTCACAAACCTTAGTGAACAGGGGGTAATGAACAATTTGAATTAACCAAATCAATCCAGTCATAAACCAGCTGGTGGCCAGGTGTATTTTAAAGAGAGCGTCTTCCATAGAAGTATTTTAGAGGAAGATAATCATTTTGAGAGGTTTACAATGCTTAGACCGTACTCTAAAAATTCTTTATTTAAGCTCCATTTTTCTTATTGTATGATCAATCCTATTTTCTATTCGGTAATTGTGCCAACTGTAACAGGGACAGGAACGGCATTTTTGTCAGAGGTTGCGGTCGGTGATTTGATACTTTTTACTGGAAATGGCGATGAAAAAATCGTTACGGCCATCGCAAGTGATACTAGTTTAACCGTCCATTCTGGAATGTTGCTGGCAGCGACAGCTTCGGCCTTTACAATCAGAAAAAAAGTTTCAATGAATAATGGTGTTTTAACACTAGGAACAAGCTCTGTGACTCCACTTATTGCTGGCTCTGGGGTCTTTGCTGGTGCCTATCCAAAAGTAGATATCAATACCGGTAATAATACCTGGCAGACGTATAGCGACGTCATGGTTATGAGACACTCTGGAACAGGAGCAACTGCAAATACTAGACAGCTAGGATTTCTTTTCAAACTGAGTAACGAATCTAGCACTGGTGAATCTCAAAAAAGTGGTGGGATCATGCTTGAATCTACAACTAGTTATGCGAACAATCCTAATCTGAGTCTCGTTACCACTGGATCAAAAAGATTAACCATTGATTACCTTGGGAATGTGGCCATTGGAACAACTCCAGTTACAACATCGAGATTTACAGTGAGCACGACTGCAACGAGTGGATCAATCGCTAACTTCGTCTCAACTGGAGCAGGTGGTGCAGGTTGTTCAATTACATGGAACGGAACAAGCTGCTCTTCAGATGAGAGACTAAAAGAAAATATCACCAACCTAACCTCTCCCCTTGAAGATGTTTTAAAGTTAAGAAGCGTGAACTTCAACTGGAAAAAAGATCAGAAAAAAGAAAGACAAATTGGATATGTTGCTCAAGAAGTAGAGAAAGTTATTCCAGAAGTTGTTCGTAACGATTCAAATGGTTACAAGCAAGTGAACTATGGAAACATCGTTTCTATTGCCACCGCTGCGATACAAGAATTCTTCCTTAAATGGCAAGATGACAGCGCAAAACTTCATAGAGAGATCGCTACATTAAAAGAAGAAAATGAATTGAAAAATCAAGAAATTGAATTACTGAAATCGCGCTTAGATAATCTAGAGAAGAAATCAAAAAACTAGATGATGAGGGTTTAAGAAAGCCGCTCCTCAAGCAAACGAAACCCTTCGTTATTGGACATTTTCAGCTATTTTCAATAGAAATAAGCAAACTTTCAAGGACTATATATGAAACCAGTATTGACCTGTTTCGCTCTTTTTTTCTCGGCACTTTCTTTTTCAGCTCATGCCAATCAAGATTGCTATTTTAAGGCAACAGAAAAGCTCGATAATATTATTTACCTTGCTGAAGGTTTTAACGGAAGCCTAAAACTCTTAAACAATTTCAATCAAAAGACTCGCGAAGCTCTTCAATTCTCCCTTGTCCTTGCATCTGGGAATACGCCTCCGAATAACTATATGATGTCGATGGTTAACGATGCAAATATGATGTTTAATGGTCTAAGCCAGAGAGCGGATACTAACTCTTCTCTTAGCGGGTACATTAATTTCTCAAAACTAAAAAATGAATTCAACGCCTGCTTAAGTGAAGAAGTTAAATTGAGATGCCCACAAACTATTTCTAGCTTCAATTACAAGATCACATCTCTTGTTTCAAACCAAGACGAGGCCAACCGTCAAAACGCTTTACTGGCCGATGTTAAGAATCAGGTCTTTTCAGTCTTAAAAAGTGACTATGAAAACAAAATCGTTATGACTCCTGAAAAGATCTATAACTTTACTCAAAACCTTCAACAACCTTACATGCGCTATAAAATGTCTCTAGAGGGTGCTCAAGGTGATGCCGCACTCCTTGCATCTTGAGTTACCAAGCTGCCTTTTAAGATAATAAATGTATTCGTGCTCCTCTTTTGGATTCCGGTGATCCGGTTATTCACGGATCTGATTATTCTCATCAATCATGCCTTCCAACCTTGCCAGCGTGATGATCGTGTTTGATAAAACATGCTCCAGGTTTAGGCTGGTCGATTCAAGCCACTTGTGAATTTGTTCGTCCTGAGGGGTCGCATTGATACAATTTCTTTGATACTCCGTAAAAGCCTGGATGCTTTTATAAATATGCAACAGATGTCCCGGACATTGACATGATACATCTGTAGATTTTTGTCTCAATAATTCCAGTGCTTCTTCACTTATTAATCCAGCTTCATTTAATAATTTAAATTCATTCTTCATAAGATTGCCCTCTAAGTTAATTATGTTAATTCTTGAACATTCCCTAAAATTTGCAAGTGAGCTCTATGACACCTGATCGCTTTATCTTTATTAGAAATTAACGAAGAATTCGGAAAACGAACGAGTACTTCAAACTCTGAGAGTAAAGAAATCACAATGCCTTTTCCAAATGTCGGTGTCGTTTTAGATCGAACAATTGACCCAACATCAAGCCCTTCCAAAGAAGGTCTGCTAACTGCAGGGAGTGTTTTTTGAAGCAACTCAAGACATTGGCTGATAAATATTGGCCTAGAAAGAACTCCTTGCGTCCTTGGGAGGATTTTCTTGCCAATCGTGATTATCGGCTTTTTTAAATCAATAAGTGTTTTTTCATTCTTAAGAAATTCTTCTTCCGGCAGGCAAATCAAATCATATGGCGTAATTTTTTCGACCTGCTGAAATGTTTCCTGATAATAAACGCTGTATTTATTTAAAGCACTCTCTATACTGTACTTTTCTTCAGTAGTAAGACCTATAAATAAAATCTGAGAGCGGTAAAACTTAAATTTTTTCATATTGTAATTATCGTTCAGGTTGTATTTAAAAACACTAGACAATTTATCGACAGAAGACTTTTTGTATCACTTTTATTTACATCGACCATCAAACCTATAGAGAACCTATAGGCTTGATGATCGTTTTGCCTTATTAAGAGGCTTTACCTAATAAACTAGATAGATCGGAATAAGCATTTTTCATTTCTACTGTCTGCTGGTTGAGCTGATTGATGGTTGAAGCATTTTCCTTGGCCAGCATAGAGTTTTGCTGAGTGATTTTATCCATGGCCATAATACTAGTGGCAATCTGAGAAAATCCCTCTTTTTGCTCATTAAAAGAGATCGAAACTTCTTTAGTCATATCGGTAACGGAGTTTGCTTTTTCTACGATCTCTTTAAGAACAAGTGCACACTGAGTAGCAACTTCATTTCCTGTTTCTACTTTCTGCTTTCCAACTTCTATTAGTCCAGAAACTTTCTCTTTTGTGTTGTTGACGATGCCCTCTACTTTTTGACTTGAATTAATAAGCATCTTAGAAATCTCGTTGGCCGCCTCACCACTCATTTGGGCAAGTTTCCCCACTTCCTCAGCGACGACAGCAAATCCTTTTCCATGCTCTCCGGCCCTTGCGGCCTCGACAGAGGCATTAAAAGAAAGGAGCTTCGTTTGAAAAACGATATCATTGATGATCTTTGTTTTATCTCCGATTTCCTGAATGACTTTTATAATCTCTGTCATCTGCTGATTGCTTTCATTAATTTGATTCATGATCTGAGTGTTGCTGTTATCGATTTCTTTAATGGCATTCATCATGCTATTGACAACCAGTTCTCCTTCTTTCGCGCTGTCTCGGCTTTCAATCGCGATTTTTGAAGCGTTGTTTGTTAGGTCAACATTGTGCTCAACGATTTTATTTAATTCCTCAGCAGATGAGCTGATTTGCTCAAGAGAAGATGCCTGAGAAATGGCCCCTTCCGATAAGGACTTACTATCCGCTGAAATCGACTCTGATACTTCTGATATACTTGTCGAAGACTGCTCAATCTTTTCAGAGACTTTATAAAGAGGTCTAGTGATAGAGCGAATCACAAAGAACCCAATGGCAAAGGCCACAAGCAGAGAAATGACTGTCAGGATGATAATAAAGCGTTGGTATCCATTAGCAACATTGCGAGCGGTGTTGGCATCAATGGTGTTAATCTTTTCCTGGTGATCAATGAAGTTATTGATCGATTTTAACCAATCGACAAATAAAGGCTTTGCTTCATTAAGCATGATAGAGAGGGCCTCTTCATTTTTATCAGCATCTTTTGCTTTGATCGTTTTATAAACCACAGGAATTGTCTTTTCTTCGATAGTATTGATCGCCTGAAGAAGCTTCATCTCTTCTTCAGAGAGCCCGTACTTGGCAACCAATGCCTTCATGTTTTTGCTGGCCTCTGAGTAGAAA
Source organism: Bacteriovorax stolpii (assembly GCF_002872415.1). GTDB lineage: Bacteria > Bdellovibrionota > Bacteriovoracia > Bacteriovoracales > Bacteriovoracaceae > Bacteriovorax > Bacteriovorax stolpii. The sequence continues at coordinate 914,122 of NZ_CP025704.1, read as the reverse complement.
TCTTCTAATTTTTTAATCTCGTCTTTAGAGACCTGAATCTTACTCTTTTCATTATTCAGGATAATGTCTCGCAAGCTGATCGCGCGGTCATGCACACTTCCGCGGAAGTTGATGGCATAGCGCTGCTTAATGCTTGTGATCTCATTTATCTTATAAAGGGCTTTATCAATTTTATTAACTTCACTAATACCGATAAAACTCAAGGCCACCATAATAATAGGGACAATGATAAAACCAATCACCAAGCGTTTTTTTATACTTAATGACGAGAAATACTTATCCATTTTTTAACTCCTCTTTTGGTTATGTTATCTTTGGACTAGTCCATACTAGTTTCTATTCAACTTTTTAAATGATCGATTACATCTATGACCCATTAGGAAGAATCAAAATACCAGTAATCTCAGGCAATTAGCACATCTATTGCCCTTTAAGCGTTATATTTGAAGGCAAAAAAGACTCAACGATCTTGATTGAGCAAAGAATCCAGAGCTGCCATAAAAAATGGGAATGGGGGGCCTCTTACGCCGCACCTTAACATGCTCCAAAGACGATCATTTCTTGCAAGAAGAAAACATTAATCATAAAAATTCTCTTAAAAGTGTACTACTATGTTCTAAGCCTCTACTGGAAAGGATTTCAAAACGAATGAAAATAGTTATTACATTATGCCTCTCTCTCTTCATTGTCTCTTGTGCAAAAGAAACTATGGCCCCAACCAGAGGAGACATAGTCGAAGCTGTTTACGGCCTGGGAACAGTTAAATCCGAAGAAAATTTTTCGGCTAAAGTTGCTATCACCAGTTCAGTGGTTGAATATTATGTTAGTGAGGGGCAAGACATATCGAAGGGACAAAAACTTCTAAAGACAGATCAAGGTGCAGTCATCCACTCACCATTTAATGGAAGAGTCACCGATATCCCTTTTTCAATTAAAGAAAATATTTTTCCTCAAGCAACCATTTTATCTGTCGCCAATCTAAAAAAACTTTACCTAACGGTTTCATTAGAGCAGCAAGCAATCATGAGAATCCGACCAGGCCTTAACGCCGAAGTTAGCTTTGAGTTTTTTCGCAATAAAAAGCTACCAGGTAAAATCACTTCCATTTTTACGGCTTCGGATCAGTTCATTGCGAAAGTTGAGTTAGAAGAATGGCCGGATGGTGTTTTACCGGGAATGACGGCCGATGTGGCGATTGAAGTTGCCAGAAAAAAAGATGCGCTTTTAGTGCCGACATCTGCCATCATCAATGGAAACCTGATCATTAAGCGTGATGGGAAAAAAACAAAGCTCCCGGTAAAAATCGGATTAACCGATTTAGAAAAAACCGAAATCCTCTCTCCTCAACTTGAATTAAGTGATGAAGTCATTATCCCATGATGTTTTTAAGCCTAAAACACTTATTCAGCAGGAAAAAACAAAGCATCCTGATTCTGGTGGGGATCGTTATTGGTACGGCCGCGTACGTGGCCATTTCTGGGATGATGTTGGGATTTCAAACCAAGCTCATGGATCAACTTGTTAATAACGACGCCCATATTCGAATCTCGGCCAGAGAAGAACTTTTAACCAAAGAATCACTCAATAGCTTTAGCGAAGCTGCCCACGTCTTCTGGACTATTGCTCCTTCCGGGCGAAAGGACTCCGAAAAAATTGAGTACCCTATTGGATGGTTTAATAAATTAACCAATGACCCGGACGTCACCTTTTTTGTTCCTCAAGTTAATTTGAACGTTATTTTTAATCGCAATCGTGTCACTCAATCCGGCCGTTTGATAGGTTCTGATCCTATTAAGCAAGAGAAAATGAGCAACATTAAGCAGTACATGATTGCAGGAAAGTTTACTGATATTAGCAACTCGGGCAACCACATCGTTATTGGTAAAATTCTCTTGGAAAAATTAGGAAGTCGGTTGTCTGAAACAATTCTCATTTCATCGGGAAAGGGGGCGCCACAGCCTTTTAAAATTGTCGGTATCTTTGAGACTGGATCACGCAATATAGATGAAAGCACGGCCTTCTCCTCTTTAAGTGACTCGCAAAAGCTTAGAGGCACTCCAAGCGAGATTACAGACATTGCAGTAAAAATCCTAAACCCCGAAGAGGCTAAAGAAAAGGCCAACACCTGGAAGAGCTCTTCCAAAGAAAAAATCCTTTCCTGGCAAGAGTCTTCCGCCAGCATTTTATCTGTCTTTAAAACTCAAGACATCGTCAGAAACTCTATGACAATCTCAATTATTGTCGTCGCAAGCTTTGGTATCTACAACATCCTCTCGATCCTGGTCACACAAAAAAGAAGAGACGTCGCAATCTTGAGATCCATGGGGTTCACTCCTTCTGATATCGTCCAACTCTTTTTTAATCAAGGATTACTACTGGGGATTGTCGGTGGATTGATCGGATTAGTCTTAGGGGCCGTCATTTGTTGGTTAATGGGAAAAATCCAAATAGAGCCTGGAAGAATTGGCACAAGCTCAGGAAGGATGATCATTTCTTTTGATTACATGATTTATGTCAAGGCCTTCGCTATCGCCATTGGAGCAACTGTCTTCTCTTCTATATTGCCCGCGAGACTCGCTGGAAAACTAGAACCGATGGACATTATCAGGTCTGGGGGTCAATAGTGATAGAAGCTCATTCTATTTTTAAAAGATTCTCTTCTGAAAGCGAGCCCATAATTAAGGGAATCGACATTAGAATCAATGATGGTGACTTTGTTTCTATGATGGGAAGATCCGGCTCTGGAAAATCAACCCTTTTATACATTCTCTCGACACTCGATCGCAGCTTTGATGGGAGCGTTCTTTATGATGGTATTGACATCAAAAAGATGAACGCTGAAAAAATCCATGCCACAAGAAATAAAGACATTGGTTTTGTTTTTCAGTTTCATTACTTATTAAATGAGCTCACAGCTATTGAGAACATTCTTTTACCAGCAAGAAAGGCCAATCAATTAGACCAAAAAGAATCTTTTGCCAGAGAGCTTCTTGCGCATATTGGACTCTCTGATAAAGCTGAGCGCTTACCGGCCAATCTCTCAGGTGGAGAGCAACAAAGAGTGGCCATCGCGAGAGCTTTGATTATGCAGCCTAAATATCTATTTGCCGATGAGCCCACCGGGAATCTTGACAGCGCAAATGGAAAAGTGATCTTAGATTTGTTTGAAAGATTCAATAAAGATTACGGCACGACGATTGTGTACGTGACTCATGATAAAGAGTTTGGTGAGAGGGCAAAGAAAAAAATTCAGCTTATGGATGGAATTATTGTTAACTAGTTTGAAAGCTTGACTTTTCTACTCGGAAATACAATATGCCTACTGCTACAAAAAGCTTAAAGCGCTATCATAAATTATGTTTAAATATTTAATCCAATTCCATGACATTTAAGGCAATCACCAAGCTTTTAGGCGCTCTAATAATCATCATTGCGATAATTTTTTATCGTTATGGTAGATCCCGCTATGAGAAACTAGGTGAAACCACTTTCTTAAAAAATAAGATGGTAGAGATAAAGATAATTACACGCCATGAATATCTTCCTCTTCATTATTCAGGAGATGCCTATTCTATTGCTTGCAAGTCGGATCAAACTTCCAATTTTAAGGAGCAAAAATCTATTTTTGTGGAAGAGGGTTGGAGCACGATTCCTTCTTTAGCATTTAAATGTGATGTCGCAGACAGCATAAAGTGCGATCACCAGAAGTTGTCCGAGAAAGCTAAAAAATACATTAACGCCTTTGAGAATTCGACGGTTACATCAGTGACGGAAGATGGGGTCTACGTCTCTTTCAATGGTTGTCAGTCATTTGTTCACTGGAATACATCACTCATAAACAATGAATCCCCTAATTTGAAAATTTTTATATCGAATATTCAGGCCAGTGACAAAGGTACTATTTCTTTTTCCATCACACCAAAGACTTTAAAAAATGACTCGGTCTTATATGTAGAAAGCTTGGATTTTGGAAAAACCTGGAAAACGAAAACAGTAAAAACGGAATTTTAATAGGTCTTCTAATATGACGATTCTGAATAAAATTTTAAAAACAAAAAAAAATCTCTTTAATCAACTGTTAAAAAATTCTCAAATGCTAAAAGAGAATCTTTCGGGATCTCGGTTGTAATTTAGAACATATAACAAATAATACGTATAACGTCGTTTTCTTTTACATCTTGACCAGATGAAAGCTATTTATTTTTTTAATAAAAAGTCGATAAAAGTGGCATGTCACAAATTCTTTTAATCGAAAACGATGAATCTCTGCGATCAATTCTAAAGTTGAATCTCATAAAAAATTTGGGATGCGAAGTCGTGGAAAAAGATTCTTCTGAAGATGCCATATCTCTTCTGGATATTTTACCAAATATTGATCTCGTAATCTGCAGGGATCAAATCGACAATACTCAAGCAGCTTATGAGATTGCCCAATATTTAAAAAACAGCAAATCAGAAATCCCTTTGCTCATTATTGGAAAAAAGATTGGCCCTTATGAGAACTCTCAGGCAATTAGTACAGATCACTCTTGGGAAAACGTCATACAGTCTGCCGGAAAAATCATTGGGATGGAAGTTAACTTCCACACTTCCCGAGTCACTTCAGATTATATCCCCGTTGGTATTCATTACTTTTTAAACATCAATTCTACCAGTATGGGCTGCGATGTTTATATTCGGGTAAGAAATGGAGAAAACTATCAATATATCAAGAGACTACACTCAACAGATCAGTTTGAACGGGGCGACATTGAAAAGTATAAAGAGGCCGGGCTAAAAGAATTCTTTATCAGAAAAGAGCACTATCCTCATTTTGTAAATTACGTTACTGACCAGTTATTACTAAAGCTCGACTCCTCTTCGTTAAGTCAACCAGAGCGCATTTGCCTGAGCGCTGAATCTTATGAAATTACTCTCGAGCGCATCCACACTTTGGGCATTGATGTTTATACAATTGCCATTTTTGAAGAAAGTGTTAAGGCCATGGAATCTAGCCTTAAAGAAGATAATGCATTGTTAGATTTTCTACATTCGCTTAGGGCCAATAAGCATTCTTATGCCTACGCTCACACTTATCTTTCTAGTCTTATCCTGCACAAGCTTGTTGATAGCTTTGAATGGGAAACCCCTCAAATAAAAGAAAAATTAACTTATATTGCTTACTTCCATGACATCTCTTTAAGAGACAGTGAGCTGATGAAAATTCATTCAAATGCTGAGCTAGAAGACTCATCACTTTCTAGAAGTGACAAAAATCTTGTTTTAAACCATGCTCTTCAATCAGCAGAAATAATTGAACGTTTTCCCAAAATCCCACCTGGAGTTGGGACTATCTTAAAAGAACATCATGGTTCAAAAAATGGCATTGGTTTTCCAGAATCTCTCAGTATCGCGATAGCGCCTCTTAGCATGATGTTTATTGTTGTCGAAGATTTTGTGGATAGCTTTTTAAAAATTAAAGAAACTCCAACAAGAGATGATTTTGAATCTATCTTTGCTCAACTTCAAAACAAATACACCAAAGTCACCTATTCTCAGACTCTTTCGGCCTTAAAAAAGATGACTTTAGGAAGATAATTCTTTGGAAACTTGTTTGAGATTCTACTCCGGCAATTCAACAGCATATCCTAAAAACAAATTCACGACACTCTGGGGGGACTCATTATTAAAAAATAGTTTTGAATTTCGGTCAGACTCCTCAGCTGAATGAGCACTTCTTAAAAACATCTCTTTCTCAAAATCACTAAGGGCAGCTTCAATATTATCCAAATTCTTAACAATATGCTTTCCAAGCTCCGCCCCATCATAAAGAGCAAGGTTCGCCCCTTCTCCCGCAAAGGGAGACATTAAATGAGCAGCATCACCAATTAAGGTCACACCTGGTACACGTTCCCAGCTGATCCCCACAGGCAGAGCGTAAATCCCTCGAGGATGAGGTGTGGTTTTGCCCTCTAAAATAATTGCTTTTAGATCATTCGACCAATCTTCAAATTCATGAGCAATTTGCGCGTTTGCACTTTTAGAGTCAGATAAATCTATTTGCGAAATCCACTCCTGCGATTGATTAATGGCCACATAAGCATGAAATGTTCCATTTGTCTCTTTATGACCAAGAATTCCTCTTCCAGGGGCCAATGCCATAAGGGTTCCATTGCCAATGACATTCGCGATAGATTTGTGATTGTTATCGATGTCATAAAGGTAGAGCTCAATAAAAGATGTTCCGACATAAGCTGGAGCAACATCAGTGAGAAGTGATCTCACTTTCGACCACGCCCCATCAGCGCCAATGAGGAGATCACTGACAACAGTGGTTCCATTTGTGAAAGTGACTTCATGTTTTCCGTTTGAAAAAGATTTAACACTCGAGAGTTTATGTCCCCACTGGATAGACTCTTTTGGAAGAGAGTTAATCAGCATCTCGCGCAGCTCACCTCTATAAACTTCCGGGCGCGTGCCATGTCCCCTATCCTGGTCTTCATGAAGAATGTTGGCATCTTTATCCAAAATGCGATGAGCGTCTGCTCCAGGAATGATGAGCTTTAAGAATTCTTCATAAAGGTTGCAATCTTTAAGGGCCAATTGCCCGTTGTAGTCGTGTATGTCTAAAAGACCACCTGGAGAGCGCGCTCCTAATGAGCTTTCTGCTTCGTAGACTGTTGATTTGATTCCGTTGATTAAAAGGACTCGGGCCAGAGTCAAACCGCCAAGGCCTCCGCCGATGATAACTATATTCATTAATTCCTCCTGTGGAATTTAATATCTGAAGTTTATCACAAATCGGCTAAAAACTTAAGTGACTTAAATATTTAATTGAGTTAACATAACAAAAACGGAGACATAAATGGGATTAAGACAACTAAAAAAGCAGAAAACGAGAAAGGCCATATCTGACCTGGCAACGAAACTCTTTTTAGAAAGGGGCTATTATAATGTTACGACTGCTGAGATCGCGGAGCTGGCGGAAGTTTCTATTCCTACCCTCTTTAAGTACTTTCCGACGAAGGAAATGCTGGTTTTTGATGAGGACTTTGAGATTGAAGAGTGGCTGGTGGATTCGGTGAAAAATAGGAAGAAGGGACAAGGGATTCTTGATGCTCTTCTGAAGGCCTGGATTGAAAGAATTAGTGAGGTGCCGGCCAGTCATAGGAAGAATGCGAAGGCGTTTATGGCGTTGATTGAGGAGACGCCGGAGCTTTCGAGGTATGCGGGGCAGATGTGGATGAGGCATGAAAAGGTGCTCGCAGAGGTTATCAAAAAAGAAACCAAGGGAAAGTTTTCGAAGGTGCAAACTGAAGTGGTTGCGAGATTTGTGCTCGATGGATTTTATAGGGCGATGAAGGAAACTAAGCCCAAAGAAGTGCTGAAGGAAATATTTCAATTACTAAAAATCGGATGGAATGAGTAATTATCCTCTTTTTATTCAAACACACATTTTAAGTCTATATGGTTTAAATCTCCACCGAATATCATCTTAGGTATTGCAAAGATAGTACGGAAAGCTGAAGAAGCTCCACGTTTGTATTCTAATTTCTTAACTCTATTGATGTTCCCTTCTTCTAATTGAATTTCAAAACTGTCTCTTTCCCCAAAACGATCACCGTTAGAAAAAGATATTTTTTTAGCACTTGATTCAAAGCTGTAGCCATTTTTCTTTTGTTCTTCTGTTAAGCTATTTGCGACGAACTTTCTTTTATATTGATCCATTTTAATGACCTTCTCAGCTTCATTCATTTCATAAAGATACATTGTGTCTTCAACTCTTCCTAAGCCTTCTTTTTCTCCTATCACTTGAAAGCTAATTTCTCTTGTGACTTCTTGATTTTCTTTTCTTACCTCTTCAAGAATTAGGCTGCATTCTACTAGCTTCTTCCCATTAAGGGTTGCTTTCGTTGTTTTTGCGATAACCTCAGTTCGAACATCACCTTCATCTGAAGCAAGAAGACGGCCTTTTTCTTCATTAGAATTCATAGTTGAACATGAAGCAAAAAGCATCAAGCATGCTAGGGTTAGAATTGTGTTGTTCATGATGGCTTCCAAGGTTAAAACAAAAAACATCTGCTAAATATTAATCGGAATGCGCCTTTAAAACTTAAGTCGCTTGGGAGTGTCTGACACTAATGATCGGAATTATTTTTATATTCTATTTCTTAGTTACGTAATTTAACACATTGGAATTTTTATTTTCTTTATTTGATTTTTCCTTATTTACGCTCGCAGGGCCTCTTGTTGTCCTAGACTTAATCTCATCACTCTTCTTAGGATTATGACAATGATACACACCTGTACTATGATTGGTATGACAACCATAAGAGTCTGTCCCTCCAGAATGAGCAAATGAGTTGTGACTAAATACAGTTGCTGAGAACAAGAGTGTAGCAAAAAAACAGTTTAATTTTTTGATAAAAGTCTCCTTGTAAAGTAAATCAAATACAACTTTAAATCGAACTTTCCTTACTCTTAGTTTCTCATGATTAAGAAATCAGGCCGAAACAAATTTCAAAGAGAATAAAAAAATAGAAACTTAGTCAGGGCTAGGCCAAAAGTGTAGACATAAAAAGTTGTCAGGACTCAATTTGTCCAAAGACCTTAAGAACCTGATAAAACTAAAAAATAGCTATATTTTACTAATCTTGAACCGATTCTCTAATAGAATGATCCGAACAGTTTCTTACCCTCTTAAAGACATATTAGGAGTTTAATAAATGGCTAAAGAAAACAAGCAAGATCGTCTCGTGCGTTTAATGAAAGACAATGTAGCTGAACATATCATGGAGCTAAAGGCCCTTGAAGCGAATCCAAACTGTAAAGAGTTAGACATTGAACGCTGGGTACAAATGGTTCTTCGATCTTGTCTCGGCTATTCTGCAACAAACGGGTACTCTATCCTCGCTCAAGAGCAAAAAGGAAAGCATCGTCCAGATCTAGTTGTTTACAAGCAGGATAAGCCACTATTCGTTTTAGAGATTAAAAAATTAGGTTTTGATTTAAATAAATCGGACTTTAGATGTGGCAAGGTTCAGCTTCAGGAGTATCTTTTCTCTTTAGGGAAAATTCCTTATGGCTTTCTTTGCAATGGTTATGAGTGGAAGCTATATGATTTCAACAACCCAAATGGTATTATTGAGATCCTTTCTTTCGATCTGCGCAACGATGAAGATAAATTAGATACCTCTAAAAAATTCGTAGAAGATATCTGCTATGACTTTGTAGATATTCATGAGGCTTCCTATACGAACAAAGAATGGGCAGAGTTTGCAAAAGAAGCAACTGCTTTTTCTCCAGAATCGCTGTCACGAGCAATTTTATCGTCTAATGTAATTAAACTTATTTCTAAAGAAATTCGTGGAGAGCATGAATATAAAGTTTGTTCAGATGTTTTATTTCAGAAAGTTTATGATCTTTTAGCGAATGGCCTGGATGATTCTTTAAAGGATTTTAATGATGTTAAAAAGGCTGAGTTTCAGAAGTTTATTAAATCTCAGATGAAGGCATCGAGGAAAGGGAAAAAGAAATCTTCCTCGCAAAGCAATGAAGATTGTGCTCTCTCAAACATTTCACAATCTTCCAATGAGAACATTTCTATTCAAACACAACTAAAAGAAGATGAAGTCGCTTAACTTAACTAGAGAAGAGATATAGCTTACCTCGATCAATCGCAAAGTCACCCAATTAAAAGAAGGTCAACGATGAACGGTATTGAGAAATTCCACTTAGATTTGATTACTCGAAAAGAATTCAAATGCAACTACTGTCAATCACACTTAGGTTTTAATGACATTGAACACTATGATCACACTGACGGTGTTTCAATCGAAGGTTATCAAGAGCCTCAATGGGTTTCCTACAGATGCCAAAAAAAAACTGTATTCGGTCTATTAAAAAGTCATACCCAAATTTCTCTTCTGCTCAATTAGCCCAAAGAATGGGTCTATCTAGCTCTACGTTCAACAGAATTGAGAATAGAGAGATCAGAAAGCCAACTTTCGCTTACGCTTTAAAAATCGTTCGTGAAGCTTGCGGTGAAGAGAAAGTTCAAACATTCATTAAGAATCACTATCCAGAAATGTATAAGGATTTTGAGACTACTTACCCAGGAAACGCGGACGCTGAGTTTGTTCCTGTCGAAGCTGAAAGCTTTTTTCAAGATGCGAATACTTACGAAATCATGGTCATGGCCACTACAACTAATGGCTTAACGCGAAAAAACGTTGGTGCTGAGTTTGGTAATCGCGGTCTTCAAACTCTTGATAAGTTAATAGAAAAAGGTGTTCTGAAAGAAGAACACGGCAAATTTACACTAGGCACAAAGGTAAACGCCGGACAAGAAACTGTTAAAAAGTTACTTCAAAATTTGATTAATACAAGCTACGATTTGTCCCTATTTGGGACGCATAAAAATTGGCTTTCTTTGCAATATGAATCTGTTAATAGCGACGTTGTAATTCCAAAAATTCGCAATGTTTACATTAACGCTAACAAGGAAATCAGAGAAATTTTAAATGCCCCTGAGAATGCCGGAAATGACGTTGTTTGGGCCGGTTTAGTAATGGATTCATTACTGAAAAAAGACAAACAAAATACTGATGGGATAATACAATGAAAAATTTAATCATGTTTGGAATGCTCACAATTTCGACATCAGTATTCGCTAATACTTTAAAGTTCAATATTGAAGAAATCGATTCTATTTCCCTAAAAGACAAAACAGTTATTGTTGAAGATTTAAGAGATGGTTTCGAGTCTATTAATGGCGTTAATGTGTCTGAAGATTTCGTTACAATTGAACCTTCAGCTAATCTAAAACTTCAATTCCGTTCTGGAATGAAAATAAATACTCGTGCTATGGCCATCAAGAAAGGTGGCGATATGGGCGGGGGTTGATCTCTAACTCTACGTTCTTTAATTTATCATTCTAAATTAGAAAGATACTTTTTAATATCCATTGCTGGTGTAGTACCAATAGTCTGTAAGAGTTGAAGAAAGTTAAAGAAAAATATTAAGAGAGCATCTTTTTGGGGTGATATTTGAACCTCCTCTTCATTAAGGCAAATACTACCAACCTTTAGACAGCATGAAATATTTAATTTTTCATTTTTCTTCAATTTTAGAAAATGTTTTTTTATATTTTCTTTTGACGATGATAATGATGCCCAAGAATTTTTTGTGCATAATAAACCGGCGATTATTTCAAAGTGTGCTTTGGGTTCAACTAATTTTCCTGCATTATTTATTTTTACACTTGTTCGCTTTAGCTTTCTGACAGAACTAGCTTTTTTCCCAGCATATTCAATATGATTTTTAGAAATATCCTGCTTAACCTCGAAGACAGCATACACACTTTCAGCAGGGACAAATTTTATCCCATTTTTATTAAGTAGAAATGGTGAGTAAAAAGCATCATAAATAACAATATCTATAGCATCACTGATTAGACCTTCACTATCAACAACGAAAGCCCTATCTGCCATATATCGCCTAGGTAGATAACATTTAAATAATTCAAGCCAATTTATTTCTGTAAAATCGCCTAGCGTTGGTGCATGTCCAATTTTAAGAACACCTAACGAAGATAGCATTTCATCTTGAAGCCCTTGAAATAAACTTTGAACATTAATTTTTTTTACCATACCACATGACTCCAAGTTCTACTTTGCAAGCTCGTGTATGCTTGATTCCTTAGTCTAATTTTTTCAGATTGATTTAAATCATTTGATAAAATGTTATTTGTATTAGAAGGATCTTGAATAAATTTAGTTTCGACAGTTGTAAAAATATCTGTTAATACCTTTGCAAAATTTGCTGCCAAATTATTTTGAAGGTGTCCTCTAAGCGAATCGATAACAAATAATTCTAAAAATATTGAAGGCCATTCCAATTGATGATTCTCTCTCCAAATCTTAGCTAATTTAATTTCATTAATTCTCTGTGAGCCTCTAACTATATTAATATGCTGTTGAATATTTGTTTGAGTCCATGAATCAGTTTTATTTTTATAAACTGAGTGATAATTAGTATTTCCAGAATGTTTTTTCCCTGGTGTTAAATCAATTTTTTGCCCTTGCCAAGTTACTCCTATTGATACATTTTGCTTCCGTATAGATATGTCACTATAGCCACTCAGTTTATTAAATAATGAATTAAATATTTGCGACAATGAATCTGGGGTGGAAGTTGAAAGAGAGATAAAAAAATCAAAGTCAGACGAACAGCTAACTTCTGTACCCTTTGCAGTTGATCCAGAAAAATCAAAGTCTAATAAATGCAAACCGGCCCATTGTTGAATAACAGGTTTAAAGGTATTAAAAGCTAAATTCTTAGCAGAATTATTGACTTGATATTTATTTAAAACATCATATAAATACAATTCTTCACGACTCATTTTAAATTTGCACTTTATTCAAGAAGCCAATTTTAATAAAAATAACGCACCTTGAACAAGTTTCTCCTTTCACATTAATTCATATTTATTATTAGTTATTGCTTGTCATATGTCAAAAAACACCTCATAATTTTGAATACTTACATTCTTTTCGAAATTATCACGGAGTAGATAATGAATCTGGAAATCACGGATAGATGGCTATCTGTTCAAGAAATTGCTCATTACTTGGGAATCTCAAAGGAAACGATCTATCGTTGGATTGATTCAAAGAAAATTCCTGCTCATAAAATTGGAAAGCAGTGGAAATTTAAAACACAAGAAGTTGATCAATGGATTCTCACTGGAGAAGCCGAGGACAAGCAATGAGCAGAAACGAGGCTAAAACCAGAAAAGAGCTTATAGATCCAAAACTGAAAGAATCAGGCTGGATGAATCACGACTGGCAAGTTGACCCCGAGTACAAAATTACAGCAGGTCGAATTCACTTTGATGGAAAATCAGCAAGCAGAGCCAAACCTGTTTATGCTGACTATCTTTTACGTTTCAGTTCATCTCTAGCTATCGCAGTTGTTGAAGCGAAGGCCGAAGAGAAACACTACCTTGAAGGTGAAAAGCAAGCAAAAGAATATGCTCAAAAATTGGGTCTCTGGTTTTCTTATTCAACTAATGGGCATGAAATTGAATTTTATAATCTTAAGGCTGGTACACAAACCAAGATTGATCGCTTTCACACTCCAGCAGAACTCTGGGAATTATACCTAAAAGAATCTGGTCTTGATAAAGCACCAGAAAAACAAAAGGCTCTCACACACGAATACTACGATGAATCTGCTATTGGTCAGAGAAGAAAGCCTCGCTACTATCAAGAAAAGGCAGTAACGAAGGCCATTGAAGCTGTTGTTCATGGTAAGAAACGTGTTCTCATCACAATGGCCACTGGAACAGGAAAAACATTTACTTCTATCCAGCTCGTTTACAAACTTTGGAAAGCAAAACAAGTTAAGAAAATACTTTTTATCGTAGATAGAAACCTTCTCGCAGATCAAGCTTTTGCTGATTTTGATGGAGCAATGGATAAAGATGCTTGCTATCGTTTGAAGCCAGATGAAAAAAGCTGGCCTCTAGGTCGTGATCTTTATTTTGGAATTTATCAAAGTCTTGTTGGAATTGATGACGATGAAGAAGCTGGAAAAAAAGAAAAAATTGATCGTTTTAAGGAATTTCCACCTGATTATTTTGATTTAATAGTAATAGATGAGGCTCACCGAGGAGCTAGAAGACCTAGTAATTACGATTCAACAAAAACTAAAGACGAACAAGAAAGTTCTTGGTTTAAGTTACTTAACTACTTCAATTCAGCTATTCAAGTAGGTCTTACTGCAACTCCTAAACGTGATGAATCAAACGATACTTACGCTCACTTTGGTGAGCCAGTTGTGGTTTACTCTCTCAAAGATGGTATTCAAGACGGTTATCTAGCTCCTTACATTATAAAGCGAGTTACTTCAAACATTGATGCTCTTGGATACCGCCCTGATAGTTCAAATATAGTTGATGTGAGAGGGAAACAGCTTGAGATCAAAGATTATTTGACTCCAGATTTTGAAAGACAGCTTTCAATCCCTCAGCGTACTCGTGCTTTTGCGTATCATTTACTTCGTCACTTGTTTTCAACTGACCCGCTTGGGAAGACCCTTATATTTTGTCTTAACCAAGAACACGCTCTTGATATGGCAAAATATTGTCGAGAGGCTTTTGAACAGTATAAAAAGAAATATGGCCTAAATGATTACAAAGGTGACTACGCTGTAAGAATCACTGGAGACGATAAGGACAATGATGGCAAATATGCTGACCTAGAAAAATTTAAAAACCTAGATTCATATCAACCAGTCATTGTTACAACTTCAAAACTTTTAACAACTGGTGTGGATGTTAAAAATATCAAGAACGTCGTCATTTTTAGAAATATCGGCTCAATGGTTGAGTTTAAACAAATCATTGGACGTGGGACTCGAACTTACGAGCCTCAAGATCGAGCAAAAGAAAAGCTAGGTTTCTTTATTCTTGAATACGCTAACTACTCAACTCAACTCTTTAATGATCCTGAGTGGGATGATGAAGCACAAGATTTTGTTGATGAAGGGACACTTGTAGTTGATGAGCCTGAAACTGAGGAAACTGAAATTTCTGAAACTACAGTTCCAATCACAACAAAAGAAGCCGAGGAAGAAGGTGTTGATACTGCTTCGGGCCTTTATATTGAACCAGAACCTGAAATTGTCGATAACATCAAATATCGGATGTCTGAAGACTTCCTTTCTGGAAGAATTGTTATGGCCGCTGAGTCTATATCTCTTACTGGGCCAGATGGAAAACCGATGAGTGCTGATGAGTTTACTCTATATCAGTCAAATATCTTGAAAGACCAATTCAACAGCATTACAGAATTAAATACGGTTTGGAAGAACCAACAAACACGAAAAGAGTTTCAAGAATCTGTAACTGACCTTGGAATCAATCTCGATGCACTAACAAATATCTTTTTTGAAAAACATAAAATCAGAAGTGTTGATACTTTAGATGTTCTTGCAAACCTATTATTTGGTGAAAACTATCTCACAAAAGAAGAAAGAATTTCAAAAGCGAAACAACTCAATCCTACAGCGTTTAATTTCAGAAATGAGAAACAGAATGAGTTTGTTTTAGATTTGATGAGTCTCTATTTAGATATGGAATACCAACCGCTAAATTTTTCAAAAGAGTTTTGGCAAATTCCACAAATGAAAAAATATGGTGAATTCCAAGGAATCAAAGAGATTTTTGGAGATACTGAAGGTATTAAGCAATTTGTTGATGGAATCCAACATGCGCTCTATGACGAGAGGATTGTTGCATGAAGGACCAAGAGAAGAAAAGAATGAACGACAGTGAATATTTAAACATTATGACTTATGGGAAACCAACAGGAACAATCAATGTCGTTCCTCACCCTGAAGACATCATAGATGTTGATCCGTTTGTCATTGCAACCATGAAGGCTCGTATTAATAATGAGAGTCTTGAAAATGTTTATGACCTCAGCGACAGAGCTTTTGATGAAATTGCTCTTATGCGAGAAAAAAACAAACTCAAAAAAATTTTCGGATCGAAAGCTCAACTTCAAGATGCTTTTTCAAGCATTAAATCTATAAAGTTGGCACAAGAAGAAATGAATTTTGAAGAAGTGGATCGAGAACTTCTTTCTCAATACTCTTTTTCAATTTCACGAGAAAAGAATGTTGATGAATATGACTTCTATCGTTCATTTCTTTTTAACGAGAGCCTTCTTTTTAAATCAGAAAGAGGAATTAACATGGGGAGGCAACATCCATTTACTATTCTGCTTGAGGATTACAGAATGATTCATTTTGAACCAATCAAAATCACTAAAGAGGCTATTCAAATGAGTATATCGCTTCAGTCACTTTTTAAAGATAGAAAACTAGCTTTAGTTTTTGATGAGTTTTTAACAGCATTTTATAAGGTAAATCCATGAGTGAGTTAAGTATTCCTGATAGTTGGTCAGAGCTAGAAATGACTAAGCTTTGCGAAGTTCAAAATGGTCAAACGCCCAAAGGATTGCCAGAGAAACTTATTGAAGGAAATGTTCCTTTTATTAAAGTTTCTGACATGAATTCGAAGGGAAATGAAGTTGAGATTTGTAAAACGCCAATACAGCTTGGAGTGGGAAGTATTGAAAAATTTAAAATAAAAATAATTGATAAGCCTTCAATTATATTTCCTAAAAATGGAGGTGCACTTCTTACTAATAAGAAACGCAAACTCTTAATAACCGGAGCAATTGATACAAATATCATGTGTCTTATTCCGCCCATTGAGATTTATGATTATTTTTGGAATTGGTTTAAGACTGTAGATTTTAAACAGTTTGCTTCTGGTAGTGCAGTTCCAAAAATAAGTTTGAATGATATAAAAGATATTTATGTTCCTATTCCTCCTCTGGGAGAGCAAAAACGTATAGTTAAAAAGACTGAGTTATGTTTTGAAATAATTAATTCTATTGAAGTTAATTTAAATAGAGCTGAAGCACTTATAGAAAAATATCGTGAATCTCTTCTTGCAAAAGCCTTTCGTGGCGAACTTGTCCCTCAAGATCCAAATGATGAGCCTGCGAGTGAATTAATCAAATCGATTATCGTAGAAAGATCAAAAACCAAGAATAATGCAAAATTGAAAGAGACTGAGGAAGAGACTGAAGCTGAAGATTTAGATCAACCTTTCAATATCCCAAATTCTTGGTTATCATTAAATTTTGCAGATCTTGTATATCTTCGTGCAAGAATCGGTTGGAAAGGATTAAAGGCAGAAGAATATACTAAAACTGGGCCAAGATTTTTATCAGTAAGAGAATTTAAGCCTGATGGTAATATTGATTATGAATCATCTGCACATATTTCACAGGCACGTTTTGATGAGTCACCTGAAATTATGCTCAAAGAAAATGATGTTTTATTGTGCAAAGATGGAAGTACAATAGGCAAAGTTACGATTGTTAAAAATCTCAAAGAACCGACTACTGTAAATTCATCAATTGCTGTAATGACACCATTCAAAGGTGTGAGTGCAGATTACCTATTTTATTATTTAAAAGCCCCACTTTTTCAAACTTTAGTTCAGTCACGGATTCAAGGGGCTGCAATTCCGCACATATTCCAAAAAGACTTAAGAGCATTATTTATTCCATTACCTCCATCAAAAGAACAAGAAAGAATTGCAAAAAAACTTGATGTAATGTTTGAGGCAATCAACTCATTAAAAAATCAAATCGAGATTAAAAGAGAAACTATAACTAAGCTCAAAGAGGCAATTTTATTTAAAGCCTTTGAGGGTCGATTGGTTGAGCAGATTCCATCTGAGGGAACTGGACATGAATTACTAGAGAGAATTTTAAAAGAGAAACAATCCCAAGAAGCGAATAAAGCCAAAACAAAAACAACTAAGACTAAAGAGCCTGTTAAAAAGCCGCAAACGACATCAATTTCTAATCATAGAGAAAAGGTAGTTACACTTATGGATATTATCGAATACTTTAAAAAGAACCCTGAGGGCGAGATCACATCAGATCTTCTGACAGAGCTTGGCTATCATTCTAATCATGACTCTGTTGAAAAATTTTATATCGAAATTAGAGAGCTTATCAATTCAAAGAAATTGATTTTAAGAGATATTCAAGAAAATGGACTAAAAGTTGGTAGCAGCTATAGGTACAGAACTAAATGAAGATTGATAAAGTATGGATTAACGATTTTAAGAATCTCAAGGATATAAAAGTAGATTTCAGCGAAAATAATTTCGTGAATGTTATCCTCGGTTGGAATGGAACAGGAAAATCAAATTTGCTAGAAGCACTTGTGTTGATTTTTAGAAATATCGATTTAAACAAAAAATCTGACTTTGATTTTGAAATTGATTATTTTTGTAATGGAAAAAAAGTCCGAATAAGAGGTAATAAAGAATTACAGGGAACAAAAAGTTACAATTTTTTTGAACTTCAAAAGGAAAATTCCCTAAGCCTCAGCTTGTCCCAATTCAAAGATCAAGAATTGTTACCAGAATATGTCTTTGGATACTACTCTGGCCCGAGTGATCGACTCTCATCGCACTTTCAAGAACATCAAAAAAGATTTTATGATGCTTTGCTTAGAGGTGATGAAAAGGCTCTTCGCCCATTTTTTTATGCAAGGCCAATTCATAGTCAGTTTGTCTTATTATCTTTTTTTATCACAAATGATGCTAAGGTTAATAAATTTTTAAAAGATACGATGGGCATTGAGGGTCTAGATTCAGTTCTATTTGTCTTAAACAAGCCTAACTGGAATAGTTCTGGCGGAGATGAGCGATTTTGGAATTCAAGAGGTGTTGTCCAAAAATTTTTATCTCATCTAATGACCGTAAGTATTGCACCATTAAAGCTTTCGAGAAGAGACAAAGTTGATTTTAGAAAAAGTGAAATGAAAGAATTTCTTTACCTGTATGTAAAGGATATAGATTCTCTACAACAATTAAAAGAATTAGCCGTCAAAGGTACGAAGGACAAGGGCGAAGCTTCTCGTGATTTTTTTAAATTACTAGAGAGCACCTACATCTCAGAGCTTCTTGATGAAGTGAGAATCCGTGTAAAAATTAAAAATAGTGACCAATCACTAACTTTTAGAGAATTAAGTGAAGGAGAACAGCAACTTCTCACAGTCTTAGGCTTATTACGTTTTACGGGCAACAAAAATTCACTTTTTCTACTTGATGAGCCAGACACTCATATCAATCCATCATGGAGTATTGATTATATTGAACATTTAAAGAGTATAGGTGGTCTTGAAGAATTTTTAGAGACAGAAAAAAATAAAAAGCAAAAGCGAAGTCAAAGCCAGATTATTATGGCCACCCATAACCCTCTTGTAATCGCTAATCTAAAGAAAGAACAAGTCCACATTCTAAACAGAGATAATGATCGACAAAAGATTAGTGTTTCGATTCCTGAGACTGACCCTAGAGGGCTTGGAGTTTCTGGAATTTTAACCAGTGATATGTTTGGCTTAAGAAGCGAACTCGACGTTTCAACTCAGAGTTTAATTAATGAGCAGGCAAGGTTGATCACTAAAGATAAATTGACAGTCAAAGATAAACAGCGACTTGAAAAACTAAATACAGAAATGAACCTACTTGGGTTTATGAGTACACATAGCAATCCATTATACGAGAAGTTTCTTAAGGCATACATGAAACTACAGGGAGAGACTGAAACTAGTATGCGAGTCATTTCAAAAAGTGAACAAGTAGAAAGTCTTAATGTCGCGAAAAGGATTGTCTCCACATTAAAAAAATCAACAAAGAAAAAGACTGCAAAGAAGAATACTTCGAAGAAAAAGGTTAAATGAAATTTATAAGTCAGCAAAAACTTGAGTTAGACATACCCACAACATGGCTTGCAAAAGTTGAACAAGTTATCGGCGATTTTGATCTTGCTGAATTAAGTGCAAGGGAGTTTGCGAGGCTTGAAAAATTATCGACAGCTGAACTGGATCAAATCCTAGATAAAGCTAGAAAGCATATAATATCAGAAAATAGTTCACTATGGTCAGAACTCAAAGATATTTTATCACAGCAAAGTAATCATAAGTGCTGGTATTGTGAATCTTTGGAACTACGTTCTGACAATCCAGTTGACCATTTTAGACCAAAAAACAAAGTGGCTGAGGCTAAAAAGCATACTGGTTATTGGTGGCTTGCCTTTGATTGGAAAAATTATCGTTTTTCATGTACGTATTGTAATTCACGTCGAGTATTTACTGATACAGATGGTGGAAAGCAAGATCATTTCCCATTATTTGAACCTCCAAAGAGAGCGGGACTTCCAGGCGAAGAGTCTCAAGAAATTGTGGTATTGCTTGACCCATGTAACTGTGATGATGTTAGAAAAATAACATATAATATCGAAGGCTCACCGATACCAGTATCCTCCAATTCAAAATCTAGAGATTTTGAGAGAGCGCAAAAATCAATAAACCTTTACCACCTTGACCATTCTCTTACTTGCCGTGCAAGAAAACAAATACGCATTGATATTGATTTCATGGTGAAGGAAGTTAATGAATTTTTGAAAGAAGGCAAAACTGGGAAAGCCAGCAACGTTAAAGAAAAAATAATCAACCTTATTCGTACAGATAGTGAAAAACCATTTTCGACTTCTGCAAGAGCATATCTTCGCAGGCATATTGGAACAAGATGGGTAAAAGAATTACTAGAGAATAATTAAAGAGGTATAAAATGACTAGAAGTGAGCTAACCAATATTATTAACAAATGCTGTGATATTTTAAGGACTGATGACGGAATCAGTGGAGCTGTTCATTATACAGAAGTGCTCTCATGGCTACTTTATCTAAAATTCTTTGATGACCAAGAGAAAATTCGTAAAGAAATGATGGAGGTCGAAGGAGAAAGATATACTCCATTACTTGAAAAAGAGTATCGTTGGGAAACGTGGACTTCTGACAAAAATGGGTTAACGGGGAAAGAGCTTTTACACTTTATCAACGCGGATGTGATAAACCCCGAAGAAAAAGTTAAAGATAAACAAAAAGCAGGGCTTTTTAAATATCTTTCTTCTCTTAAAGGAAATAAAGAGGGTGACCCTAGAGATATTATATCAGCAATTTTTTCGAACTCTACTAATAGAGTGAATAGTGGCTATATCCTAAAAGATATTATTAAGGAAATTCAAAAAATTCATTTCGACATTAGTGACGAAGTATTTACATTGTCTCATGTATACGAAAATCTCCTCAAGGAAATGCAAGAAGGTGGAGGAAATAATGGCGAGTTTTATACTCCACGCTCTCTTGTTCGAGCTATGGTAAAACTTTTAAATCCTAAAATTGGTGAAACGATTTACGACCCAGCTTGTGGTACAGGTGGATTCCTGGCCGAAGCACACTATCAAATGAAAGATCAGGCTAAAACGCCTGAAAAAAGAAAGGTTTTAAACTATAAAACTTTTTATGGTCAAGAAAAGACTCCACTTCCTTTTGTTCTATGTTTAATGAATCTTACTCTTCACGGAATGGATTATCCTCGAATAGCTAAAGGGAATACGCTTCAGAGGAACATCAGAGACATTGAAGACCATGAGAAACGTGATGTAATTCTGGCCAACCCTCCATTTGGCGGTAAAGAGCAAACAATGATTCAAAGCAACTTTCCAATTGAATCAAATGCAACAGAAATTTTATTCCTTCAGCATATAGAGAAAATGCTTAAGGTTAATGGTCGTGCTGCGGTAATTATACCTGAAGGTGTTTTATTTCAAACAAATGCAGCTTATATGAACTTAAAAAAGAAATTACTTGAGGAGTGTAATCTACATACTGTTGTGAGTTTACCTGCTGGTGTGTTTCTTCCGTACTCTGCCGTTAAAACATCTATTATTTTCTTTGATAAAACGAAAAGAACTAAAGACGTTTGGTTTTATGAGCTTCCTTTAATTGATGGCAAAAAACTAACTAAGAAGAATGGAATTACGGACAAGCATTTTGAAGAACTATTGAAAGCCTTTAAAGATCGCAAAGAAAGTGAGCGTAGCTGGCTAGTTCCTGTTGAAAAAATTCTTGAGGCTCAAACCAACTTATCAGCCTCTCATTATAATCCACAAGGTGTTGAGTCTGAAGAACTTTTAGAGCCAGAGCAGTATGCAGAAGAGATCAAAGAATTACTGCAAAGCTCATTAGTTAACATAAATGACCTACTTAAAGAATTAGGAGCAAGTGGTGGGTAAAAAGATTTCTCGTGAAAAAGATTCAATTTCCTGCGAGTCAATACAACAACGACTTCAAACGTCTTTAGCAAATGGAAGCGTGAACTTTATTACTGAACTACTAGCTATAGAGCACATGCTCCCATATCAAGATAAAAACTTTATTGATTCTACAACCTCATTTTTGAATGAAAAAAACTTAGATTTATTTCAGTTTACCACTCAAGCTATTATATTAGGACAAGATGTTTTTCGAGTAGCTCATATAGTAGTCCAGATCTTTCCCCGACTTATTAAAATTGATCCGATTTCTCTCTTGGAATTTTTAAAAGTATATGATGAAAAAACTAAAAACGATTTGATGAGTGGTCAACTCTTCGAGCCAATCAGAAAGCGATCATCTATTAATATAGACTGGGCATTAAGTCTTGAAAAATCTATTTTGGAGAATTTAGATAAAAGATTTTATACCTATCTTCTCTCTCTATATCTTGGACTTTCCGATTCAGACTTTAACTTTGGGTACAGCAAAATAAAAATCGCATATACGTCACAAGCAAAAGAACTAAAAGCTATTGGACTAAGAGGGATCGGTCTATTAGTTAACTTGCCTGATGAAGTAAAAAGAGAATCTGTTAATGCTCTTATTCTTAATGCTAATGATAACGATGAAGCAGTAGCCGTAAATGCAGCATTCTCATTATCTCGTCTACACGAAGAAGATTCTGCATTAAATGATAAGAGAATTGAACTATCGAAAAATTCACCACCAGCTGTTCGTTTTGAAATTTTGCGACAAATTCAATTTAAACAAGGACAGCTGAGCTCAACCGATATTGAAATTATTAAGAATCTTTGTACCTATGATTTAAATTTAAAAGGCATTACCGATTCTTTAGACAGTATTGTTTATTTCCTTGTGACTAAGGGGCAAACAGACATAGCAAGAGAAATTCTAACGACATGGGTGTCTTCTCACTCTTTAGAAGAACATCAGCAATATAATTTTTCTGAGCAATTCGACTCTTCCATTTTTGAAATACTTAGGAATAAAGACTTAATAAATATGATAGTAACAGAATGGTTTAATGCTGATGACTTCCGATACCATCATGTTCTTCAAGAAATCATTTCATATATGGGGGTTCACGGAGTAAAGTCACTGCGATTTAATTTAGATATTTTAAAAACGTTTGATGACATTGATTTTCTTTATATTGTCAGAAAAGTTTTAGGATTTACCCATGATTTTGATCTTTCAATTTCATTAATACTTTCAATTTTAGATTATAACTTAATATCAAAAAAAATAGCAAGAATAGTATCCTCTGTTCTTATTGAGCATATTGGTGAAAACTATTTAGCCAAAACACTTGATCGCTTGAATTTAGAAATTAAAAATACCACATCAAACACAGAAAAATATAATGCTCTCAATGTCGCAATAATTGAGCTTCAAAAAAGAAGTGAACAACGATCAGCTCTTTCAGATTGTGTAGAGTTAAGGCCAAATGCTGACCATCAAGCTGAATTAAATAAAGCATTTCAAAAAAGTATGGCTGTATCAATGCGAGAAGCTCAGAAAAAATCTGTTTTCCAAAGCTTACTCACTCACGTTGCAATTAAATCGGGGTTATCAACATTCTCATTTTTTAATGGAGAATACAGAGAACCAACTAAAATGGGATCCTTTTCTCACGGAGTTGAATTGCCCAAAAAAGATGTTCTTGATGAGGTAGGTGCTTCGTTTGAGAGATCGGGCTTCAGGCTTGCCAAAAGAGGTGAATCATGAGGCTCTTGATACAAGAATACGTTGGAATGATGAAGGAAGAGGCTGAACTTGAGTCATTAGTTTTGTCTCTAGCAACATCGATTGGATTAGATATTATTACAGCACCACAAAAAGGAGTTCGGCAACATGGGGTTGATATACATGCTGTAGGAATCGACCCTGAAGATGGCGTTCAAAAGAATTTCCTTATTACAATTAAACAAGGCTACATAAACAGAACAATTTGGAACGAAGGTAATCAAGGAGTGCGAAGTAGTCTCGATGAAATTATTGATGTCTACATTCAAACAAAGCTCAGCATTGAGAATAAAAAATTACCATCGAAAATCATTTTATGCTGTGGAGGTGAATTAAAAGCCGAGGCAACTGAAAATTGGAATGGTTACACTTCAAAACACACAAATCTTCAATTCGACTTATGGAATGGGAGCAAGCTATCTTCTTTGATAGAAGACCATCTTTTAGATGAAAATATTTTCATTGAAGACATTAAGAAAAAAATGAGACGGACCTTAGTTGTTTTATCTGACTTCGGTTATGATCTTTCACATTACAAAGAAATGTTAAATGATTTTCTTTTCGGTGATGAATGGAAATCGCGAACAGAAAATTCACTAGAAAAAAAGGCCATCAAAGCATTATCGATGATTCCCGTTTGCCTTGGAATGATTCACACGTATTCAAAAGAAGTTGAAAATTCGAAACACCCTCTAATCGCAGCCGAATTTACCTTACTCCGCACTTGGGACTTTATTCAAAAAAACAACTTAGAAAAAAATATCAAAATTTTTTCAATTTATAATGATATTTTTAGTATGTACTCGAATTTCGGTGCAGAGTTTTTTAATAAAATAAATCCACACACACAAATACCAGACGGAATTACAATACACTGTCGCAACTCAATAACTGCATCTGAAGTGGTTTTTGAACAAATCGGAATTTTAAGTTCTCTAGGGTTATCACAAGCACTTTGGGGTATTGCAACCAAGGATGAAAAAAATATTGAGAATGCTAAAATTATTTCTGATACTTTGAAAAACGTAATTTCAAACAATGGAATATCGGGTTCGCCGTGCTTTGATGAAATGACAACAGACATTACCCTAGCTGTAATTCTTTTATATATTAATGGCGAAGCAGAGTTTATTAAAGACTGGTTCTTTAACATTGTTCAACGTTTTTCCTATTCTTACTGTGTATTGGGTAAAGGCTTTCCAATTGGTTATGACTCAATAGAAACATTGGTCGAATTTGAAAAAGAAAAAAATCATTCAAAAGAAGAAATGTCATCGACATCTATGCTTTTAGCAATGATTGGATATTGGTGTGCTATTCTTGATGATAAAAAATTATATCCTGAACTTGTGGACTTCATTGAAACTAAATTACCCCACTGTACTGTACAAATGTGGTTCCCAAGAAAAGGAATCAAAGACCAAATATACAAAGAATACGCATCTAACGAGTTTGGAATTGCAGAGGCCCCAATCCATTTGCCCAAATCCATCGAAGAATTGCGTGAACGCTTGTTAAAATTTATTGATTTTTCTGCAAAATCAGATTCTTTTGAAACAGTTTGGAATGATTCTCCACCAGCTTTACCATTACTAGCTTCTCGTCATTTCAGAACACCTGTTATTCCATTTTTCTGGTTAAATTTTGTTAAAGGTTTCTCCGACGAGGCTTTGAAATGAAAATCTTTGCCAACGAAATAAATAACAACTACTTTAGAAATCTTGTAAATATGGTTCCAAAAGCAAGCAAGCTTGAAGTTGCAGTTGCCTACATCACTGAAGAGACACTTTTTGCAGAAGCACTAAAATATAATATTCCTGTGAGTATTTGGACTTTAATGAACGATGAAACATCAATACGAACACTGGAAATTTTAAAAAAGTACTCTCAGTATCCAAAGTTTAAAATTAGTGTATTCAGAGATCATTTTCATGCAAAAGCGATTTGGTTTCACGGCGTGGGGTGCTATTTTGGCTCGGCTAACCTATCTGACAGTGCCTTGAATAAGAATATAGAACTAGGTGTATTTGTTAACCAATTGGACGCAGCACAGGAGACTAATTTACAAGATTTAAAAGCATTTTTTTATAGCTTAAAAGACTACTCCGCGATTGTTGATTTTAAGACTATCTCTAATTTGCACTCCAAGATTAAAAAACTTAATTGGTCAGCTTCATTGGGAGAAATTAGGAAAGAAAAGAAGGAAGATCTGAATGAATTAATCAAATATTTAGATGAAATTTTTAAAAACGTGAAAGAGCCAAGCAGAAATCAAACGAAAGATTCACTATCTAAGCATCATTTTATCACTGAATGGAAGAGCACAATACAACTACTCAATGAAACAGCTAGTGATTATAAACAATTTGGTAAAAAACCAATCTGGATTCCTATCAAAACTCACATAAACATTGAAATAGACCGAATGTTAAGTTGGTATTATGACAACCACATCAAGGATCGCAAACAGGGAAATGTTTATTCTATCATCCAAGAGTTACATGATGACAACGTGGGAAAAGGTAAAGAAAATATGGAATTGGTTTTTAAATTATGGTCAGATCTTAAAGAAGAGCCTGAATTTGGCCTTGCTGATTTTTTTGAAAGAGAATCTTTCATTATTGCAGACCATCTTTCTCCATCTAGAATTTTAAATTTAAATGACGAGGAACTTGCAACCGTCGTTTATCATTGCCACGCTTTATCTGGATATATTGACAAGTTCAATTCGTATGAAGACCTTGGCATTGAGAGAAAAAAGGGGACAAGAGTTAGTTTGAAAGACAAGTCTCTGGCGTATGTAAAATCGACTTTATCCGGAACAAATGATGAAGGTCTTTCTATCAAAGATGTATTGAATTACTTTATTTGGGGTGATGGACTCCTAGAGCAACGCTTGTGGGATTGCCTTGGAGGAGATACAAAATATACTTTCTCTGGAATTGGTAGAAGTTCGCTAGGTGAACTTATTGGCCGAGCTAGACCATCTGAATTTCCTGTACGTAATGAACGTATTTCAAGGACTCTATATGCTCTTGGCTTCGATGTAGATTATCAGTGATGATTTGACATTAACACGAGGAAGTTACTATCAGTAGGCCCGATGATTGTTTTAATGATAATTAACAAAACAGATAAATTGAAACTTATAAGGTACAAAATCAGAATGAAGCAATATTACTAGCCCAAAGGTTATAAGGACATTTTTGTAGTTTTATTTCAAAACAACATTTCCAAAATCGACCTCTAGCAACGAATTTCCATCTTTAATCACAGAATCTTTAAATACAAAAGGCTTTTCTGGATTAAATGCTTTTAACTCCATTGTAATTTCTAAATGCTCAACTCCAAAAAGTTGAAAAGCAAAAAAATGCTGTGGCTCGCATTTAAATTTTTCTTTATTCTTATTTTGACTTATATAATTTTCATAATTTTTTATTTCATTCCGATGGCCAGAAAAATAGACCTCACTGAAAGCAAAATTTGCTGCTTTAAAAAAACTAAATACTTGGTAAAAAATATAATCCAATTCGGCTAAAAAATGCTTTTCTCCAAACTGAATTTCTTTTCTAGCTCCATAATCAGAAGTGTATCTAGACCCATAAACCTTTCCCAACCATTTTAAAAAATTTCTATCAAAAACAAAGAACTTATCAAAAATGCTTTCATTTCTTTTAAAGATTTTAGACGGATCATGTTCAAAGTGAATTTTAGTATCACTTTGAACATACAAAAATGCCTTTAACAGTTTCTCAACTGCGGTACAAGCTAACTGTATTGAATTTAAAATAAACTGCTCCCGCACCAATAAGCGAGAAGCGCAATAATCATTCATTGCATCTGCTGCCAAACGATGTGCTATTTCATGATTTTTCATGCTCCACGTCCTGTTGTTAAGTTACAAAAAGTTTAGCGAATTTGTAATACCTTGTATATTAATCCCCGACTTCCTTATATAAATCTGCATTGTCTTCAAATCTTTCCATCCTCCCATAGACATAATTTTGATTGGCTCAATTCCTTTTGAAAGCATGATCGTGGCCCATGAAGCTCTTAGATCGTGAAAACGAATTAAGGGAAGATTTAAGGACTTTAAAAAATCTTTTAATGGTTTTGCCTGTGTCCCAGTTTCCCAATCTCTAATTCGTGGTAAAACAAAATCATCAGTAGTTTTTTCTTTAAGCTCAATCAGAATTGGAAGAAGGCTTGGTGCAATCTCGACTACTCTATCATCACCAGATTTAGTCTCCTTAAATCCGTTTATCTTATTCCAAGAATGAGTGATGTAGATGATCCTCTTTTTTAAATCAACGCTCTCCCACTTTAAAGCGTAAAGCTCGCCATTTCTAAGGCCAGTGTAACAAGCTAAGGCCCAAACATAAAACCACTCATGATTTTCTTCTCTGGCTTTATTTAAAAGAATCCTTATCTCATCTTCCGTAAGCATTTTTTTAATTTTTTCATTCTTCTTAAATTTTAGTTTTGGACATGGATCACGTGGAATTATGTTTTGCTCAACGGCGTATCTAAAAACTGCTCTTAAAATCTTAAGCATACTTTTTCTATGGGCCTCAGAAAATTTCGATAAATCTTCTTGGATAAAATCTCTTATTTCTCCTGTCGAAAATTCATTAATTCTTTTCTTACTCCAAATATGAAAAGTATTTGCTTCAATACATTGCTTGTAATTTTTAACTGTGTTCTTAGCGTTGCCGCAATTGGCATAGTATTCTAAAAATCTTGCTACGATCTCCGGCCATAATGGATGAAGGTTTTCATTAAACTTTTCGCTTAATTTAATAATAAGTTCTTTGTATATTTTTTCAGCCTCTGCCTTCGTCTTAATTCCTCTTCTGCTAATATTTTTTGCCTCTCTCGTTACCGGATGTCTTCTGTGGTAAGAAACAATGTAATAATTTTTCTTTTCATCAAATTTAATTCCCACGTTGTCCCCCAATTACCCTAAGAAAGTATTTAAGAAAGCCTTAACAGCTTTTAATTTTGATGAGTCGAGCCTTTTAATCATTTCTATGCACTCGCCTCTCATGTTCTCAGGAAGAACAATATCGCCTCTAAGCATTCTTTCGAATTCTTGTAGCGAAAATCCATAAGCGTCTAAGAATTTCTGAAGAGTTTCTTTGTCGAGATCTCGCCTGCCGTGCTCGGTATGGCTGACGGTTGAGTCAGAAGTTCCCATAATTTTTCCTGCTGCCCTAACAGATAGGTTTCGAGACTCACGTAGGTACTTAAGAAGTTTTCCTTCTTTGCTTTCAATTTTCAGATCACATCTTCTGGATTTCTTTTTTTGATGTTGCATAACCACTCCTTATATTTGGTTGTGAATAAAAAATTTCATTCAAAACGCTACTCAGAGTAGTTCTACGATTTCAGAAACTTGGGTCTTTGTTTTGCCACTTTTTTGGATTTTTACTACACAGCTTAGTCCATCAAAAATGTCTGTAGCCAAAGAGTTGGCTACAAATAGCCACATCGAGACAGTTTTAAACAGTTTCAGACAGGCTTGTTTTCAAAAACAAAAACGCAAGTCACCGTAATGAAGTAGTTGATTTCAAAAATGTTTAAGGAGAAGAGGTGTCCACCACCGGAAATCCGATGGTGGAGGTGGTGGGAATCGAACCCACGTCCAAAAGGCCATCTATAAAGCGGACTACGTGTGTAGCTTTGAATTCTCGTCTCAAAGCGAAGACTATAAGATTCGTGAACCTTCAAGCCCGGTGATTATTAAGCGTCACTCCCGGC
Source organism: Bacteriovorax stolpii (assembly GCF_002872415.1). GTDB lineage: Bacteria > Bdellovibrionota > Bacteriovoracia > Bacteriovoracales > Bacteriovoracaceae > Bacteriovorax > Bacteriovorax stolpii. The sequence goes on along the minus strand of NZ_CP025704.1, from coordinate 884,855 downwards.
TACTCGCTTGCCTCCTTTAAGTCGAGACAGACTTGTTGCCACGCTTGTTTTTATTGGAGGTGGCCTCCGCAATGACTAGGCTTAAATTAATTAAGCAGCTAGAGCATAGCCGTAATCGTTAGATTCAGCATTTAATTTTTGATCCCCTTTTTACCAGGACCGTGGTGATCAACCTGGACACGCCCACTAAATTTCAGTACCCCCTGTCGAAACCGGTGCACCCCCATTTAGAGATAGGTTAGCTTAGCACAAATGGTGGTGAAAAATCACTTTAGTTTTTACGGAATTTAGGATTAAACAACTTCCCTCAATTTTAGTGAGAAGGCGCTGCGCTCTCTCGGCGTGACTGGCCCCAGAGAGGTAGGAATCCAGGTAAAATTCCTTCATTATAGGGCGTCCACTCTCATCCAGGTCCACAATAAGCTTCGTCTCCACCTTGAGGTCACTAAATGTCAGTGCCGACTTGTGAGCGGCAAATTTAAAAGTCGCCACAAAGCAGTTCGTGAGCGCCAGAAGATAAAGATCTTCCGGGGAGTATCCTCCGCCCTCGCCTTCAAACTCCTTCGGGATGGCCACCGTTAGAGGTAGTTGATTAAAAGCGTTTGACTCCCAAGGCGTATTAAGCCCTGAAGTGGCGTTGGTAGTTGCGTTAAAAACGAGAGGGTATTTTGTCATAAAAGCTCCTTAGGGAAACTCTAATCCAAAAAAAGATAAATGAGAGCTTCACAACTCTTAGACCGTGTCCGGTCAATGTCTACCTCTCTATTGGTGATCTTTCCGCTATGATGAATCATGGACAAAGACAGTATTAGAAAAAAGATCATTGCTCTCACAAGCGCGCGCTATCCTAAGACGATTTGTCCTAGTGAAGTACTTCCCAGCGAAGACAAAAAGAATAAAGAAAAAATGGAGCTCGTGCGCGAAGTGGCCAGAGAGCTCGCAGATAAAAGTCTCATCGAGATCATGCAAAAAGAAAAAGTCATCGACTACACCAATATTAAAGGGCCGATTCGGCTAAAGAAAAAGGAATCCACATGAGTATTAACATTCATAAGCGTCTTCACCACCGCGCTCCCTACCTGATGGTGGATAAAGTTCTTGAGCATTCAAGTGAACATATTGTCGCTGCAAAAACTCCTGCACTTGAAGACTTCTACATTCAGGGGCACTTTCCCGGCGCTCACGTTGTACCGGGTGCGATAATGCAAGAGATGACAACGCAAACAGCGGGTCTTTTAATTGCTGAACACCACTCACCTGTGGCCGACTATGATTCAGAGGCGACCAAAGGTTATGCTTTGGGAGTCTTGAGATCTGTTCACAATTCAAAATTTAAGAAGTTTGCTCGCCCAGGAGAAAAGCTTGAAATTCATGTGCGACTGATTGAAAAAAATGAGCAGCTCTTTCGCTTCAAAGGGAGCATTACTGTGGGCGAAGATAAAATCATGAGCAATGAGTTCACGCTGATCAATATTAGCGACACTCACATTTTAGATAGTCTCCTGTAGACTTTGCAAAGCACAGAGAAAAAGCTCTAGTAATTTCATAGGGCTAGTATTGAATAAGTATTTTTAGGTATGCAATCTATGAGGAATGCCTAGAAAACTTTTAATTCGATCAAAAAACCTTCCCTATCATGTGACTTCTCGATCACATAATAAAGAGCCTTTTTCTGTGCCGATGCCTCTCATGTGGCGACTAACCAAGGAAAGCCTCAAAGAAGCCTATGCTATCCACCCAGTAGAACTGATATCATTTGTTCTCATGACGAATCACTACCACATGATTCTTGTGACTCCTGAAGGAAATCTTGATGAATTTATTTACGAATTTAATAAGAGGCTTGCATTAAAAGTTCAAAAAGTATCGGGAAGAATTAACCAGGTATTTGGTGGAAGATATAAATGGTGCCTCATTCAATCGCAAAATTACTTTATGAATTGTTACCGTTATGTTTATCAAAACCCTGTGCGGGCCGGGATTTCGAGGGATTGTCAAAGCTATCCATATAGTACGATCCACCATTTAATCGGCAAAGGCTCGTTTGTGATTCCAATACACGACCGGTATGGCTTTAAAGATGAGTATGGGCTCAATTGGATCAATAGTGAAATTGCAGAGAAGGAAAAAGAAATTTTGAGAAAAGGGCTTTATCGGTCTCTGTTTTCTTAAAGACCCTAAAGGCTCTAAAGGCTCCAGCAGACTTCGCGCTGCGAAGTCTGCTGGAGCCTTTTATGAGCCTTTTATTTAACCGCTGAAAAATATTTTGAGAGAAGATGAAACTCCGATGAAATGTCTTTGAAGTTATTCTTTGCGAGTGCTTCAGAGACATCCCATTTCGTGTAGTCGCGGTAAAAAGGCTCATGGTAATCCCTTGGGAAATTATCCAGCACCTCATTTAACCTTGAATCATCATCCATTTGAATCGAATCACACAAGGCCACCACACCTCCGCTTTTTAAAACGCGGAAAGATTCCCTGAAAACCTCGTCGCGTACTTGACGAGGAATTTCGTGGAATAAAAAGACGCTATAAACCAAGTCAAACTGCCCATCCTTAAAAGGAAGCTCTTCGGCACAAGCGACATTAAAACTCACGCGAGAATCAGTAATCTTTTCTTTGGCGAGGTTTAAGTATTGTTCAGAAATATCCGTGATGATCAATTCATTGAAATCAAAACTCTTAACAAAGTCGCCACTCATCGCCCCGGTTCCCGCGGCAACTTCTAAAACCTTAAAAAACTTTTTTTCCGGGAAGCGTTTTTTAAGGTGGCCAATAAGCATGCGCCTCATGGCCTGAGCGGTTCCGTTAAAGAGGATTTCAACCTGGTGCTCGTAAAGGGAAGCTGAATGATCTGAAAAATACCCATCTGTCTGGAAGTGGTAATTTCTTTTTAAATAATCCGGGGCTTCGATTTCCGCATCAAGGTCCTTCGTCTTTCCTGTTTTTCTTCGGCGGGAAATGCTAACGGAATCCATTAAGAGTTTGGGCAAACGAAGCAAATGGTTTTTGGGGTCAAACTTTAAAAGCAAGTCCTTTGGGTAGTACCCTTTTAGAACATTGTTGGCATCTTGCAGGTAAAGATCCAGGACTTTTTCTCGCATCAGTTTAATTAAAGCTGGGTCATCCTCTTTTTTAGGCGCCTTTACAAAAGGCTCCATCATACGATTTAAGTGATAAAGCATTTTGTACTCCGACATGTAGAGGAAGGACTTTGAAAAGTTCAAGGTCACCAGCGAATTTAAGAAAACTTTTTCTTTGTTCATCATGGACCCATCTTAAATGAGTTTTTGGGAAATGAGACTTTTACAATTCTTAGACGGGCACAAGACTTAGGCCTGTGCCCGAATAAAAGACGGTTTATTTCTCTTTTTTCACAGAGCCATCGACCGGATTGAAGTAAATCTCGACTTTTTTGCCATCCTTGTTAGTCCCATAAATTTCATAACAAGTGCCAGGTTGTTTGAATTTTGCGATCGTGTAACCTTCGGCCTCGACCTTCTTTTTAAAGTCCGCTTCCGACATCCACTTCTCTTTTGGTTGATCAGTGCAATCTTTTTTTGCAAAGGCAACCCCTGAAGCAAGCATTAGGCTCATAATCGCCAATAAATAATTACGCATCTTATTTCTCCTGATTGTTTTCTACAGAATCATTTCTGTTTGATTACAAAGTACCCCCATTTAATAAAACCTCCATTGGTCAAATGACCTAAAGGCTTGAATAAAGAGTCATAGGTCTTTTGGACCATGGAAAATGAATGAGTTTAAGGCATGCTCTAATCACTGGAGGATTTATGCGCAAACAACTTATCTACGACTTGCCTACAAGAATTTTTCATTGGAGCTTTGCCCTCTTATTTGTCTTTGCTTTTATGGTGGCCAAAACCATCGATGATGAAAGCCCTATTTTTGCTTATCACATGCTGGCAGGCCTGATGTTAGGAGTACTGGTTATTCTGCGAATCGTTTGGGGAGTCATCGGCACACGATACGCACGATTCTCATCATTTGCCCTCTATCCTACAGATGTCATAGAGTACTTTAAGGGGTTGTTTTCTGGTGATAAAAAACGCTGGAGCGGACATAATCCGGCCTCAAGTTGGGCGGCACTTATCATGCTGACTTCTGCCCTCATGCTGGCCATCACGGGAATTCTCATGACCTCAGGTCATAAAGAAGCTTTCGAAGATTTACATGAACTTTTTGCCAATCTTTTTTTAGTCACAACTCTCTTACATGTCGCCGGAGTTTTTCTCCACAGTCTTCGCCACGTAGATGGAATTGCGTTCTCCATGCTTCACGGGAAAAAAGAAACAGACCATGGCCTAAGTGGCATCTCGGGCCACAAACCTATGGTCGCTCTTTTACTGATCTTACTCATAGTTGGTACCGGGACTTACCTTACAAAAAATTATGATACTTCTGCGCACGAGTTAAAAATCTTTGGAAAGACACTTTCTTTAGGTGATAATGAGGGCAAAGAAAATGAAAGCGAAAATGAACATGATGATTAGAGGTTGATTGTGGGCCATAAAGAAAAATGGGTTTTAGTAAGCGTATTAAGTGCAGTTTTTCTTCTTGTCTCAATGGACATTATAAGTGATTCCAAAGAAGGTGTAGTTATCTGGCACTTGCTCCTTGAAGGCAGCATGGGTCTTATTTCTTTATTTGGGATTTTTTATATTTTAAGAGATTCGTTTCAAACCAAAAAAAGCCTGATTGAAACCAGTCAGAAATTTTCTGCTTACCGTGAGGAAGCAGAAAAATGGAGAGCTGAATCTAAAAAATACTTAGAAGGATTGTCTCAGGCCATTGATGATCAGTTGAGTAAATGGGAACTCACGGCAGCGGAAAAAGAAGTGGCCTTCCTCTTACTCAAGGGTCTTAGCCTTAAAGAAATTGCCAGTGTGAGAAACACAACAGAAAAAACAGCACGAGTGCAATCGATGGCCATTTATGCGAAGGCGGGACTCTCAAGCAGGTCGGAGCTTTCGGCCTTTTTTCTTGAAGACCTGCTCGTGCCGCAATAACCTCTTACTTCTTTCTATAAGTTTTAAATTCTTCCAGTCGATTGGTGAACTCCGCAACCTCAGCTTCATTGATAGGTGCTTTTTGCTTGCGGTACATGTCTTTATAACAAAGCAAGGCTTCTTCATATCTGCCTAAGCAGGCCAGAGACTGAGAGCTGAAATAATTAATGTTATACCAATCGGGCATATACTTTTCGTATTTCTCAAAATGCATAAGAGACTTCTCTGCCCACTCTTCTGACAAAGGAATGTTTCCGGCCTTTAAAGATTTTAAGGCAAGCATTGAAGAACCCACACAAGCACTGTAATGACCATTTTCGCTTTGAGGAATAGTTTCAATCCCAAGTTCATACTGCTCTTGGTGTAATTCAAAGAACCAATAATATTCATTCCTCACACTAAATTGAAATTTAAATGGCCACTTTTTAAAGTTGGGATCAGCGATAAGCGCTTTAAAACCATTGTTTCCAATTTCACGGTATCTTTTTGATTCTTCTTCACTCAGTCCAATCTCTGCCGAGTAATCTCCATGCGTAACTGCATAATGATAACGAGCTACACGGCTTTCTGGAAACTCCTTTAGAAAATCAATCGACATCTCTACAGCTTTTTTTCCATGACCAGCATTATAGGTCTCTCTAATTTTTGCCGCTAACTCTTCTTCTCTTGGTGAAATCGAATTCTCTTCATTCATTATTAATCCACTTTTTTAAAGTAATAATCGTATCTGTCCTTGCTCTTAAACTTCACCAGCTTGATTAATTTTCCCCAACGCTCATGGGTCTCTGATCCAACAATGACGTATTTTGCTTTTAACTTAAGTGAAATGATTCTTGCATTTGTCGGCGCGTGCTGAGAAGAAATTCTGGCGTAACCTAGACCGAAAATATATTTCTCAAATTCAGCTAGAAATTTTTTATAAACGCCCTTGTCCTGATGGGCCGGAAGAATACCTGTGTTTCTCATATAGAAAGTTTCAAAATCTTCCATCTCTCCCTGCATCCATCCCACTACTTTTCCTTTGTGAGTAATCAGAAAGCGCTCCGAATGAATCTTGCGGTACTCTCTGTAACAAGGATCAAGGGCCTTATCTTCTTTTTTATTGGGAGTAAAACTCATTCCAGGAGGGAAAACTTTTTTAAAGATCTTCATTTGCTCTTTATAATAAACATCCCTGTCAGCGGCGTATTCGATTGTGTAATCTTTAAACTTGATTGGGAAATGCTTATCTCTTTTTTGCTCTGCTAATTCGGACACTGTTAATTGTGATTTTTTCATTTAAGGCCTTGGTAAATTAGACACAGTCCATTAAATTCTATTTAGAACTAGAAAAATAGAAAGGAAAAACTGTACAAGTTTAATTCAACATCGCATCACCCGAGTTTTATGCTATGATTTGCACCTTATTTCATCTTCACCGAGGTTAAAATGAACGATCTACAAACAATTTCCTGGGACAACACAAACATCTACAAAGATTTTAACGACCCTCAAATTGAAAAAGACTTAGCACTCGTTGTGGAATCAACGGCCATTTTTGAATCAAAAGAGGCCCTTTATAAAAACCTCATCAACCAACTGGAAACGAACAACACCACAGACCTCTACAAAAACTTAGAACTCACTATCGAGCTCTACCACCGTTATCTTGAAACTAACATCACCTACTACCAGGTCATGGTCTATTCAATGACGGCCCTGTCGGTGAATACACAAAACAAGGAAGCAAAAAACCTTCAAGCAAGAGGACAAAAACTTTGGACGAATTACCTGAAGGCGTTTAAGCCCATTTCCATTTGCGTGCAACGCTCACCGACTGATTTCTTAACTCTCTTCCTGGACGACAAGAGAACAAAAGAGCTTCACTTCGCTCTTGGAAGACAGCGCGAACAAAACGATCACTTGTTGAGCACCAATGAAGAAGTTCTTCTGACGGGTTTTGCCCTTGATGGTCTTTCTGCTTGGGGAAAACTTTATAACGAAATTTCTGGAGCGCTTAAAGTTAACGTCGATGGTGAGACAATGGCGCTTTCAAGTGCCAACAACCTTTACTCTAATCCTGATAGAAAAAAACGCGAAAGTGCATATCGAGCGATCAATGAAGGCTGGCGTGGGCAAGAAATCAGCGCATGTGCGATTTTAAATTCGATTAACGGCTGGAGAAATGAAAACTACAAAGTGAGATCGACAAAAAAACAACTGCACTACCTTGATCAAACTTGTCATGCGGCCAATATCACGAGAACGACTCTTGATGCTTTAATGAACACGACTTTCGACAAGAGAGCTTTTGGGCAAGAGGTTTTAAGGACGATGGCCCGCGATCTTAACGTCCCTCAAATGGGCCCATGGGATTTAATGGCGCCTTATCCAGCTAAGACGACAGCAAGTAAAATCAGTTTCCCAAAGGCCATTGAAATCATCAAGGCCGCTTTCAGTGAAGTAGACCCTTCGATGGCAGACTTCGCTCAGATGATGGCCGATAAAAAATGGATTGATTGTGCTCCATCTGAAAACCGCGCTCAGGGAGCTTACTGTACAGGCTACGCCAAAGTCAGAGAGACTCGCGTGTTTATGACTTACGATGGAAGTATGAAAAACGTGATCACGCTTGCTCATGAAATCGGCCACGCTTACCACAATTGGGTGATGAAAGATTTGCCTATTAGCGAATGTTCGTACCCTATGACATTAGCTGAGACAGCTTCGATTTTTGCAGAAACAGTTGTGCGCGATTATCTCTTAAAAACATCCGAATCAAAAGATGAGCTAAAGGCCATCCTATGGCAGGAGATCCAATCCGTTCAAAGCCTGATGATCAACATTCCGGCGCGCTATGAATTTGAAAAGCGTTTTGTCGAAAAGAGATTAGAAAAGAATGTCACGGTAGAAGAGACGAAAAATATCATGATTGAAGGCCAGAAAATCTGGTACGGCGACACGCTCTCTGAATATGATGAGATGTTCTGGGCAAGTAAGCTTCACTTCTCAATGTCGGAGAGAAGTTTTTATAACTACCCTTACCTCTTTGGATACCTGTTTAGCTTGGGGATTTACTCTAAGCGAGAAGCCCTTGGAAAAGACTTCCATGCTCGTTATGTAGAGCTACTTAAAGACACAGGTCGCATGACGGCAGAGAACTTAGTAAAAAAGCACTTCAATGAGGACATTTCAAAAAGTGATTTCTGGCTTCGTTCTATTGCGATTGCAGAGAAGGCGTTTGAGAAATATAAATCACTCTAATCTTTATCAATTTTTTAAAATTTCATCAAAGCCCCTGAACTATTTCAGGGGCTTTTTATTTTTACCGCCTCTGAAATCTTGCACTAACTAAATCATTAAAAAGTTTCTCTAGGGTATACCTAGATGAGGTATAAATGGTTATTGTCAGTTTCAGGGAGATTCAACTTCAAGATTTTATAGAAACGGGAATTCCTCCCAAGAATTGCCAATGGAAATTTTTATCTAAAGTAGTTTTAAGAAAGCTGGATATGTTAAACTACGCAAAACGGTTGGATGATTTAAAAGCTCCACCTGGAAACAGGCTCAAAGCTCTTAAAGGTGATTTAATCGGTCATTACAGTATAAGAATTAACGACCAGTGGAGAATTATTTTTATCTGGAGTGAAGATGGTCCAGCGAATGTTGAAATAGTTGATTACCACTTTTAAAGAGGCCTTATGAATAAAATAAACTATCAAAGACCACCGACGAATCCAGGAGAAATTCTTTCCGAAGAATTTTTAAAACCTTTGGGATTAACTCAGAAAGAATTGGCCGACCATATACAAGTTGATATCAAAGTGATTAATCGACTGGTAAATGGAAAAACGACCTTATCTGCCGAAATGGCCTTAAAACTCGCTTCTTCTTTTCAAACGACGCCAGACTTCTGGCTATCGGCCCAATACGAAATTGATCTTTATAGAGCAAAAATGTCTCTTCCAAAACTTCCCGGCGCAATTATTAAGACTAATTAATTTTCTGCCTGAGCAATATCACACTTCTCAAACCCTAAGCTCTTAAGCTTCTTTCTCAGGGCGACCTTGGCATCAGGGTCGCCATGGTTAAGGTAAATATGAGTCGATTTATCCAGCTCGCTGATCCATTCAATAAGTTCATCCTGATCCGCATGTGAAGAGAAGGCCTGGGATGAAATCACACTTCCTGACCAGTGGATGATTTTCCCTTCCTCATTCTTAACTTCACGAGCCCCTTCGCTTAGTTTTCTTCCGGCCGTATTGGCCGCCTGGTATCCCGGTAAAAAGAGGACGGCATTTTTATCGGCCTGCCAATTTTCCAGGTAACGCCAGATTCTTCCCCCTGTAATCATCCCACTTGAAGAAATGATGACAATAGGGCCTTTTTGTTTTTGAATGGAATGCCATTCGCGGATGTTGTCGATTACTTCGACATCCCCCAGAGCATGCCTAAGTTCCTCGGCCATTTCAGTGAGCTCGGTGAACTGTTGATAGATGCGGTTAGCTCCACTCATCATCGGTCCATCAATCACAAAGCGGACTTTATCTTCCGGATGCTCAAAATTGTATTGGTGAATGAGTGTGATTAAGAGCTGGGCACGAGAGACGGCAAAACTCGCGATGATTCCAACTTTTGATTCTTTCTTTACGAGTTTTAAAAAGTCAGCGAGATCTTTTTGCAAATCCCCTTTTCTTAACTTCCCACCATAAGTTGATTCAAGTACGACCACGTCCGCTTTCGGACAAGGAGGAGGTGGCGAATTGAGTGGATCATCATGTCTTCCCAGGTCTCCTGAGAAGACGACGCGTTTTTTGTCTTCATCCTCAAAAAGATATGAGACGGCTCCTAAGATATGTCCGGCCGGAAGCATGCTTACTTTTAAGTCGAGGAAAGAGAAAGTTGAACCCATTTCTTTCACAACAAAAAAAGATGTCGTCTTCACGACTTCTTCCACCCCGTAATAATTTTTAAGCGGGTGGTTTTCCGTTTCCTCAATGATGTGGGCACTGTCGGCCATAATAAGTAGAGCGAGCTTCATCGTTGCTCGCGTACAAAAAATACTTCCTCTAAAACCAAGCTTCACTAAATGGGGAATCGAGCCTGAGTGATCAAGGTGAGCGTGTGTAAGAAAAATGGCCTTTATGTCTCTTGGATCAAAGGGCAGTGGATCAAGGTTTTTCTGCACACTCTCTAAACTTCCCTGGTGCATTCCGCAGTCAACCAGTACTTTCCCGGAAGGAGTTTGAATTAATGTCATTGAACCGGTCACTTCATCAGTGGCACCGACAAATGTAAGCTTCATAAAAATCTCCTATAATCCAAGCAGTGTGTGAATATCTTTAATGACCGTGCTCACTTCTTCAGGCTTCATGCCGATTTTTAACATCAGCTTGTCTTCAGTTAAAAGTTCTGAGCACAGGATAATTTCTCTTTTTAACAATTCTTTGCAATGAACTTTTTTTAAGCGCACGAGCGCGGTAATGGGATAGAGTTTATGTTTTTTAATGATATCTAAAAATGTCTCCCCTTCCGGAGCATTCACTCCTAAGAGAAGAAGCCCCACACCTTCGGCATAAGTGATGGCGTCTTTAGTAAAAACAGTGTTAGTGGCCAGGGCGTAACCGCGCAGGTATTTTCCATCGGGCCCATTTTTTAAATCATCCCATCGCGCTTTGACGTAAAGGGCGACCTTGATATCGTTTTTCTTTCCACCGTTATTGTGGAATTTGCATTCAGTGTAGATATTGTAATTGGGCTTTGAAGCGACGACATCAACTTCGTGGCGGACAATTCCTCCCTGAAGAGTAACACCGACACTCGTTTGATAACCCTGGTTTTCAAAATATTTCCCGACAAAATGTTCAAACTCATAACCAGTCGGTCCTAAGTTTAAAAGGGCGCGCTTTAACGAGTAGTGAGCTGCCGCTATCGGAGACTGACGTTTCACCAGCTTAATGGTCTTGCGGTAAATATCTTTTGACGTCGTCCCATCAAGCACACTACTAGAAACAGTTTTAGAAATGCGCTGACAGTCTTTTTCTTTTAGTCCTGATCGTCTCAGAGAGTTTCGAAGTTTTTTCTCGGAAAATTTTTCAATCTCTCCGCTTGATTTAATAATTCGAAATTTTGGTTTTGGTCTTAAATTGGTGTGTTTCATCTTGAAGAAAATTATAACAAAGATACTCTCCTTGTAAAACGATGAGGTCCGCTTACCGCGAGAAAATACCTGCTATTAAAACTATGATTCTTATCAGTAGGAGGTCATTATGGAATTTCGTGACAAAATAGTTTTAATTACTGGGGCCAATCGTGGAATAGGTAAAGCTTTAGTCGAAGCGTGTCTAAAAAAAGAAGTCAAAAAAATATACGCCTGCGCTAGAGACAAAAATGCTCTTTCTGTCTTTCAAGATGAAAGAATTATCCCTCTGACACTTGATATTTCCAATCAGGATCAAAGGCTTGCGGCAGCCAACATGGCCCTTGATGTACAAATCTTGATCAACAATGCAGGTGTTTTGCACCCTGGTAGTTTATTTGGTGAGAGCACTCATGATTTTAGAGAAGACATGGAGATTAATTATTTTGCCACCATTGAAATGATGAGGGCCTTTCTTCCAGTGCTCATGAAAAATAAAGAAGCGCGCATGATCAATATCGCTTCAATTGCAAAGTTTACGAACTTTCCTTTTATTGCAGGTTACTCCGCTTCAAAGGCAGCACTCTACTCCATCTCTCAAGCTGCAAGAATTGAGCTCGCCCAACACAACATTCCTGTTCATATTGTGAATCCAGGTGCAATTGATACTGACATGAATAAAGGCAGCACAATGCAGATGACTGCGCCCCATGAAATGGCAATGAACCTCTTAATTGACGTGGAGGCCGAAATTGAAGACATCATTCCGGATAAGATTGGAAAAAGTATGTATGAAATCTGGGAGCGCTCGCCAAAGGAGCTCGAAGCACTTTCAAGACAGCTGTTTTTCCAAAACTAGACAAATAATCAAGAACTTACCCCCTTCGATAAAAGAAATTTTAGCTTCGAAGGGGTTGCAACTCTAGCGCCTGCGTTATAAACAAACGCCCGGAGGTTCTATGAAAACATTAATCGCAACTTCTCTTCTTTTAACTGTAGTAAGCGCCTTTGGTTACGAGCGTCCGGAAGACGGGCCAATGACAGCTAAACAAGCTGACCAATTAAGAAATGCAGTCACTGTGACCATCACAGATGTTAACGAAAGAGCATTCTCTAAAAAAGCAAAAGCTAAGTATGAAGCGGTTCTTATGAATCCATTCACACGTTCAATCACGTGCGATATCGATTTAACGAGCACACTTAAAACTGAAGCAATCGATTCTAAAAAACACGTTGGCATCTATGCCCCTGCAAGATCTGGTCAAAAAGTGACTGGTGAAATTGATATCAAGCACGGAAAAAAAGGTGAAGAAGACGGACTTCAGTGGATCAACGCTAAAGGGACTGCTGTTACGACTTCAAACTGTAGATTTATTGACCAATAATCTCTAAATAAACTGGCAGAGTCTTCTGCCAGTTTCCATATTTTAATCATTTAACATTTTCCCCTTCATCTTTTGTTTGCACTTGATTTTTGCTTATTGACCAGTACGTATTTTTTACGTACAAATAAGGAGTCATCAATTGTGACAAGAGTCGTTATTTCGAGAAATGCGGAAAGAGACCTTAAGAAAGTCCCCTCATATATTTATCAAAAGTACTTATACTGGGTTGATCTAATAACAGATATCGGACTTCAAGAGGCACGCAAATTTAAAGGATTTCATGACTACTAAAAAAAATGAAACTTTAAGCTTAGGTGGATTCTTAAAGGCCCATCGCCAGGGTGAAGAACTCTCTCAAACAGAGTTCGCCAAGTTTCTGGGGATCTCCAAGCAACGTCTGTGTGACTTGGAAAAAGATAAATCCAATGTCAGCATAAAACTGTGTATAACACTGGCTAAAAAAATTGGTGTTCCACCCGAATGGCTGGCCAAACTCTCAATTCAACATCAATTAAGAAAAGAAAACTTAAAATTAAAAATTCAATGATGAAGTAATTTCAAAGTAACTTTTAGAATTTCACAAAATCCACAAAGCCGAGTTCTCTACTCGGCTTTGATTCTAACCAAACCCTAACAAAATATTACATTACTGCAAATGAATTGCAGATTTGTCCATGAGGTCTATCATCTTATCTATCAAGGATGGTAATTTATGAAAAATATTTTCAATCTCTCTCTTCTATCATTAACAGTACTTTTCTCAAACGCTGCGATCTCTCAAGATAAGATCGTTGGTGGTGTCGTTGTTGACCCTGCTCAAACTGAAACAAGATACATCGTATCTATCGGTGGTGGGTGTGCTGGTTCAATCATTAATGAAAAATGGATCCTTACAGCAGCTCACTGTAAGTCGATCTTCACTCGCCCAATCACAGGTGGAAACGTTGACCTAAACGCATCTGGAAGAATTAAGCTTGAAGTGAAGAAATCTTATATTCACCCAAAAAACAACGCTAGCAAATACAGCTACGACTTCGCTCTTCTTGAGCTTAAAAACCCAATCGACTTCGAAGCAACAGGTCTAAGAAGCATTGGAATGATCGATCCTGAGCTAGTTAAAACTGGGGCAATCGATGCTGGTGTAGTTTCTACTGTTCTAGGATGGGGAGCTACAAGAGAGAACGGAAGTGTTTCATACGTTCTAAGAATGGTTGATGTTCCAATCGTAAGCAATGAAACAGCAAACGCTCCAACTTCATACAATGGTCAAGTTGATTCAACTATGATCGCAGCAGGTTTCCCTGAAGGACAAAAAGATTCTTGCCAAGGTGACTCTGGTGGACCACTTACAATCACTGGAACAGACGGACGTCCGGTTCTTGCTGGTGTAGTAAGCTGGGGAAGAGGATGTGCAAGAGCTAAGTACTATGGGATCTATGGAAACGTAGCTGTAGCTCACCCATGGATCATGGAAACAATCTCAGCTTCTAAATAAGTTCTCAAAAAATAAGTTTCGATGAAAAGGCCGAAGAGAAATCTTCGGCCTTTTTTATTTTGAACAAGTGTAAGCAGTCACTCTCGCCATGGCCTCAGGAATTTCTTCTTCCTTTTTAATCCCAGAAAGTTCAGTTCCTTCGCATCTCGTGTTGTCACAGAAACCGAGTTCGAAATACTCTGAGTAAACACAGATCACTGTCCCCTTCTCAAAGCCTTTGGCCTTAATCACATTAAAGGCCCTGATGTCTCTTTTTAAACTTAGAGCACTATCGCTTGAGAGCTGCTCCAGAATTGTCTCCCAATAAGTCTGAGAGAATCCTTCGTATTGCTGGAAATTTCTGTAATAACGATTGGCGATTTGTAGGTTTGTACTTGAGAAATCGCGCATGAATTTTTCCTGAACACTTTTTTCCATGACAGGAGTTGAAGAACATCCCACCACTGAAAGTGCGAGAAGGGACAATAGAAGTGAACGCATATAAACCTACTTGCTGCAGTCTGCTTCTTTCCATTCATTCGTACTGGCCGGCATTCTGATCTTGCCATTCAGGTCAGGGAATTCGCGGTTAAAAGCAATACCAGTTGCTGATTCAATCTTTTTAAGTGGGATCATTCTTTCTGCGAGCATGTCACCGCTGTCTTCCTGATAATACATAAAAGCGATGGCCTTTTTCGGAGGCGTTTCATCGATGATGATCTTAAAGAAGGCTTCGGGAATTTCTAATCCGCTAGGAAGTGTCGTCAGACGCTCTTTTAAAACGGGTCCAGTGACAACTGTTACCTTCTCTTCTCCACAGGCCCATTTTCTCACTTGCTCTTCAAGTCTCTTCCAGGCATCGCGGTTTAGTTTAGGTTTTTGAGGCGCCATATTCGACATAACAAAAGTTAAATCGTTAGCTTCCTGGCTCCAAGCAAAATCCGCAGAAGGGGCCATGTGACCTCTGTCGTAACCTGTTTTGACATACTCAGCGCTGACAACAAAAGGAAGATTCTTTTGTTTTAAAAGTGGATCAGGGATGAACTTGTCTTCACGTGAGGCTTCTTTTGCTTTTAAATGCTCTGCTGTGAGTTCGTAGCTTACGAAATTCGGCAGGCGTCTTTTCATATTATATGAAATCTTAAAAAACTTATGATCGAGCACAATTGTATCGCGAAGCTCAGCGGGCTGAGATTTCTCAACAGACTTAACAACTTTTGTTGTTGATTTTGGAGTCTCTACTGGTTGCTGCGTCGGTTTTGTCGCACAACCTGCAAGGAGTAAAAAAAAGAAGACGTTACGTAATTTCATAAAACCTATTCTGGTCTAAAAACAAAACTCAGCATGAGAAACCATCCAATAACTGGACTTGCTCCTGCTCCCATGACCGGTGGTGGGTAGTGACCAAACTCAGTAATGATAAAAGCAGCTGAAAGATAAACAATAAATGCGATTGAAAGAGTTCTCACCGTTTCAATGCGCTTAAGACTCATATAAATAAATGGGAAAAAGAGAAGAAGCGAAATCCCTACCATCCCGATGTAACCTAGAGGCCCCAGACTCTCCATCAAGGTAAAAATATCTTCAACGTATTCAACCGGCTCAAGCAGATCGACTCTGTTCCAGGCCAGACCAGTTGTCACAATTGCAATTAAAACAGCGGCCGCGCGGATCTTTGCGCTCATTTTATTTCTAAAGAAAAGAACTAGCCCTGCCAAAACAAAACATGTTGTCTGGCCAGCATCGGGTTGGAAACCAAGAACTGTTGCGACAGCTGCAAAAAGAATCACACCGTGAAGGTATTTTTTTTCATGAAGCAATTGGTGCATACAAAAAAGAACAAGCGGAAGCACAATCATCGACACATTAATATTAAATGACCCAAGCACAATCCAGCGGTGGACTTCGCTTGGTCCAGGAAAAAAGAAACAAAGAAGCAGAAGTAAAAGTGACACAAACGATAACTGGAGAACCAGAGATGGTCTTCTGTCGTTCCATCGCGAAGCCAGAAGATAAACTAAAGGGATACCTAAAACAGTCGCAATAGCATTTGGGTAGAACACTTCAGCGGGAATTCCCATTGAATAAACTGTGTACATCCCAAAAAGGACAGCTAGGATTGGGCCAATAAAAAAGAGAGATGATTGTAGTTGAGCTTTTTTCATAGTTTATCTTAGCTTATTTTTTGCCTCTCAAACAAGGAGAGATGATTAAGATTATTAGTTCCATCACTCAATGATAGTGTTATCATACCCGATATGAAAACTTTTTTTATTGATCTAAAGAATTTTCTCAAAGACACTGCCAACGATGAACGCATCCCAATGCGCGATAAAAAAGTTCTGCTGGCCATGGTCGCTTTACTGCTTTCTCCCATCGACATTATCCCAGACTGGATACCTATATTTGGTCTGATTGACGATGTGATTATCCTTGGACTGATCCTGGATTACTTCTTCAGTGTTTTAGATCAAAGTATTCTTCTGTCTCATTACCCATGGGGAATGAAGAGTTTTGCCCGTCTAAAAAGAGTGGCGAGATTTATGTCGTTTTTTGTTCCGGGAATTATCAAAGACAATTTGTGGAAATATACAAGGGACCCATTTTAGGTCCCTTGTGATTTTATCTATTCAAAAGAAGCATTAACCAGAAAATCTACCTGATTCACCTTGCCACCATTCGGGCGCTGAATGTTGGAATAAATGACATCGATATCTGTCGGGATAAAGTAGAAAAGATTCGTTTTTAAACGCGCTCCCGCAAACATTGAATGAATCGTTTGTTCTTTATAAAGAGTCTTCTCCAGGATGATTCGATCAGCATAAAGTGACTCTCTACCTAAGAGTAAGTGAGCTTCTTTAAAGAAAATCGGGACAAGTCCCCATCCCCTGTTGATATACCAGAAATTGTAATCCAAATGCAGTCTGAAAGTGAAAATCTCGTTACCGTAAGCATTGTTGTATGGAAGCCCATAAAACTCGTGCCAGCGGATATTGTCCAGAGAGTTGACTCCCCCACCATAGATAACACCTTGCCTGAAGCCGTCTTTAAAAAGTTTTCCGTAAGAAAATTTTAATCCACCAACAAGTCTTTCATAGAAGCGTCCTTCTAGCTTTAAAAGAGATTGCACGCTGTAGTAATCATCCCCGATATCAGGTTGGTTATTTTCAAACTTCAATTGGAAAATAAGTTTTTGGAAAACATCATCAAAAGTCTGAGCGTTGTAACTTAAAACATTGCTTAACCCAAAACTTTTAACTGTTCTATCAGAGATGAAGTCATCTGTTTTTGTCTGACCAAAGAAAACTCCCGGAACCATCGTCCAGCGCTTCATCAGGATAGCGTAATGTGTTCCAACACTCCATTCTGTCGTCTGATCTACATTTGAGCTGAAATCTGTTTTTGAATACTCGTGGTTGAAATAAGCACTCAATGACCATAAGTCGCTCACAGGTGCAAGCTTGTGAGTTAGAGTGAAGTGCCCACCGACTTTGCTTTCTTCAGGATAAGTTAGAACTGAGGCATCTAAAATCGTTAAATCCATTGGGTCAGAGAAAGTTGTCATGGCCCCATAGCTTGAAAGATTTTCGCTCGAACCAAAAGCGATAAACCAGTAATGTGGAATAAAGTGGTAAGCTTTCGGAAACGACTCTGCTTTGGACTGATCCAACGTTAGCGGCACTTCCTCGTTCTTAAAAGAAACCTGGGTCATCTCGACATTTTGAGCTTTACCGGCATTTCTTTTTAAATAGGCCATGCTCTCTTTCAAACTCATGTCTTTTGTTTTTAAACGGTTTTCTAAAACCAACACACGCTCATCGCCAATTTCTGCTGATGTCACGCGGTTAAGAAGATCTTTTCCCATGTCGCTGACTGAAACTTTTTTAAATCCGTCATTAAATTCAAAAAGTCTTAATGAATCCTTTTCTCTTAAAACAAAGAAATTTTCATTTTGAATTGGCAGATCAAAAAACGTTTTTGATTCGTAGACTTTATATAAACTCTCTAACGTCAGGTCACTGACATAAAGTGCCGTCCCCAGTTCCTTGCGGTTTAACTTAACCAGGATTTTCTGCCCAACTTTCTTAAAGAAAGCTAAGTTTACGTCAACTCCGAAATAATGAAGAATATCACTATCCGTCACAGTCCCCTTTGCCATATCAACTTTTTGTCTTTCAATAATCCAGCGGTTGTTCACAAAGCTGGCCGTTAAAAAGCGGTTATTCCCTAAACCAATGACATAACTCGGGTCGTTTTTTAGAGGAAGAGTGTAATCGGCCTGCAGCGTTTCCGTATTCACCAGTTTCCAGACGCGGTTTGCACCTCGAAAATAAGGGTCTTCATTAAAAGCGACGATTAAAAATTTTCCGTTATCGCTGATCTCGTTGTCTACTTGTGGGACTGTCGTCATTCCTGAAATATCAGAGATGGGATACGAGAATTGAGCAACCAGCATATTCACATTTTCTTGCAGGTCATAACTAACAAGAGCTTCACTTTTTCTATACTGCTCTACTTTAAAAAGTGTATTCCCGTCGAGGTAAATACCTTTTTGGAGATCATCACTTCCAAAAGCATTGCTAATTTTATCACCCCATGCTTCATTTTCTGGTGTCTGTAGTGGTTGTGAATTAATCAAACGCTCGCGGAATTCTGTAAATGAGTCTTCTGCATTTTGTCCCGTACAAATACTAAAGACGCGGTTAAGAAGAAAAGGAATTTTTGAAGAGTTCTCTTCCACCAGACACTTGATTGTCCCCGGTTTCTTTTCTTCCATATACTCCATAAAATGAGCGCCGGCCCAATAGGCCAGAGACCCATGTGGATAAAGACCTGGCTCATCAAGGCAATCGATCGTCTTGCAATAATCAGCGCGCAGGAATTGAATTAACAATTCTTTTCTAAAAAGAGGATTGTTCAATCGACCATTTTTTGAAAGATGAGACTCGGCCCAGACCGCAATCCCCTCTGTAAACCACCTTGGAACTACCATTACTGGAAACTTCGCAATTGATCCGAAGATATTTCGACCTAGTTCTAAAAAATCCCTCGTTTGATCAAGATGAGTGACGTGAACGTACTCGTGAAAGATAAGACCTGTAAGCCAATCCTCCATAACGATAAGGTGCTCATTATTGCTAGGTGGAAACTTATAAAGATTGATAATATCAGTCGGAAATGTGCGCGCATTCCCATTTGTCAGCCTTAAGTAAGGATCTACGTTGAAATGCACAATAGTTCTAGGGACATACTGGAAGTAGTTGATCGCTTTAATCAGGTCTGTTTTTATCACTCGTTCCGCTTTGAGCGCAACATCAAGATCTCTTTCGTCAAAGTGAATCTCTGCTTGAAGAATTCCGTAATCTGATTGAACGCTGACATTGATGGTTTTTAAAGAGACACTTTTTGCAAATCCCATTGGAGAAATGAGAGAAACAAAAAGAATTAGCGCGAACATAGAAACGCGAATTCCGACCATTTTTTTCTTCCTTATATACAGTAAAGTTGGCATAATCATATCTGTCTTTAAGATCATTTGGAATATCTTTTGATTTTTTTAAACATTAAGGAGCTTTTTCATGAAATTCAGATCGGTACTTGTATTAACACTTTTGGCAGCATCTCTAACTCTTACATCTTGTGCGAGCAAAAAAACTAAACCTACTGATGGTGTAGATGGTACAGATACTTCTTCTCAAATCGACAATGGGAACAACTCTGGTGTAGCTCTAGAACTTAACGGTGACTCTGATTCAAACCGTGCTGGTGCTCTTAAAACTGTATACTTTGGATACAGCTCTTCAGCTATCGAAGGTTCTACTCGCGATACACTAAATGCAAACGCTGATTTCCTTAAAACAAATGCATCAGTTAGAGTTCAAGTTGAAGGTCACTGTGATGAGCGCGGAAGTGTTCAATTGAACCTTGCGCTTGGAGAAAGAAGAGCTAAGGCAACAAGAGACTACTTAGTAGCTCAAGGTGTAGCTTCTTCAAGAATCAGCATCATCTCTCTTGGTAAAGAAAAACCAGTATCTTTCGGACACGATGAAGAGTCTTGGTCAAAAAACCGTAGAGCGAACTTCGTAGTAACTGAAAAGTAATTAAAAGATTTTGAAAAATAATTTAGCTTTAATTCTTATTGTTCTATTAGTTTCAGCGTGTGGTTTAACTACCACACGCCCGAAACTTGAAATGTCCATGGCCCAGACCGCTTTCATGGCCGCCAAAGAAGCCCAGGCAGATGTCAAAGCTCCCGGTCTCTACAGAAAAGCCGAGTATTACTATCTCAAGGCCAAGTCCTCATACAAACGCAAATACTTTAATAAAGCCCAACAATACGCTCTACTATCCAAAAAATATTCCGAACGTGCAGAATATGTTGCTATTAGGAAGAAGACGTTAGAAAATTTATAGGTAACCCTATTATTTATCTACACTCACTGGAAGAGGTATTGATTCATGAAACGTTCTCAAATTCTCATTTGTGCATTCCTAGTTATTTTTGTTTCAGCTTGTAAAACACAGGAAGACATCCGTCGTGAAAGAACTGTTGAAACGTTAAACGAAGAAGTTCAACAAACAAAGAAAGCTGCAGCTTCAGGCAATACTCGCTTCCAATCAATCGAAGAGCAAGTTTCAAGACTTCAAGGGCAACTTGAAGAAGCGAACCACGCTCGTTCACAATCAATTAAAGACAATCAGGCCCTTAACGATCGTATCAACGTTCTAGAAAAATCAAACAAAGAACAAGTTGAATACCTAAAAGCTTTAACTGAAAAAGTTAACAATCAAAGCGGATACATCGAAGAAGTTCTTGAGAAATTAAAGGCGCTTGCGGAAAAGCCGGTTGAAAAGACGTCTTCAAAAAAAAAAGCGGTAAATCCAGATAGCGTAGAAATGGAAGACGAAGATCTTCCAGCGACGTTTGATAACGGAATGAAAAAATTCCGTGCAAAAGAATACGACTCGGCAAAAGAAATCTTTAAAGAAGTTTCTGAAAACAAAAAGGCCAGCAAGAAAAACCGCGAAGGTGCCACTCTGTACTTGGGAATGACTGAGTACAAACAGAAAAACTATGAAGGTGCTAAAGTGTACTTCTCAAAAGTTTTCAGCGACAACCCAGACTCAAGCTACGCTCCTCAGGCCCTTTTAAACCTGGGAAAAACGTTCTCTCAGCTAAAATCTAAAGAAGAGGCCAATATGACATTTGATGAGCTGATCTCACGTTTCCCAAAAAGCAAAGAAGCGCAGGAAGCTCAGAAACTAAAAAAATAATTTTCCGAGATAGATCATGAAAAAATATCTTTTGCTCTCTCTTCTCGCCCTCACCTCTTGTTCTTACTTTATCGAAACGGTCGATAAGAACTCGGTGGTGAAGGCGCCAGTCGAAAAGAAAGTCTCTATCGTCTTCTCTCACAATATCAGCGGTGAAACTCACCCATGTGGCTGCCGAAACTTTCCGCTTGGGGGTCTTCCGCAAGTTGCCGGGCTCTTTGCTGATATCTCAAAGGACAGTGAGCTCATCTACGTTGATACCGGAGATACGTTTTTTCCCTCATCAGTTGTTCCAGTGACCATGAAAGACTCTCTGACTTTTGCCGGAGAAAACCTGGCCCTTGGGTTAGAGCAAGTTGGCCTTAAGTACTACCTTCCGGGAGATCAGGACTTTGCAATGGGGCTCGCGTTTCTTCAGGGAATTGCCAATACAAGAAAGTTTGAATTCTTAATTGCTAACCTAAAAGATGAGACTTTAATCAAGCACAGAAAGTTTGCAGTTATTGAAAGAAATAAATCAAAAATTTTCTTAGTAGGATTAGTTGATCCTGAAGTCTTTAACGGTCCTCACGCTGATTACTTTATGAAACCAGCGGACGCCCTTCCTGGGATTATGGAGGAGCTTAAAGCGGCCGGATATGAAAAAAATAATGACTACCACCGTTTAGTAATTCTCTCGCACGCTGGGATTGACCCGGATAAGGAATTGGCCAAGGCCTACCCTTTTGTTGACTGGATCATTGGCGCTCACTCACAGAGCTTTCTTCGCTACTCAGTTGATGAAGGAAATGTGAAGATCGTTCAGACACTTTCAAAAAACCACTACATTGGCGACATCAAGATCGATGTGAACTCAAAGAAACAAACTGACACCTACGAGCTTCATGAAATCCGCGATGAACTAGAAAGAAAACTCACTCCAAACCCAATGCGCTCATTTATTGATGACCACAAAACAAAGATGAATGACCTGCAGATTAAAGAGCAGGCCAAGATGGGAATGAGCGATATTTTAAATGCTGAAATACACAAAGACGTAAAAAAGTTTAAAACAGCTGCAAGCTGTATTGAATGCCACAAGCCACAGACTGATTTCTGGCAAAAAACTCCGCACTCAATTGCCTACACGACCTTAATCAATGTGAAAGAACCAAACAATCTTTCATGTATCGGTTGCCACTCTCTCGGGTTAAACGATCCAAAAGGTTATACGACTCAAAAGAACATGGTGACATTTAAAGGCAAACCATTAAAGACCTACTGGGATGAAGTGCAGAAGATGGGCGCTCATGTGGAAACAGTAAGAAAGCTTCCACCAGAAGAAATCAAAAAAGTTTCTGTGAAGTGGTTTGCTCTGGATAAGAAAGCTGGCGTAAAAAGCAATTTTGCCAATGTTCAGTGTTTAAACTGTCACACTCAAGAGGACGCTCACCCGGTTCGCACCGAACCAAAACTGGCCGAGAAGGACCGCGAGTTCAATATCAAAAACAAGTGCCTTGGGTGCCACACTCCAGACCAGTCACCTGAATGGTATGAAAGTGGAATCAAAGTAAACGCGAAATTTGAAGAAAGTTATAAGAAAGTCAGCTGCCCTAGGATGTAAATCCTAGGGTACATTTTTAAGCCTGTATCCCACTCCAGACTCATTCTCGATAATCTCCCCTGCTCCCTCATGGACTTGATCAAGTTTTTTCCTAATCTGGCCAAAATACACTCTTAGGTAATGGTTGTGCTCAACAGAGTTGGGCCCCCAGATTTCTTTTAAGATCATGCGATGAGGAACGAGCTTTTCTCCATTTTTTAAAAGGAGTTTTAAAAGATCGTATTCAGTTGAGGTAAGTTTTAATTCATGGTTGTCGTAAGAAACCTTGTGTGTTGCCTGATTTAAAGAAAGTTTTCCAAAGTTAAGAACCGGCTCAGTCTCTTCAGTTTTTGAATGGCGAAGGGCCACGCGGATTCTCGCCATCAGCTCCGGTAAGCTAAAAGGCTTTGTCAGGTAGTCATCTGCGCCATTATCAAGGGCCTGAACTTTATCTTCATCAGCGTCTCTGACCGTGAGAAAAATCACCGGGACACTCGACCACTCACGAAGCTTTTTTAGCACTTCAATCCCATTCATATCCGGAAGACCGTGGTCGAGAATGACCAATCCAGGGCGAGCTTCAATCACTTTCTGAAGAGCTTCATTTCCGTTATGGGCCTCCACCACTTCAAATTGATTGGCCTCAAGAGAAACCTTGAGGAATTTGCGGATAGATGTTTCGTCATCGACGACCAGGATTTTGGTGTTCATATTCAGTCTCTTGGTTAGGCTTCTTGATTAACCAAATTTTTAGGCACCTGTTTTTTTGGAAGCTGGATTTTGTAACAAGCTCCACTATAAGTATCACTCAATTCAATGCTTCCGTCATGGAGTTCGATAATACTTTTTACAATCGCCAGCCCCAACCCCAGACCTCCGGCCTTTGAGTTAGGAAGCCTGAAGAACTTTTCAAAGATTTGCTCTTTGTAGTCTTTAGGAATTCCCGGGCCATTGTCATAGAAATAGATCTCAAAATGATCTTTGGCGGCCTTATCATTAACGACAAAAGTCATTTGTGCTTCGGGCCCTGCATAACGGACAGAATTAGAAACTAAATTGGCAAATGAATGCAGAAGAAGGGTGAAGTCTGCTTCAATCAGACCACTTAAGTTGCCTTCACTTCTTAATTTCACTTCACCTAAGTCGTTTTGCGCCTGAGACTTGAGTTCGTGGAAAAAATCTTCAAGGCTAAACCACTCTTTCTTTAAGGCCAGGTCTTCTCTTTCCAGTCGGCTTAAATCCAGTAAGTTCTCTACAACCCGGTTAAGGCGCTTTGCCGAAGAAACGATTTCTGACGTCAGGATATCTCTGGTTTCTGCATTTTCACCGACTGCTTTTTCTTTGAGCGCTGAAGCTGAGCCAATTAAAGCTGTCAGTGGAGTTCTCATCTCGTGAGAAACCGAGTTTAAAAGAGTCTGATGGAGTTTTTTGGAAACTTCCGCCAGTCTTAACTCATGAACTTGTTTCCCATAGATCACTCTTTCAAGTGCCAGTGAGGCCTGTTTCATGAGCGTATCAATTAGAACTTCCTGGTCAATGCTCAGGATTTTCTTTTTATCGCTTGGGTAAAAAAGCACTGTTCCCAGAACACTGTTTTCCCCTGAAAGCGGCATACTGATACAATCCGCGGCCGAAAGCGTATCGGTCGACCAGCCTGCTTTTTTATTGTGGTGGTAAGACCAGAGCGCGACCGAATAATCTTTTTCATTCAATAGTATATTATTCACCAGGACTTTTTCTTTCTGGTCACTGACTAAGATTTTAATCCCTGATCCAAAATGGTCTTCCAAGGTTCCCTTGAGAAAAGAAATGATTTTCTTTTCATCGCCCTGGCCAGAGAGTTCTTTAGTGAATTCATAAAGGGAGCGGGTTTGTTTTTCTCTTCTCTCTAGGATTTCTTCCTGCTTTTTAATTTTAGAGGTAAGCATTCCGCCAACTAAAGCAGCAATAAAATACGTAATAACCATCAGGATGTCTTCTTTGGCCTGGATGTTAAAAGTAAACTGCGGTGGAATGAAAAAGAAGTTCCAGATGAAAGCACTTAAGAACGCACAGTAAATCAGTGGTCCTCTGGTTAAAAAAGTTGAGAAAAAAAGCATCGCTACTAAAAAGAGCGATCCCATCGAACGGTATCCCATAAAAGGAGAAAGCCCGTAACCGACGACAGAGAGCCCAAGCATCATCCAGCTTGCGCCATAGTAACTATAAAGTGAAGAGGTGAATTTAGGGATATGCCTTAAAATTTTAGAGGAAAGACCGGTGTAAACCGGAAGTCTCTCCGACCTGATCACATGAATGTCCACTTCACTTTTTGAATTCACTAAACGATCAAGCAGGTTCCCGCGCTGGAAAAGATCTTTAAACAATCTCTTATCAGGGCGCCCGAGGAGAATCTGAGTGATGTGCTTATCGTGGCACGTTCTTCTGATGGCATTGAGAATATCGGTGTCCATGCTGGTAATCAGCTCTCCACCCAAGTCCTGAACCATATCGATGTTCGTTCTTAATTGTTTTTGATCGGCTTCATTCAGAGTCTCCCCTGTTTGGACATAAAGCGCGTACCATGGGCAATCAATGAGTGAAGCCATTCTTCTTGTCGCACGGATGAGTCTTTCCGAGTGCGGACTGTGACTAATCCCTACCAGTAATTTTTCATTGGTTTTCCATGGACCGCTTAAACCTTTTAAAACCATCTGGTCTTGCAGGTCGTGGTCAACTTTCTGAGCAATGTATCGCAGGGCCAGCTCGCGCAGAGCAATCAGGTGTTCAATCTTAAAAAAATTTTCTGCCGCTCTTTCTGCTCTATCACCGAGATACACCTTTCCTTCTTTTAAGCGAAGTAAAAGTTCATCGGGAGAAAGATCGACGATTTCGACTTGATCAGCGAGATCAAAAAAGAAATCAGGCACAGTCTCTCTGACGTTGACTCCTGTGATTTTTAACACTGAGTCTTTGATACTTTCAATGTGCTGGATATTAACAGTCGTATAAACATCAATACCGTGATTTAAAATCTCTTGAATGTCCTGGTAGCGCTTTTTATGTCTCATCGACCCGATATTGGTATGAGCAAGCTCATCTACTAAAACCAGGTCAGGTTTTAAGCGCAGGACTTCTTCCAGGTCCATTTCTTCGACAATGGTATTTTTGTGCTCGACTTTTAAACGCGGGATTTTTTGAATGTGATTGGTGATCACTTCCGTTTCAATACGCCCGTGAGTTTCCACAACCCCGATAAAAACTTTATCCCCGCGGTTGGCCCTCTCGATGCCGGTTTTTAACATGGCGTAGGTTTTTCCCACGCCAGGGCACATTCCTAGAAAAATTCTAAGTTTTCCTCTGACAGTTGATGTCTCCAGGCGGTTGATGGCCTTTAAGAGCATCTCGGGATTCGGGCGCTCACCATTATCGTTCATCGATGATGTTCTCCAATTTCATGTTCAACAATAACACATTTACTCTCTCTTCTCCTAGGAGTCCAAACTGTCTTTCTTCAATCGCATCTTTCACCATTTGATTAAGAGCGTCTTCATCAATACCGCGAGACTTGGCAATTCTTGGAACCTGTAGATAAGCGGCCCTAGGTGTAATGTGCGGGTCAAGACCACTTCCAGAAGTCGTCAAAAGATCGAAGTCCAATCCTTGAGCCTTGCGTTCAGCAACAGCTTTTTGATGGTCCTTGTTTATAAGTGCATAGTTAGAGCCTGTAGACGCTGAGCCGTTGTAACCGGCCGCCGAAGGTCTGGCCCAAAAGAATTTCTCTTGAGTAAACTCCTGTGCGATAAGTTCTGAACCCACTTTTTGGTGGTCTACACTCAGGAAACTCCCATTGGCCTTGTCGTGAAAAAAGGTTTGAGCAATCCCCATAACCACCGCTGGATACACGCCACCGAGAATCACGGTCATAACAGCAAAACATAGAATTGATTGTCTTATTAATTTCATAAGTCCCTCTTAAAAAGCACTAATCAGCATATCAATAAGCTTGATGCCGATAAATGGAGTGATGAGACCACCAACTCCGTAAATTAAAATATTTCTTTGCAGTAAAGCTCTTGCTCCGACAGAGCGGTAAGCGACTCCTCTTAAGGCCAGAGGAATTAACGCCACGATCACCAGGGCATTAAAGATAACAGCACTTAAAATCGCCGACTCGGGAGTTCCAAGCTTCATGACGTTTAAAATAGAAAGTGGTCCATCGTTGTGGTGGACGGCATAAAGACCAGCAAAGAGTGCCGGGATAATCGCAAAGTATTTGGCCACATCATTAGCGATACTGAAAGTTGTTAAGCTTCCTCTGGTCATGAGGATTTGTTTTCCTGTTTCAACGATCTCAATGAGCTTCGTTGGGTTGCTGTCGAGGTCAATCATGTTACCTGCTTCGCGGGCCGCTTGAGTCCCGGTATTCATCGCCACTCCGACATCGGCTTGCGCCAGGGCCGGCGCATCGTTAGTTCCATCCCCAGTCATCGCCACCAGGTGGCCTTTTTCCTGTTCTTCTCTGATGCGCTTTAATTTCATCTCAGGTGTTGCCTGGGCCATGAAATCATCGACACCTGCTTCAGCAGCAATGGAAGCGGCCGTTAAAGGGTTATCTCCAGTGATCATGATTGTTTTAATTCCCATGCGACGAAGTTCAGCGAATCTTTCACGGATGCCATTTTTAACGACATCTTTTAAATAAACCACACCAAAGACGTGCTCGTTCTCACAAACAACGAGAGGTGTTCCACCGGCCCTTGCGATATTTTCGCTGGCGCGTACGATGGCCTCTGGCATTTGCCCGCCAAGAGAGACGACAAATTTTTCAATGGCATCAACGGCCCCTTTTCTGATTTGGGTTTTGCCGCCATTCATATTGATCCCGCTCATTCTGGTTTGTGCCGTGAAAGCAACAAACTCTCTGTCGGGGGCAAGACTTAATGACTCAAGCTCACTGTATTTATTTTTTGCAAACTCGATGATCGACTTCCCTTCTGGAGTGTCATCACTCATTGAAGCTAAGTATGAAAGTCGATACATTTCTTTTTCACCGATATTAGGGGCAGCGATCAATTCACTGGCCATGCGGTTTCCGTAAGTGATGGTCCCTGTTTTATCGAGAAGAAGAATGTCGATATCCCCGGCAGCTTCAACCGCGCGCCCACTAAGAGCGATGACATTTTTTTGGATGAGACGATCCATCCCAGAAATCCCAATCGCACTGAGTAAGCCTCCAATCGTTGTTGGAATCAAACAGATTAAAAGAGACACTAAAACCGGAATGGAAACTGATTCTCCTGCGTAATCAGCAAAAAACTT
Organism: Bacteriovorax stolpii; assembly: GCF_002872415.1. Taxonomy (GTDB): domain Bacteria; phylum Bdellovibrionota; class Bacteriovoracia; order Bacteriovoracales; family Bacteriovoracaceae; genus Bacteriovorax; species Bacteriovorax stolpii. Next base: position 856,690 of record NZ_CP025704.1, on the reverse strand, counting down.
TAAGGTTACGACTGCGGCCAGGAAAACTAAAGTTAGTGCCGTTAATAAAAGTGAAAGGGCAATTTCATTGGGAGTTTTTTGTCTACTTGCACCTTCAACCAGAGAAATCATACGGTCTAAGAAGCCTTCTCCCGGGTCAACTGAGATTTTAACGACAATGCGATCACTCAGAACTCTCGTCCCACCAGTCACCGCACTTCTGTCTCCTCCACTTTCGCGGACAACTGGTGCTGATTCACCAGTAATCGCTGATTCATCAACTGAAGCTAAACCTTCAATGATTTCCCCGTCGGCCGGGATGATGTCGTTGGCCTCACAAACCACTAGATCCCCTTTTCTTAATTCAGTGGCATTGATCTTTGTTTCCACTTTATTTTTTAGGAGTCTCGCAACAGCGTGTGTGCGAGATTTTCTCAAGGATTCCGCCTGGGCCTTTCCTTTTCCTTCAGCAATCGCTTCAGAGAAGTTGGCAAATAAAACTGTGAACCAAAGCCAGATGGAAATCTGGAATTCAAACCAATTGAAGCCGTGAGCGACAAGGGTGAAGGTTGTGATCAGGGCACCTAGTCCAGTAATAAAAATGACTGGATTTTTTATCAGGGTTTTAGGGTTCATCTTTTTAAAAGAGTCACCTATCGCCTGCATATAAATTTCTTTCGTTAAGATTTTCTGTTTCATATAAGTCTCGTTTTAAAAAGTTTTCTCTTGGATAAACATGATTTGCTCAATGATTGGCCCTAGGCTTAATGCCGGAAAAAATGTCAATGCGCCAACAATGACAATGACTCCGACTAATAAGAAGACAAATAAAAAGTTATCGGTCTTAAAAGTCCCTACTGATTCTGGCATGATTTTTTTCTGTGAGATGTTCCCAGCTAATGCCATAACCGGAAGGATGACGGCAAAACGACCGATCAACATTGAAATCCCCAGTAGTGTATTGAGAATGGGAGTGTTGGCCGAAAGCCCGGCAAAGGCACTCCCGTTATTTCCAGCTGTCGATGTAAAGGCATAGAAGATTTCGCTAAAGCCGTGAGAGCCTTTATGCATCAAGCTCGACATAATTGAGGGAGTTAATAAACTAAAAGCTGTCCCAAAAAGAATAACAAAACTTGGAGCAAGAATCCCCATGATGGCCATCTTAATGTCAAACGCTTCGATCTTTTTCCCCAGGTACTCTGGTGTTCTACCAACCATAAGCCCGGCGATGAACACAGTTAAGATAACATATAAAAGCATCCCATAGAGACCACTTCCCGCTCCACCAAAAATGATTTCCCCAAAGAGCATGTTGAGCATGGCAATTCCACCGGCCATAGGAGTAAGAGATGAGTGCATAGCATTTACTGAACCGTTACTTGCGGCAGTCGTGAATGTTGACCACAAAACAGAATTAGTCACACCAAAACGGACTTCTTTTCCTTCCATGGCATAATGATGAGCTGTCAGTGCATTGCTTTGAAATTCAGACCACAGGGAAATCCCCAGTCCTAACACTAAGACAATCAGCATGGCAGAAAAAAGAATCCATCCCTCACGAGGTTTTCCTAACATATACCCAAAAGTCATCGTCAATGCTGCTGGGATGATGAGGATGGCCAAAAGTTGCAGGAAGTTTGAAAAAGGAGTTGGGTTCTCATACGGGTGGGCACTGTTGGTATTAAAAAATCCCCCACCATTTGTTCCCAATTGTTTAATCGCTATTTGTGAAGCCGCTGGCCCTTGAGCAATCACCTGCTCTTTACCCTCTAATGTTTTAACAGTGACTGGAGCACTTAAGTTATCAATCACTCCTTGAGAAGATAAAAGAACGGCCCAAAGAACTGCCAATGGAAGAAGGATGTAAATCACCGAGCGGTTGAGATCCACCCAGAAATTTCCCAGCTTCTTTGACTGGTTATTTTTAAAAGCGCGGATGACCACCAACATAACTGAGATACCAGTGGCCGCTGATAAAAAGTTTTGTCCTGTCAAAGCAACCATCTGTGAAAAGTGACTCATCGTCGCTTCTCCGGCATAAGACTGCCAATTGGTATTGGTCATAAAACTCACGGCGGTATTGAAAGCAAGGTGCCAACTTAAGTTTGGAAGATTGGCCGGGTTAAGTGGCAAGCTTCCTTGAAAAAGCAGAACGAAAAAGACAAAAAGAAAACCGATAAAGTTAAAAGCTAAGACTGCTTTTAAATACTGTGACCAGGTCATCTCCTCTTTTTCATCGACTCCGATTAGGAGATAAAGCAATTTTTCAAAAGGTCTGGCAATCTTCCCTAAAAGTGTAGATTGACCAGAAAGTGACTTATGAAAAAAGGCACCCAAAATCGGTGTAAAAAGAATAAGGAAAAAAAGCGCAATGATGACTTGTAACAAATCATAACCATTCATAGGGACTCCTAAAATTTATCCGGAAAAATTAAGCAATAAATAAGATAGATGAATGTGAGAGCGGCAATGGCGCCCACGATAGCAAAATCCATAAAAAGACCTCCGTTAAGACATCTTTAGAATAGCCAATCGCGGATCAAGATTTCATCAAAAGCCCATGATGGGGCGTAAAGATTTAGTAAAGAAGGGCGTAAACCTAGGGAAGTGCTTCTACATATTTCAAGAATTCTTGTTGATATTTCTTGTTTTCCACATAGAAGAAGTCCCCATGCCCGCGGATACTGAAGGTCCAGAAATCCTTCTTTGGAGACGTGGTGATACGGTTATACAATTGTTGCCCCAATTTGTAAGCTATCACGAAATCCTCGGTTGAATGGATGGATAAAACCGGCATGGTCAAGTGAGTGAGCTTCGGGTCAGCTGTATATGAGTTGGTGATAATGAGAGATAGAGGCCAGAATGTTTTTTCGCGCGCCACTTCTCTTGGTGATAAAAAAGTTGAATCTAAAACCAAAAGAGCAATCTCATCTCTGTGCTTAAAGTCTTCCAGAGATTTTAGAAGGATCGCTCCTCCTAAACTTTGCCCGTAGACAATAAAGCGTTTAAAACCGCCTTTTTTATACTGCTCATAAGCGTAGTTTAAAAAGGCCAGTCCATCTTCGGCCACTCCCTTTGGTTCAGGTTTCCCTTCACTAAGTCCATAACCGCGGTAATCAAAAATGATACTGTCATAGTCGTAATCCATCATCCAAACAGAGTTGGCAAAATGAGACGTCAGGTTCTGAGCATTGCCATGAAAATAAAGCACGAGGTTTTTAGGATTTTTATTTTTTGAGAACATTCTCCACGCTGAGAGTTTTGTTCCATCAATAGAAGGAATAGTAAAAGCTTCAAACTTCACTTTAAACTGCTCAGGAGTCGCATACAGGTAATTATCCGGTTGGTAGATAATCGCACTACAGCTTGTGAGCAAAAGACACATTAAAATGATTTTAGAAATAGTGCCCATAACTCACCTCATGAATGATTGTGTTTTTTGAAAAACTTCCAAAGCGAGAAATGACCGAGCTTTCAAAACGCACGTCTTGTTGGCGGTCAAAAAAAAGTGAATGTTTAAGAGTGACTTTATTGTAATAGTCGTCAGAGATTTTTTTAGTGGCATCAAAACGAAGCTCGTCAATAAGTCCGATTTTATACTTATTTCCAAGTTGAGCATAAAAAGACACTTCGGCGCCAGGTCCTGCCCTAAAGCCTTTTTTCAAATGAGAGCTTACTTCACCAAAGGCCCCGGCCATAAAACTCGCAACGGTATTTTTCCCTCTCAATGTCACTCCCCCATAAGCGTTGGCATTGACCTTGTGGCAAAGAGAACAATTCAAGTCATAAAGTCTTTCACTTGAAACTTTTGCTCTCCATGAAAGCTGAGGATCATAAAAGCGGTATTCGTGAAGAGAAATAAGATCGACTAAAACCAATTTATCATAATCGAGTTTTTTATTTTTTACGTCGTAAACTAATGAACCTGTTAAAAAATCAAATTGAGAAAAAGGATCGAAGCCTTGATCGCGGGCCATGAGGTCATGGTATCCCTGCTTTAGTTCAAATCCCATGAGTGTCGTATGATTTTCGACGCGGGCAAAAACCGAAATTTTTTGTGGGTCGTGGGAGTTCTCCGGCATATTGGTCTGGTCGTAAACTTCTTTTACCATTTCAGCTTTAGGAAGTTTTGCTCTTCTAACCAGTGCTGCCCTTTGAAGTTTGGCCAGTTTTTCATTAAGTTTATTTTTTGTTCGATAGTGAGTAAAATCCAAATAGGCCACAACAGCATCGAGGACTTTTGGGTTATTCACATCTTCAGGCAGAACTTCATCGTCTACAATATTTTTAACTTGTGACACTTCATCCGCCGAGAGATTCTCCCACATCTTGGCCACTTGTTTTTTTAAACTGGCACGGTAGTGAGTTGAGGCCACTCTCCCCGGAGTTTCTTCAAAGTGTTTAACCATTTCTCCAGGCAGGTAATACCAGCGCGCATGAGCATTGACTTTATCGTCGTCTTTGTAAGCGACAGAAAGAAGATCAGCAAGAACAGCTGAGCAGTTTTCATCGGCAAAGAAATAATCAAAATACGTCGTCTGATACAGTTCCCAGAGGTGATTAATCAAGCGGTCGCGTTCAGCGGGAGTCATATTGAGGTTGTATTCAATCAGATCCCTCGACTCTCCGTTATTGTATTCGTTAACTTTCGTGTAGTACTTCGTGACTTCAAAAAGCCCTTTGTATCCACCAAACATTCCTTTAAAAGCAAAAATGAGTCCCATGTCTTCTGTTTCGGGAACGGCCGAAAAAGCGACAGCGTAATCAAGAAGATCGTTGGTCTTTCCTTTTTGGTTCAATCTTAAAAGTGTGTGACCAAAAAGTGATGATGGGTTGTTGGGATATGAAGAAGAAAAAATTAATGTAACTGATTCAGCGTTTAGCCCCGCCTTCCATTCTTCGAACATTGGACATTTGGTTTCTGGTACACCCTCTAAGAGACCCTGCGATTTTAAAAACTCAAATCTCTCACGAAACACACACTGAGCAGGATAACCAAACCAACCAACTTTCGAATCAAGCTCGTGAAAAGCTTGAATGGTCCAATTGAGTTCCGCTTCCGGATTCGTTTTCCCATCGGGAGCAAAGAAGAACTTCTCCCCGTCAACCTGAGATTTGCCATTTTTGTAATGAAGGAGTTTGAGCCAGTACTTGTGATCGAAATTTAAAGACGCTGCCGAGGCGGGCCCGGCAGCGATTAAAAAATTAGATAAGAGAGCAAGAAGCAGAAAGTGTTGCATTGTTTCTGATTTCAGCCTTTACGTTGTTGTAAAGTTCTACACCAGAAGTGTTTGCTGATGGTAGAACTGATTCATATTTTGCTTGAACCATTGAACCAAAAGCTTCTGCGTTTTGACAACCGAAAACACCAGCGAATCCAGCTACGAACTCACCGTTTCCACGAGACATTTCAACTGCTAGTTGGTTCATGTTCGCTTCAGCAAAGTGGATCCCTTTTGCGTCGTTTTTAACGATTGAGTGCTTAGCGCATCCAGATGTACCAAGAGTCATTGCGATTGAGTTAGAGAAAGTCGCGTTAACTAGTGATCTTGTTGAAGAAGACACTAGAGATTGCTTTGGAGCTACTTCGTATCCCATACCGCATCCAGATGAAGTATCTGCTGCAAATACTGAAGAAGCTGCTACAAGTGCGAAAAGTCCGATAATAAGTTTCATTTAAGTCCTCCTTGAACTATGAAAGTTTTCATAATGAATAGGTTCAGGTATATTGGCTTAAAACTCAATAAGAAAACTACTAATGAAAGAAAAAATTATCCTCGGTATCGAGACCAGCTGTGACGACACTTCATTTGCCCTCTTGAAAGGCAATCCCGATGATCTTTCGGAGAAGCCGACGCTCCTAGCTCACCAGTCATTTTCCCAAGAATTAATGCTCCAAAAATGGGGAGGAGTCGTGCCAGAAATCGCTGCGCGCAACCACCTCGAGAAGATCACTCCACTCTTAGATTCGTGTTTTAAGACTGCGGGAGTGAAAATTACAGATGTAAGTCTCATCGCCGTGACAACTCACCCGGGCCTTCTGGGCCCCCTACTAACTGGAATTAATTGTGCTAAAACTTTGGCACTGCTTCATAATCTGCCAATCGCCTCGGTAAACCACTTATATGCGCACCTTGAGGCCATTCACCTCACTGAAAGCGTGCCATATCCGTACTTAGGTTTACTGGTAAGTGGTGGCCATAGCCTTTACTTAAAAGTCACAAGTCCGACTTCATTTGAAATTCTGGGCAACACCATTGACGATGCTGCTGGAGAGGCCTTCGACAAAGGTGGAAAACTCTTAGGTCTTGGGTACCCTGCTGGAAAAATCATTGATGACCTCGCTGTTAACGGCGATCCAAAAAAATACACCTTCCCTATTTCGATGCTGGACTCTGGAGATGCGACTCTAAGTTTCTCTGGTGTAAAAACATCGCTTAGAAATTTCATTGAAGCTAACCCAGAAGGAAGCTTCAAAATGGAAGATGTGTGTGCTTCTTATCAGTATGCCATCGTTGAAGCGCTTTCAAGAAAATTAAAAAAGGCCCAGGACATTGCTGGCGCTCACGACCTGCCAATCGTTGTTGGTGGTGGTGTTGCTTGTAACTCAAGTCTTCGCACAACTTTAAAAAATAATTATAAAAATGTTCACGTCGTTGCTCCTCGCTTTTGTACAGACAACGGCGCGATGATCGCTAACTACGCACTTAGAACTTATCACGATGCCATTTCATTCCCTGAATGTTTAGGACTGGATGCCCGCGGACAATTTGTTTCTAAGAAAGAGAAACTTGAGCACCAACGCAAAGGGGATAAACTTTAATGAAAATGGAACTCCCTTTAGCTAATAAAAGCCTAGGCCAGCACTTTCTTCGCGACAGTGGCGTGATCGACAGAATCTGTTCGGATTTCAAAGGACAAGCAGAAGCTGTTTTAGAAATTGGTCCAGGACCGGGAATTCTGACAGAGTTCTTAGCACTCAGATCAAAGAGTGAAGGTCTTCCTTTTTTTGTCATCGAAAAAGACGACCGCTTTCCTCCTTACCTTCTGCAATTTATTAACGACAATCAAATCACCATGACAGATGCACTAGCAGTGCACCTGAGCGCTTTTTTCAAAGAAAAAAATATCGACCAGAAAAATATCTGGTTAGTGTCTAATCTTCCCTACAACATCAGCACTCCGCTTTTAATTAACTTCCTGCAGGCGCCGGAAATTAAATACATGACTTTGATGTTTCAAAAAGAAGTGGCCGATAAGGTCTTTCCTTTTTCGACAACAAAAAATTATATGGGATCTCTTTTGGCCATCACGCAAACATACTTTGATTGCAAGCTTCTGTGTAAAGTTCCTCCGGGAGCTTTTAACCCACCTCCGAAAGTTGACTCGGCCGTTCTCACAATGTCTCGTCGTGAAACGCCACTTGTTCCACTCTCAGAGTTCCATGCGCTGGAAAAATTCCTTCGCCTTCTCTTCTCGCAAAAAAGAAAACAGCTGGGTGGGATTTTAAAAGCAAGCTTTCCGCTTCCAATTATTGAATCAAGCTTTAATACGCTTGGGATTCCTTTAACGATCAGAGCAGAAGCTCTGGAGCTAAATCAAGTGATCGAACTTTATAGGATGTTAAAAAAATGAAATGGATTCTTCTACTTCAATGCTTACTTGTAACGAATGCTTATGCTGCTTACCCTGAATTATTCGGAGCGAGTTTTTCAACCAGTGGGATTGGAAACCAGGCCAACTTAAATGCCAACGATCCAAGTAACAACTACTACGCTCCATCGGTGCTTGGTTTTTCTGATAAGTTTAACGTTCTAGCGCAAGCGACATCGACAGCGACTCATTTTAAACCAATCAACAATATCGTTGTCACCAACAGCACCAACTCAACGAGTGGGACAACTTACGGAAGTGCAAAAACGGATTACCAAAAGTTTTACGGAAGTGCTCTTCACGCGGCCATACCTGTTGGTGGAAAAGTTCACTTAGGAACTCTGGCCCTTTCGATTTTCATGCCTATAGGCCACCTGACACAAACCAACTCTGGGGATGCTTTCCTTCCTGAGTACGTCATGTTTCATTCGCGCTACCAAAGAACATCATCTTATTTAAACTTCGCTCGCAAGTGGAGTGATGACTTCGCCTGGTCTCTGGGAGCAATGTTAGGTTTTCAAGCGACAGCTGAAGTTAAAACAAATATGAGCTTAAACGGGGCCAGCTACGGATCATGGGCCAAAGGTCAGGCGAAGGTTTCCCCTTCAATTGCGGCCATTGCTTCTGTGACAAAAATGTTTGATACCAATTCGGTGTATTTCACTTATCAGCAAGAAATGAAGTCGAACTTAAAGACGACAGTATTTGGGGAAATCACAAACCCGAACCTGGCGCTGATCAACTCGACACTGACATCGATGATTTACTATGACCCACACACTTTCCGTTTAGGTTCAACATACATTGTAGGCGATGCCGAGCTTTACGCCGGTCTTGAGTACCAGATGTGGTCAAACTACAAAACACCGATCATGAAGGTTGAAAAAACATCGGGTGCAGTTGTTCCAAGTAATAACTATGAAAAAATCACCACTCGCGACACCATCAACCCTCGCCTTGGGATCAAATACAACTGGACTGACCGTTGGAGTACTCTGCTTGGAGCTCAATACCGCATGACTCCACTTAAAGGAGATTTTTCACAAGCGGGTAACTCTATTGACGTAGACACAGTTGTGGGAACTGGTGGAATCCAGTACCGCATGGTGATTTGGTCAAAAGATGTTCACTTAGGAGCAAGTCTCCAGTATCATCATCTTCTGGAAAAGCACGTTACAAAAGCTGACGGGCAAGAAAATGGAACAGCAGGCTCAAAACTTGGGGCCCCTGGATACGACATTGGCGGCTATATTATCGCCGGGACTTTTGGAGTGAAATTTAATTTCTAATGAAGATAATTGGAACAAATAAACGTGCAGGCTTTGACTACTCTTTAAAGGAATTCTTTGAAGCAGGAATCGTTTTACAAGGAACGGAAGTTAAAGTTCTACGCGAAGGCAAAGTTAACCTGGGCGAAGCCTATGTCGTAATCGACGGCGAAGGTGAAGTGTGGGCCTACAACGTGTTAATCCCCCAATACGCCTTTGGAAATATCCACAACCACCAGGAAGCAAGGGTTAAGAAACTCCTCTTAAACCGACTGGAAATCAACCGCATTTACCACACGATGAAAACTCAGCAGATGAGTTTAGTTGTCACTAAAATTTATTTTAAAGACTCAAAAGTAAAACTAGAGTTCGCTCTGGCAAAAGGTAAAAAACTTCACGACAAACGCGAAAGCGATAAAGAAAAAGATGTGAAGAGAAAACTTCAGCGCGGAAGTTACGACGAATAGTTAGGCCTTCTTCTTTTTAGCAGAACCCGACGACTTTCCACCGAAGGCCATGGCGATCACGAGACCTGCAATCAGTCCTCCCATCGTATAGCGCATCACGTACCAGAAAGATTCATCCAGGAACCCCTGACTGAAAAAGCCTGAGACCGCCCCCACAAAATACCCCTTAGTCAGGACATTCCACCAGTCTAACTGCCCAATTAATGGATAAGAAGGCCTAAAATAAAGACCTAGGGCCGTTGCTGATATAGTGAGAAGGAGAATAATGATTATTTTCTTCATGAGTCAATTATCACTTATTTTAAAATTTATTCACTAAAAAACTATTCATTGAGTTCTAAAATTTCTAAACTTTTTGGCATGAAATTACGTCTTTCTCTTCTCCTCATCGCTTTTTGTTTGAGCACAGCTTATGCCGACGTCGTGTCTTTTAAAGCACCCGAAGTTAACGGCAAAATCCGTGTTTCAAAAAACCTGATCCTCACAGACTGGCAAGCAGTGATGAGCTGCCACTTTGATGTCAAAGGTGTGAGAAAAGAATCGATTCGTTACCCGCAAACCATCCTGAAAAAAACAGCGACCGATGAGTACTCACTCTTTGTAAAAAAAGGCTCGCTTTCAGAAATGCTTCCAGGGTGGAGACTTTTAACCTGTGCATATAAAATCATTTTAATCGGAAAAAATACTGAGCTAGAAAGAAGCATCATGGGAGAGCTCTATCTCCTGGGGCAAGAGAGCGGTGAAATGGATTCAAACGATTTAAAAGATATTCAAAACAAAGAATTTGTTGCGAAAGTGATTGCGGATAAAACCCGCGAGATCAGTCTAACCATCTCTTCTGAAGGTGGAATTGAATCTAACTAGAAAACAACAAAAGATCCTGGCAATCACTCTTTGCTTCTTAAGTGACCTCACACTTATGGCGTGGCTTTATTTTATGGCCACCAACTACAACAACTACGGAACGATCGCGGCCAAGAGCATCGACTCTCCCGATTTTCAAATCCAGCTTTATAAAATCCTGCTGCAAAGCCTGACATTTTTCCTGCTGGTTTTTATTCTCGCTCAAACGATTGTGTATGCTCTGGCGATTAAAAACTTCAAGGCGGCTTTTTTATATTTGAAGTTTTTTTCAGTAGCTGGGTTTGCCGCCTTCTTTTTTATAACTGTCATGCATTCAGGCTTTGGCCTTCTGCCAATGATCATCTACGTTTTTGGCTATTACGTTTTCTCTAAACTCTTTAAAGAATCATCGGCAGCAGTGCAAAAGTAGCCCCGATCGCCCAGACGACAATCGAAAAAATTGTAATTCGTTTTGACCACTGGCGGGCACTGGTACAAGCGCGCGCTTCATTGGGGTCAATCGGGCAAGGAAGAAACCTCGCCCTGTATTGCATGTAAGAGCTGATTGCCAGCATGACAAATGATGATGAAAAAACCAGGAGTTTATTTTCAGAAAGCCAGATGAGTCCGGGAAAGGCCGAAACCAATCCCACCATCGTCGCTCCCAATCCAATCGATACCAGAAGGGCCGGAAGTGCACAGCACACCAGTGTACTCATCGAGGTGAATAAGCTAAAAAAAGAAATCCAGATATTTTTTTGTAAATCACTATTTGGTTTCAATTTTCTCTACTCCGTATCCAGCGTCTGTTAGAAGTTTTTCAATGCGGGCGTTGTCTAGTTTCTGGTTGTCAGCAAGCTCTATACTTACTAAATGTTTTCCCAGGTCCACATTGACGTTTTTTACGCCTTCTTCTTTAAATTTTTTAGTAATCCCTTGTGAACAGAACGAACAAACCATTCCTTTTACCGTGATATCAATTTTATCTCCGGCAAAAACGCTTCCTGACATAAGTAATGTAGCTAGTAATAATGTTTTCATGTAAATCTCCTGCCTAAAAGTGCACCATAAAGTTAAATTGTGAGTCCCCTTTCATCGTCGATCCAAACTCCAAGAGGATGTTGTGATAGAAGAGTCTGATAAAAGGAGTGAGTTTATATTCATCAGTCATTTTGTTGGATTTATCGGCCTGTAAAATGAACCAGGCATTCATTTCGTTAAACTCTGCCAGGTAAGGCGCGAAGCCTGCTCTGACTTTCGTTTGATAGATATTGCGTTTTGAATCTTTGTGAGACAAAAGAACGTCCTCTCTAAAAGAGACATAGTATTTTCTCGACTCCCAGTCCGCTTCTAAGGCCGCCCCGGTTGTGTTTTTAAAAGAAGAGTTAACTTTTTCCCCTCCGTGCCCAAGAGAAAGATAGATGTTGGCCTGTGAGTCCAGCTCATTCCATCTTTTAAGCAGGTAATTCACTTGAGGCATATAGAATGTTCTTTCTCCATCGCGTGTATCCATTCGCAAGTAGCGGGCCGCAAGTGAAAACTTGGAAGTATAACTATGAGTCAACATCCAGTCGCTCATCTCCTTACTATTCCAGGTCATAATTGATGTGGACCCAGCATAGGCCACCGGGTGGGCATGGGCCTTTTCCCCCATGAAAATTGATAAAAATAGACCGGTAACTGTTAAAAATTTGGTGAACACGTCCGCCCCTTGCTATGATAAAGCCAGTATTACCCCCTATACGTCACATCCTGAGGGTTTGTGACGTATGCGTTTACGAGAGAGGAAAACGCTGGCCAACTTAAAAGCGCTTTCGGCGGAGGAGCTTATGCTCATCTACCAGACACATTCACCCACAGAAGCTTATGAAGCTTTCAGCGAGCTTTATTCCCGCTACAGTGGACGTGTGTTTAATTTCCTCTTTAAGAAGACCAGGAATCAGGCAGAGAGTGAGGATTTGCTGCAAAAAGTGTTTCTCAAGATCCACGAAAGCAAACACCTCTATAAAGATAAGTTTAAATTTGAGCAATGGCTTTTTGTCATCGCCAGAACCCAGGCACTGGATCACTTTAGAAGTGCCAAGAGATATAAGGATCGACTTGATAAATACTCTCCTGACATCCAGGAGGAAAGCATGGTGGACACCAGCGCCCTCGCCTCTCTCGAGGCCGATCAAGAGGAGCTTCTGGCCATGAAGTTTATCGACGACCTCTCTTATGAGGAAATCTCACAAGTGCTGGGTAAAAGCGAAGTCTCTTTAAGAAAAACTGTCAGCCGTCTTATGGCGAAAATGAGAAAAGGTGAAGCCCTATGAATCAAATTCCACCATCAGTGAATGAAAAAATCCTAACGAGTGTGCATACAAAGCTGCACCCAAAAGTTAGCTATCTTCTGGGAAAAGTTTTTCTTGCTCACATTCTTTCTTCTATCATTACGCTTTCAGTGTGCCCGCAGTTTGGTTTTAAAATTTTTAAGCTTCCTATCAACCTGATGCATACGTTTATGGTTTTTGGGCTCCCTGTCTGCAACTTTCTCTGCGGACTTTTCTTTACAACCACATCAATGCTCATTGCCAGTATCGTCCTTAACCGTGACGAAGTCAGGGCCTTAAGACATAAAGAAGTTCTTGCAGCTTCTGTTTTAATCTTAAGCTCCATTGGATTCTTCGGGATTATGAACCCTAACCTCTTTATCGAGTTCTCTCTTCTATGGCTTTTAGGAGCTGTGTTGGGAGTGATTTTAACGGTAGAGATCAGTTCGAGAGTTCTGGCCCGCGCTTAGATTCCAAAATCCGGAATAATGAATTTTGTTTCTTCTGGCATTGTCCAGTCTGGAAGTTCTCTGTTTTTCTTTAAAAGCACGTTTTGTCCGGCAAGGGCCAGAAGGAAAGAATCAAAAGCGCGCGGATTTTTAACCAGGATCTCCAGATCGTGGTTGTAGATAAAGATATCCAGCTTACTTTCAATCTTTTTAATCGTCTCAAGGCGAGTTTCATAACCTAAGTCGATATCAGATAAAAGCTCAACGTCTTTTTTAAGGATGATTTTAGACCTTAGAAGCTCAACGATAATAATGTGTGCATTGGCCTCAAAAAGCTCCAGCTCCTTCGGGAAATGGCGCTTAATATAGTTAAAACGGAAAAGAACCATGAGCGAAACATTTCCGAAAGAATCAAAAGATGTGTTAAACATCTCTAAGATCTGGTCGTAGTAGTATTTCCAAACCCAGAAATCCAGAGTCCTGTTCCAGTATGGAAGGAATCCTTTTTTCAGACGTCTTTTAAATGAACGTGAAAGAAGGTGGTGAGCTGTTTCTTTTGAAAAGATGTCGCGGTTGTAGACGATTTCGTCGGCCTTATTTCTTTCCTGCTCGTATTTTTTTGGGTTTTCATTGATGAGTTTTTGGTCTTCATCAAGAAGGTTTTTTATTTTTTCCTGAACGACGTCGATCTTTTTTTCAGCATCGCTGGCACATTCAATCGCTGGTTTTGAAAGCGGGAAATCAACTACGAGTTGTTTGACATCATAGTTATTAATCCATGCGTGAATAGCGTCGTCGTTGTGATTGACCTCTTCGTCTTTAACCGGAAGAAGTGATTTAAGAAACCATCGTTTGCTGTCTGGGTAGTACTCTAGGAGGCAGAAGTAGAAATTATCATTTCTACCACCCTTCATACTTAAGCTTCCGATGTTGTTTGTATCCATTAAAGCGGGCCTTCTACATTAAATGTCAGTCTCTTCATTTGGAATTTACCAAGAAGCTGATCGATGTACTCGCGGTCTCCCGGTTTGTGAGTGATCAGGAAACATCCGCCTCCCCCAGCTCCACAAATTTTCATTCCAAAATGCGCTGACTGGTCTTTTAAAACCATGTGCAGTTGATTCATATTCGGAGTCAGGATTCCCGGGAATAATTTTCTTCTTTCTTCCCCTTCCGCTGCAATTAAAGGAATCAGATCGTTGTATCTCTTTTCCTTAATCGCTTTAAAAGCTTCATGAGAAAGGCGGGCGATTTCTCCAAGACCATGTCTTACGTTTTGATCCTTATTAAAGAATGCCTTATAAACTTCCCAGTTATTGATTCCTGAATTTCTCGTCTCACCTGAATAAACAAGCGTGATGTGATTTTCTAAAACTTCTTTTAATTCTTTTGAGTAAAGCTGCTCAACATGAACCGCTCCCGGGCGTGGAACTAAGCCTAAAACTCCACCAAATAAAGCAGGGTAATAATCCTGATATCCGGCCGGGCAATCAATGATCAGGGCCTCTAGGGCATTGATCTTTTGAATCGCTTCGATTCTGTTGTATTCAATTCCCAGGTATTTTGAAATAGCAGCGTAACAAGTTACACCCATCGCCGATGAGCCACCAAGCCCTGCTCCCGGAGGAGAACCTGACTCAAGCTCCATACGGACGTTTTTAGTTAAAGCGAATAAGTTCAGGATATGAGCGATGAATGTTAAGTTCCCGAAGAAATTCTTTTGTAAGTTCTCCGCTGTGAAATCAGCGCGGTTAAACTTGTCAGTTGTTTTATAGTCTTTTGAAACGATTTCCACTCCATCAAAATCGATGTGAGTGATTTTTACTTTTGCTTTAAGCGATGTTGCCAGGTTTAACGTCACTACGTTTGGCAAAATAAGATTGATAGGGATAAGATCAAGAGTCCCCCCTAACAAATCGACGCGAACAGATCCTTCTACCAGTACTTCCTTACTCACCATAAACTCCAATGTATGGAAGTTCACGGTAGCGCCCATCAAAATCCAGACCATATCCAATAACAAATTTATCTTCGATATCAAAACCTAAGTAATCAATCGGCACGTCTACTTTCAGGCGCGCTTTTTTTCTTAGCAGTGAACAAAGCTTTAAGCTCTTCACGTTTTTTAATTTCATATGTTTTAAAAGAAAGCTAATAGTTAAGCCCGTATCAACAATGTCTTCAACGACGATCACGTTTTTTCCTTCCAGCGACTGCTTGACGTCCATGCGGAAGGCCACTTCACCAGAGCTGTTTGTCCCTTCGTATGAACTTAGAGAAACAAACTCGATATTGACCGGAGTTTGAATGTGACGGACTAAATCCGCACAAAAAATAAAAGAGCCGTTCAAAACTCCGACCACAACCACATCCTGACCTTGGAAGTCACGATTGATCATGCCAGCGAGTTCTTTTACGCGCGTCTGGATTTGTTCTTCGGAAATAAAGACACCAATAGGAGCAGGCTTTGTCATCCTAATACCCTGTGCGAGGAGGATTGATATTGCCTACTAGTGTACTATAAATTTTGTGTTTTGGAACGAGACTCGTTTAAATTCACGAAGAATGCTAACTGGTCCTGGTCTTCACCGAAGAAATCGGCGTGAGCACGGCAGCGTGCCTCATAAAGATCAGTTTCCCCAACAAGAACCTGGTTAGTATTTTTTGGATCTTTTCTGAATGTTTTTGAAGCAGGTGCTCCGCACACTGTACAGATGGCCTGAATCTTAGTGACATTGTCAGCGATTGCCAGAAGGTTTGCCATTGGACCAAACGATTTTCCCATATAGTCCTGGTCAAGGCCTGCCATGATGACACGAATCCCACGGCGAGCAAGTTTCTCAACTACAATTGAGATGCTCTCGTCGAAGAATTGAACTTCATCAATGCCTACAACTCTCGTTGAATCATAAACTTTTTGCAAAATTTCGATTGAAGAGTTCACTGGTGTCGCTTCAATTGAAAGCGATGAGTGCGATACGACTTCTGTGTCGTGGTAGCGGTTATCAATTGCTGGCTTGAAAATTTGGACTTTTTGGCGAGCGATCTGTGCTCTTTTCACTCGGCGAATAAGCTCTTCTGTTTTACCTGAAAACATAGGTCCGCAAACGACCTCAATACTTCCAGAACTACCTGGCATCCCTGCAAATAGAGTCATAGATCTCTCCCCAAAATGTCTCAAAAATATCGTAACAATTGTGTGTGTGTTTGCTCATCTTGGCAGATGAAAGGCCCGTTTTCAATCGGGTTTAGGCCTTCAAATTCTAACATCAATAAAATTTAAGTTGTTAGATCAGGGATATCAGAAACGTGAAGTAAGACGCGACGAGTATAGTCGTTAAAAACATCAAAAAAAGTGGAGTCAGAAGCACTAAAAAAGCTTGCACTCGAGTAAATCCCAGCTTAGCGCGAAGGCCGCTAAAAAGATAATAACCCATCGTTAGGATGCTTAAGACATTTCCAAAAATCGGAATGATTAAAAAGATATTGGCCGTGAAAATAGAATTTAAGAGTTCCTCGATCTCGATATCAAGCGAGCGCTCCCCATCGTATTCAAAAATCTGAGCATAAAATCTTAAAACATAGGCCCAGAACTTAAACCCGAATTGGAAAATAAAAGGATAAAAGATCACTTCAAACAAAGTCATCATGAGCGAGATCTTTTGGAAAGTCACATTGATGGACTCAAAAAGCAAATGAGAAAAATCAGCTGAATTAGAAAGGTACTCATAACTTCTGATCCCCAGATAAAGGGCGAAGATCGAGTAAAAAGCGTAGATCATATGCAGGGACCATGAAATCCCCATCACCTCAAAATAAGAAATCCTCTCTCCATCCACCGATCTTTGCGTTGGTTTCAGGAAAGTCTGGAAATATAAATTGAGAGAGTGAATCATTTTTTAGGGCCTACAAAATAGTCTTCGTATCTTATACTAAAAGGAAGCTTCTCGCCGACCAGATGGTGAACCATCACTTTGTTATCCAGGTCGACAATGATTGCTTCATTCTCTTCCAGAATAACACTCAAATGCCTATTATCAAACTGAACTCTCAGGATATTTTTCTTGAGTAAATCAGTTGGACTTATATCTAAATCATTGACGTGGTTGCCTTCCATTTTAAAAAATTCAATCAAACGCTTAAACTCCAGCGCTCGAATTGAAGCTTCAGTGTATTTGTTATTCGTTGGAAGAACTTTAAAGAGTTCTTTGTCCTCTACTTTTACCGTTTCAGTTTTTCCATCGTAAAAAGTAACACTCAAGTTGTAGCTCTTTTCTTTTGGTGCAATCACTTTGCGCCAGAAGTCCTGAACGTTGACGAAGAAGTACTGAGCATCTTCAGGCTTTAATTGGTAAACGATGTTATCGAGGCTGGTTTTTAAAAAGTAGCCGTTTTCTTCCCCGTACTTCTTATAAACAGTCAGCGTGTATTTGCGGTTTTCTCTATCGACCACTTCAAACTGCGAAAGAATCTCATCTAACAAGGCCGGATTGGCCGGATAATAGATACTTTTACCTTCCAGCTTTGAAAGAAACTGGTGAAAAGAGACCCAGTTTTCATCAAAATATTCGATCCCTTTTGGTGGGGCCGGTTTTGTCGTCGAGTCTTTAAAAGAAATTGAATAGGCCTTATTTCTAAACGTCGAAATCCTGATCGTTTCAAAATTGATCTTGTCTTCCGGATAACTAAAATCCTTAAAAACTCTAGTGTCATAGAAATATTTATTGGTCAGGAAAAAAACAACCTGAAGCCTTTTAAATTTAACATCTGATCTTCTGTATTGGTCATCGCTTTCATAAACGCCAGGATCAGGGGACTCATCGCTGACGATCACAATTTGCGATTTATTATCGCGCACGACCTGCATGTAAAATGTTTGGTCATAATCCAGCTTTTTTCCCAAGATAAAAGTCATTTGCCCTTTATCAAAGTGAAAAGTCATCTTCATTGACGGATCAGGAATGTAGAAACTCTCGCCGACTTTAGCGACTTCTGCTTGATTGAGAAAAGTTTTAACTTTAAGACCACCCAGGATAGTGAAAAACTCGTTGAGTCTCTCTTCTCTGAGTCTCATGTTGTTTTCTTTGTCGTAGTAAAAGCCTCCACGGCGCTCAAAATTGAGCTTGATCCCTTGGATACTGGTGATTTCTCCCAGTCCTTCAGAGTTTAGGAGCGCATTTTTTTTGGCCTCCGCAGCCTCTTTAATTTTATTGCTTCTTTCTTCAAAGATATAAGTTCCGGCCAGGGCAATAACCAAAAGGATAAAGAGGGCCAGGTTCTTATGTTTTAAAATTTTATCTTTCATCATTTTTCCTATTTATCGCGCTTTCTTCTGTACATAAAAATCGCCAAACCAAAGAGGACTAGCGGTGAGAAGAGCACTGAGAAATAAAAAATAATCCCCATCTGAGGTGCGGAAATAAAGATCGGCTCACTCTGAACAATAGGAAGGTTAAACGAGATCAAACGGTCTTCACCTACAACCCACGACAGTGAATTTAAGAAGAAGGCATAGTTGCTGCCAAATTTCGAGTAAGCATTATAAACAAATGAAGAGTTTCCAAAAACGGCAATTCTGTTAGTGTCGCTTTCAAATGTCAGTGCCAGGCTTAGTGGTCCCGGACGGTCTTCGCCTTGAGTGTACTGCATATTCTGAGCGGCAAGCTCTTTTAAGCTCGTCTCTCCCCATGAATCGGGAAAAGGAGTTGAAGAGGCCAAAGACTTCACGGCTCCTTTCATTCCCGGTACGACTTGATCTGGAATCGGGTCCAGCGAAGCTGCCAGAGGAAAGAAAATTTGTCCTTTAAAATTTTTAGTAATTTCACTGTCGTGATCAAAATGATCAACCAGTGGAATAGAACCGTTAGAGCCATTAACAAAGCTTTTTCTATCGATCACCAGATCGTTTCTCACGATCATTTTATAAGCTCTTAACAGGGCCCTCAGGTCTTGATGAACATCGCCGTTTAATTCCGGATCAATGGCCACCATCAGGTTTCCTTTTCTCTCTAAGAACTCTTTAAGAACATTAATCTCTGAGGCGTGCAGTGCCGTTTTTGGACCCCAAAGAACAATCGCTTTCGCATCATAAGGAATCACTTGAGTTGTCAGAAGATTAAGCGGACGAATATCCATTGCCGAGTTTTTTGCTGACTCGAAAATAAATTTCAATCCTTCATTTTCCTGAGAGTTAATATCCCCTTCACCGTGACCTTGAACAAAATAAACGACCGGGTCCTGGTTGCGGGAAATCTTAATGAGCCCATTGGTGATGTTGAGCTCATCTCTTTCAGTCACTTTCTGGCGCTTGCCATTGTACTCGATAACCAGAGTGGCAGCGTCGCTGATCTGATAATCTCCCACCAAATCCGGGCGCACATCAATGTCGATTTTTTCAATGTTAATTGAAGGTTTTTCTGCGCGATAAAACTCTAAAAGCGCCATCCACGGAAGTGACTCCTGTTTTCTGGCAAACATTTTAAAGGTGATCGGCTCCTTCATTTCCTTGAGGATATTTTTGGTCTGATCTGTCAGCGAGTTTAGCTTGATTACTGACCAGTCAAACTGCGAAGGGTGTTTATAGGCCCAGTAATTCGCCACTCCAAAAAGAGAAAACAGCAGAGCAAAGAAAACTAACGTTTCCTGCAATTTTTTGAAGTGATTGCTTTGGTAATAAACCGCAAGGGTTACGCGGTTTAAATAAATTGATACGCACGTCAAGGCCATCGCCACAGCTGTCACTGCGATATTTAGAGTCAATTCCTCCGGGATAGAAATCCACAGGGCAATAACCACGAGATAAAGAACGCTGATAATAATTGCTAAAAGAATGTTGTACCATTTTTTCATTTTTATCCCCTTACCACTTTCTCGACTGAAGAGACTTCAGGGTTAATAAAAAGAAAAAAGCATAAAAAGACAAGAAGTACACGACACTGTATGAGCGCAGAAGGCCTCTGGTAAAACCTTCATAGTGAAAAGGAATTGTGAGGTACTGAACCATCAGTGCTAGAAGATAGTTGTTAGTTGCATTGACGGAAATTACCAGCAGCATTGATCCTAAAAGAATACAAAACGTCAAAAGACTGGCCACGATCTGGTTGTCGGTTAAGCTTGAACAAAAAAGCCCTACTGCCGTATAGGCCATAATCGAAAGAACAATTCCCAAGTAAGAACTCCACACCACTCCCCAGTCGCTGTAACCAGAAAATGAAAGGATGAGCGGGAAAAGCAGAGTCAACGACAGCATAAAAAGGACCATCGCCACGTTGGAAATAAATTTTCCTAAGATAATCTGCATCTCCGTTAGCTCCGATCTTAAAAGAAGATCCAGCGTGTGTTGCTTTTTTTCTTCAGCAAATGAGCGCATCGTAATCAGCGGACAAAGGAAAATAAAGATGAAGTTAATATTTCCAAAGATTGGAGTAATCACTCCCATCGTCATCGTCGTTGTTGTCATCTGCTTTGACTGAACCAGGTAGTTAAAAAACAACCAGCCCATCATTAAAGAAAACAATCCCGCGAGAACATAAACTAAAGGGGAAGAAAAAGCGTCCCTAAGCTCTTTTTTGGCCAGGACCATAATTTTTTTACAATAGATCATTCGTGAATCCGTTTGAAAAGATCTTCAAGCTCACCGCGCTCCTCTGCAAATTCTAAAAGTCCAATCTCTGGCGATACCAGAAAACGGGAAAGTTCAGAGCGAATATCGGCCTTGCCTTTTGTTACAATTTTTAACAATGTATTTTTTTGTTCTTCATCAAAAGTCACTTCGACTTCTTCAAGCGCAAAAGTATTTTGCAATTTTTTCTTTTGCTCTTCGGAAAAAGACAACACGCGCGCCTTGATACTCATGTTAGTTTTAAGGCTATTTAAGATCGTCTCAATTGATCCGGAGACAACAATTTCCCCGCGGTTAATCAACGTGATCTCAGAACACAGAAGCTCAACTTCATGCAACTGGTGAGACGAAAACAAAATGGTGTGTTCGTTTTTTAATTCCAGGATGAGGGACCTGATGTCTTGAATCGCTACAGGGTCAAGACCAACAGTAGGCTCATCGAGAATAATAATTTCCGGAGAATGGATAATCGCCTGAGCAATCCCCACTCTTTGTTGGTAGCCTTTTGAAAGATTGCCAATCAATCTGTCTTTAACATCTATCAACCCAGTCTTCTGCATAACTTCATCAACTCGTGCTTCGTTGATAACAGGTGCATAGATGGCAAAAACAAATTTTAAATAATCTTCCACGCTCATGTTGGGATAAACGGGAGGATGTTCCGGCAAAAATCCAACTTTCCCATTCACTTTAAATGAACCACTTGATTCTGGAATAAGCCCACTCAAGATCTTCATCGTCGTGGATTTTCCCGCCCCATTTGGCCCTAAAAAGCCATGAATGCTTCCCTTCTTCACAGCAAAAGACACATTATCTAAAGCCATGCGTCCAGGATAGTTCTTACATAATTTCTGAATTTCTATCGCTAATTCCATAGGACCACGTAGTGTTAATGAATAAATGTCGCTAAAAAGCGCCTTAATGTGGAAAATCGTAACAAAAAGTACAGCATTTGAAAAAAATTTAGTGTAAATTATTAATGCTATGAACATTATCGAAAGATTTCATCATTACATAAAAAAGGCAGAGAACATCGTTATCTCTACTCACATCATTCCTGATGCTGATGGTATTGGAAGCGAGATTGCTCTTTGTCTTGCAATGCGCGCTCAGGGCAAAAATGCAATTTGTGTAAACGAGGAACCATTACTTGAACGATACAAGTACCTCGACCCCGAAGATGTGGTCATTTCACGCGAAGATTACCTGGCCTTTTATCCTGAAGCTGAAGTTGATCTCTTTATCGTAACCGACACAAACTCACTGGAGAGAATTGGTGAAGGAATGAAGGCCATCGCTAAAAAAGCTCCTTCCCTGCTTTTTATCGATCACCACCCATGCCCGAAAGAAGTCATGGCCGAAAACTGCATCGATACAAGTAAAGCGGCAACGGGAGAGCTTGCCGGAGAACTCATTCAGTCTCTTGGTGTTCCGCTAAATAGAGAAATGGCCCTTCCTTTATACACGGCCATCCTCATTGATACTTCAAGTTTCCGCTACCCAACAGTAACTGGGAACACTCACCGCCTGATCGGAAGTTTAATGGATACAGGAGTTCGCCCTCCTCACGCCTACAACATGATCTACGGGACAAAGAAAATCTCTTACATGAAACTTCTAGGGAAAGTTCTGGCGAGCGCTCATACGACAAAAGATGAGAAGGTGGCCTGGCTGACTTTAACGGAAGATCTACTTAACAAGTTCAACGTTGACTCTGAAGACACACTTGCTTTCATCAATCACCTGTTGGTTCTGGACAATATCAAAGTTGCCATCATGTTCAGAGAAATGGGACCGGATATCAAAGTTTCACTTCGTTCAATTGGAACTGTGGATGTTGGGGTTATGGCCCGCGCTCTTGGAGGCGGAGGTCACGATCACTCGGCAGCGGCTATTATCAATGGACCACTTGATGTCGTCATCAAGCAGACAGTTGATAAGCTTCACGAAATGCTATTAATCGCTGAAAGCAAAGACTGTTCAAAATCTCACTAATCAATAATAACTGGCAGATCAATTGGACCGGCATAAGATTTCCTGCACTGGATTCTTGCAGCATTATAATCATACTCGCTGAAAATTAAACCTACTGAATCCGATGAACTTTCAATTTGCTTAACTGCCTGAGTTGGAAGATGAGTGATTTTTAATTTATTTATTTTCGTTGCATCTGAATAAGCATACTCAAAAGCATACTCTCTCAGCGCAAAAGAGAATGAATCCCCGACATTTTCAAACTTTTTGAAAAACATCTGACTGGCATCAAGTCGAAGAGTGATTTCACAATCTGTTTTAGCAAAAGCTTGAAGTGAAAAAGCACTTAGAAATACGGCCAATAAAGTAGTCTTCATATTATTTCCTGAATTTTTAAAATACTAACGGCAAAGAAGTTCAATCGATTGAATCTGCCCATTACCAGGTGCTGGCATTAATTCAAGCGTTGCTGTGTTTGATTCTTTTTTGTATGTCAAAACAGTTGTCTCTACTGTTTCAAAGTTGATTGCTGTACAAACAGCACCTTCTGTCTCCAGACATTCCAGTGATACACCATTTACATTTAAGATTCCCGATTCAAGAGAAGCTGTTACCTCTTCGTTTGAACAGATTAATGTGTCAGCTAGAACAACGTTTGAGCCTAGGATTAAAAAAGATAATAAAATAGCTTTCACAGGACACCTCTTTAAAAAATGGATGCCCTATCCTACTATAGATCTGGAAAATGCTGGGAAATCTTGTAAATTTTACAGATTTACTGCTGCCCGAGAATCTTCTCGAGAGCTTCTCTTTCCTTAGGGTTGAAATTAAAAGCACCTTTTGAAAGGACCGTTTTTAACTTCTCCTGAGTATTAGTATCTTTGGGGTCGTTGAGAGCGATATCGCTTTTGATCGTCAGGTTTTTAGTATTAGGAGAATTGTCTTCATCAATCTCTGGCTTCTCTACTTTCACTTCATCAACCAGAGACGGCTTGATCAATTCTGGTTTAACACTGTCATTAAGAAAGCCTTCACCTAATTTTTTCGAGTTGCTTTTTAGCGCCATATTTTTAGCTGTGTCCGATGTTTCCACATGGGCTGCCAGTTTTTCCTTTATCTCGCTCGCGCTGATATTTTTTCTTTCTGGTGGAGTTGGCTTTTTGCGAGAAATGCCTTTGCCCTCTTTCGAGGAAGCCTTCTCGGTTTTTGCCGATGCTGAAGATGAAACTGTCGATTCATTTCGGAAGATTTTCATGGTATAGTCCTTACTCTCTCTAGTAAGATTATAACAAACATTCCCTTAAATTTTTACCGGGCAAAACATGACCGACTTAAAAACTCTAGTACGACTTAAAGATGCGATTCTCTTTGATATGGACGGAACTCTCGTCAATACAGAGCCTCTGCATGCCAAGGCAGCCGTCATCGTTTTAGCAGAAATGGGAGTGAAAGTTGACCTCATGGCCTGTATCGATCAGTTCTATGGAATGACCGATCATGTGGTTTTAAAGACTGTTTGCCCACAGCTCTCTGACAAAGAAATTGACCACGCAATCGAGCAAAAAAATTATCACTTGATCAATCTCTTTAAAAAGTTAAAAGACCACGAAAAAGAACAATACATCACTCCAGGTCTTCTGCCTTTTTTAAATCATTTAAAACAAGAAAATAAAATGTGCGCGGTTGTCAGTGCCAGCGAAGACATCATCGTTCATGAAACGATGAAATGTTTTGGATTAGATCACTTTATGAAAATCCAGATGGGGCGCAACCAAACCGTTTTAACCAAACCACATCCCGATCCATATATCGAAGCGATGAAGAGATTAAACACAAATCATGAACGCTCGATTATCTTTGAAGACTCTCCTACCGGCATCAAGGCAGGAAACGCTTCCGGTGCTCAAGTGATTCGAGTCACGGCCTTTGCCCACCATGGCGGGGCCCAGACAATCGAAGGTCAATACATCGAACTGGTGAACTTTCACACCGACTATTAAATACTCCTCGCATTAAGTCCTTGAGAAATCAAAATGACAGGGTAATTCCTTTGACAACAAAGGATGCCTGATAGACTCTTTTGCCTTCAAAAATTCAGGAGACTTTTATAATGAAAGCATTAGTGTTTTTACTCGCTCTTCTTCTATCTGTTGCTCATGCAGAAACGAAGCTTTCTTACTCAGGAGATGCTTACGTTCGCGGTTACTTCAAAAACTCAACAGGTAACAACGGAACTCAGGCCTTCAACCAATTTTTTAGACTAAATGTTATCGCTAAGCCAGATGACAACCTCTCGGTAAAAATCGGAGCCATTCTCGCTAGTGATAGCTGGGAAGGTGATAACCATAAAGGTATCTACTCTTCAACAACTCAAAACACAGGGACTGCTGTTGGTGGAACAAATGATGATGGATTCGGAAACGACAACGTTACTCGCTTAGACCACGCAGTTATTGAATACTCAAAAAACAACTGGATCACATCTGTTGGTCGCCATGTTGTAACGACTCCAGGAAGCTTCGTTACTTCTGATGACAGAAGAGACAGAATTCAGGTGATTAAAATCCGTGACAACTACGATGCCGTAGCTTTTGCTTACGACAAAAGAGCCGAAGGTGCACTAAACAACGCTAAAGACGATGTTGATATGTACTCGCTTAACTACTACGGTGCTTTCTCAGGAATGAAATACGCGCTTCAGACAGGATACTGGACGGCGAGAAAATACAATGCAGCGACATCAGGATTCAATGGCGTGAACCTTGATAACGTAAAACAATTCTCTCCTCAACTTGAAGGATCACTAGCTGGAATTGATTTCAATTTCTACTATACACTTCTATGGGGTGGATCTGCTTACTATAAAGATGAACACCACGCTGCTGCTTTAAAACTAGCGCACGACTTTGAAATCTTCAAAGTTGAGTTCCAGTCTATGGCCACACTTGATGGTGGTTTAATTGCAGGTGGATTTGATTCACTTTCAAGTGTTGTTAACAACTCTCCAGACCACAACCAGTCTTCTATTAAGTTAAGAACTGTTGGTTTTGGATTAGGTAACAAACAATCTGACGATCAATTACACATGCTTCGTTTCTCAAAAATCTTCTCGCAAGAATTAAGTGCAACTGTTGGTGGTGGTTACGGAGTCTTCTACAACACTACATCAAAGAAAGATGAAAAGAACACTCTTGTAGATGCTACAGCTCGCTACAGTTTCTCTCAGTATCTTTCACTAGCGGCTTCCTACGGACGCTTTTTCGGTGATTACGAACAACACGCTGGAAGCCTTACTCTAAAGGCCGTGTTCTAGTCCTAACTCTTGACTATTCCAAGGCCCTTTTCAACAAACACACAAATACTGGGCACTTTTTAAAAAGTGCCCTTTTCATAACCCCTCAAATTTCTTAGCACGCTTGCTTTCCTTGAAGCTAGTGGAATAACCGAGTAATCTTCTCTTACTTTGAAAAAACGTTTGTGAGTCTTCTACGGTACGTCTGTTCACGTTGACCCTAGTTGATAAGAAGAACCACAACAAGCTTCTAATGGAAGTCGTATGATGAAGATCTTTTCGAACACTAAGGCCCTTGTCCTGTCAGTCGCTCTAACTGCAGGCGTTCTCTCAACTTCATGTGGTGATGGTACCAGCTCATCTAACATCCAGGTACCGGGTGTAAACAACATGTCTGTAACTCTTGTTCAAGACAATGTGTTGATCTCAATGGTTTTCCAAAACCTACAACTTGATGGTGGACTTCGTTACAACATTCCGAAGTATCCAAACTCATACCTAGAGATTTCTCCAGACCTTCAATCAGCTGGAACTCTAATGGCGATCTCTGTTTCTCTAAAAGACGTATTCAATACAAGCCTTCAAACGCTTGACCCTGCAACACTTCCTGGTGGACGTTCTCTACCTGGTGTAGCTGGCGGACGTTTACCGGCAGTAGCTTTCTCAATTGAGAAATTCAAGAATATGAGTTTCTACCTAGGGCCAAAACTGTTTGGTGTATTCATCCCAGTTAAGAGTCTAGGAATTGGTAACTCGATCATTACAGCTAGATATTACACAGGTTCAAACAGAATTGGTAACATCTCTCTTGTTGGTGAAGACGCGAACGGTGAAAACGCTGGTATCCTGTTAATGTTGGATATGTCATCAAGTGTTCAGTCTCAGCTGAAGTCTGTTGCTAAAAAATATAACTAATCAATAAAGAAAATAATCTTCTTCTTATTAAGCCCCGAAAGTTCTTTTCGGGGTTTTTTATTTTTTAAGCAGAATGATTTGCCAGCGGTTTTTTGTAGAGGCGTCGTTTTTTAATTGAACGTAATGAGGCGTATTTTTCTTTTCCAGGTCGTTGACCACGTAGAACTTCTCCCCTAACACCGTCACGATGTTATAAAGTCCCTGGTGGTTTTCCGTATCGATTAAGAACTTAAGGAAGATCAGACCTACGGGAGCATCTTTAGAGCCCAGCATATCATAAGACTTCATATCGTTTAGCGCCGATCTGGTCTGAAACTTTTTAATCGGACCCGATAATTCTGTAATCATCTCTTGAGTGAATTCAAAATCATCGCGGAAAATATCCATATCCACATCGATACTCGAAAGCCCTTTTTCTTGAAGCTCCTGGGCTGCCCTTTCAAATTCACTAATCTGTGGTTTTGGCGGTTCTACAACCACAACGACTGGAACCTCAGGTTTCTTTTCTTCTACCTTAGGTGCTTCTACAACCACTGGTTTTGGTTTGGGCCTAGGTTTTGGCTTTGCAATAACCACGACAGGTTCAATCTTAGGTGGTTTTAAAGCTGTCAGGAAGTCACTTAGCCCCTTCATATCAAATTCCTTAAGCGCACCTGGCAGGAAAAGTTCCCCTTGCTGATAACGGCTATTAGACTTTAATAGATAAGAATAAAGAAGTGGGTACTGTCTCGAAAGAACCGGGTAACTCGATTCTTTATTCTGGAAAAGCTTCCCGTAACGGCGAAGGCACTCTTCTCCCATCCCCGATTGGTTAATCAGATTAAAGGCATTGGATTTTTTAATCAATTCAGTGGGAGTTGTAATTCCTGAAAGTCCATAAAAGCTGTCCTTTTCAGAACAAAGCATCTTGATGGTCTTTGTATCGCTTGCACAGAAACCCGCAAGTGCATCTTTAATTTCTTCAACTGTAAGGCCACGGCAGTTTTTCTTATTGGCAATACACCATTCGTGAAGTCGAGCAAAGGTTGGTTCAGTCGTCAGTGATGTCGAATCCTGGAATTCATTGAGCCAGGCCGCTGTTTCTTTTTTGTTAAAGGCCGGCGTGTGGATTTTTTCAATCTCGTTAACAAATTTTCCGTACACTCTTTCATGGAACTTCTTCATATCTGAAGATTCAGGAGTGCACCCGCCAAAGACATCTTTAAAATTCATTGAACAGATATTTTTTCCACCCAATTGAGAAGAGAGTTTGTTGTTAAGTTTTAATCCCTCAAACAAATAACTCATAGTGACCAGGCGGTAAAGATAACGGATATAATCGATATTCTCACCGAGAGTTTCGTCCGGACAAGTCGATTTTTCAACGACCTCATTAAACCAGTAACGGTGAAGCACAAACGGCTCATCTTGAATCTGCTGGTTCATGTAGGCGTCTTTAAAAGTGTCGTCTAAAAGAATCAAATCCCCTACGCTATCGCTATATTGGCTGCGTGGATCAAGTGGCCCTGCATAGTTTATGGTTTTTTTCTCACCCATAAACACATCACGGTAATAATCATCAAGTTTTTTAGTATCAGCAACTGACGCCACCGATGTACATAACATCGAAAGCGTCAGAGTGAATGTATGGAATCGTGAAAACATAAACATCTATTTAAACCAGAACAAGCTCAAGCTAGGTACATAAGTAATAATAATCAGTGCAATAATCAGTAAAACTAAAAAAGGCACAGAGGCGCGGTACAAAGTCGTGATTGGCTTATTAAACCTGAAGCTGCCGATAAAAAGATTGATTCCAACCGGCGGAGTTAAATAACCAATTTCCAGGTTTGCCAGGAAAATGATTGCCAGGTGAATTGGATCAACACCAAAATCATTCGCAATCGGGATAATCAATGGCACTACAACAATGATGGCGCTGAAGATGTCCATTAAACAGCCGACAATGAGAAGAAAAATATTCAGGAATAAAAGGAATGAGTATTTATCATGTAAAAACTCTTTCATCAGTGCAAAAATTTTAAGCGGGACTTCTTCATCAACCAGAAAGTTCGTAAACCCAAGGGCACAGCAGAGAATCAGAAGAATCCCCCCTACCAAGCTCATCGAATCAACAATGACTCTCGGAATGTCCTT
Source organism: Bacteriovorax stolpii (assembly GCF_002872415.1). GTDB lineage: Bacteria > Bdellovibrionota > Bacteriovoracia > Bacteriovoracales > Bacteriovoracaceae > Bacteriovorax > Bacteriovorax stolpii. The sequence goes on along the minus strand of NZ_CP025704.1, from coordinate 827,781 downwards.
AAACAAATCGAGATCTTTATAAATAAAAACTTCCACGATAAAAATGTATAGTGCAGTAAAAGCGGCCGCTTCCGTCACTGTAACAATTCCACCATAAATCCCCACGAGAACAGCGACTGGTAGTAAAGCTTCAAGCCATGCTTCTTTTAAGGCCGCAACGAAGTCTTTTAAAATAAACTTATTAGTCTTCTCCCCTGTATGTTTTGGGCTGTTATAAACTGCCCAAAAAGAAAGAACGACCATAATAACAATACCCGGAACAATTCCGGCCTTAAAGAGCTTATCAATATCAACTTTAGCAACCATCCCATAAAGAATGATAGGAAGTGATGGTGGGAAAAGTAATCCAAGGGAACCAGAGGCAGTAATCATTCCCAAGGTGTATTTTTCCGAATACCCGTCTCTCATAAGAATCGGATAAATCAATCCTCCCAAGGCAATGATTGTTACACCTGAAGCTCCGGTAAAGGCCGTAAAAAAAGCACAGACAACCAGGGCCACAATAGAAATTCCGCCGGGGAGCCAGCCCAATCCGGTTTCTGCCAGTTTGAGAAGTCTTTGAGGAGATTTACTTTCGGCCATTAAATACCCGGCAAAAGTAAACAGTGGGATAGTCATTAATGTAGGCGCAGATGATATTCTATAAAATTCCTGAGCAACGGCCGAAACCTCTACTCCAGAAAACGTAAAGGCCACGAGGGCCGCAAGTGACATAATAATAAAAAGTGGAGTTCCAAGAATTGCGAGAAAGACGATCCCTAAGGCCGCAACGGTACCGGTCATAGCGCCCCCTCTTTTTTTGCTTCAAAACTTAAAAGGAAAACTAAAAAAAATCTAACTAACAAGAAAGCCAGACCTATTGGAATAATCATAACCAGGTAGCCGCTTCCAATCCCCCAAAATTCCTCTTTCGAAAATTCCATCTCAACACGAGTGAAATCAACACCTGATTTAATCAACCAAAGAAGAACAAACATTGAAGACACCATGATAATTCTACTGATTGCCGTTTTAGCAGAGTGCCACCCTTTGCTCTCTACAAATTTACCAACAATATCAATTCCAATGTGTGTCCCTTTTCCAGTCGCAACGACACCACCAAGAAATGTCCCAATAAACACCAAATGCCTTACAAATGGATCAATCCATGTAATATTATGATGAAACCACCTGGCCACGATGCTCAGGGAGCTAAAAATTAACATAGACATTACACAAATAACTAGCAACCAAGTTGCGATCTTTTCAACAATGTTGTCGCATTTTTTCACTAAGCTAAACATATCTTTTCCTGTTTATTTTTTGGCCATTTCTGCTTCTAGTTTTTTTAGAGCTTCTGCAGAAAATAGCTTACCAGTCAGTTTCTTAATCATAGTCGCTCTATAACCTTGAGCAACCTTGATTTCTGAGTCACTAAATTTCACAAATTCAATCTTCTGAGACTTAATGGCGGCCATTGCATCATCATTGTCTTTAGCGTTTCCAGAGTTAATTTCTTTTTCATATTTTTTTGCAATATCTGACACAATCTTCTGATCAGCAGGAGAGATGTTCGCCCATGCAGAGTTAGTGATAACAAAAGCACCAATTGAATATGAAATTGGAAAATCAACAATGTATTTTACTTTTGTGTTCCATTGAAGAGCGATAATCCCGATAGGTGGTGCATAAGCGGCTTCAACGACACCTGTAGAAAGAGAAGCCAATACATCAGGAAGAGCAAGAGGCACACCGATGAGGTTCATTGATTCAAATAGAGTTGCAACAATTGGATCACCATCCCAAGTCCAGATTTTGAGCGACTTAATTGAATTTAAGTCCTGCACCTTTTTTTGAGTAACAAAATAAACATGTCCAATTTCAAATGTTGCCAGGTTCTTAAACTTGTTTTGCTCAAATTTCTGATTAAAAAATGGGGTCATTGCCTCTAGCGTTTTTAGGGCCTTCACACGGTCGTGGTTAAAAGTAAATGGAACTTCCATTACGCGGACATCTCCATTAATTTCTCCCAGAGTTTTTCCGGTAAAAATTCCTCCCTGTAACTGACCAATTCTAATTTTTCTCAAAACATCCTGCTCGTCTCCCTGAGAACCACCGTAGTAGATTTTTAGTTCAACGTTGCCTTTAGTTGCGTCTTTAATTTCTGTTGCCATCTTTTTGATGTTCTTTGCCCATCCAGTTCCTTCAGGAGCAAGAACGCCAACCTTAATGGCCGCATGAAGATTCATTGATGCAAAGAGAGTCATTGAAAGTAAAAGTGTTTTCATGTTCATTACCTTTTTAAATTTTGCCTATTAAAAAAATTGCTTTTGAAAGCGGTTCATTAATTCATAACGTTTTAGTGAGAGAGTCTGATAAAATCTCATCCCCGACTCTCTTGTCCATGCTGATTCGTTTTTTGGATTTTGGTCGTAGATGTAATATTTTTGGAATTCATCATGGAAGCCTTTCATCGCCAGCATCTGCTCTTTGAAACCTTCTTCATCGTTTTGGGGAATCAAATAAAACTGCATATAGCTTGTTCTAATCAGCCAATTGTGTGGATGCTTGGCAATCGCCTTTAAGAAAATCTCTTTTCCTTTGGCCGGATTTCCACCAAGCATTTGCGGGCGCCCCGCTTCATAAGCTCCATAGAAAATATCGCACGTCCCATAGTTGATTGATGGATCTTTTAAACAAACCCAATCAAACATTCCTTTAGCAGCAGGAAGTTGAGACACTAATCCCATATTGTCTTTTTGAATATTCACCAATACGGCCAGTGATTGCGCCGTAAAGAGAACGATCTCCAGGTCTCTTTTGTCGTCGCCCATTTTTTTATCTAAAAGAAGATGAATCCCTTGAGGTTCATTCATGCGCGAGATGATATCGTTTAATTCAATCCCTTTTTCTTTCAGGTAACGAAGCCCGAAATTAAGCGATCTGGTGTAATTAAAAAGCGCCTGTTTTTTACCTTCTTCGCTTTTTAGTTCCGCCCACTCTTCTTCGTACATATGTGTTTCATTCACCGCAAAAGCATAACCGGCATACCCTTTATTCAGAGTTGCCAAAAGGTCCATATTTTTTGGTGATTGAGCAAGAAGTCCCTCGATTAAAATCAAGTTGCCTGGCAGACCATCTTTAAAAACGTCGAAGTTTGATTCGTGTAAAACGCCGTTTCCTGAAGTGTAAATCAGATCCCCTGCTCCTCCGACGGCCATTTTGTTGAATGTAGAACATGAAGATAGAAGAGTTCCCAGTGTGATTGCAGTAACTGCTAAACGAAGCTTATTCATGAAGCTCACCTTATTTTGTTGGCATTAAAATTCCTTTTCAAGTACTAAGATTGCCCTATAAATCAATGATTTACAACCTTAGCAGAGTGGGAAAGTTTGCCTATTACAGGGGGGATAGGAAAAAGCTCTGTCCCGTAGTATAATTAGCTTAAGTACTTAGTCACCAGGACCGATAATAAGATCACTTTAGTCGGTTTTGTTTTAAAGGAGACTCTATTGACGACTTTACCTTCTAAGTAACTTTTTCGAACCTTCTACAACTTCCTTGCGTGGAATTGTTATTGGTTGAAAGGGTTACAAAACCGGATCTACCATTAACGATTTAACAAAGAGGATGACATGACAACTGACAATCAAACGACCAATTCACTGACCCCTATCGAAGACAATACGACCTATTCTAAAGCTGCTGGTATCGGCAGAAATTCTGCTTCTAAAGCTGTTGAGAAAACTTCGACGACACTTAAAACGCTGAGCTTAAGACCTACGAAGTCTGTTAAGAAAAACAGCAGTTTTAAACCGACGAAGAAACTTAGGTAGTTTAAAGGAACTGGCTTCGGTAATTTTCACCAAGTACAATTGCAAGCTCGCCTACGACTTTATCGAGGGGAAAACCCACTACGTTGGAATATGACCCTGAGAGATTTGAAATGAATGTTAAGCTTGCCCCCTGAATGCCGTAGGCGCCTGCTTTATCCAAAGACTCTCCCGTCGCAATGTAGTCGTCCATCAGCTCTTTTGAGATTTCTGTAAACGTCACTTCAGTCGAATCAAAAAATAAATGCTCACGAAGTTTTTTCGTGGCCTGTTCAACAAACAGGAAACTCACTCCAGTAATCACCTGGTGAGTTTTATCGGAAAGCTCATTTAAAATAGCGCGTGCATCGTCTTTGTCTTTTGGTTTGCCGTAAAGCTTTCCATCCAGGACAACGATGGTGTCGGAAGAAATGATGAAAGGATTTTCAATTCCAGAGACCTTCTCCATAACCGCGCGCGCTTTTTGTGAAGCTAAATCCATCGCAATGCGATCGGGCGCAGTTTCATCGGACACTTCATCCAAATCAGCTGTTAAAATCTGAAAAGGAATGTTGATGTAAGAGAGAAGCTGTTTTCTACGCGGGCTTTGTGAGCCAAGAACAAGGTGGTATTTATCTGATCCCATGCATTTTTTTCCAAAGAAGTTTTTTAGTTGAGTTTAAAACTTCTCCGGTTTCTTTGTCATCAGAAATATCTCTGAATTGCTCGCCGTATTTGTAATAACGGTTAAGCGCTGTGATGAAAAAATAATTGCCGTAAGTCATTGCCTGCGTCTTTTCGCCCCTTTCTTCCAGGCGCTCTCTAAAGCGCGAACTGGCCAGAAGATTAGATGTCTCTACTCTGCGGAAATACTCTTTTAAGAAATCCAGGCGCAGCTCCAGGTCTGCCTTTTTTTCACCTTCATCTGCTTTGATTTTCCCCCAAAGCCTGTAACCATCTTTTTTGGCCAGGACCATCGGGTCGTATTTTTCTCTGAAAGCAAATTCGGAATAACGCTTTAAAAAAATTTCACGCCCCATCATGATACTTGGAATTCTTTTGGTTAAAAATTCACCGACATTCAGCCATCTGACTTCTTCGGCGTGAGCATAGTTTCTGCCTTTTTCATCAATAGAAATCCAAAGGTCATCCTGAATTGTGTTGAGTGTTTTGTTGTCAAAACCGCGCAGTTGTAAATTGAGATCTTCCGGTACTACTTCACTGGCCTTCATTCCCAAAAGTTCAGTTGAGCGTTTCTTAAAAAATGATTTCCCACCAAGAAGTACCACCATTTCCACACTCGGAGACTCACCCATAATCGTCGCATTAGGCATAACTAAAAAAGCATAAGTCGGTTTTTTCTTGGTCAATTTATTATTGGACTCAATCGTTTCATTGAGAGATTTGTAATGATTGATGAAAGTCTTCTTTTCTGAGAGCAGTTCAAATAAATCATCTTCGAGGTATTCTTTTTTATCATTGACCGGAAGAGATTCATATTCTGAATACGGGAAAAAAATCACGTCTGTTTCACGTACATCCACTTCTTCAAAAGTGTTTTCGTGACGGGAAAGCCACAAAACATTTCCAGCATTGATTCTGGCATTAATGAAATTTTCTTTAACACCCACATTGAATTCATTAAACGTCACCGATGACTGAGGTGAAAGCCTCACCATCGTTCCATCAAACAAAAAGATCCATGCATAACTATCACCTACCGTCTGGATTTCATCCCCTTCATATAGACCTGTGCGGTATGAACCGTTAAAAAAGCTCTCTCCGCGGTCAATGCGACAGATTCCGACACACTGATAGATGCGCCCAACAAGCTCGCGGTTGTTTCTTTCTCTAATGATTTTTTCCCAATCGGGAACCTGGTCTCTGATATCACTTTCTTCTTTCCAGTCCTTAAACGACAAAAAAGAGTTAACCGGGATACTTCCCCATGGAGTGACACTTTGATTTTGCCCTTTGAATTCCAATTTCGGCCCAGGAGTGACCTCTTGTGCAACTGCACAAAACGCCAGAGCGGACAGAAGAATGAGCAAAGTCTTTTTCATGTTCACTCTATCGGAACGATCCTCTGATAAGTATAGGTTCTCACTGGAATACTCTCCCTTTTTATGATAAAATTTCCCCCGTGAATCACCCCAAAGGAGCCTTTCGTGTCAACTGATCTCAATACCGAAGTAAATGAATCGGAAAATACCTCGTTCTCTTTCGTAAAAAGCGAACACAAAATTTTAGATTTCTGGAAAGAAAATGATATTTTCAAGAAGTCACTTGATCAGACAAGAAAGGGTAAGCCATACATTTTTTATGATGGGCCTCCTTTTGCCACAGGTCTTCCTCACCACGGTCACCTTTTAGCTTCAACTCTAAAAGATATTGTTCCTCGTTACTTCACGATGAAAGGTCGTTACGTTGAAAGACGTTTTGGTTGGGACTGTCACGGTCTTCCAATCGAGCATGAGATCGATAAAAAATTAGGCATGTCCGCTCAAGATGCTGTTAAGCAACTTGGAGTCAAAGGCTACAACGACGAATGCCGTGGGATCGTTCAACGTTTCACTAACGAGTGGGAAAAAACAATTACAAGAATCGGCCGTTGGGTTGATTTCAAAAACGATTACAAAACAATGGATGCTGATTTCATGGAATCAGTTTGGTGGGTAATCGGAGAACTTTGGAAAAAAGATTTAATTTATCAGGGAACAAAAGTTGTTCCATTCTCGACTGCGCTTGGAACTGTTCTTTCGAACTTTGAAGCAAGCTCAAACTACCAGGACGTTCAAGACCCAGCGATCACTGTTCTTTTTAAAGTCAAAGACCAGGACTTCTACATCGCTGCCTGGACGACAACTCCTTGGACACTTCCTTCAAACCTTGCCCTGTGTATGGGGCCAGAGATTGAATACGTCAAAATCCACGATAAAGATCGTGACATCAAGTTCATTATCGCTAAAGACCGCGTGGAAGCTTACTCGAAGAAGAGAAACTATGAAGTGCTTGAGTCTTACACTGGAGCTCAACTAAAAGGTCTTCGCTACGAGCCACTTTTCCCATACTTTAAACAACATGAAGCTGTTGGCGCTTTCGTTGTTCTAAACGACGGATACGTTACAACAACTGATGGTACTGGTATCGTTCACATCGCTCCAGCTTTTGGTGAAGACGATAACCGTGTAATGAAAGAGGCAGGCATCACTGCTCTTGAGTGCCCGGTTGATGATGCTGGTAAATTCACAGCAGACGTTCGCGACTTCGCTGGCGTTCACGTAAAGACTGCTGATAAAGACATCATTAAAAAACTAAAAGACGAAAACAAACTTTACGACCAAGGGGTTCTGGTTCACAGTTACCCATTCTGTCCGCGCTCTGATACTCCACTTATCTACAAGGCGATCCCGTCTTGGTACGTGAGTGTAGAAAAAATCAAAGACAGGCTTCTCGCTTCAAACGCTCAGATCAACTGGACTCCGTCACACATTAAAGACGGGCGTTTCGGAAAATGGCTTGAAGGCTCACGTGACTGGTCGATCTCAAGAAACAGAATCTGGGGTACACCGATCCCTATCTGGATCAACGATAAAACAAACAACCGCGTTTGCATCAGCTCTATTGAAGAGCTTTTCCAGAGAACAGGTGTAAAAGTCACTGATCTTCACAAAGAAAACGTGGACGACTTAACGTTCACGCAAACAGGTGAAGAAGGAACGTACAGAAGAATTCCAGAAGTTTTAGACTGCTGGTTTGAATCTGGTTCAATGCCTTACGCCCAACTGCACCACCCTTTTGAAAACAAAGAAATGTTCAAAGAAGGCTTCCCTGCTGAATTCATCGCTGAAGGTCTGGATCAGACCCGCGGATGGTTTTACACGTTAACTGTTCTTTCAACAGCTCTATATGACAAGCCAGCTTTTAAAAACGTTATCGTTAACGGTATCGTTATGGCCGAAGATGGCAAAAAAATGTCGAAGCGTCTGAAAAACTACACTGCACCAGATGAGTTAATGGAAACATTCGGAGCTGACGCTCTAAGATTGTACCTCATCAACTCAGGTCTGGTTAAAGCTGAAGAGCAGCGTTTTACTGATGCCGGCGTAAAAGACATGGTAAGAAAAGCACTTCTTCCATGGCAGAACTCATTTAAGTTTTTCCAGACATACGCTGAAGTTGATGGCTGGTCTCCAGTAACTAACTTTAAAACATCGGACAACATCGTTGATAGATGGTTAATCTCTAACCTGCAAACGTTAAAGAAAAACATCGCTCGCGAAATGGAAGAGTACCACCTGTACAACGTGGTTCCTGCTCTTTTCACATTCATTGAAGACTTAACAAACTGGTACATCCGTCTTAACCGCTCTCGTTTCTGGGGTGACGGTCTAACAGATGACAAGTGTGCTGCTTACTCGACTCTGTATACTGCTCTCAGAGAGCTTACAATCTCGATGGCGCCATTTGCTCCATTCTTCTCTGAACACGTTTTCCAGGAACTAAGAAAAATGAATCCAAAGGAGCCGGAGTCTGTTCACCTTTGTGAATACCCGCTTCCAAACGATTACCTGATCAACAACGACCTTGAAGTCGCTGTTGGAAGAATGCAACAGATTATCCTTCTTGGTCGCCAGAAGAGAAACCAGGTGCAGATTAAAGTTAAGACGCCACTTAAGCGCTTAACAATCATCCACAAAGATCAAGCTCTGCTAAACGAGATCTCAAAGCTTGCTGAATACATTCAGACAGAACTTAACGTGAAGAATATCGAGCTATCGACTGATGAATCAAAATTCATCAAGCTTTACGCTAAACCAAACCTTCCAGCTCTTGGTAAGAAGCTTGGTAAGGATATGGGGAAATTCAAGGCCATCATCGAAAAACTTCAAGGCCCTGATTTAATCAAGCTTGAAGAAGAAGGTGTTTTAACTCTTGAAGGCCTAAATTTCTTCCCGGAAGAAATCTTAGTGTTCAGAGAAGCCAAAGAAGGAACTCAGGCCATGAGTAACCGTTTTATCTCCGTTGATATCGATACAACTCTTGATCATGAACTGATCAAAGAAGGTCTGGCACGCGAAGTAATTAACCGCATCCAGAAATCGAGAAAAGACCTGAACTTCAACGTTGGAGATCGCATTACTGTTGAATACAGCGGCTCTCCTGAAGTCCTGGAAGCTATTGCAGCTCACGAAGCACACATTGCAAGTGAAACACTGGCAACTGGACTTAAAAAGGCTTCTGGCGAACTAAGCTTGAAGTATGAGATTGATGAATACACATTGTCGTTAAATTTGAAAAAAGCTTAAAAACTGCCCCACTACGGTGGGGCTTTTTACATTCCTTATTCGATATCACTGCTTTCAATCTTTGAACTTACTTCTAAAAAATGACCTTTCTTTTTAGATGGTTAAGCTTCATAAGCAAGTCTGCCTCTTGCTTTTCTTCTCTCCATGAATCCAGACTGCCCAAATTCAGGATGCAACTACTTCCAAAAAAACACCTTTTGTAAAAAAGATGGATATTATCTGCGCAAAGATGACTCCCGCCAAATCCAGCGCTACAAGTGCTCCGCTTGCTCTAAAAAATTCTCCCGCGCAACTGGCACCCTAGAGTTCGGACAAAAAAAGAGGCGCATCAACAAAACCATTTTTAAGATTCTCTCTTCCGGTGTCTCGATGCGACGATCGGCGATCATTCTCGGAGTTCATCGAACGACGATTGATAGAAAACTCGTCTATCTTGCGCAAAAATCCAGACAAATGCATGCTGATCTTCTTTTGAAAATTGGCACGCAAAAAGTCGAGCGTCTTCAATTCGATGATTTGATCACTACCGAGCACACCAAGCTTAAGCCTCTTTCCATTTCAGTCGCCGTCGATGCTCGCTCGCGAGTTATCTTGGGCGCTTTTGTCTCTCAAATTCCGGCATTTGGACACCTGGCCTCGCTTTCCAGACAAAAATATGGAAAAAGAAAAAGCTATCACAGAGAATCGATGATAAAGTTATTTGAAAAGATCGCTCCGGTTGTCTCTTCTCATGCAGAAATAAAAAGTGATGAGCATCGCATTTATAAAGAAGTGGTTCGAGAGTTTTTTCCGAATGCAGATTACAAACAGTATAAGGGTGAAAAAGCGATGATCGCCGGGCTCGGCGAGCTCAAGAAAAATGGGCGCGACCCTTTATTTGCGATCAATCACACGTGTGCGATGTTGAGGGCAAATATTAATCGCTTGTTTAGAAGAACCTGGTGCACGACGAAGAAACCCAAAAGACTTGAGGACCATCTCGCCATCTACATTGCCTTCCATAATTCTGTTTTATTAAGTTAATCTAAAAAAAGACCAAATGAGAGCTGGAGTTAAGCTAAAAATGCGCCCCATTCTAGTGGGGCAGTTTAAAAGGCCCCTTTTTTATTTCTAGAAACGAAATCCTACAACTCCGCCAAATGAATTATTCCATAAGCTTTGATTAGCAGACTTGGCATTTGCTCCCGAGTATTCTGCTGTTAACTCTAAAGTATTGCCGAATAAAAAACTCGCTCCGAAAGTTCCGCCAGTATTTTTCGACTTACCTTCAAACTTCCTCGTATCAGTTCCTCTGGTCTGCTCGATATCGTAACTAAAACTATCGTGGAAAAAAGAAGCATAGATCAAAACCACTTTATTAAAGCGATAACCCGCAATAATATCTACACCCACAACTGAATTGTCTAACTCTGCTTTAGTCGGAGTGTGATAGTTCTCGCTCATGCTCTCACTTCCACCACCTGCATGGGCCGCAATTGAGGTTTGAAACCCTTCCGCTCCGCTCTTTCCAATCAACTGGTATTTTCCTTTTAACACTGTCCCTAAATCACTAATGTATTGAAGTCCTACATCGATGCGCTCATGCAGACCTAGGTCACCACCAAGCGTGATAAAATTTTCTCGCGATAAATCCGGGTTATTAGGATCGGCCCAGGTTTGTGAGTAACTTGATGTCAGTGTGATGTCTTTTCCATTTCCCACCCCCGCATAAAGATGCGTGCCCCAGAGCTTCCCGGTAGTTTCTGACGTTTCAAATCGGTTATCAGGCATTTTGTAATTAAGAGCACACGAAGAAGCGAGTAAGGCCATCATGGTCAGAGTGAGCGTTTTCATTTTTCATTTTCCCCCATAAAAAAAGGGCCTCAATGAGGCCCTTTTAAATAAGTATAATGGATTCTAAAAAAAATTAAAGATTAACTACACATTCAACAAGCTCAACCTTGCGGTCTCTGTTAACTGTGATTTCGTTAGCGACAACAACATAAAGAAGTTCATCACCAGCAACAACAGTTCTTACAACTCTGTCTACATATGAGTTTCTTGTTGAATCTACATAGTAGCGGTCAGTTTGAATGAACTCTTTTTTGTATCCTCTGAACATGAATTCAGAAGCATCGTTGATCACTTTGAAGATTTTAAGATCTGCATTTTCTGCCTGAACAGAAATGGCCTTTGCCGGGAAGTTAGCTTCGCTTACAGTCACTTTACAAGCGTTACCTTTATCATCAACGCCAGAGTGAGATCCAAGTGGAAGAACTGAAAGAAATGTATCAACTGCACTTTCTGCGGCGAATGTTGAAACAGATGCTAGTAATAATGCTGTGGCAATCAGACTTTTCATAATAGGGCCTCCCTTAAAATTAGGGACACCCTATCAAAGCACCTTTTTCCAGTCAAAGGGTATTGATCGTTTTTACAGAGCCAAGTTCTTGATATCTTCGTGAGAAGAGACTTTGAAAATACGTTTAACTCTATGATTTTTAAGAGCTTCTTGGACATCGGCTTCTAAGGCCGGAGATGTGACCAATACCACGACTTCACCTTTAAGGCTGCCTTCGGTAAGGCCGAATGACTTTGAGAGTTCTCTGAGCTCATTAAGGCTTTGATCGATGATCTTTGAAGGTCTATATCCCTCTTCCATAAGGGCCTTAATGAGTTTTAGTTTTTCCAGGTCTTCATTGGTGTAGACGCGCTCACCTTTTTGATCTCTACCTGGCCTGGGAAAAGAATAACGTCTCTCCCACATACGCAGTAAATATTTACTAATGTTGGTTTCTTTTTCTACGACATTGATTGGATACATTAACACCTTCCTCGTATCAAGTTTCAAAACTTATACAGCATGATTTGTGCCACTTATTTAATTCGTTATCTGATCAATTTTATGTCCACAAGCGGGGCGCAACACCACAACAGTGGGGAAAAATAGTAGTCCTTATCAAATGCCTATTCAGGAATATAGGCATGAGTGATATGCATTAAGAATAACACCACTTGGCGTAGAAGGGATTAAGACAAGCCATAGACAGTAAAATACTACTTAGTCTACTTCACTAGAATTGTGATCTTTTTGAAATTAAGGACACTTCCATTCGTGCGGACATTAGTGATCAGGTCAGGATTGATATCGGCATAGACCCACTTCGGGTAATTCACTTCACCTTGAACGATAATGCCATCATCAGGAAAGCCCTTATCGCAAGTTGAGTACACTGCGGCCATTCCTGTATTTCTATCGATGGCCTCTGAATAATCAACGTCTCCCACTGTCTGAGAGACAGCAACGTAGATTTGATTTTCCAAAGCTCTGGCGCGCGCACCTACGTGGACACGGTTCATCCCTGCAGGTGTTTCTGTACATGAAGGCGCAATAAGAAGAGTGATTCCAGATAAAGCGAGCTCGCGTGAAAAGTCCGGAAACTCAACATCGAAACAAATAGAAATCCCCACTTTCACTCCATCCACATCAAAGACGTTTAACTTTCTTTGATCAGGTGAAGACACTTTCCATTCTTCATCTTCAAAACGAGTCATCACTTGTTTATCCTGATAACCATAAAGGCCTTCAGGGTTGATGAAAAAAGCGCGGTTAATATATTTGCCTTCAAGCTCCAGAGGAAAACTTGGAGCGATAATATACACTTTGTATTTTTTTGCCAGATCGAGATAGCAATTTAAAAAGTCATCTTTATATTTTTGAATTTCTTTTAACTGCTGGGCCAGATTCTTTTGGATTTCAGGCGCCATCAAAGACACCAGCTCAATCGAGCCGTACTCTGGGAAAATTACCAGGCGAGCACCGTGTGTTGCTGCTTCTTTCACCCAGTCTTCAGCATTGCTTTTAAAAGCGTTGAGAGAGCTGTGTTTATTCATTGAGTATTGAGCAGTGGCGATTTTTAACATAACGATTTCATCCAATAGATCATGGGCTTTTTAGTTTCTGCACTCTCGCCAATGTCCTGCCATGAGAATTCACTTCTTAGGTTTTCCTGTTTGACGTATCCGCGCTTTTTCCAGAACTCATCCAGAGGACTATAGCCTTCTGGCTTCATCGGGTGATCAGACGGTCTTTGAACTCCACAAAACACAGTTGTATGAAAACCAAATTTCTTAGCGGCAGCCTCTCTGCCATCAAAAAACTGATGACCTAAACCATGGCCTCGGTATTCTTTTAACAGAACACTTTCACCAAAATAATAAATCTCATCGAGATTCATCTTAGCTTTTAAGAATGGCCCTCTTACATAATCGGCTTCATCACTTAAAGGAAGAGCTGTCGCTGCTCCCACAAGAGTGTCACCATCAAAGGCCGCAACTAAAACGCTGCGAGAACTATTGGTATAAACTTTCAGGTAGTCTTTTTCATAATCAAGACTTCCCTCATAAAGATAAGGGAAGTCATGAAAAACTTTTATGCGTAATTCGGCAAGGCGAGGAATCAGTGGAGCGATGTCTTTTCCAAAAAAGCTCTCCACTCTCATTTTAGTATTCCTGCGGGAAGATCTCGTATTGCTCAACGTGATAGTTATTTTCTGAACGAATCTGAATTGATTTACCGTGAGCTTCTTCAAGCGTATCGATTAAATCAAAGTCTTCGCCAGTTAATGTCGCCGTCACTTCCGGGTGAGCGTAGATCGAAACTTTTGAGCCTTTTGTTTTTGCCAGGACTTTATTGAGTTCACGGATCAGTTCGTAACAAACAGACAACGTCGACTTCACTCTTCCCGTTCCTTCACAGTATGGGCATGGCTCACACATGATACGAGAAAGCGTGTCTCTCGTTCTCTTTCTGGTCATCTCAACCAGTCCAAGACCAGAGATCGGAAGCACGTTGGTTTTTGCACGGTCTTTTTTCAGCGCTTCTAATAAAGCATTGTAGACAGTGATGCGGTTTTCTTCTTTTTCCATATCGATGAAATCGATAATGATAATCCCACCGCAGTTTCTTAAACGTAATTGGTAAGCGATTTCTTTAACCGCTTCCAGGTTGGTCTTTAGAATGGTTTCTTCAAACGTTTTTCTTCCGATGTATTTACCGGTGTTAACGTCGATAGAAACTAAAGCTTCTGTCTGATCGATGTTTAATGATCCACCTGACTTCAGGAAAACTTTGTTGTCGATGGCGCGCTCTACTTCCAGGTCAATTCCGAACTTTTCAAAAATCGGAGTTGAGTCTTCGCCATAGAATTTGAATTTTCCTTTCATTGTCGGAAGGAACTTCTGCACGAACTTTTCAGCTTCTTTTAAATTTTCTTTTGAATCAAGGATGATTTCATCAACATCTTCGTCAGCGATATCGCGGAAGACTCTTTGAATAAAACTTAAATCCTGGTGAACAACAGCTGGAGCTCTCGCCTTCTCTGCTTTTTTCGAAACATCTTTCCAAAGTTTCATCAGCATATTGAAGTCGAACTTCAGTGTTTTATAACTTTGTCCTTCGGCCACTGTGCGGGCAATCACCCCTGTTCCTTCCGGACGAATCGTTTCTAAAATTTCTTTTAGTCTCTCGCGCTCTTTTTCACTTTCAATTCTTCTTGAAACACCTGTGTGCTCAATGAATGGCATGAAGACAATATGTCTTCCAGCAAAAGTGATATGGCGAGTGACTCGCGGACCTTTGGTTGAGATCGGCTCTTTAGCGACCTGGACCAGGATCTCGTCACCTTCTTTGATGAAAGTTTCAATCGAGATGTCTGGGCGAAAACGCATGTTAACCGCTTCCGATAGTGTAGAAAGTTCGTCAGGAATAACTTCTCCCTGCTTTTCTTTTCCTTCCATCGACTTCTTGCTCTTTTCCGCCATATCTCTTTGTTCTTCAATGGTAGGAATATATGCATCATCTACATACAAGAAGGCCGCTTTCTCGTAACCGATATCAACGAAGGCCGATTGCATTCCGGGTAGAACGCGCACGACTTTTCCTTTGAAAATGTCGCCTACGAAGGGAAAATCTACATGATTGTTCTCAGGTCTGTGGTGAAATGAGCGCTCCATTAAAAAATCGAGAATCTCACCATTCTCAATAAGCGCTGCCCGACACTCGTTGAGTGTCTGGTTGATAATTAATTGTTTGGCCATTGTAAAATCCTTAAAAACTTAAATCTAGTTCAGGATACCTTACCTTGACCAAAGTGACAAAGGAGGAAAATGTCGCAGCTCTGTATGGAAATTAGAACGTGAAAGAGAAACCCACTGTAGGGTCTTTCAGGTAACTTTCGGCAATTTTTTGTTTAGAAAAATCGATTCTTGCAAGGCTCTCATTTGTTTCGGCCGTCATTGGAGATGGAGTCAATTCAGTGATGGCCTGAGACTTCGTTGCTTGGTTAAAAATAACGTAGCCTACCCCAAAAACAATCCCGATAGCTCCACCGATAGCGATATTTTTCATATGGTCTTTTGGCGTCTCAACAAACGATAGAGTTGAAAGCCCCAACACAGCTCCAATAGCACCTGAACCTAATACTACGTATAAGTCATTCAATGATTCATCGACTAAACCAGCTGAATTTGAGTCTTGTGCCCTAAGTTGAAGTGGGTTTAAAAGAATAACTGCAGTTACTAAACAAGTAAGAAGTTTTTTAGCTAGTGTCGATTTCATAGTTTGTCCTTAAACCTGGGGCGATACGTTATGTTTGATTTTCACGAGTCTTTTCAATACACTTTACCCCTTACTCTTAATTTTTTAAGGAACGGTTTAAAGGACGTATGACTCAATCATTCTCAGCTTATAGTATTATACAAAAGAAACGAGATAAAGAAAAACTTAGCAAAGATGAAATCTCTTGGTTCATTGATGGACTGACAAAAGGTGAAATTGCTGATTATCAAATGAGTGCTCTACTCATGGCCATCTATCTCAATGGAATGGACATCGAAGAAACAGCAGCACTGACAGATGCCATGCTTTACTCGGGTAAAGTTCTCAACTTTCCAGAACAACATTTTATCGACAAACACTCAACGGGTGGAGTTGGCGACAAAGCTTCTTTCATCCTCGCTCCTATTGCCGCCGCTTGTGGTGTAAAAGTTCCCATGATCGCCGGCCGCGGCCTTGGTCATACAGGTGGAACGATCGATAAGATCGAATCGATCCCGGGTTTTAAAACAGAAATCTCATTAGAAGAATTTGAAAAACTTTTACGCGAGCGCGGAGTTGTTCTCATTGGTCAGACCAAAGAAATCGCTCCTGCTGATAAAAAGATTTACGCCCTAAGAGACGTGACGGGAACAGTTGAATCAATTCCACTTATCACGGCTTCAATCATGAGTAAAAAACTGGCCGAAGGAGCAAAAGGAATTGTGATGGACATCAAGACCGGCAACGGGGCCTTCATGTCTAAACTGGCCGACGCTAAAAAATTAGCTGAATCAATCAGAAAAACCGGACATAGATTCGATAAAAATATGATGACAATGATCACAGACATGTCAGAGCCTTTAGGGTTAGCTGTCGGGAACTCATTGGAAGTCATCGAGAGTATCGAAACCCTAAAAGGAAAAGGACCAAAAGATTTAACAGATCTTTCAGTGGCCCTTGCCGGCGGGATGATCTACCTGGCAGGTCTGGCAAAAGACTTAAAAGAAGGAATTAAAAAAGCCCAGGCTTCAATTGATGACGGAAGTGCGCTGGAGAAATTCCGCGAGTTGATTTCAAATCAAGGTGGAGACGCAAGAGTTGTTGATGACTACTCTCTTCTTCCTGTGACAAAAACAACTTTCGAGGTGAAGTCTAAGAAAGCTGGTTACGTCACAAAGATGGAATGCACTGAGCTTGGTAAGCACTGTGTGCGCCTGGGTGGTGGAAGACAAAAAACGGGAGACGCAGTGGATTTCGCTGTAGGTTTCGTGATGAATAAAAAGATTGGAGATAAAGTCGCTAAAGGCGAGACGCTGATGACGATCTACTGTCACGATAATCAAATGAAAATTGCTGAGGAGATCTCTGAGCTTGTAACAAGCCGTGACATCACTATAAGTGCAAGTAAACCACCTAAAAAGAAATTGATTATTGATATTAATACAAGCTTTGCTGGAAAAAATACGAAGACAAAGAAAACTAGCAGTGCTAAAAAGACCACCCCAAAAAAAGTGGCAAAAAAAACAGTAAAGAAGCCCGTAAAGAAGCCCATTAAGAAGGCTACAAAGAAAAAGAAGTAAACATGGAATCACTAACACAAAAACTAGAAAAGACAGTCGCTCATATTCACAACGTAAAAAAAACCAATCCACGCGTAGGAGTTATCCTGGGTTCTGGACTGGGTGATTTTGTTGAGAAGATGGAAAACAAAACCGTTATTCCTTATAACGACATTCCTCACTTCAAAAAAGTAACAGTGCAAGGGCACGACGGAAAAATGATTCTGGGAACCGTTGGTGGTGTTGAAGTTGTTGCTCTTCAGGGACGCTTTCACCTTTACGAAGGCCACGACATGGAAGACGTTGTCTACCCTGTGCGCGTTCTGGCAAAACTGGGAATCGAAACACTAGTCGTGACTAACGCTGCCGGTGGAGTGAACTTAAGTTACTCGCCTGGAGACTTAGTGATCCTTACTGACCAGATCAACCTTACGGGAAGAAACCCGTTAATCGGGCCAAACGATGATTCAATCGGTCCTCGTTTCCCGGATATGTCTCATGCTTTCAATGCAAAATACATCGACATTCTTGCAGAAACTGCAGCTGAATTAAAAATGAACAACAGACAAGGTGTTTACGTTGGAGTTTTAGGACCGACGTATGAAACTCCTGCTGAAATCAGAATGTTCAGAATCCTGGGCGGAGACGTTGTGGGAATGAGCACTGTTCACGAAGTGATCGTCGCCAACCACATTGGTCTTAAAGTTTGTGGTGTTTCATGTGTAACCAATATGGGTGCCGGAATTATCGACCAGACTTTAAAACACGAAGACATTAAAGATGAAGCCAATAAAGTAATGAGCAACTTCACAGAACTTCTTAACCGTTCAATCGTAAAATTTTCGAGGGTAAAATAATGGAAATCAAAAAAGTACTACGCGAAAAAGCGAAAGATGCGGCAAGCAAAGCTTACTCTCCTTACTCAAAAGCGAAAGTAGGAAGTGCAATTGAAATGAGTGATGGTTCTATCTACACTGGATGCAACATTGAAAACGCCAGCTACGGCGGGACCATTTGCGCTGAAAGAGTGGCGATTTTAAAAGCAGTCTCTGATCAAAAAATGAAAATTGCTAAAGTTTACGTTTATACCAAAGACGGATGGCCGCCATGCGGATTGTGCCGCCAGGTTATGAGTGAATTTGCAGCTAAAGATATGATCGTCATCATGGGTGACGAAAACGGAAAAGAAGTCACTATGAAGTTCTCTGAACTGCTTCCTCTTTCGTTTACTCCAGATCACCTCATCGGTTAATTACAAGACCTGATGATTTTCTTCTGGGTTTTAGCAAAAAGCTCAGTGATGTCCTGATCCGCGATTTTGTGTTTGAGTTCCTCTATTGCTTCTCTGCCTTCTTTAGGACAATAGCGGGACTTAAGCACAATGCCACTATCATTTGTTTGTTTAAGAAATCCATGGGCCACAACTTTAAAAGCGCGCTTATCAAGTCTTCCTTCTAAGAATTCATGACCTGCAATTTCCATTGGAGAAAAGAACAACGTCTGTACTCCTTCGCGATTGCTGACGGCACGAATATAAATCGTCGAAGACAATTCCGGGTACTCCGCCTTGATATGCTCATACACCTGTGGATCGTATTCTGTATCGTCACCGATTAAAATGAGCTTATCTGGCCTTAATTCCTTAATAAGTTTTTTGATTGTCGATGTTTTGTATTCATAAGTGTCATCATTCATCGAATCTTTAAGCAGCAGATTGCGCTGCTGTGGAAAATCATTCTCTTCCAAAAATTCACTCACGCGCACGCGGATCAGTTTAGGAGAGCCACTCACGTAATAAATGGAAGTGTCCTCATTCATCATTTGGTTATAGAGTTCACTCATTCCTGCAAATGCCTTTTCTCTAAAAAGTCCGTTGAATACAATCGTACTTTTTTTACCCAAAACATCTGTCATTTTAATGGTGTCATCCACATCGCTGACGATTAACGTTTTAGCGTGCAGAGTTTGAATTGAGGCAATCAGGATTGCGCTTAGAAAAAGGATTTTTGCTTTCATCGTTCCACCAATAAAAAAGGCCTTAAATAAGTGATTCCTTTTAACTCTAGCAGATGGTGTGGTTCTCACCATAATGCTTGTAAAATTTATCACCTATTTAAGGCCTAGATTTTGGGAAATCCCCTGTAAGCTCTTAAAATAAGTCTAATGCGGTAATTGAATCAATCCCCATAAACTTGCGGTAGATGCGGTCTTTGGCCGAATCTTCACGTTTTCCAGCGTCCAGACACTTTTCCATATCTTTTTGGGATGTCCCGATAGTCCCGGCCATAAGTTTGGCCTGGCATTCATTTTTACGACGGGCATTTTGCTCTTTTAACTGCTCTTGAGTGTCGTAGCTAAAAACGTCTTCGTAATTATCATCGGCGCTGTCGATTAGCTTATCTAAAGGCGCCCCTGTTTCTCTGTAAGTTAATTGTACCAGGTTGTCTCTATCAAGCGGGAAGAACGGGCTTTCTTTTGTTCCGTTATTTAAAACTGTTTTATAAGTTTTATTTCTCTTTCCTGCCGGGTGATCCGCCTGGTCTTTTGTTTTATAAGACACAGTAATCGGAGTTTGTTGTTCATCGTTGTCCATGATCAGGTCGTGAAGTGCCATTAGATCAGGAACGCGAAGTCTCATACACCCGTGAGAGTCAAATCCTCTAACAAATGAATCGTTGATTTCAGTATGGAAACCAATCGCTGTCATGTCGTTTCTAATATCATTTCCTTTTAAAAGTCTGATGAATGGTTTCCCATCAAAGTAACGAGGTTTTTCTCTTTTTGAGATAACCGCTCTCTGGTCAATCACTCCATTTTGAAAACGTGGAGTTAAAAGACTTACACGTCCTTCGTTTAAAACACCTTCATCAAATCCACCAACACCGATTGGGAAGACGAATTTAATATCGTACATTGAGTCTTCGATGATCACTTTTCTATCAACCAATCCAACTGTGATTGAAAAAGCAGTGTCTCTTAAATTCACAGAACCTTCTGATTGAATCAGCATATCAGCTAGCTTCTTAGCTCCATTGTTGTATGAAACAGTAAAGCGTTCAAAATTTGAGAAGCCTTTATACTTAACATAAGCTGTAACCGATAAACGAACCATTCCTGGTGTCACTTCTGGAAGCTTATTTAAGAAAACATTGTGGACAACTTCGATTGTCCCGCTGTTAAAAAATGCCTGTGGATTGCTCTTTATGTTGGCCGCGACGTTAGCAAGACCTGGAACAAGAGAAGGAAAGTTGTTAACTAAGTCATCTAGCCTTACGCCTACGACTTTATTGGCCGCTTCGGCCGGAACGATTAACTGGTTTGTTAAAAGTGAATTTTTCCCCAACACAGCTTGTGCATACACGTCTTGCACTGACATTGTTAAAAGCACTGCAATAGTTGAAGAGACAATAGCTTGCCTGATCATAAGAATCCCCCTGAGTTTTGTCGGGTTTACCAAACAAGTTTGGCTTTCAAAACAGCAGTGTATTTTTTACAGATATTGAGTTAGGATCAACAGGTATGAACTCAATAAATTTTAAAGAATTTTTTTCAGTTACACTTATTCTCTTTTCAGTCATTGATATTCTGGGGGCCATCCCCTTTATCCTCGACATCAAAAAGAAGTTCAAAGTGCTTGATGCTTTCAAGATCACCATTGTCTCAGGTGTGCTGTTATATGCTTTCTTATTTATCGGAGAATCGATTCTTCACCTTTTTGGCGTAGACGTTGAATCGTTTGCCGTGGCCGGTGGTTTGATCATGTTCTTCTTAGGCCTGGAAATGGTTTTAAACATCGAGATCTTTAAACACG
Organism: Bacteriovorax stolpii; assembly: GCF_002872415.1. Lineage (GTDB taxonomy): Bacteria > Bdellovibrionota > Bacteriovoracia > Bacteriovoracales > Bacteriovoracaceae > Bacteriovorax > Bacteriovorax stolpii. The sequence goes on along the minus strand of NZ_CP025704.1, from coordinate 806,734 downwards.
ACCCACAACTTGCCTACACCTCTCCCATCGTTCCTCTGGCCTTTCCATTGATCGCAGGAGCAGGGTCTATGACGACTCTGATCTCACTCAATGCTGAATACCAGAGAATTAATATTATCCTGGGTGTTTTCTTCAACCTGATTTTTGTTTATTTCGTTTTAAAGTCTTCGGATTTCATCGATAGAAAAATCGGCGTCAGTGGAAGTATTATCCTAAGGAAGTTCTTCGGGACCATTCTTCTGGCAATGGCCATCCGTCTGATTAAGAAAAATATTGTAGGAGTCTAGAAACTATAACCTGCACCGAAAGCAAACTGTAATCCGCTTTCTGTCAGTTTAATGGTTTTGTACTTCTGATTGCGAACCTCATAGCCTACACCCAAGCTCGCTCTGACTTTTGGAAAGAAGTAATTGAAGTTACTGTTAATTAAATAAGAAGTACCAATCTTCTGATCCCCTGACGGCAGGATGAACCCTACTCTCAAAGAAGGGACGATGGCGAAGTCGCCTTTTTCAAACGCCTTCATATAAAGTCCACCATTGAGTCTTTTTGTCCAATCGACAACACCATTGATGATGCCGTTTTGGTCTTCAAAGAAAATTTCTTTTTTACTTTCCGCACTCACTGTCGCTGACCAGCGCTGGGAAATGTAATATCTCGCCCCAACTTCATAACCTCCCATCTTGCTCTTGCGGTTAGAATTGTCAGTCGTATTGAGTACGGTAATTTCATAAGTCGAGAACGTTCCAAAAAGAACGAATCTCTCATTAAAGCGTCTCAGGTAAGAAAATTTAAAACGAGAAGCGAAGTCTGAGCTGAACTTATAATCAATGCCCGGACCACTGATGTCGTAATTTCCTTCTGCAAAAAGAAACTCTGCGACGATAGCATTTTTATAAGAAGTGTCCTCTTCAGCATTTACTAAAACTGGGATAATCAAAGCAAAGACCAAAGCTAAGATAAGATTTTTTGACATAATTTATTGTCTATCTAACTGGAATTTATTACTAGGATTTTTTTAAAAAAATTAAGTCTCTTGGTGCTTAGATCATAAACACCAAGAGCTGTAATCAGATAATTAAAGGCTACGTTCAATATTTAGGGAATCAATATTTACACCATACGGTCTGTGTTTTAGAAGGTGGCAGGCAACAGGTGAATCATTAACGACTGCTTCATAATTGTCAGAGTCATTTCCACTGGTCCAATTGAGTGCTTTCCAGCCATTCAACAGGTCTTTTTTTACGGTCACAACGAAACCGTAATTCGTATCCATAAACTCTCCCCACTGAATCCACAGCTCACCATTTACAGTGTCTTTTGGCGTCACTTCAATTTCTTCGCTCCATCCAACATAGTCGTTAAAAGCGTAAGAAAGAATCTTATCATTCTTAACTTTAAAGAAGGCATTGTATTGTTCTTGATTGTCGGAGCACGAGATGAATTTAATCTCACTGGCATGCAGGTTCATCGAGGTCATGAGAATCAAAGGCAGAAGCATTTTCATACGAATTCCTGGTTGAAGTTTGACCGGAATTAACATGCAGATGTTTTGAATGTAAAGAAAAGTCCCTGAAAGGGATGAAATCTTAATAAATGAATAAACGGGATTAAAAGGAAGAATAAAAATGGTGGGCGTTGAGGGGTTCGAACCCCCGACATCTACCTTGTAAGGGTAGCGCTCTCCCAGCTGAGCTAAACGCCCATTTGAATTCGTCGAGTGGATAAGAAGATAGTCAAACCACTTTCTTCTGTCAATTCAAAAAAGTGAAAATCTATTAATTTTTAGAGCTTTTTGGGCCGCTCCCTTATTAACCATGTTGTTTTTACAAGATGGCCACAGAGGTTGCCACCCCCTTTTTTCTGCGGTAAATCACAGCTCCAAAGTTACTAAGGGGTCAATCCACTGGCCCATCAAATGAGGAGTTATTATGAAATCTTTCGTCCTTGCTATGACACTTGTTCTTTCAGCTTCTGCACACGCTTTCACTGCAACTGAAGCAGTTTCTAACCTTATCCCTTCTGGAACTTACGCTGGAAAAAACGGCGCTGAGAAATGTACAGTTAACGTAACAATCTCAACTGACGCTGTTACAATCGCAATCCAAGATAAAAATAACAAGAGCGACTACTTCTCGCTTTTAAACTCATACGCTAATTACCATGTTGACGCTGTTACTGGTGAAATCTCTGCGACTCAAAAACTAAGCTTCCCTCGTTATCTTCAAGGTGGATCAAAAATCCTTAACGTAAGAGGGAATGATAAGAACCAGGTAGAATTCTTTATTTCTCAAATTCTTCTGGACCACAGAGGAAACGATGCAAGCACATACGCAGCTTGTACAGTTTCTCTTTAATATTTGCTTGAATAAGGCCGGTGAGAAATCACCGGTCTTTTAAGAATTTTTGTAACTCTTCCGCCACATCGGCATAAGTCAGCTTCACATACTTGTTCTTTAATTCTTCCGAAATTGCCACCATCATCTCTTTTGTAATTTCTTCTTTTTCCACTTTTTCCATAAAGCGTGTAACGAAATCTTCAATCACAATATATGACATGGTTAATGGTGAAATCCCCAGGCTCAAAGATTCTGGAAAACCACGCCCGTTTCTCATTCCGTGGTGTTCTCGCACAATAGAAGGAACTTCTTTGGAAGATTTGATAATCGTTTCAAGAATTGCAGCTGCTGCATCGGCGTGACCATTAACAACGGCCAGATCGTCTTCAGAAAGTTTTGCTCTTTCTGCTGGTGAATGGTGGGCCTTAATCAAACGGTCACTGTTTAAAGCAAGGTCGTGAAAGAGTGCTAGGTAAAGAATCTTATTTCTAGTCTGATCCTGACTCCATGAGAATTTTCCCATGACAGCAAAAAGCAACAGGCATCCCATATAACTATGAGCGTATCCATAAGAGAGTTTCGTATTTTTTAATCCAACTAAAAAAGCTTCCAGAGGATTAGGAGACTTCAGAAGAAAGTCCATCGACTTCAAAACTTCTTTAATGATTTCTACATTGTATTTATCTAGCGTGCCGTTTTTAAAAACATCCAGGAGAATTTCATAACTGTCAGAGTTTAACTGCATTCTCTCTTGAATGTTGGAGACGCGCTTAAAACGGTCAAGGAAAAAGCCGCTTAGAAGTTCATTGGCCTTTTTATAATCTTCCTGGGCAACGTAAAGTTCTTTTCCTCCACGCACCAGCATGCGGTCAAGATCAGCGCGGGCAATTTTTGTTCCGCTGGCAATCTTCACGTTATACTCAAAGCCTTCGCCTTTTTTTACTCTCGAGTATAAATTGAAATCCATTTTTGTCTCTGGAAGAGTCAGGAAGTATTTCATACTGATGGCAATGTAAACAGGAGAGCCTGTGGGATCGCCGGTTTTTTTAACTGTAGGTGGTTTTTTTTCCAGAAGAGGCGATCTAAAGACGGTCGTTTTATCGCTATTATCTTCTTCTTCGTTTTCCGGAATTTCTTCCTGGACTTCCACAGGTGCAGGAATCGGTGCAAAAACTGGCGGAGATGTCTGCGGCTGCTCTACTTCAAAGATCTGAGGGGAATTTTCTTTTCCCATCACAAATCCTAAATGAGCAATGACTTTCTGAAAGTTCGCTTTATTGGGAATAAAAGAAACATGTGGGTATTTGCTTTCTAATTCTCCAAGCACCACGACCTTAACATCACTTTCAAAATTTTCTTTGTTCTTGATGAGATAATCAAAAATTCTTGGTGCGAGTTTATCGCGGCAAACGATCATTTCAATTGCTGGAAGAATATCGAGCATAGAGATGGCTTCACTCACTCCATTGCGCACGATCACTTCGGTGCCATATTTTTCGAACAGGCCGTTTTGAATTACACTATTAACTTTTTGGTCTTCAGTAAGAACGAGTATCTGGGTCATGTATAGATAGTAGCATGGACAGAACTTTTGGAATAAAAAAAGCCCCTTTCGGGGCCCTTTCTATTGAAAATTACTGTCAATTAAATAATTTTTAGATGGCTTTATTAGTTGGCAACTTCCATTCCTCTTGCCCCTTCCACCACAGTAAGACTTGGTGTAACGGCCTGAAGAAATTTCTCTGGATTCGTAAGATCAAGGGCCACTTTTAGAACCTGATCTACGTGCTCACATGGGTGGATGTCAAGGCCTGCCTGGATTTCTTCAGGAACCTCAGCAAGATCTTTTACGTTCTTAGCTGGGATAATAACCGTCTTCACACCTGCATGTTTAGCTGCAAGAAGTTTTTCTTTTAATCCACCAATTGGAAGAACACGTCCTCTAATTGTCACCTCTCCAGTCATTGCTACGTTCTGGTGAACAGCAATTCCTGTGATAGCTGAAGTCAGAGCTGTCACCATTGTCACACCCGCAGATGGACCGTCTTTTGGAGTCGCTCCTTCTGGTACGTGGATATGGATATCGTTCTTTGTATACCACTCAGCGCTGATTCCAAGTTTTGGTGAGATTGCTCTTACGTATGAAAGAGCTGCCTTCGCCGACTCTTGCATGACTTCACCAAGTTTACCTGTAATCTGGATTTTTCCATTTCCTTCTACTGTCACAACTTCAATGTGAAGTAGCTCACCACCAACCGAAGTCCATGCCAGACCGTTTACCAGTCCAACTTGAGCTCCTGCTTCGATATCTGTGCTGTCGAATCTTCTTGGCCCAAGATATTTAGAAAGTTGTTTTGAAGTGACATTGAATTTCTTCCCTGCCGGCACTTCTTTAGTTACAACTTCAGTAGCGATTTTTCTTACGACAGTGTTAACCAGTCTTTCGAACTCACGAACACCAGCTTCTTTTGACCATCCACGTACGATGTCGATCATACATGAATCACCAATTTGAACTTCGTGCTCTGTTAACCCGTTAGCTTTAACAGCTTTTTTAAGAAGGTAGCGCTTCCCGATTTCCAGTTTCTCTTGTGGAGTGTAACCAGAAAGGTGGATGATTTCCATACGGTCTCTTAATGGACCTGGGATCTTCCCTAGATCGTTAGCTGTCATAACGAACATAACTTTCGATAGATCGTATTCAACTTCGATATAGTGGTCAGCGAAATTCTTGTTTTGTTCAGGGTCTAGTACTTCAAGCATTGCTGCTGAAGGATCGCCACGCATATCAGATGACATTTTATCAATTTCATCTAACAGGATCAGAGGATTCGACGTTCCGGCCTTTTTCATGGCCATCATGATCTTCCCTGGCATAGCTCCTACGTATGTTCTTCTGTGTCCACGGATTTCAGATTCATCACGAACTCCACCAAGGGCGATGCGTTGGAATGATCTTCCTAGAGACTCAGCAAGAGACTTCGCGATTGACGTCTTACCAACTCCCGGAGGACCTGAAAGACATAGGATTGTTCCTTTGCCTTCTTCTTTAAGAAGTGAACGAACCGCTAGGTATTCTACAATTCTTTCTTTAACGTCCTTCATTCCGTAGTGGTGGTCGTCTAATATTTCCTTCGCTCTCGCTACGGAATTATTATCTGTAGTGTACTCATCCCATGGAAGTGAAAGCATCCAGTCTATATAGTTTCTAACAACAGCTGATTCAGCTGACATTGGAGACATAGACTTAAGTTTCTTAAGTTCTTTAGCCGTTTTTTCACGAGCTTCTTCAGGCATTTTCTTGGCAGCAAGCTTTTCTTCCATTTCCTGGATATCAGTCTTACCATCGTCTTTCTGCCCAAGCTCTTTTTGAATCGCATTCATTTGCTCGTTCAGGTAGTACTCTTTTTGAGACTTTTCCATCTGAGTTTTTACGCGAGTTCTGATACGTCTTTCAACGTTGATGATTTCGATTTCACCCTGCATCTTTTCAAGTAGAAGCTCTAATCTTCTTCCTACTTCAACAGCTTCAAGGATTTCTTGCTTCTCAGCGATCTTCATAGTTAAGTGAGCAACCATGATATCAGCTAAACGAGAAGGATCCGTAATCGAAGAAATGCTCATCAGAAGTTCAGGCGGAATTCTCTTATTAAGCTTCACATACTGTTCAAAGATTCCTTTGATGCTTCTGATGGTTGCTTCAAGAGTAACTGGGTCTTTTGTTTCTGATACGCATTTCTCGACTTCAGCAAAGTAGCCATCGCTACCTGATTCAAATTTTTTGATGCGTGCACGGTACTTCCCTTCGATCAACACTTTTACTGTATTGTCTGGAAGACGAAGCATTTGAATAATGTTTACCACCACACCCACTTCGTAAATATCTTCGCGGTCTGGGTTTAAAACACTAGCGTCTTTCTGTGTAACAAGAAAGATTTCATTGTTGTTTCTTTGTGCTTCTTCAAGAGCAGAGATTGATTTTTCTCTTCCGACGAAGAGAGGTACTACCATGTGTGGGAAAATAATCATGTCCCTTAGCGGTAATAATGGGAACTTTTTAGACTCTGACCAACCTTGCGACATAGTACCTCCTGCACTATTTGTTACTTCTCCCCAATCCCTAGGTATCACTTCTTGATTTCCGTAGAGGATTTGGAAGGGTCTAATAAAATCATGACATGAAATTCGATTCTTTTGCAAAATAAAAGAAATGGTATAAATTGCTTTTTTTCTTAAACAAACTCCCATTATGGGGGAAAAATTTTATAGGGTATTTCGTGTCACCAAGACCTAACTCTAGGTATTTCCAAGAAACATTCATAGGGGCACTTTGTAAGGAAGTGTAAGTTGAAAAAAATTCAGCAAGATAGGTGCAAAAATGCACCTATATCCGAGTGAATCTTTCGGATTATTTTTTAGATTTTTTCCTCTTTTTAGTGTGAAAAAATCACCATCTCGATCTGAATAAAGAACCTAAAGGCAATATTAAATCTCTTTTTAGCAAGCGATTGTTTTTGACCTCTCATTGCCAGTAAAACTATCATCTCTTCAGTTAAGTTTTTATTTGGCAATTGACCTCTTGTAATTGCAATCCATGTGGAATCTGAAATGAACCAGGTATTATCCGTTCTTCTTCTCTTCTCCTCTGTTGCCTCGGCAAAAACGCTTAAAGTGGCCTTTGGAGAAAACCGTCCGCCTTATGTTTTTTCAGAAAACGGCGAAGTCAAAGGCATTGAAGTCGACGTCGTCAGAGAGGCCCTTCTGCAATCAGGACACGCTATAGACTTCTCAACTCTCCCGGCTAAACGCCTGGAGATGGCCAGCAATAAAATGCCCTTCGATATTGCCGTAGGCGTTTTAGAGCAAAGACCCAATCTTTTCTACTCTACCGATTATTTGCAAATGAAGTACTACGCTGTGGCCAAACTCAGCAAAGAAGTCCGCCTGGAGAGAATCAATGACCTGCAAAGGTACAGCGTTGGTGCCTGGCCCTTTGCCTGGAAATACTGTGGTGATGAATACCGCAGGCTTTATACTCCCAAGGCCGATGGCTCTTTTGCCTTACACTACACTGAACCCGTCACCAGCGAGTCCCAGAATAAAATGTTCTGGCTCAACCGCTTTGACGTTAGCATCACCAACAAGGTGACCTTTAACTATTATAAAAAAATACTTTCATCGGCCTATGACACTTCAGTCGATATCAGCTACTATGACATCATTCCGGAAGAAGTGAAATTCTCCGTGGCCTTCAAGGACGAACAAATCAAAAAAGATTTTGAAGCAGGCCTTAGTCAACTTAAGCGCAATAAACGCTTTCGCAGAATTTTCGATAGCTACATAAGATAATGGAGACCGTGTGAAAACCCTGATTGCTCTTTGCCTTTTAACATTAAGCTCACAGGCCCTGGCAGCTCCCAAAAAAGAACTGCAGATTGGTGGAACTTATTACAAAAAAATCATCCGTACAAAGGATCTCATTGCCGACATCATGCCTCCGCCGGCCTTTATTATTGAGTCCTATCTCACGACACTCCTGCTCTTAAATGAAACAGAACTGGCGATGAAGGACAAAAAGATTGATCCACTGGAACTGAGAAAAATCAAAAACATGATCGAAGAGCTTAGGATGTTAAAAGAAGGCATCAGCGGCAGTGATGAAATCGAAGGTTACTTTGAGAGAATTAAAATCTGGAAACAGGATTTACCTGAATCGCGCTTAAAAGAGCTGATCGTTATTCACTCCGCTCAGGAAGCAAAGAACTTCTACTCCATTGCTGAAAACAAGTTCATTCCACTGCTTCTAAAAGGCAATGTCCGCGAAGCCAAAGTTATTTTAGGTGAACTAAGCAGTGCCTATAACATGCATAAGACAATTGTCGAAGACGCCGTTGAGCTGGCCCGTAAAGACATTGAAGAACTGGAAAAAGAAACACTCAAATCTAAAAATCCAAAAGATAAAATGATTAAGAGTGAAGCCTATACAAAAATTCTTCTTTTAAAAGACTTAATCTCAGACATCCTTCCTCCGCCGGCCTTTGTTATTGAGTCCTATCTCAATGACCTGGAAATGATTTATAAAGTCGAAAGAAATGGCAGTCCAGGAAAAGAGTTTGAAGGACTTAAGAGAAAAAGCGAAGAATTGGAAAAGGCCTATATGGCCCGTTTTGATTACTGGAAAAAAAATCTGGATGACAAAAAATTAAAAGACACCTTCGTTTCTGGAAATATGTCAGTCTTTTTTAACGTCCAAAAAAATAGCTTTCTTAAGGCCTTGGACAAGAATGACCTGGTCGAGGCCAAGAAAATTTTTAACAGTGAACTCTCTCCTCTGTATGGGCTTCACAGACAAAACATCGACTCAATAGTGATCCTGGCCGATGAGCAAATGCTGGTTCTGGAAACTGAAGTCGTTTCAAAACTTTCAAAATAAAAAAGGCCCTAAAAAGGGCCTTTACTTTTAAGCAACTTTTCCTTCTATCGTATCCTTTAAATCAAGCACCAATCCATTGAGTTTTCGTGCCTGTCCTGAAAGCTCTTCTGAAGAAAGGGCCATCTGCCTTGAAGAGTCTGCATTGATTTGAGTGGCCTGATCCAGCTGACCCATCGCGCGGGAAATCTCACTGATTCCCTTACTCTGTTCTTCCGAAGCTACTGTGATGTCTGAGACCATCCCGTCAACATCTCCAACATGAGTCACAATTTGGTCCAGGATTTCATTGCATTCATGGGCCACGCTGATCCCACGCTCAACCTTGCTCTTTCCTTCAACCATTAAGACGCCAACTTCTTCTTTCGTTTTATTGACGATGCTTTCAACCTTGGCCGTACTAGCTGAGAGCATGTCTGAAATTTCCTGAGCAGCATTCCCACTCATCGTGGCCAGGTTTCCAACTTCCTCTGCTACGACAGCAAACCCTTTTCCTTGCTCTCCCGCTCTCGCTGCCTCAACAGAAGCGTTAAAAGAAAGAAGCTTGGTCTGAAAAACGATTTCATTAATGACCTTAGTCTTATTAGAAATCTCGTGAATCACTTTAATAATCTCTTCGATATTTGCGTTGTTGTTATCAACAGTCATCATCATCTTTTGGTTAGAGTGATGAATCTCTTCAATTGCTTGTATCATCTGTTCAACCGAGCGCTTTCCAATCTGGGCAGACTCTGCACTCTTTTTTGAAACAGCATTTGATTGTAAAGCATTTTCCTGGTTCTTTTTAACCATCGCAGAAAGCTCTTCCGTTGAAGCCGTCGTTTCCTGAATCGCCGCTGCCTGCTCATTTACGCTTGAAGAAAGCTCCTCGCTCGACTGGGCGATGTTATCTGAAGCTTTGGCCACGACCTCTGCCCCTTCGGAAAGACTGATCGTCAGCTCTCTTAATTGAGTCGTAAGCCCTGTGGAAATAAAATACGCAATGAAGGCCCCAAAGACAACGCCAAGGGAAAGTGTCACCATTGTTATCAAATCAGCCGTCTCGGAGGTTTTAGAGGCCATGTCTGCCCATTTGTGGGATTCATTCACCTGAAACTCTGTTAGCGCATCTAAGGCCTTAAAAAAACCGTCTCGTGAAGCCTTAAGATCAGTTCGGTAAATATTCCCAAACTTCACTCTGTCTTCCATTTTTGAAGATCGAGCATACAGTGGCATTTCTCTCAAAAAAGGCTGCATCTTTAGCCAGTTTGAGTTCACCTCTTCATACAGGGCCGCTTCCCCTTCAACAAAGGGAACCGCCTCATACTTCTTTCTGTATGTTTCATACTCTTCAAGGTGTTTTTTGATTGAGTCATCAATGCGGGCCATATCTTCGGGAGTATTTCCTTCAATTGTATATTGAAGCATGCGTCTTAAGATCTCGCGCGAGCTCGAGTCCAGGTGCTTTAAGATAATGGAATTTTCCAGGTTGATTTTAGCAACGTGATCGTATTGAGAAGTCGTCTTATTCAACAAATGAATATTCATGCCCCCAACAAAAAGTAACAGGACAATGAGCGCACCAAAAGAGGCCCTCAACTTAAAATTCAGACTTTTAGATTTAAACATGCATTCCCTCGCTGTTAAACCTATTATCGAGAATAATTAAGCAGAATCTAACTTAATTGATTCTTAATTTTGACCATGCTTATCGGAATAAAAAAGGCCACCGGTTAAGGTGGCCTTCATTTGTTAGAAATGTGTTAGAAAACTTAAGCCGACTCTACCGTTTTTTTCGTAGCAACCGTCGCTGTTCCTGTAGCTGGTGCCGGAACTTTTCTTGGACCTTCCACTACTTTTGGAGATCCTTTACCAGAAACAGAATCAACTGTTACGATAACCTTACAAACCTTTTCGTTTGCCGGTACATCATACATTACGTCAAGCATAGACTGCTCAAGGATCGCGCGAAGACCGCGGGCCCCTGTTCTTCTATCGAGCGCCTGGCGAGCAACTTCTTTAAGAGCATCTGGTTCGAACTCAAGCTCGATTCCTTCGTATTCAAAAAGTTTTGCGTACTGTTTTGTAAGAGCATTTTTTGGCTCTGTTAAAATTGAAACTAATGCCGCTTCATCAAGTTCAGTCAGCATAGCGTTTACCGGAAGACGTCCGATGAACTCAGGGATAAGACCGAATTTTGTTAAATCCTCAGGCTCGATCCCTCCAAGCTTTTCAATCATTGATTGTTCTGCTTCTTGTTTTTCGGCCATTAGACCCATTGGTCTTTTTGTCATTCTCTTCTCGATGATTTTATCCAGACCGACGAAAGCTCCGGCACAAATGAAAAGAATATTTTTTGTATCAACTTGAATGAATTCTTGTTGTGGGTGCTTGCGTCCGCCTTTTGGTGGAACAGAAGCAATTGTTCCTTCTACGATTTTTAGAAGCGCCTGCTGAACACCTTCACCCGAAACGTCGCGAGTGATTGATGGGTTTTCAGACTTTCTTGCAATCTTATCGATCTCGTCGATATACACAATTCCGCGTTGAGCGCGCTCAACATCGAAGTCACAGTTTTGAAGAAGGTTTAAGATGATGTTTTCAACGTCTTCCCCTACGTACCCTGCTTCTGTTAATGAAGTTGCATCAGCGATAGCAAATGGAACGTTCAAAAATTTCGCCAGAGACTGGGCAATTAACGTCTTACCAGATCCTGTTGGACCCGCTAGAAGAATGTTTGATTTAGCTAGTTCAACAACATCACCTTTACGAGTGTCGCCCGACTTGTGAGCAATTCTCTTGTAGTGGTTGTGAACGGCAACCGAGATAATTTTTTTCGCTCTGTCTTGTCCGATAACATAGTTATCTAAGTGAGCTTTAATCTCGTGAGGCTTAGGAACGTTGTCAACAACGGCCTTTGCATTATTTTTTTGAGAGTCTTCAAAGATAATATCGTTACAAAGCTCGATACACTCATCACAGATATAACATCCAGGACCAGCAATCAGTTTCTTCACTTCTTTTTGTGACTTTCCACAGAAGTTACAGTGAAGAGCACTTCCGAAATTCGCTTTTTCTTTTGTCATTTTGATTTCCTTTCTCTAAATCCACTGACCTATATTTTATTAACTACTTTTTAAGTTTTCTTCCGCTCTTATCAATAACAACGTCGATTAACCCAAGCTCAATGGCCTTGTGTGGGTTTAGATAATTATCACGATCAGTTTCTTTTTCAATACGCTCCATAGTCATACCTGCGCTTGAGTGGCGAACGTAGATCCCGTTTAGTTGCTTTTTTAGGTCCTGGATCTCGTTAGCTTGGATTTGAATATCAGAAGCCTGTCCACGAGCACCCCCCAATGGTTGGTGAATCATGATACGCGAGTGTGGCATTGAGTGTCTGAACCCAGCTGCTCCCGCAGTTAAAAGAAGAGATCCCATTGATGCTGCCATCCCCACGCAGTACGTGTACACTGGGCAAGAAATGTGTTGCATAATATCGTAAATCCCAAGACCAGCGTAAACCGATCCCCCTGGGCTGTTGATGTAAAAGTGAATTGGAGCGTCTGCATCAGACTGCTCTAAGAAAAGCATTTGAGCGATCAGTAGATTGGCCACTGTATCGTTAACTTCTGTTCCTAAAAACACAATACGATCTAGAAGAAGTCTTGAGTAAATATCGTACTGTCTCTCCCCTCTCGCTGTTTGCTCAATAACAATAGGGTTAGGAATATAAGCTTTTGGATCCATCTTTCTCTCCATAAGAAGTTGATACGTTTAATACATTTCGTCTCTTTATCGGCTTCTAGGCCTTAAATCTTTAACTATTTAGCTTACTCTTAAAGCAAAAAAGAACAAGGCATAAGTGTGCGTTATATTTGGTTTTTGGAAGGTTTTTTAGCCTTGATCTCCGGGCCTTATGCATTTAAAGTAACACTATCTTTTTTAATACCCACCAACCTAACTACAATTTATGGAGGCTCACATGTCTAGATTAGTTGGAAAAATTGCTCCGGATTTCACAGCTGAAGCTGTTGCTAACGGCGAAATCAAAAAACTTTCTCTTCACAAGGACTTTGCAGGTAAGTGGAAAGTTCTTTACTTCTACCCGCTAGATTTCACATTCGTTTGCCCTACTGAAATCACAGCATTCGAAGACAACCTTGCAAGATTCAAAGAACTAAACTGTGAAGTTATTGGTTGTTCTGTAGACTCTGCTTTCTCACACCTTGCGTGGACTCAAATTGAGCGCAACAAAGGTGGTCTTGGAAAGATGGCCCACCCACTTCTAGCTGACCTTACAAAGCAAATTGCACGCGATTACGACGTTCTTGCTGACGACGCCGTAGCTCTTCGCGGAGTGTTCGTCATTGACGATAAAAACGTTATCCAAACATGCACAGTAAACAACCTGTCTGTTGGACGTAACGTTGAAGAAGTTCTGCGCACAGTTGAAGCTTACCAGTACACAGCTAAGCACGGCGAAGTTTGCCCTGCGGGATGGACTAAAGGTTCTAAGACAATGAAGGCAGATCCAAAGGGATCTCAAGAGTATTTCGCTACGCTAAAGTAATATTTTCATAGGGCGGGGGCCCAAATCCCGCCCTTTTCTCTGCTTTTTATTTATCTCTCACCTGAATTAATTACATCCCCTCACAATAAATTTGAAAAGTCGTGTTTCGTGCCTTAAAACGCTCAAAATCTTTGGGGGAAAGGAAAATGAATATCGATGGGGAGAATCTAGTCAGCCTAGATCAATGGAAAACGCAAAAGAGAGAAGGAAACTTCTCTGATTACCTTAAAGTTTTAAGCTTCAATGATCTTATGAATGAATCAGACAGTCTGATGGATCAGTTGAAGAGAAGCGAAGAAATGGATGACCTTTTCTCAAAAACGCGCGTGATGATGAATGAATTCACAAACCGTCTGGAAAAAGAATCAAAGCATTTAGCAGACTCTGTAAAAGACCTTAAAAAACAGATCGAAGACAAGCTTCACTAAGTGAAAACTCTCTTCTCTTGGACTGGCCTAAGAGAAGAGAATTTCAATTTCCCTAAAACACAAATCTCGTCTTAATTAAATTAAATTCAAATCCAAAAGTATTTCCAACACCACCAAAAATATTTGTCCCTGATGACTTAATATCGCCTGAGAATCGTCTATAGCTAAGTTCTCCGCCAAACCCAATTAAAAGTTTAGGGTTCACTTTGAAAAGAACATCCAGTGATGGCTGGAAAACAAAGGCCACTCCTTCGACGCTCGCTGTGTCCGACTCTGCTTTTTCAAAACTGCCACCAATCTTATTAGACTGTTCAACAATCATCTGGGCATCGTCCACTAATCCAAATGAAGCATAAAAATAAGGGTATATAACTGTGCTTCTTAACTCTTCTTTAGCGATCTGAACATTATTACTTCTGGCCGTAGCTTCAACATCTGTCACATTTAGCCCCAGACCTCCACCAAACTTATGCCCGTTAACTTTCGCATACACTACGAGCTCGGAATTCTCTTCTCCATCTTCTATCTCTACTTCTGCAAAACTTCCCCACCCTTCATTCTCAAAACCAAACTTGAAATCAAGTGGCATCAGCTTCAATTTAAATTCACTTCCATCGAGCTCTAGCTCACGGTTATTTTGCATCGTAACTTGATTAGATTCGAAATCCACAGATGCGCCGGCCATCCTCAATGGATTGATTTCTAAAAAAAGTTTTGAACTTTTAATTTCATTATAGAGCTTATCTACTCGGGCCACCGGAGACTCTGCTGCAGGCTTAGGTAACGGCTCTCTAGTGGCAGGAAGAGAGACATCCATTTCCAACGGAGCTGGGGCGATGACGGCTGCAGGAGCTTCGTTTTTTTCTAACGGGAGGGGCTGAGCGACCCCGGTTTCCTGGGCCATGACTGAAGTAGAAAAAAGCAGGGATAAAACGAACATCGTCTTCATAAATCATTCCTTGATAAACTTTCTTTATAAATTATCTAGTTAGTTTGACTTACGACCTGATTTAAATCAATTAAATATTCTTTCAAGAATAAATACCGGGGTAAGCCTGTCTGGTTTTTAGACACCCCCTGCTCTTTTTTACAAAGAGACCCCCTTACGCGACTTAACTATTCCATAATAAGGAAATTCATAAACTAACGTGCTGACTATTGTATGACAGAAAAAATACAACGTTCGCATGCCTTGATTGAAGTCGATCCAGCTTTAATCTATTTTGAGGGGAATGGAGAAAACTATGAAACTAACAAAATTTGTAATCCCGATGATGATGACTGCTCTTTTACTAGGGCAAAACCTAAAAGCAGCGGAAGAAGTCACTCTTCCTGTTATTACGAAGCCGGCCATCCTGGATGAAGGGACACAAAGAGTTCTTTCTCAAGATCAAATTGCAGAGCTTCTCCCATGGGCAAAAGACTCAAAGTTATTTTTAACTGATGCGCTTAATGACTTAGATAGCATTCCAATGTCACTAAAAGTTGAAAGATTACTGCAATCGATTAAGCAAGTCGTTCAAGACAGTGGTTCGAAAAACTCTGAACTCTTTATGAGATACATTCTAAATCGCGGACTGGCAGTTAACGATATCCTATCTAAAGAAGTGGATATGGAAGCTATCGGTAGTATCGATGCTCAATTCAGAATCCTGAGACAGACAGTTGAGATGGCCATTAAGTACTACGATATCGATATGACTATCATTAACAAAAAAAGCGCTGCTCCTTTTAAGGATTTTGGGGTTGAGTACTTTAACTTCCTGACGAATCTTAATAACTCAATCTTCGATGCCTCAGCTCAATACAATATTCAAAGAACGGCGCTTGAATTTTTACAATGGGATCTTTACCGCGACTTAAACAACAAATCGTTTGCTCCTCAGATTGTAAAAATCAACAACAACCTCAAATTCTTCCCAGTGAAGAAAATGAAGGACAGTGAATCTATCGCCCTCATCCGTCAGATGAAAAAAGTCACAGTTGGAATGGAGCTTGGGATTCGTAAAGAAGAGCGCTCTAATGAAGATACATATAAACGCCCAGTAGGATCAGCATCTACAGAAACAAGAATTGATGACAATTTAAAAATTGGTGACTCTGTTTTAGTAGGCGGCTACCCTGGCTCAATCGTCGCAGTCCGTGCTGATGGCGCTATCATGGTAAAGAGATCAGTTGGTGATATTGTCACGACATCGACGTCTGCCATTGCCTATGTAAAAGGTTGCGTTGATGGGTTCTGTGTTGGCGAACAAATTCTGGATGGTGGATATGATTCTGTCATTACAGGGGTAAAGAAGAATAAAGAGATCATGGTGTACAGGTCTGGATGGTCATACTCTGAAAGCAGAA
Source organism: Bacteriovorax stolpii (assembly GCF_002872415.1). Lineage (GTDB taxonomy): Bacteria > Bdellovibrionota > Bacteriovoracia > Bacteriovoracales > Bacteriovoracaceae > Bacteriovorax > Bacteriovorax stolpii. The sequence goes on along the minus strand of NZ_CP025704.1, from coordinate 790,633 downwards.
CATCGGCTTCCCTTGGTAAAAAAGATGGCTGCAACAATGAAAAATTCTGTGTCGGACAAAGTGTTATTGATAGCTCAGGTTATCCAGTGACAATTACCGGTATCAGAAAAGACAATAAGCTTTTTGTTTTCCAAAAAGGCTGGTCTTACTCTGAAATCCGCGACTCTTCATCTTTAGGTAGAACTTCAGGATGTGCCGGTCGCAATGTTTGTGTAAAGGACGCTGTCTATCTTTCTAACGGACAATTAGCGACAGTCACAGGAATCGTAAACGCGACAACTGTACGAGTGATTGTTTCTGGATGGGGCTACTCAGAATTACGCACTGTAGATTCGCTAGGACTTACAAAATAATTATAAACTGCCCCACTAGAGTGGGGCGCATTTTTAGCTTAACTCCAGCTCTCATTTGGTCTTTTTTTAGATTAACTTAATAAAACAGAATTATGGAAGGCTATGTAGATGGCGAGATGGTCCTCAAGTCTTTTTGGTTTCTTCGTCGTGCACCAGGTTCTTCTAAACAAGCGATTAATATTTGCCCTCAACATCGCGCACGTGTGATTGATCGCAAATAAAGGGTCGCGCCCATTTTTCTTGAGCTCGCCGAGCCCGGCGATCATCGCTTTTTCACCCTTATACTGTTTGTAATCTGCATTCGGAAAAAACTCTCGAACCACTTCTTTATAAATGCGATGCTCATCACTTTTTATTTCTGCATAAGGAGAAACAACCGGAGTGATCTTTTCAAATAGCTTCATCATCGATTCTTTGTGATAACTTTTTCTTTTTCCATATTTTTGTCTGGAAAGCGAAGCCAGGTGTCCAAACGCCGGAATTTGAGAGACAAAAGCGCCCAAGATAACTCGCGAGCGAGCATCGACGGCGACTGAAATGGAAAGAGGCTTAAGCTTGGTGTGCTCGGTAGTGATCAAGTCATCGAATTGAAGACGCTCGACTTTTTGCGTGCCAATTTTCAAAAGAAGATCAGCATGCATTTGTCTGGATTTTTGCGCAAGATAGACGAGTTTTCTATCAATCGTCGTTCGATGAACTCCGAGAATGATCGCCGATCGTCGCATCGAGACGCCGGAAGAGAGAATCTTGAAAATGGTTTTGTTGATGCGCCTCTTTTTTTGTCCGAACTCTAGGGTGCCAGTTGCGCGGGAGAATTTTTTAGAGCAAGCGGAGCACTTGTAGCGCTGGATTTGGCGGGAGTCATCTTTGCGCAGATAATATCCATCTTTTTTACAAAAGGTATTTTTTTGGAAGTAGTTGCATCCTGAATTTGGGCAGCCTGGATTCATTGGGGAAGGATAAGCAAGAGGCAGACTTGCTTATGGAGCTTAACCATCTAAAAAGAAAGGTCATTTTAAAGAAGTAAATTCAAAGATTGAAAAGAGATATTATCGAATAAGAAATACAAAAGCCCCATTGTAGTGGAGCAGTTTTATAAACTTTCGAGAGACTGATAGTCATGGAGGACTTTCGCTCTTAAAAGAGGGATTTTCATTCGGCGGTCATAACCCAATAAGTGCGCCACTGTTCTCAACGTCTCAAGCTGCTCAGTCCTGTTTCCAAGCGACTCAAACAAACTCAAAAGATAAACAGTGTTCTTCGCAAACGTCTCAACGTATTGGAAGATTGTCAGCTTGAAATCAGCTGGTGGATTATAAAACTCACACCCAATGAAATTGATAAAAACGCGGTCAACGTTAGACTGGTTTTCAAACGATCTCACCATACGCACTTTTGTTTTTAAAATCACGCGCGGGAAATCTTCGACTGTAAGTTGCTTTAAATCCTCCAGCGGCATCCCGTGAAAACGCGGGTACTGGATCACATTTAGAGCAATCGGAAGTGAATTGATCTCGGGAATATGAGGGAGTTCCGATAAAAGAACTCCCCCTTCTGAAATGTTTAAAATGCGTGCTTTGAAAACGTGCTCATCGTCGACATAAAGAGCTTGCGACTTTAATGGGGCACGTAGGTATTTTCTCTGCAATCTAGGATCGGCCATTTTCTACTCGATCACCTATAAAAGTTTTGAAGCCACTTCTGAAAGTGGAGATCTCTCACCAACTTTTAGAGTTGTGTGAGCGATGATTTCTTCAGTTTTTAAACGCTCTACTACATAAGCAAGACCGTTATTAGTCTCATCTAAGTATGGCGAATCAATCTGCTGAGGGTCCCCTGTTAAAACGATTTTCGTGCCTTCCCCTGCTCTCGTAACGATAGTTTTTACTTCGTGTGGAGAAAGGTTTTGCGCTTCATCGACAATTAGGTATTGACCAGGAATTGAACGACCGCGGATATAAGTTAACGGTTCAACGTGTAACATCCCTTGGTTGATCAATTCTTCATAAGAAGTTCCGGCCTGTTTTCTATTTTGATTGAAAAGGAAATCCATGTTGTCGAAGATCGGCTGCATCCATGGAGCAAGCTTTTCGTTTACATCCCCTGGTAAGAATCCCAGGTCGCGTCCCATCGGTTGGATTGGACGAGAAACTAGTAAACGAGAGTATTTCCCTTGAACAATCGCCTTCTCTAAACCTGCCGCGATAGCGAGAAGAGTCTTTCCAGTTCCGGCCTTACCAACCAGTGAAACCAGCGCCACTTCATCATTTAATAGAGCATCAAGAGCAAACTGCTGCTCGATATTTTTTGGGTAAATTCCCCAAATCCCTTCTCTCAGTGAAATGAGAGGGACAATTCCTTTTTTGCCACCGTGGTATCTTCCCAGAAGTCTTCTTCTTGGGTTGTGGAATTCCTGAAGAATAAAATATTCATTCGGGAAAACTCCCATCTGTTCTTCTTCATCAAAAGCAAGGAAGCGATTAGCCTCATACTCTTTTAATCTTTCGCCAGAAATTTCGTGAACACGTTGACCAGCATAAAGCTCTTCAAGTGTAACATCGACCTGGCCGTAATCTTCGGCCTTGATTCCCAGCATATCTGCTTTAAGGCGAAGGTTGATATCTTTAGTAACCAGGAAAACATCATCACCTTTTTGCTTTAAGGCTAAAGCAGAAGAAAGAATCAGGTTGTCGTTTAATGTAACATCGATCGGAAGGGCCTTGTTGTCGACAAAAAGGTCAACAGAGATAATAAGCGTTCCACCACTTTCAAGTACAACACCTTCAGCAAGTGAGCCTTGAGTTCTTAGGTCATCAATGAAGCGTGAAAAATTTCTGGCATTTCGTCCGTTTTCGTTTTGGTCTTTCTTAAAACGGTCAATCTCTTCGATTACAATAAGAGGGATAAAGACTGTGTTCTTACCGAATTTTCTAAAAGCGCTTGGGTCAAAAAGAAGAATGTTAGTGTCCAGGACAAAAGTCTTTTTCAACAATACCTCCGTGTATTAAAGACAGAGCGAAATAGTCGGGTTTCCCTTATTGGTTATTCGATGTCTCTTGATAAAAATTGTAGAGAATTAGATATCAAAAGAAAAGTCGAAAAGACTTAAATAGACGACGAATCTCTTAGCTTCCTGTTCACGGAATTTAGAACCCACTTCGACACCGTAGAACCCGGCAGTGAGCTTAACTGGCCATAACTTAAGTGAGCCACCATAAGAAAGATAGCCTTCACTCCATCCGGCGTTAAGCGAAACTAATGGGAGTGAAAGTTCTGTTCCAAAGTGGAATTTACGTGAAATATCAATTGTGCTCGTCAGAGGACGAATATCGGCAGATAAAGTGTAATCAAAAAGACCAAAGTCCTGCTTATAGGCCACGCCGGTATTAACCGTCATATCCTGATCTGGAACTTCTCCAATCCCTTCAGTTTTTGTAAAGCGAGTTGTTCCGACATCTAAGATAGAAACGCCGGCCGTAAAAAGACTGCGCCCTGAAGAGTAAGCGTACTCTGCTCCCAAATCCACTCCCCACGCTTTACCTTTTGAATAGCCGAGAGCTTTTTTAAGATCGTTAATATCTGTATTTCCCGAGTTGATTTTATTTAAAAGAGTCGTCCCAAAAAGATCGTATTGATCCGCCATCCCTTCACGACCGACGTGCTTGACTGCGATCCCGATCGAAAGGCGTTTACCGGAATTGATTTTGGTTTTTGAAGATCTTTTATTGATTCGTGACGAGTAGGCCCCACTTCCAACATTGTAAGCAAAACCAGCGATAAAACCGCGGTCATAGCGATAATCTACATCGAGAATTGGATGAATCGCATTTCTTAAAACCATATTGGTTTTTGAACTGGCAAAGAGGTTAAAACCAAACGTGGCCATTTTTAGCCCAGGAAAAGTCGAGGCCTGAATGGACACCGGGTAATTGAGAATTCTATTGGCGATGGCTGCCGGATCACTTTTGGGGAAGTCTTTAAATTTATCCGGGTCATCAATAATATTTGACCCACCAACGTTAAATGCAAGCGGAGTAAAACTCACTCCCTTATTTCGTCCAAGAGCGGCCGGATTATAAAATAATGTATATTCATCATCGGCGATCGCCGTATAAGCGTCACCCATAAGCTGAGCGCGAGGGCTTCTGCCGATATAACCTACTTCCTGAGCAAATGTGCTCAGGGAGATTAAGGCGATGAATAGGCTAAAAAAACATTTTCTCATTTAACCAAGGACTCAAAAAAGACTGCATAATATGAAGAAAGAGTAACTTCAGTAATATCTGTCGACGTTTCGCAGTTAGTTTGACTCAAAACGTTCATTGTAGGCACATAGGTTGAGTCCATAGACGCTAACTCATCCTTTTTCTCTTGAATATCAGTGGTCATATCTTTAATTGCATCCAGGTCTCCTCCGCCAGCTGTCGCCATAATATTTGGCAAGAGATCCAAAATTGCATTTAACAGAACAACTCCCTCACACAATCTTTTTCTGCGGCCACTTACACCAAGAGCAAGCTGAGGATGTGATGAATTCGCAGACGTACAGGCCCCAGTTTCTCCCAACCCTAAATAAGCTTGCACAGTAGAGGCATCCGTTGTCGTGTAATCAGTAAAACAGTTATTCGATCCTGAGCCTCCTCCCTTTACACCTGAAGAATTTGCATCAGAATAAACTTTCATTAATTTGCCAGTTTGGACTAAAACCATAAAAGCAAGTTGAGTATTAATATCCCCTGCTTGATTGACGGAGAAATATTTTAATCTTTCTGCAGAACTTGGCTCTACTGTAGACGCTATTCCGCCTGCATAAGAAAGAATATCAATTGCTGTTTGTAGGTCTCTAAATTTAGAATCGTCTGTTAAAGGAGAAGTTGCTGTGACCTGTGAAGTTGAATACAGAGTCATCCCCCCGAGAGGAGCAGGTGAAGCAGTCTTTGAAATATCATCAGCAAAAAAAGTAATCGTTGAATACCCAGCTCTACAAGCATATGCACTCGATAAGGCCTTCAGATAATTTGCGTTTTTATTTTGCCTCCCCATCCCTTCCAAAAGATCGATGGCCGGCTGACACTCTTTTCTTGAAAGAAGAATGTTGGCGCTTAAAACAGCGTCCTTCACTTCCTCTTCCGTGCTTTTTCCACACGCCACAAAAAGCGTGCAGGCAAGAATGAAAAGTGAGTTTTTAACGAGAGATTTGAGCATGGTAAAATTCCCCTATCTAAAATTATGCCTTTTTGAGGTATAAGATGATATCAGGGGCAATTTTTGTCGCTCTTATCCGTGCAGGAATTTAACGATTTTCTCGATGGCCTCAGAAAACACTTCTTTATGAAGTACCAGACTTATTCGGGCGGAATTGCTCATCCCAAAATCAGTCCCCGGAACGATCACTACTCCCAAATTATTAAGCATGTCTTCGCAAATCTGTATAGCGTAATCCGTGGTGTCTGTTTTGTCTTTTTGGTATTTTTTAAAGACCGGAGTCTGGGTGAAATCGATCATAAAATAAAAAGCAGAAACTGGTTGATACCAGCACTTCATCAAATCATTTTCTCTTAATTTCTCTCTGATAATCGTCGCATTATCGCGCAGGTGATTTTTAACCGGAGTTAAAAACTGGGCAGAGTTGGCGAAGTTGTAATTCATCATCGCTCTTTGCACCAGCGAGTTTGCACTGCTGGTTAGCTGTCCTTGAAGATTCTCAATCCCTTTGCAAATATTTTTGGGAGCTACACAATAACCGATGCGAAGACCGGTGGAAGCGAAGGCCTTTGAAATACCGTCGACGATAATTGTGCGCTTTAAAAGTTCCGGTTTCTTCTGGTAAAAATAGGTTGGTTTCGGGTCGTAGTAACAAACTTCAAAATAAATTTCGTCACTAATCACCCCAATTCCCGGATGCTCTAAAAGCAGTTCTGCAAAATCGCTCATCCACTCATCCGAGTAATGAACACCTGCCGGATTATTCGGGCTGTTGATAATAATGGCCTTGGTTTTTTCTGAAATGGCCTTCCTGATTTCTGCAAGCGGCGGAGTGAAAACATCGAAGATCGACGACTTGACTTCAACCGGAACTCCACGGCAGAACTTGATCATTTCAGGGTAAGAAATCCAGTAAGGAGAAATGATAATCACTTCATCTCCCGGGTTAATCAAAGCTCCCAGGATATTGGAGATCGAGTGTTTTGCGCCGTTAGAAATCACGCAATCAAAATCAACACCATCTAAAACGTCAGCGGAAAAATTAATTCCTCTGGTCTCTTCAATGTGCTGGATGATTTTTTGTCTAAGATCGACAAATCCGCCAACTGGCGAGTACTGATATGATTTTAAAAAATCGAGTTCACTTCTAATAGCATCGATAAAATCTTGTGGTGGTCTGAAAGGAAGTTGCCCCGCTGTCAGGTTGTAGACTTGTTGACCTTTTTCAGCAAGCTCCACTGCTTTTGAGTTAAGCTTCAAGGTCACACTTTCGGCCATGCCTTTTACACGCGAACTAAGTTCCATAGCAAATCCTTCGACAAATCACTTGTCTTAATGAGTACTATTTAATTAGAGCATATTTTAAGGAAGTTGGGGAAAATTCGTGACAAAGATGTAGCTGTCGCCCTGCTCGTAAATCTTCTCTGCTTTGAGTCCCATATCACTCAGGGCCTCTTTAGGAATCCCTTTTTTCGGATCGGACTCTACCCAAAGTTGACCAAAAAACCACGGCTCTGCCTGCAGGTATTTGATGACATCGATATAAATATTTTTTTCTGAATAAGGCGGATCGAGAAAAATCACCGTCTCTTCTTTTTGAGCGTCAGTGAGTTTTTCATAATCTACTCTAAATTGTTTAATGAGTTTTTCCGCCGGAAAATGGCTGCAGAGAATCTCGCCATTTTTTTTATGGTGATTGCGAACCAGTAAATTTTCGCGGTTTTCTTCCAGCGTTTTTAAAACGTGGCGGTTGACTTCATTGAGATAAATGCGAAAGGCCCCTCTCGACCATGCTTCAAAACCCATTGCTCCCGATCCCGCACAAAGATCGACAAACGTCACACCATCCATGTCTTGATAGAAATCGTAAATTCTACGTCTGAGCATGACAGAGGTTGGTCTGATTAAATCGCCTTTAGGTACAGCAAGAACTTGTCCGCGGGCAAAACCGCCCAGGATTTTTAGGCTCAAAAAAGCATCTCCACTTTAAGATTTTTTTAGAGTTAAGCTGCTTTCTTTTTAAGCGAATTTGTTTGTGTCGACAAAGGAATTGTGAATTTCATTCCATTTTCCATCGAAACTGTGCATCCAGAATCTTCGCTGATACAAAGTTCCACTCCGGAAACTGTCACGACCAATCCCTTTACTGGGTCAATCGTAAGTTTTGCGCTCTCTTCCCCGACTTTGAAATCAAGGTTAAGGGCCATTGAACCTTGCGCCTGGAAAGACACACCAGACGTCGAAGTTGTCGTCGTCGTTGTGGCCACAGGTGCTGGTGTTGCTGGTTTTTCAAATGATAAGACTTGCGCTACTGGTTGAGCCGCTTCAATTGAAGCTTCTACTTCAACTGCTTTTGTTTCTACAATCGGGGCCACTAAAGCCTCTGGTGCCGTTTCTTCAAACGCTCCCATCTCCATTTCCATCGCAAGCTCTGCTTCAATTTTATCTTGAAGGCTCATTTCCTTTTCTTCTTGCGTGAATTCTTTTTCGAGGTCTTCAATTTCAGACATGATGTCCTGAAGTTCGGACTCGTTGAAGTTCTTATCTTCTTCAAAACCCTCTTCTGCGGCTAGAATTGCATCAACATCGTCAAAAATATCACTGGCCATAGACGCCCCTCGTAAAAACAAAATAAACGCTAATGAAACTACGCAATTAACGCGACTTTCATGGTTTCTTATCGACTTTAGGGATTAATATCTTTAGATGTTTCTCATATCCCAGTATTTTCGATGGGTTCCATTAAAAAAAACTATAAAAAAACTGCACTTTTTCCATGACTTCCTGTGGGGTGTTTGTCACTATTTTATGCCAAAAACAAATTGAATTGGTTGGTTATTTTTTAGGATTAAAAAGTTGGATCACAACAGTAGACCACAACAGTCTTGGATGAAAGACAGTTTCTCGTCGTCAGTAATTGACGAGACGGCGTCGCCTACCCAATTTAATCCTTCTGAGTTTTTTATCCCAGGCTGGAAAGGCGAAGGCCTGATTACGGCTTCGGCCATCGTTATCAAAAACACTCTAAGCAATCTTTCAATCGACGCTCAAGCACTATTCAAAAAATCGTGCTCAATCAACAAGTCGATGAAGCTTCAGACATACCACGAATTCATGCACTTTGCTGAATACGCTAAATTAGACAAATCTCTTCTAGGGCAGCACCAGGATTTCTGGCTGCACTTTCAGGATGAATCTTCTCCGCTAAAAAAACATATCGACGACTTTTTAAAAGTTCACTGCTTCAGAGCTGTTGCTATTTATCTTTTCCGTATCAAGTTCATCATGGACCTGGCAAAGGAGCAGAGACTGGTAGTGACAGAAGACGTTCTGATGAACCCACTTTCTTTCTTAGGAAAGATTTTCGTAAAAGACAGCTCGACTGAGCTTTTATGTGACTCACTTCAGATCAACCAGTACAGCTGGTACCGCCCGACTCTGGAGTACAAAGACTCTCTGTTAAAACTAAAAGACGCTTTTGAAAATGTGACACTGACGGAGCTAATTAAACTGATCTCAACTCCAAAAGACGACAAGATCTACTCTATCAGAAACTACTCTCACTCATTGTCTCACTTAACGTTTGGCCTTTTAGTTAATGAACTTTTAATCAAGTTCCCGACTTGGCTAAAACCAGAAAGCAAAAAGAAAACATTTGCGGGCGAAAAAGTGTGCATCCTTCCTAAAACGATCAACACTCGTTTCGTTGGAAACCATGTTTCTTCAATGGCCCTGTCTCACTGGCTGGCCCAGGAGACGAACGTAAAAATCTCTCAATGGAACAACCTGATTTGTCCGGAGTTTGAAGGCTCTGAATTTATCGATGGCCAGTTCCTTAAAATCTGCCAGGAGCTTCAATTCCTAAGCTTCCTGACAAGAATTGCCGCCGAACACAGATATGAAATCGTCCCTTTCATCTGCAAGATCATGCGCGAGAAATACAAGCAAGATCCAGTCGATGGCCTGGGCCAGGCTTCGTTCTTTAACCTAGGCGAGCTTCCAAGCGGTGACACACTTTATAACCGCATCGTTTTAAATTTAACCGAGCTTCCAAAGACTAACCCACACCACTTCCTGGTTCAGCAAATTCTTGCTCAAAAGGCAATGCTGAAAAAAGATGCAATGGTGTATGTCTTTACGAACCAGAAACTTTTCGTTCCAAGCCAAAGTGAGCGCGTAGAACAGCTTTTAAAAGATTTTAAAGTTGAAGCTGCTATCAATATGGAAGAGCTGAAAGGAAAAGGTGAAATCGCGCATTTCGCTTATATCCTGACGAGAAGAACTGCAGAGCCTGTGGCCAACAAGCATCTCTTCGAAGTCAGCCGCAAAACAAAAGAGTCTTGTCTTTCATTCGAATTTAAAGGAAACCTGACTCGCTTTAACAAGTTCAACAAACTGGTTGAAGAACTACAAAGTTTTATTAAGCACAAAAACCCGATCACTACGCCGATTTTTGTCAGCGAAGTAGAAAAAGATATTTTCTTTGAATTCCACCAGGACGCTATCATTGGCGGAAAACTTGTTTCATCTGTATCAAACAAGGAATCAGGTCACCTTCCTCACCCAAGCTTCTTTAAAAACCTGACGAAGAGTTCAACATCGCTTGATACATTCTTTGCTATTGAGCAGATTGTTCCTGAAGACTTCACTCAAGGAAAAAGAAGCCTTTCAAGTGAACTTCTAGGTCTGAAATTTGGACCAGAAAAACAATTCCCTCTTCTTCTGATCGTGAATCAAAATGATCCAATGGACATCAGAATCGAATTAACACCGATTGATGCTTACCGTGGGAAGCTAGAGCAATACGGGACGGCCTTCTACCATTACTTTGGTTTGACCCCGAAACACCCGGCCATTAACCTAAACGTTTTTAGAGAATACTTCTCTTCAATGCTCGGTCACCAGATCATTCAGCTTCAGCTCTCTGATGGACCGACGAAATTAAAAGCAAAACTAAGATCACTGCTTGTTCCAAGTTTCTTTGCAAAAGCGCACTTCATGCCAGAAAGAACAAAACATGCCTTCAGTCTTCTGGACCTTGAAGCACGCGAGATCAAGAATCTTCACCCGCTTGATTTAAAGCAAAGATTTGAAGTTTTAAAAGGTCAGCTGGCCCGCGAAGCTGCAGAGTACCCTTGGCACCTGCTAAGCCTTCTGTCGCACTTTAAACTGCAAATGAAGTCACTGGTTGAAGAACTGGAAGACGGCAAACCACAAAGCTTTAACTTCGGAAACTCGCTGATTTCAAGTGAGCTGGTGAAACTTAAAACATACGCTATTTATCCAAAAAATGACGATGTGTACGTTGAGTACAAAATTAAGAGTAACCAGGACCTTCAACTTCCTCTGTCTTCTCTGCATATCAAGACGACAGACGATTCAACTGTCCTGATTTTCAAATTCCAGGATAAGGACATTATTCACCTTCACGCTAATGCGCCGATGATCCACTTTATTAAGTTCATCCTTCAAGGTGCAGTCGGAATCAAGATTGCTGACATTCTTTTAAATCTAAGAATCCCAAGCTCTCACGACCTGGAAATGGCGACGAATAAATTTGAAGATTTGAAGTCAACCAAGATCGCCCTTCTGAAAGATACAGAAGAGCTGATCGCTGGAATTTTAAGAACTGAAGTGAGTCGTTAGTTTATTTGGCCGTTTCCTGCTGCAAATCCCGCAAGAATTTCTTTTTTACTTCCCACTTTAAGGTCAACAAGTTTCCCTTGAGTGGAAGCAATTTGAGCAGGTGTTCCCGCTTTAAAGATGATTTTCACTCGTCCACCAACCACGTTTCCGTTTTGGTCCATCTTATTGTCCAGTTGAACTTTGGCCTGAATTTCACTTAGAAGTGACTGACAAATTTGAAGATCAAGATCCAGGTTTCCGTTTCCATCACCTAATCCCGCTCTCTGCTTTAGGATCGCTTCATCGAAGCCTGCCCCTGAATGAATCAGGTCAAAAGCAACGACGTCACCTAACTTATGAGCGAAGACAGAAATATTCTTTTCACCGTTTTCTGATTGAGTTGAGTTAATGGCGTAAGCAAACAGGTGATAAAGAGTCTGCTCCATATCTTCCTGGCGCCCTTTAATCATAAGGCCTTCAGGAATGTTGATGTCGATCTGCACACCTTGAGAGAAAAGTTTTTCAGTTAAAAGGTCTACAACAGAAGAGCTCAATTGCTCCAGGTTAATATCATTAAGTTGCGTGTTCATAGTACTGTCGGCAGAAACTCCAATCGAATCGTCTTCCCAAATCTGGTCAATATTTTTTACTGAAGTAGAGGCCACTGCTTTTGTCATTGGAGTGACAAGCGTCTCAAGCGACATCTTGTTTTTCCCTTTTTCCAGTGTCGTGTAAGCGTGGAAATTAGCAAAAAGCTTCGAGCAATTGATCAGGTCGTTTTGCTCTAAAGCTACGCGGATAATCTCCCCTACTTTTACGCTGGTCGCCCCTCCGTTATCCAGAAGTTCGGCCTGCGCTTCTTTCTCACGTGCATTGTTTGAAAGACGACGACGAGTAAGACTCATGTATTCAGCTAACATTAGAATAACTAAAAGAGTCGCTGAAACATAGAAAATATTTTTCTGTTGGTTTAAAGAATTTGTAATTTCTGCTTTAAATGAGTTTGTCGATTCAAGGATCTCATCTTTAGTCGTTTCGATTTTTTCAAAACGAGTTCCTACATCTCTGGATTCACCACTTCCGGCCATCGACTTCGCTCCATTGGGCGCAAGAATATCTTCATGGAACCAGTGAACGTTTGAAGCGAGATTAGAAAGTTGTTTTGCTGCTCCAGAAAGCTCTTTTGAAAAAGAGTTTTCAACAGTCAAAATCCCCTCTGCTAAACATTCTTCCGTTAGATTTTGGAAATTCTGTGTTAAGTAAGTTGATCCTGTGTCACCTAAAAGATTAGCAGTGTATGTTTGGTTCACACGCGTAAAACACGTCTGAATTCCACTTTCAAAGTTTGTTAAGCGTTTGATCTGTCCCGAATTTTCCTGAATTCTATATGTTGTGAAGATCAGTCCTGCCAGAAGGCAAAGCCCGGCGATACTTCTTTTGCTTTCGAGAACGTTGGCTAGCTTTTTCATGAAATTGCAATCCTTGCAAAGTTTTGAGAGTCCAGGGCACTCTTGCCCAATATAATTTTACTCCGTGACGGATTAGGGTCAACATATAGGATAAAAATACCTGTGTTTTCCTAGGGAGAAGTTGTAAGATATCGAAATGATCAGGAATAAGGATTCAAAGTCCAAATATCTCATCTCTTTTCTCGCAGCTATCCTCCTGCATGCGGCAATTCTTGCCTTTGTAAAAGGCGATCTACAGAATATTGACTTCTTAAATCAGCTTTCACAAACGACAAAAAACTTAAAGACTCCACTAAGGCTTGATCAAATCAAGATCATGAAACCTGAAGAAGTTGAGCCTTTTAGAAGAGTAGGGGTTAAAGACGGTAAGAAAAAAGATTATCAACCGGATCTTGCTTTTCAAGCCAAACCTCAAAGACAAACACCCCCTAATCCACAAGCGCCGGTTAAACCGACGCGAGGAGCTCCTGGTGCTCCACAAAACCAACTATCAATGGCCAATCTTGCTCCCGACCTTCCGGGGCCTAAGGCTTCTGGAAATCAGAAACCAAGTTTTTCTGCGAGTGATCTGATCAAGGCCCCTACTCCTTCTGTCAACGACAGCGGAAATCACTTTTACTTCAACCCAAAAAAGCAGTCTTCTATTCCTAAATCAAATGAGCAGGAAATCATTAAAAGGGAAGCTGCCAGAAACTACACTCCTCCACCCAATAGACCGACACAGAGAATTTCCAACCTGGAAATCAGGTCAGAGCGCCCGGAAGGAATTTCAGAAGACGAGCTCAACTCAGATGAAAAGGCCAACTACAGTTTCTACGTGAGAATGTACACATCCTACGCTTCAAAAATCGAAGCGACTTTCGATAAGGTGGCCATTGAACGACCAGGCATTATGCGCGCTTTTGATAAGAAAGATTTTCTTTTGGGGAAAGTCGACTACGATGAAGAAGGAAACATTATGGTGGTCAAGATTCTTAAATCTTCAACGAATGATGACCTTCATTACTTTTTTGAAGAAACTCTAAAACAACTCAACCTTCCCAACCCTCCTAAGAGCTATAAGAAGGGAAAGAAATTCTCCATTTTTTACCAGATCAATATTAATTAAAAAACTGTCTTAGGATAACAAAAAGAACTGCGCCTAAAGCGTAGGTCTTTAGCATATTTTTTGAGCCCAGATTTTTAACAAAATCCAATCCGGCCATGTCGATTTTTTTGAAGTTTGATTTGATCTTTTTTCTCAAACGAGTTTTTTCATTGAAATCAAAAGTCTTAAAAAGTTCGTGCACTTCACTCTCAAAAACCATCTTTGTCTCCGAATCAATTTGCGGCTTCGGAATAAAAACTTTGGTTTCCAGGTTCTTTTGCTCGAATTTTCTAAAAGCACTTTCACACACTGGACAAGTGTCCATGTGCTTTTTGATCCTATGAAAGCTTTCCTCCTCTTCTGTTAAATCCAAAAGAGAGAAAACATTTTTTGTATGAATACAGTTGTCACTTGCAGGTCTTAAAACTGGTGCTGATACAATTACATTGCGCCTACTACTATCCAAATAATGATCCTTAGTTGTGGCCTCGTGGGCCTTGAACGAATGCCGTTTGCGCCGTTGTCAATTCTGAGACCATGGCGATACGGGCCGAGTATAAATGAGCGAGAACTTCAGTTTTGGTTTTCCCGAGAATGAATTCCATAATTTCCATAGAAAAATCAGTTCTCTCCTGTAGAAAAAGAACCGCTTTATCGTCAAACTCCAGGGCAAAAAAGCCAGAGTTGTCTTCTACGTTTTTAAAACTCATGCGCAGCTGGTGATAGCGCTTTTTAGACATCTCATACATGAGCTTATAGAGCTGAATCTTGATATCTTCTGTATTGGCCAGCAGGTGCGACTCACCTTTTTTAGTCAGGCTTTCAATCAGATCCTTTTTTTGAATCATAAAAGCACTCACTGAATCAATCATCAGCTGTGTGGCCTGCAGGTCATCGGGGATTAAAATAAAAGCGAAGCTGTAGAGGTCAGTGCTTAAATTTTGAATGTATTTTTCTAGGTCTAAAGTTTTCATCTTGATTCTTGCGCCAAAACCATCCATAGGTTTGGGAGTCCTTCTATTCTACCCCTCCCCAAAAATGTTTACAACAGGGCCGCTGATGCAGAATCAATGACTTAAGTATAAAGACAGGTTGTTTTGGCCCAAGATTTATATAATTTTCAAGAAATTTACCAAACCAGTCGAATAGACAATGGAGAAACTTAAAAACCCAGGGTTTTTTTATGAAAAGTATGAAAAAGATGTCCTTCCTTGTATTACTCCTTTCAGCCGCTGCACTAACGGGTTGTGGGAAAACAACGACAGGAAAATCTGTGACAAATAACTACATCACCAATCCTTCGACTAATAATGGTTCAGGAACAAATACAGGAACCGGATCATCTGGGACAACTTATTCATTTAGTACTGCTCTTCCTGATCTTACGATTCAGGGACCGGGAACAAATAGCTTGTATTGGTCATCGGCCAATAATCTTCCTTCTTACATTGACCCTAATTCCTTTCAAGCTGATGCAAAATTTGCAGTAAGAATCAAAGCTTTTAGAGTTACTGGTGGGACGGCACTGGCCAATCCATCACATGCAGCAAAGGCCTGTTCAACATTTACAACTAACAATTTCACTAAAATGCAAGTTAAGCTGATGCTTAGAAAATCTGGATCAAGTTTAGGTGAAACACAAACACTGGTAGCTGATGCTTCAACAAGCGCGTACTCTTCTGTTGCGGAATTCACAGTTCCAAGCGGAAGCTCTAGCCCATTTATTCTGGAAGTTGTCGAAGTACTTACAGACCACAGATGTAAAGCATCTAGTGGAAAACTATACTGCCCATACGCAGACATCCCTTACAACTCAGGTGGACCAACTGAATGTGTTGGATTAAAAGTTGAGTACGCTACGCTTTAAAGAAATCAAAACAAAAATTAAAAAGGAGAGGTTAACCTCTCCTTTTTTTGCCTTTTTTTCGCATAAGTAAAAATCAACTTAGAATAAAACAAATAAAACTATTGACCTTACGTTTACCGAACAACTTAATTTTTTCTTTATAAAGCATTTTTTATTATTAAACTCAACAGTTTTTCCATAAACGATTCGATACATAAGTACACATTTGATCTCAAACCAAATAGGAGCACACATGAAATTTTTTCTGAGCTTAATGCTGTCTACTCTTCTTACGTCTGGAGCTTTTGCTGAAGCACTGACACCAGAACAAACAACTGCTCTTAACAAGCAAGTTGAAGAAATGAAAAAAGTGGCAAGCGATCCAAAAGTTGTCGATGCAGTAAAAGCTGTTAATGCTGCTGCACTAGCAGACTACAAAGATATGACTCAAGACAAATGGAAAGACCTTCCAGTTCTTGATCCAAAGGTTCGTTACTTCTCTAAGAACCCTGCTGGTGAATTTTTAAAAACAAAAAAGAACGACATGGTTACAGAAATTTTCGTCAATGCTGCTGACGGGACGAAAGTTGCTTTCCTTTCAAAGACATCAAATTGGTCACACAAAGGAAAACCTAAGCACGATGACCCAATGGCAGGAAAAACATGGCAAGGGTCGATTGAAATGGATGAGTCGACAGGACTTAAGTCTATTCAAGTTGCTGTTCCAGTAATGGACGGTGGAAAGGCTATCGGTTCAATGACTATTGGTTACTCTATTACAAAATTAAAATAATTCGTTAATACAGGGAAGAGAGAGAATCAATGCTAAAAAAACTAGGATTACAAAAATACCTTCTAACCGTGGTCTTCGGGGTCGTGGTCATCAGCTTCTTGTCCTCTCTCTTCACTGTGACGAGTATTCAGAAAAACATGGGAAGCCTGCTTAAGGCTTCTCAGGAAAGTGCAGCGTCCAGCAATAGTATCATTGCGCTTTCAATTGATATCTCTTCTATCCAATCAGGAATTTCTCCACTTATTACAGAGAAAGATCCGGACAATCTTGAAGCTGGTATTGCCAAGCTTAAAGATAAAATGAAGGAAGTTCAAAAAGATATTCAAGAGTGTAAGTTCGACTGCCAAAAAATTTCTGAGATTGATAAAAATTACGAAGAAAAAGTAAATCATCTCGTAGATAAGATGATTCTTCTAGGAAAGACATCAGAAGCTATCGAGTATTTTATCGGCGATGTCAGCCCACTCTATCTTCAGACACTACAAGAACTGGAAACTCAGGGTGATGGCGTAAGACAAAAAACTCAAACATTTATCCAGGAATCAGAGGCCCAGGCAGTAAAGCTGAAGTACTCTGTGATCGCTGCAAGTGCTTTAATGATTCTTGTTATCATTATTGGAGGATTAAGTTTCCGCAAGGGTCTTGTCCAGGTCTTAAAACAAATTTCTGAGCAATTGAATTTAAGCACAGTCACTCTTAATGAAACATCAGCTAAAGTAGCGACAACCAGCGACTTCTTGTCAGAGTCATCGACAGAGCAAAACGCAACAATCCAGGCGACTTCTCAGGCCGTTCAGGAAATTTCTCAAATGACGGACATCAACCGCAATAATGTCCAAATTTCTACTAAAAATGCTAAAGACAGCCAGATCAAAATCGCAGAAGGAAAAGAGGCCATTGCCCAGATGCTTACCTCAATCAACCAGATCAGTATTTCAAACAAGCAAATGGTCGATCAGATCACCAAAAACGACAAAGAGTTCGTTGAAGTGGTTAACGTCATTCAAAATATTGATGAAAAAACAAAGATCATTAACGATATCGTCTTCCAGACAAAACTTCTTTCTTTCAACGCTTCAGTAGAAGCGGCCCGCGCCGGTGAACACGGAAAAGGTTTTGCGGTCGTCGCTGAAGAAATCGGGAACCTGGCAATCATGAGCGGCCAGGCGGCCAATGAGATCTCTTCTCTTTTAGGCACAAGTGTTTCACGAGTCAACGACATCGTAAAAAAATCCCAGTCCTCAATGGCGGGGATCGTTGAAAGCGGTCGCCATACAATTGAAGAGGGAAATAAAAACGCAGAAAATTGTAACGTGATCTTCGATCAAATCAGCTCTGAATCAGAAAGCATCTGCAATATCCTGGAAGAAATCAATGCCGGGACTCAGGAACAAAGTAAAGGGATTGAAGAAGTGAATAAATCAATGCTTCAACTCAACGATGTAGCCAACAAGAGCGAACAAGTCGCCCAGGAATCGCTGCAAATGTCAGCAAAACTTAACGAGCAGTCTGAGTCCCTGGGAAAAATCGTTGATGAGTTAATTATTATGCTCGATGGGAAAAAAGGCTAGAGTGCTTTAATAATATCCAGGGCCAGGTTCTTTTTGTGGGCGAAACTTACTTCCACTAAAAGACCTGGGCACGTAATATTAATCTCAGAGACATTATCTCCCATAATATCAAAGGCCACCCAATCTACACCCTCTTGCACGAGCTCAGCACAAATGCGGTCGCATTCTTTTTTTACTGATGGTGTCAGCTCAATTGCATGAAAAGCTGCACCCTGAGCAATATTGGCCAGGAACTCTCCTTTCTTTGGAACTTTTAGAATTGAACCCAATTCACGCCCTTTGAAATAAAGTGAACGAATCTCTCCGTTAACGACTTCTTTGCAAAATGGCTGAGCGACGATAGCGCCGTTATTTTCTTTTACTTTTTCCGAAAACTTAAAAGCAAGATTTGGTTCACTGATACTCACCTTCTCCACTCCAAAACCCTGGTAAAGATCCAGAGGTTTTAAGATCAGGTCCTGATGATCTCTTTTCATCAGCTCAACAAACCCCATAAAACCTTCCACACTGCTTCCCACGTAAGTTTCCAGTGAAGCTTTTTGCGTGTAAGCGTGAAGCTTTTCATTGTATTTCAGGATTCCATCTGGTGAGTTCATAACTTTAATGCCGTGAGTGCTGTAGTAACGAAGCATCCACAGGTAACGAAGGTAGCGCGTATCAAAAGGAGGATCGATGCGCATATGGATCACATCCCCTTTGTTCATTTCAATGACAGCTGGCCCTTTTAGAGAAAAATGCTTTAAATAAGCACCATCTTCATAAAAATCGCCTTCAAAATCATAGAGCTTGAAGACACTTTTAGCTTTGTTGTTAATATAAAAATCTTTTTCAAAAAGAAGATAAACATCCATTCCCTGCGCTTTCATTGTTGTCGCAAGCATCAGAGAGCTGTCTTTTTTAGGATTTAATTTTTCGATTGGATCGATGAAAAGGACATGTTTCATAAGAGGGTCCTATTTAAAAAGGTAAACTTCGAAGTCCTCCTCCTCACTTTGATTTTGGAAGTCTTCATACTTTTTGACTATCCAATTATAGTAGTCTTTTAGAGAGAGCCCAAGTTTTTTTTGAAGACTGGCCAGGTCATTAGATTTCTTTTCATAAGTAAGAAAGGCTGCAAAACTTGCGTTATTCCACGAACGATTGAGTGGAAAGCAGTCCTTAGGTTGAATGTCGAGCGCTTGGCACTTTTTCATAACCTCTACCTTAAAGCGCTCTTCCATGAATTCATTTAAGATGACCTCTGCTTCCTCTTTCGTTTTTGGAAGCAGGCTCTTGTACATTGTCTGTAGTTCGTTGGCCAAAAGGACAACCAGGTGTTTAATTTTTTTATTACTCTCATCTTTTTTCTGTTCGAACACCAGGTAGTCAGCCTGGCCAATCGAAAGGAAGTATTCTGGCAGCATCCTCTCTGAGAAATACATCGCCAGGTTTTCGTTTAAATCCACCTGGTTTTTCACAAAAAAGATGGTGTGATAGAGCTCGTGGAAAATAAGCTCTGCCAGCTCATAGTCATCGTATTCAAAAAACGAAGATAGAATCGTGTCTGTGAAATACCCCAAGGTCGAATAAGCATAAACCGGACGAATCCATGTTACGTATTCTTCCGCTTCTTTTTCTTTGGCAAATTTTCTGGCCGATTCCTGGTTAAAAAAACCTAAATAAGGAAAACATCCCATTAGTGGAAAGCAATTATCCACCGCTTTTATTTCCTGATAAGGAGATGCAATAACCAGATAAGTGACGGCCCTATTTTTGAGCATTGTAGTCTGGGAATAGATCTTGGTTTCTTTTCTGTCCCAGTATTTATAGAAATAAGATTTTAATTCCTGAATTCTTTTTATCTTTTCTTTTTGAGTTTTAGGAACACGCACACTTTTAAGCACATCTTTATTATCCTTTCCCTGAGAAAGAAGCGTCATCTGCCCCATTCCCTGCTCGTACAGATACTCAAACTTAGCGCATCCAGAAACAAGAGAGAAGAGCGAGAAAAAAAGCAGTGTCTTTTTTAGAACACCCATGAAAACCCAATAGCATACTTCACGTTGTCGCGGGCCTTATCTAATTCGAAGGCCGGAAACAACGTCTTAACCGAACCTTTTAATGACAATCTTTCAGTCATTCGCAATTGAAGAGACAACGTCCCAAAAACTGAATCAATTCTTTGTTTAGTTGTTCGTCCAGCAAGATTAGTTCTGGCCTTTGTTGAGGTGTCTTCAATCGTAAGGTCAGAGTTGTAATTTAAAAACTGCTTGGCGTACCCGATAGAAATTCCGGGAATTAGCCTTGCCGTTCGTGGAGCAAACATCTGCTTAATCCCCACTCCGTAAACATTAGAAGTCACGCGGTTTTGCTGACCAACCACATCGATACCGGTTGTGACATTGTAACGCTCGTTTTCTGTCGTGATGTCACTTGATCTCGAAGCGTTTAAATCAATCGCCGTGTAATCAAAAATGTAAGTTGAAAGGGCAGCTGAATAAGTGCGGTTCACACTTGAATTCTGCCTTTGCAGACCATAAATCTGGCGATCGTACCCAAAATCAAATGCGACTTCGTTAACGATAGCAAAACTTGAAAGAGGAAAAATGATAACAAATAGAACTAGTAGAGACTTCATAGAATCACCTCGATTCTATTCTACCAATTTGTCATGTTGATTAAGATGGAGGGGAAGATTTTCCCCTCCTTTTATAAGTATAATTTATTGTAATAACGACGGTGGTCTCTTTCCAAGATCAGCAATAAGCTCTCCCTGGCAAGAAAGTGATGTAGCAGACGTTACTTTTACGTCTACCCAGTGCCATTTCATATCGATTTCATCATTAACCGGTACAAAGTGGACAATTCTGTTACAGTTTGTACGACCTTTCCATTTCTTGACTCCACCCATGTTTCCAAAGTCTTCAACCAGGATTCTGTATGTTTTTCCTACCATCGTCTGGCGGATTTTATCCTGAATCTTTAATTGATGGGCCTGGATTTCGCGAAGACGTGCACCTTTGATATCGTCTGGAAGATTGTCTTCCATTTTTGCCGCACGAGTCTTAGCTCTTGGCGAATAAACATATGAATAAATGAAATCGAACTGAGCTTTTGTCAGAAGATCCATCGTTTCCTGGTGCTCTTCTTCAGTTTCGTTAACAAATCCAGCGATAATGTCCGTTGATAGGACAATTTCTGGTTGAGCTGCGCGAAGTTTATCAAGAAGTCCAAGGTAGTGCTCTGGCGTATATTCTCTGTGCATTCTTTCAAGAACACTCGCCGATCCAGATTGAACCGGAAGGTGAAGGTGTTTTGAAAGTTTTTTAGCTTTTCCGTGAACTGCGATTAGTTCATCGCTGACATCGTAGGGGTGTGAAGTTGTATAACGGATCAGCTCCAGACCTTCGATCTTATCTAGCTCCATGATCAGCTCCGCTAAACTCTCCCCGTTTTCTTTCCCGTAAGAGTTTACATTCTGACCTAAAAGAGTGACTTCCTGGATGCCCTGGTACTTCACCAGCTTTGTTACGTCGGCCACAACTTCGGCCATTAGACGGCTTCTTTCTTTTCCGCGAGTATAAGGGACGATACAGTACGTGCAGTACTTATTACAGCCTTTAATGATGTTTACGAAGGCCTGTGGTGAACCGACAGGGATCTTTGTTTCGATCGAAAAGTTCTCGCTTCTATCCCATGAGTTGATCGTGAACTTGTTGTCACCGGCATAAACTCTAAAAACCATATCGTTGATCGTATCAATAACATCTGTTCCAAACGCGAAGTCCAGGTGCTGATACTTTTTCACCAGCTCTTTTCCTTCAGTTTGGGCCACACATCCGCCAATCCCTACGACTAGTCCATTTTTCTTCTTTTTAGCATGTTTGATCTCACCTAGTTGTGAGTAAAACTTATTATTTGAAAGATCTCTTACCGCACATGTGTTGAATAAGACCATGTCGGCCTCATCCAGTTCTTCTGTTCTGGTAAAGTTTAGGTCTTCAAGATGGGCCGCGATTCGGTCTGAATCGTGATAGTTCATCTGACAACCAAAAGTTTTCATCCAAACCTTGCGTGGAGGGAAGGTTAAGTCTCCCATGACGACTGTTTTTTCACCTGTAACTGGATCAATAGAAATTTGTTCGCGAGGACCATTGCCTCTAGTACCAAGACCTGCTGCCATAAGTTTACCCTGTTAAAAAGCCTTATTGCTCGATTGAATATGAATTTAGGCGCAAAACTTAGCAGGATCAGGGTTGGAAGTAAACGAATCGGGGTCTTTTTTCACGGATTTGGAAGAAAATGAGGCGGATTTTGGACTAATTGGAGAAAGATTCGGTCGGCACAAATAAAAAAGGGACCCGAAGGTCCCTTTTTTAACTAGATCACTTAATTAATTAAGCTTTCTTAGCAGCTTTTTTAGTAGCTTTCTTAGCAGCTTTCTTAGTAGCTTTTTTTGCTACTTTTTTTGTAGCTTTTTTAGCTACAGCTTTCTTAGTTGCTTTCTTTGCTACTTTCTTAGCAGCTTTCTTTGTTGCTTTCTTAACAGCCATAAAACCCTCCAAAAGTTTTTATTCTTTTTTCAAGAATAATCATTTTTTTATTTTCGTGCAAACAAAAAATACATCTTTGTTTTATTTTTCGTATTTTTTTTCAAATCCTTTAATTTTTTTTTTCAAGTTTTTCATCAACGAGCATGTGATGAAGTGATCAAAGAGGCTGCAAACGTTGTTTCATCCGATCTCTTTCTCCCTCTCATAGAATCGCTGAAATGCTTTATTCATCGATATTTCGTTCGTTTTCCACAATTGGCATGAGGCTTGAAAAAATAAAGAAGGCAGACCCTAAGGTCTGCCAAAAAAAAATTTTAATGGGGTTGAAAAAAAATGAAGAGGACCTAAAAAAAGTTCATGGCAAGGCCCTAAATTGGGCAAAAATTAACCTAATCCTGGAATCTGAAGACGATTTTCTGCTCTTTTTCATCCAACGACACGACAACAACGCCGCCTTTTTCAAGTTTTCCGAAAAGAATTTCATGCGAAAGTGGCTTCTTGATCTCATGATCGATGATTCTGGCCAAAGGTCTGGCACCCATTTGTGGATCAAAGCCCACTTTTGCCAGATGTGCACGCGCCGATTCTTCAACAATCAGCTCTACATTCTTCTCTCCAAGCTTCGTTTCAAGCTGGATAAGGAACTTGTCGACGATTTTTAAGACCTGTTCATCAGAAAGCTTGTTGAAATGGACAATGGCATCCAAACGATTCCTAAACTCTGGCGTGAAAAAGTTTTTAATGGCCGAATCGCGTTTGAAAGCTTGGTTGTCCAGCCCTTTTCCGATACCGATTGAGCCGGACTCCATCTCTTTTGCACCAGCATTTGATGTCATAATAATGACGACGTTCCTAAAATCTGTCGCTCGGCCTTGTGAATCCGTTAAAGTTCCATGATCCATGATCTGAAGCAGGATATTGAAGATATCCGGATGGGCCTTTTCGATTTCGTCTAAAAGTAAAACGGCGTGAGGATGCTTTTTGATCACATCAGTAAGCTGGCCTCCGTTATCAAATCCAACATAACCCGGAGGAGCGCCAATTAATTTTGCCACAGAGTGCTTCTCCATGTACTCCGACATATCAAAACGCTCGAGATGAATCCCAAGTTCGCGCGCCAGCTGCTTGGCAAGCTCAGTTTTCCCTACTCCGGTTGGCCCGGTGAAAAGAAATGAGCCCATCGGCTTTTGGTCACTCGATAATCCTGATCTTGAAAGAAGGATCGCATCGGCCACTTTTTCCACGGCCTGGTCTTGTCCGAAAATAAGAAGCTTCAGATTACTCTTTAGACTTCTCAGTTTGTCGCGCTCATCAGTGGCCACAGACATCTTAGGAATCTTGGCCATCATCGCGATGACTGTTTCAACATCCTTTTTAGTAATATTCTGGTGGCGCTTGGATTCTGGAAGAATCCTGATCATCGCACCGACCTCATCAATAACATCAATTGATTTATCCGGATTCTTGCGGTCAGAAATATGTTTAGTTGAAAGGTCGACGATCAGCTTAATGATCGCATTTGAGTATTTAACGTTGTGATGCTCTTCAAACTTCTGTCTTAGACCTAGAAGAATTTTAAGTGTGTCTTCCGGACTAGGCTCAGCGACATCTACTTTTTGCAGTCTTCTATTAAACGCAGAGTCCTTTTCAATAAACTTGCGGTATTCCTCATAAGTCGTGCTACCGATGCAACGAAGCTCACCACTGCTTAGAGCAGGCTTTAATAAGTTTGAAGCATCCATTGATCCACCGCTGGTTGCACCGGCCCCCATGATGGTATGAATTTCATCTATAAAGAGGATGGCCTCATTTTTTCCGCCCTCATTATATGTCTTTAATTCTTTCATGACGTTTTTGAGTCTTTGCTCGAAGTCCCCGCGGTATTTTGTTCCGGCCAGAAGGCTTGCCAGGTCTAAACTAAAAACAACGGCATTCTTTAAAAGTTCCGGCACATCACCTTGAACAATTCGGTAAGCAAGCCCTTCAGCAATCGCTGTCTTTCCTACTCCCGCTTCTCCAACAAGTAGCGGATTATTTTTTCTTCTGCGGGATAAAATCTGAGCGACTCGCTCGATTTCACTTTCTCGTCCGACAATCGGATCAATTCTTCCCTTGGTTACTTCTTCATTTAAATTAGTGCAGTATTCTTCGAGTGCATTTTGTTTTTTCTCTGGCATATCGCCCAACTCAGTGCGGATGGTTTCATGTAGTCCCGAATCTGTATTAACAGAGCGGTCCACTCCATGAGCAATAAGTTTGACGACATCAAACTTTTCGACTTCGTGGGATTCAAGCAGGTAGCAAACAAAACTTTCGGGCTCATTAAAAAGGGCCACTAATAAGTTCACCCCTAAAATATCTTTTTTCCCTGAAGATTGGACGTGGATAGCAGCGCGCTGAATGACACGCTGTAGTCCCATGGAAATCTCAGGTTGATAACTGATTCCGTTTTCACGGGCCAGCTCTCTTAATTCTGTATCGACGAATTGCTTGCGCGAAAGCTCTTCAATCGCCTCTTCCGACAACAAGCTAAAATTGTCTTCAGTGGTGATAAAAGTATCGAGCTCTTTTTCCATCTGCGTGAGATTCACTCCGCAGCTCTCCAGGATATTTCTCACTTCACCGTCTTCCAGCATGGCCTTAAACATAATTTCCAGCGTGAGGTACTCATGCTTTAAAATGTTGGCCTTGATGACCGCTGAGTTGATAATGGCCTCTAGTCTTAGATTACTTTTTCGATTGCTTCCAATGCTCATAAATGATGTCCTTATTCAGGTTCGATCGTACATAAAAGAGGGTGAGCGTGCTCTTTGGCCATTCGCTCTACTTTTTTCGCTTTACTCTCCGCGATCTCGTAGGTGTAGACTCCACAAATCCCAGTTCCTTTTTTGTGAACTTCCATCATGATTCTTTCAGCTTCTGGAAGTGCTTTGTGAAAAACATTTTGCAGAATAAAAATAACAAACTCCATAGTCGTATAATCGTCGTTGTGTAACAGGACTTTATATTTCTTAGGAAGTTGTACTTTCTTTTTAGTGATGGTGGTCGTACCACCTTCTTCATCATGTTGGTGATTGTGTTCAGTCATAGGTTAATTATCGCTCTTTTTTAGTTAAAGACGCAAGACTTCTCTCGTAGCATCTGCAGGTAGTTATCAGGCACACTCACACCACTTTTTAGCGAGCACATAATGTTAGTGTCTTCGGCAGAAATCTCATAGTATACGAGATCACTCTTTTGACCGTCATAGAATTCTGTATAACAATCCGGAAAACCTAAAACGTGACCAAACTCGTGGGCAAGCACCTTTTTCTGTGTGATTGCGTCTAAAGATTGGCTCAAATAAACCTGAGTGTTGTCTTCATCGGGAACGTAAGAAATACCGCCATTTGTAGGGATAATTTCTATCACATCGCTTCCCTTTTCCTCGACTATTTCAATCGCTAATTTAAAAGAACCACGGGTCCACATCTGACTGACATACGATAACATTCTGCCGAGTTTCTCAGTATCCCATCCGTTACTTAACACCTTGAGGTTCATTGTCACTACCTGTGCCTCATTCTGTTCACATTGAAATTTCAGGTGCGAGTCTCTCAATACAAAAAGCTTATCATAGCGCTCTTTTTCAAAACGTTTTTGATAATGGCTTAACAACGTTGAAACTTTCCTATTCTTACTTTGAACATTATATTGGGCCTGGCAATTAGTATTACTCGGATCAAAAGACCTGCACATTTTCACTACCCGCTCCTGAACAAATTGGGCCTGGGATCCAGTAAGTGCATCAATTATTTTTGGCGAGCAATCTTTTTCGCGACAATAGTCTTTCATTTCAAGATATGGTCTGGTGTCGTTGAATTGTTTTTTCATCAGCATGCCGAACTGACATTTTTGCCCTTCATATCTCATACTGTGCTGATAAAGATAAAAGAGATCGATGGCCAGACCTGAGAGATTTTTACTAAGCATGGCCTCATCCAAAGCCTTCGCTTTGAGCTGCGCGAGCTTTTTTTCCATATCATCGACATTGATAATAAGCGGGATTTTATAGTCGTAAAAACGCTCTGGAATAGAGAAAAAGGCCATGGGAAAACGCGCTTGAAAATCAGCGTACATATAGGCTATTTCTCTAGTAACCGGCTCCTGGACTATCTGGTTTCTTGCGCACTGATTTTCCAGCTGCAAATAACTTAAAGAATCACTCTCAAAGGCCCCACCAGCTTCAGGGTTGACTTTTCTCCCACAGGCAGCCAGCGCCAAGAGGAGCATTCCCAGAAAAATGGTTTTAAGAGCAATACGCATAAAGTGTCTCATTTTTTGACAGCCGTCTAAGAAAGAGAAAAATCCATTTTCTCATTCCTCATATTTAGGGGATTTCCCCTGCCTATAACATCACTTATTACAAGGCATATGCCATAAAATCCCATAGGCAAAGATAGGCTTTTTTTGTAGAGTTTTAACATGAAAAAATTAACATTCTTAGGCCTCTTGGTTTTATCGTTTCCACTCTTTTCAGCGGAAATCCCTTTTACAGTCTTTCACACCAATGACCTCCACTCCCATCTCGATGGAGTCAAAGTTCCTTCAGGTGAAACCTATGAAAAACGCGGAGGATTTGCCCGTCTGACATCAGTGATCAGCGAACTGCGCGAGAAGAAAAAAGATGAAATTGTCATCGGTGTAGATGCGGGGGATTTTTTCTCCGGAACTATTTTTTCTGCTATTGGAGTTTCTTCATTAAAAGACTTTCCTGAGTATCAGTTTTTCATGGAAAACAAGTACGATCTTTTGACCTTCGGCAATCACGAATTCGACCCGCTTAATGACGGGCTGGAAATCATGCTCAAAAAGATGCTGCAGGCACCAGATAAAACTCCACTTGTCGCCAGTAATCTTTACGTCAATCACGATTCTCCTCTGAGAAAATACCTGGAAAATCCCGATCTGGTAAAACCTTATATGGTTAAAGAATTTCAAAGTCCCAAAGGCAATCTACGCGTAGGATTTTTAGGAATTCTGGGGCCAGATGGATGCCTGGTGAGCCGCTCAACAAGAGGCGATGTTCATTTCATTGGATTTGACGATGAAAAATCAAAGCAAAAACTGGGTGCTCTTGCCGATCATTTAAATAAACTCATTATCGAATTAAAAAAAGATAAAAAAGTCGACCTGGTGATTTTATCAATGCACGGAGGAGGAAAAGAAAGCCACGAATTGGCCAGCAAACTAAGAGGACTGGATGTTTTTGTTTCCGGGCACACTCACAAACAAGAATTCGCTATCGTCAATGGAGTGCCGGTTAATCAAACTGGTTCATACGGCGAAAACCTGGGACTGATGGAGTTTACTTTTGATACAAAACTTAAAAAAGTAAAAATGACCAATCCTGCTGGCAATCACGTCATTACCATCACTGAAAAAATTGCTGAAAATAAAGAGTGGAAAAGACGCATTGACCAGTGGAGAAAAAAGTCTTTTGAACTTATGGGCCAGAAAGCAGATCCATCTGAAATTATTTTTACTCCGAAAAAAAGCTATATCCGCTCAAGTGCTATCCCCAACCCAATGGGAGAGCTGGTTACTCACGCCATTCTCACAGAATTAAATGACACGATAAAAGATGATAAGATTGATGCTTATTTCACTTCAATGGGTCTGGTGCGCACCTCTTTCCACAAAAACACCCCTTACTCTCGAGCAGAAATCTTTGAGGCCACATCAATTGGTTTTGATAAAAACAAAACTCCTGGAGTGGATGTTGTCTCTTTCTACCTCTCTCCTAAAGACGTCAAACTGGTGATCAATTTCATGGAGATTTACACCTATATTTCCACGTCTTTTTCCCCGGCAATCTCCCCTAATTTAAGCTTTAAAATCAGGAAATGGGGCATCCCTTTCATCAACCGTATTCACGATATAAAGCTCAATGGAAAAGCGCTTTCTGACTACGATAGACCGATTAAAATCGCGACGAATAAGTTTGTAGTGATGAATATTGAAACCGTGAAGAAAATCACCCGCGGATTTGTTGATTTAGTGCCTAAAACAAAAACGGGTGAACCTGTAAAAGACTACGTGGTTCACCCGAAAGAATATTTACTTATGATCGAGCACTTTAAAAAGCACCCGGGTTATTATTAAGCTACGTCTTCATCCTCGTTATAGTCTGTCCAAGCAGACTCCGGATCAAGAATCACAACATCAGATGTCTGACGGTGCATTTTGTTGTATTTTTCTTTCTTTTTGAAAACTTGTTTTTCAATTTTTTCCACAGCTAAATCGATACTGTGGTAAAGATTTTCAGAGAAGGCCTTGGCGTGGTATTCGCAGTGTGGGGCGTGGTAGTAAATCTCAGCAAAGTGCTGCCCATTTTTTACATAACACGACCATTTCATCGTTCCTTTATCCTTGAAAAACTTTTCAAGCTTTGCCGAAGCTTCTTGAATTTTTGCATCCAGTGCAGCTGTGTGTTCTAGGTGTAAAAATGATGTAGTAATTTTCATAAAATGCCCTTCTTTTCGTTTTTGTCTTTGCCCCGCAAAGACAACATGTTCGTAATAGAAAACGCTTTTGTCAGATAAATCAATCTTTCTGCTTTCGTTTCGATGAAGGTTCGATTCCTAGCATCTCACGGTACTTCGTTACAGTTCTCCTTGCTACAGTAAGGTTCTCTCTTGCCAAAATCTCCACAACCTTTTGGTCAGAGAGCGGCTTCGTTGGATTTTCTCCGTCGAAGATTGCCTTAATTTTCAATTTCAGTACTTCACTCGCAATGTCAACACCACCGTCTTTACCTCCAATACCTGTGTTGAAGAAATATTTAAGCTCAAACGTCCCTAATGGGGTGTGCATATACTTGTTTGTCGTTACCCTTGAAACCGTCGACTCGTGCATTCCGATTTCATTAGCAACATCTTTTAAAACCATCGGCTTTAAGTACTTTGGACCTTTCTTAAAGAAGTCCTGCTGTTTTGCGACGATGGCCTTCGATACTTTCTCAATGGTTTTTTGTCTGTTTTGAATAGATTTAATCAACCACTCAGCAGCGCGAAGTTTATCCTTTACGAACTCACTTGCCTCATCGGTTTTATGGCCAGCACCTTTCTTAATCATTTCCTGATAAAGCTTAGAGATTTTAAGACGTGGAATCCCTTCGTCATTAACCTGGACCACAAACTCTCCACCAGCTTCCACAACATAGATATCCGGAAGAATATAATGAGTGTCAGGTGTCGCTACTAAACGTCCTGGTTTCGGGTGAAAGTTCTGCAGTAGTAGTGAAGTTTTCTTCACCTGCTCAACAGTCACCGCCAGTGCTTTTGAGATTTTTTCAAAGTTTTTCCCTTGAAGATCTTCAAGGTGATCGCGGATAAGTTTTTCCAGAAGAGGTGATCTCTCTTCTGCAATTCTCGCCTGAGCAAGTAAACACTCCTGCAGGTTACTCGCTCCACACCCTACCGGGTCTAAGCGCTGGATGATTTCCAGGACATCAAATGCATCTTCGCGATCCAGACCACTTTCAGCAATCAGGTCTTCGAAGTTTACGTCCAGGTAACCGTCGTCGTTAATGTTTCCGATAATAAGATGGGCCAGTTTCCACTCTTCATCTGAAAGAGTTTCCATTTTTAACTGCCACTCTAAGTGCTCAGCTAAAGTCATACCCTTTGAAACAATGTTTTCGTAACTTGGCATTTCATCAGGGTCACCTGATGATGTCGCCATATTTGGTGTCGATGAATTTGAGTTGAATGAGTCTGCATAAGAGTCCCAGTCAAAATCATCTTTTTCTTTCATGAGTGGTGCTTCAGAGAAATCTTCTGAAGTTGCTTCTCTGACTTCGTTGTCGCTTTCAGCTTGCGCGGAAGCATCAACTTCGCCACCTGCCTCTTCGAGCATTGGATTCTCAACCATCTCTTCCGCAATCACATTGGTCATTTCCAAATGTGTAAGAGTTAAGAGTTTGATTGCCTGCTGAAGCTGGGGTGTCATCGCCAGGTTCTGAGACTGTTTTAAGCCCTGTGAAATTTTAATGGCCATAAGCCTTTCGAATTACATCCTGAATTCTTCTCCTAAATAGAACTTCCTTGCTCTTTCGTCGTTAATTAATTCGTTCGGTGTCCCGCTAACCAATAATTCACCACTGTTCATAATATAAGCGCGATCCACAATTCCTAATGTTTCGCGTACGTTGTGATCAGTGATTAATACTCCAATATTTCTCTTCTTCAGCCCGTGAATCAGTTGTTGAATATCAGCGACTGCCAATGGGTCAACCCCTGCAAACGGTTCATCAAGAAGAACAAACTTCGGCTCAAGCGCCAGTGTTCTGGCAATCTCCACGCGTCTTCTTTCTCCTCCTGAAAGGGCCGATCCTTTCGAAGTTCTCACGTGGTTTAATTTAAAGTCCTGGATCAGATTTTCCATGGCAGTCATTCTTTCACGTCTGTTCATCGATCTGTTTTCCAGTACTGCTAAAATATTCTCTTCAATCGATAAGTCTCTAAACACCGAAGCTTCCTGAGGAAGATAGCCGATTCCGTTTAGTGCTCTGATGTGAATCGGTTCTTTCGTCACATCTTTTTCACTCATTTGAATCTTGCCTTCGTCTGCTCTCACCAGACCTACCATCATATAAAACGTTGTGGTTTTACCCGCACCGTTTGGCCCTAACAGTCCTACAATCTCACCCTGGGCCACTTCTAAACTTACGCCTTTAACAACTGTTCTTCCGCCGTAAGTTTTCTTTAAATCAAAGGCTTCTAATTTCACTTCATCCATTAAAGTTTTTCCTTCTCACGTTCCAATGTGATGTTTGTATTGGCGTCGTCAACCTCAACTGTCTCAATATTCTCGCGAATGATGATACGGTTTCCTTTGATAACATCCCTGCCTTGAAACACTTTTGGAAGTCCTGTGAGTACTACGCGTTTCTCACTAATAAATCCTTCAAGTTTCTCAGCAAAGGCCTTCCTAACCAACGGTTTTCCGTCCATGGTTAGAGTCTCCTGTAATCTCACATCGTCAGAAAGTGAGTAATACTTGAGCTTTTTATTATAGTTTTCCAGGAATACCGTCCCTTTATTAGATGAAGCGTCTAAGTTCCCTTTTTTAAAGGCCACATTTCCCTTCATTTCCACCAGGCTTTCCGGGGCAGAAAGCGTCAATAAGTCTGTTGTAAAGGTCACATTCTCTTCATATTGACGGGCGCGCTGAACCTGCCCTCTGACATTCTTTTGGTATTCAAAGAACTCTTGTTCCGGACGGTACACAGCAAAGTCAGAAGTAATCGAGAGCCGGTCATTGGTTTTGGCATCAAAGCTAGTAGTCTTTACATTGCCAGTGGCTTCCATGTGCTTACCACCGTTGTAAATATTCATCTTATCTGATTTTAAATTTGAGGTGCCGACTTTTACGTCAACTGTGTCTTCTAAAAAAAGTTCTTTATTAGTCATTAGTCCGCGTGAATTTTTAGCACTAAAGAAAATAGGTTCTTCTTCGAGACCTTTTTGGTTTCTGCGGTAGATAACACCATTGGGATTGAATCCAATGACGACAGTATTTTGTGCTGAAATTGTCAATTCACTTGCCTCTAATTGTAAAAATGGTTTTCCACCATCAAGCAAATAGTAATCTACAACTTTAAAATAACTCTCATCACTATCTTTATTTTTTACAGGTTCAGAACTTTTTTCGGCAGAGTTATTTTCACTCTCATCAAAGTGACCAACCCAAGAATAAACCGAAAGCCCCGCGGTAATCAAAACGAAAAATGCGATGATTGTATATTGGCCTAGTTTCAAGCGTTCCCCCATCACATATCTTATCGCATTTCCTGGCCTAAATCCTTATAAAATTAAGCATTTATTTTTTCAAATCAGCTCTTACATTCCTTGCTAAATGTGCTTAATTTCAGGTACACTTGAGCATATTAATCAAGCTTTAAACAAGGTTGTTTTGTGTCATTGAAAGACTTACAAGCGATTGTTGATTCCGGAACAAAACTGACTCCGATGATGGATCAGTATTTTCAAATCAAAAAAAATTATCCAGATACACTTCTTCTTTTCAGAATGGGCGACTTCTACGAAGTTTTTTTTGAAGATGCAAAAACTACTGCACGTCTTTTAAACATCACTCTTACTCACCGTGGAAAGATTGGCGACACACCAATTCCTATGGCGGGAATCCCGCACCACGCGGCCCCTGTTTATATCGACCGCATCACTAACCGCGGTTTAAAAGTGGCTATCTGCGAACAGATTCAAGACCCGAAAGACGCTGTCGGAATTGTTAAACGTGGAGTTACTCAGGTTGTTTCTCCAGGAATGCCTTTTGACCTGGAAAAAACTCAAGGACACGATCACCGCTTTATGGTGAGTGCGTTCAAAAAAAATGCGAAGTACTATTTAGTCGCTCTCGACTTCACCACTGGAGATTTCAGTGGATATAAACACGATAACTTTGAAGAGTTCGTTGAGAACCTGCGTATGCTTGCTCCTCGCGAGTTTATCACTTTCATGGGCCAGTGGAACGAAGGCCAGGAAGCAAAAGACATTGAAGCGATTCTAAATCACTACGATGTTTTAAAAACTCACTTATCAGAAGAATACTTCAATCCAAAGTTCACTGATATCTACATTGAAAAAATCATCCCGGGATTTAAGCGCGATAAAATCATCAAGCTTGATGAAGATGTTTTAAATCCAATCGGTGCTCTTGCTTACTACGTTTGCTCAACACAGCTCTTAGAAAATTTTATTCACATCCGTCCGTTTAAGATGACTTCACAAGCCAACGTGATGAAAGTGACTCTGCCTACTCTGGTAGGTCTGGAAATTCTTCCCAAGTCGCGCGAAACATACCGCGAATCACTTTTAGGATTCTTTGATAAAACAGAAACAGCAATGGGTGCTAGATACCTGCGCTCACTGTTTTCAAATCCACTGTTTGATATGAACGCGATCACTGAGCGTTTAGATATCGTGACAGCACTAACTGACAACGACTCACTTATTAAAGACCTTAAAGTTGAACTTTCAAAGATCCGCGATATCGAGCGCATCCTGGCAAAAATCTCAATGAACAAAGGTTCTGCTTCAGATCTTTTAAACCTAGCGACGGCGATTAACTCGTACACGCAAATCTTAAAAGAAGTGAAGGCCCTTCCCATTAAAGCGGTTTTAGCTCCTGCTGAAATCAAAAAACTAAGCGCGATTGCTGAAGACATCACCAATACACTAAACGATGAAATCGGAGCCAGCCTTGAAAAAGGAAACCTGATTAAAGAAGGCGTCAACAAAGACCGCGACCGTTTAGCAAAACTTCACCTGAACGTGGCCGAAGAGTTACTAAAAATGGAAAACCGTCTAAAAGATGAGACGGGCATTTTAAAATTAAGAATAAAATCAAACAACGTTTCCGGCTTCTTTATCGAAGTTTCAAAAGGAAGCACGGTTAAAGTTCCAAAATCTTTTGAAAGAAGACAGACACTGGTGAATGCTGAACGCTACACCACTCCTGATCTGATTCAATTGGAAAAAGACACGATTACCGCTCAAACAAAACTGGAAAAACTAGAAAGAGAAATCTTCAAAGGACTTATCCAGAGTGTTGCGGACATGAACCACTCTGTGCTTTTAATGAGTGAGCACATCGCTTTCATCGACTCTTTCCAGGGTCTGGCGGCCATTGCTCTTTCTGAAGGATTCACTCGTCCAAATATCAACGAGAAAAAACAAGTACTAAATATTAAACAAGGTTTTCACCCGCTGATTAAGTCTTTGATCAAAGACCAATTCGTTTGCCACGATTTAAATTTAAATCAGGACGCATACTTTGGTTTAATCACCGGTCCCAACATGGCCGGTAAAACAACGGTAATGAGAGAAGTTGCGATCATCCAGCTTCTGGCACAAATCGGCTCTTTTGTTCCGGCGAAATCAGCAGAGCTTGGGCTTTGTGATTTCCTTTTCAGCCGTCTTGGAGCAAGTGACGACATCCTAAAAGGACAGTCGACATTCATGGTGGAAATGGCCGAGACAGCGGAAATTCTTCGCCACGCAAGCTCTAAATCGCTCATCATCCTGGATGAAGTTGGAAGAGGAACATCGACTTACGATGGTCTTTCAATTGCCTGGGGATTAGTAGAGCACTTCATCGAAAAAACAAAAGCACTCACTCTGTTTGCCACTCACTACCATGAACTTATTGATGTGGTTCAAGGTTATAAAACAGCTAAGAACCTGACAGTTGAAACAATCAATCACAATGGAAACGTACAGTTTCTTTACCGCTTGATTGAACAACCAGCTTCACAAAGTTTTGGGATTTACGTTGCAAAACTTGCTGGTCTTCCGGCCTCAGTTCTTGCCCGCTCAGAAGAGATCCTTCATCAACTGGAAAAAAACCACACGACTCCGATTGCACCTCCTGCAGAGGCAATGAGTGCAGCGACGTTAAAACCAAACAAGAACGCTCAGCTATGCTTCTTCGACGGCATAATTGCCGAAGTAGAGATCCCTGAGCACCTAAAACAGCTGGAAGCCGACCTGCAAAAGCTGGATGTTATGAGAATGACTCCAATTGATGCCCTTCTAAAGCTCAATGAAATGAAGAAAAATCTAGAAATTCAGTAATCTTTCTCTCATCTTTTAGCGCCTTTTTTCGATAAGAAAGTAAGGTGCTATCAGAGGAGGAAAGCATGATTCAAGATATGTCAGTTTTAAAAAAACGCGTTTATGCTTTCACTGCCGATCTTTCAATCATCGTTGTTTCCAACTATTTTTTAATGGCCGCTTTCACCCACTTCGTGCAGACAGTGTTCTTTCACTTTCCGATGAAAATGCAGCTTTTCCTGATTAATAAAATGGGTGTAATGTCATCAATCTCTTTGATGTCTTTAACCTTCGCTTATTTCTCGCTTTTTTATTTCATCACTAACGGACGCACGATGGGCAAAACCCTGATGGGCCTGAAAGTTGTGAATACAGATAAAAGCGAGTTGACTCTCGGGCAATCAATGTTCCGCGCTCTTGCTTATTTTACCTGCGCGATGTTCGGCTCATTTCTTTTTGCTCTTTCTTATATCAGAAAAGACCAAAAGAGCCTGGCAGATGTTTTCTCTGGAACACACGTAACACTAGATACGCCGGACTCTGATGCTGGAACTGAATTTGAATTGGTTCTGGTAGAAGCTGGTGCAGCTGAAGCGACAATCGACAAATCATACTACGACGAAAAAGAAGCTGCTTAATAAAAAAAAGCCTCCACTTGGGAGGCTTTTTTGTTTGTAATTACTCAAGCATTGATCTTAACATCCATGCAGTCTTCTCATGTGCTTCCATTCTTCTTGTAAGAAGGTCAGCAGTTGGTTGGTCATTAGACTCGTCAACAACCGGGAAGATACTGCGAGCAGTTCTTACGACAGCTTCCTGACCAGCGACTAGTTCAGCAATCATTTGCTGAGCGTTCAGGTCCCCTTGTGTTTCCTTAATAGAAGATAGTCTTGAGAACTCAGTGTATGTTCCTGGAGCTTTAACACCAAGAGCTCTGATTCTCTCTGCCACTTCATCAACTGCAAGAGCTAGTTCGTTGTACTGACCTTCAAACATCGTGTGAAGAGTTTGAAACATAGGTCCAGTTACGTTCCAGTGAAAATTGTGTGTTTTTAAATAAAGAGTGTAAGTATCAGCTAAAAGTCTTGATAGACCGTTAGCAATTTCAATACGGCTTTTTTCGTCAATTCCAATATCAATTTTAGTTTTCATAACAAGTGTTCTCCCATCGTTGCTATTAGTTGTTGGTATTATAAGTTATTAAAGATAATTACTAAAGCCATTCCGCTTAAAAAGCTTGGCTTCATCAGGAAGCGGTAGCTCCCCTCTTTTAATT
Source organism: Bacteriovorax stolpii (assembly GCF_002872415.1). GTDB lineage: Bacteria > Bdellovibrionota > Bacteriovoracia > Bacteriovoracales > Bacteriovoracaceae > Bacteriovorax > Bacteriovorax stolpii. The sequence goes on along the minus strand of NZ_CP025704.1, from coordinate 754,259 downwards.
TGTCAGCGAGCTCTCCAAGAACAACGCTCATCATTGCTCCACCTGCGAAGGCCATTAAAATCGGAAGCACACCATCAATTTGTGAACTCATGTATCCACCGATGATCCCGCCAACTAATTCAACGACACCAGTCAACATATTGCCAAAGAAGGCCATGACTGGGTTTACCCCAAGAGTAATAAAGCTAAGAGCAGTCGTGAATCCCTCTGGTACGTTTTGCATAGCAATTGCACTAAGAAGAGACACACCTTGAGACCCTGGTAGAGTCATTGATGCTCCAGAGGCCAGCCCTTCCGGAAAATTGTGCACCATCATCGCGATCACAAACAACATGGCCTTTTTATTTTCGCGGGCATTTTCATTATGCCTTAAAAGGTACTCTAAAAATTTCCCTACGGACTTGATAAAGATCACTCCTCCAACTAAAGCAAAGCTCACTATTAAGAGTTGAAATGATCTCTCGGCGCTGAAGTAAACTCTTTCATACGCAGGCCAGATCAAAGAAAAGGCCGCCGCTGAAAGCATTAACCCAGTAACGAAGTCCATATTAATATTTTTTAGAATCTTTCCAATTTTAGAATCTTTGATTAAGATCGGAGCACCACCAAGTGTAGTTGCTAAACCAGACACACCACCACCAATTAACCCCAATAATAAACCGCTCATTTTTCCTCCAACCATCAATCCCTGAAAGCTCTTTTATCTTTCCCCATAATCAATATCGCACCTTTTGGTGTTTCGATAAAATCAATTGGAATGATAAAGTGATAAATACAAGCTATGACACTCCTCTCTCCTAATAATCGCTGGATTGCGCTCTCTTTTTAGACGCAAGACACCTCCTCATCTTAATGCAATCTAAATACCCTTCTAACCCATTAAAATTCTGTTCAATCAGTGGGTTATCAAACCAATTTTTCCTCAAAAATAGTGGCAAAAATCCCAAATAGTTAAGGACGTTAAACAAAATTTAAGTATATACTTTCAACCTAAACCGAACTTATTGAGCTAGGGATTCATAGGATATGATGCACACAGAGCAGGAAAATTCAGAACGCACAGAAGCGCTTACGACGCTTGCCAATGAGCTCTCCATTGCCCATCAAACCGTAGAGTCAGAGAGACAAAAATTCGAGACTCTCTTCAATAACACGCCTGCTGCAATGGCCATTTTAAAAGGGCCGAATTTTATTTTTGAAAAAGTGAACGAAGAATACTCCAAGATGGTCGACTATCGCCCGGTGATAGGGTTGCCGATTCTTGAGGCCCTGCCAGAAATACAAAAGCGTCCAGAATTTTTTACTAAGATGCAGGAAGTTTACGAGACTGGTGAAAGTTATTCAGTCAAAGAGGCAAAGACAATCTTCTCTGCTTTTACTCACAAAGAAAAAGAACATTCGCAGTACGCCGACATCACTTATAAAAGGATGATGGATGGAAGTGGAAATCCTTATGGGATTTTTGTCTTCGCTACAGATGTCACTGAAAAAGTTCACGCCAGAAAACATATCCAGGAAAGTGAAACAGAGTTCAGGGCCCTGGCCGAAGTTATGCCGCAAATTATTTTCACCGCCAATCCTCAGGGTGATATCATTTATTTCAACGAAAGATGGGAAGACTACACAGGAGCTTCTGTTCAGGAAGGTCTAGGAAATGGATGGTATCTCTTCCATCACCCCGACGATATCAAAAAGGCCAAGCTTGCCTGGAGAGACTCAATTACGAGCGGAACACCCTACCAAATTGAATTTCGTCTGCGTGGAAACGATGGAAAATTTAGATGGTTCCTAGCGCGTGCGCTGCCAATGCGTGATGAAAACGGCATCATAAAAAAATGGATTGGGACTAACACTGACATTCACGAGCAAAAAGAACTTTCACAAAAACTAGAATCTGTTCTTGATGAAGTTAAATCTTCAAAGCAGCTGGCAGAAAGTGCCAACCACGCCAAGAGTGCATTCCTAGCGAACATGAGCCACGAAATCAGGACACCACTAGGGTCTATTATGGGGTTTGTGAACCTGATGAGAAATCCTGATTTATCACAACAAGATTTAAACAAATATATTTCGATCGCTGAGAAAAACTCAGAACAGCTTCTTCGTATCATTGATGACATTCTCGATCTCTCGAAAGTCGAGGCCGGAAAACTAGTGATCGAAAAGATTGATATGAATCTTCCAGAGCTTCTGGCCGATGTTGCCTCTTTAATGGAATTCAGGGCCCAGGAAAATGGGATTCGTTTTGAAATTAAAGCGATGAACGAACTTCCGGAAATTATTAACTCTGACCCTACTCGTATCAAACAGATTCTTATGAACGCTGTTGGTAATGCCATCAAGTTCACGATGAAAGGAACTGTTGAGCTGCAAGTTGGTTTCTGCAACTCTCGCTTGAAATTTTCTATTATCGATTCTGGCGTAGGGATTTCCGAGCAGCAGGCCACTCAACTCTTCCAGCCATTCACTCAGGCCGATGTGTCGACCACGAGAAAATATGGAGGAACAGGCCTGGGTCTGATCCTGACCAAACGTTTATGTGAGTCAATGAATGGTGAATTTTATCTACAGCGAAGCCAGCTGGGTGTAGGAAGTACATTTGTGGCCACCATGAAAGTTGATATCGTTGATGATACAAAATTTTTCAGCGAGCCTCGCTCTCACTTCTATAAACCTTCCGAAAAGTTTGCAGATAGAAATGCACTTAAAGGAAAACATATACTGGTCATCGACGACCTGGAAGATAACTTAACATTAATCAATGTGATTTTAAGTGATGTTGGCGCGAATGTGACCACCATCAGTGATCCTTACCAGGGAATTAAAACTGCATTGGAGAATAACTTTGATCTCATCCTGATGGACATCCAAATGCCACTCATGAATGGCTATGAAGTCACCAAGAGAATCAAACAATCCGGACAGACTCTGCCGATCATTGCGCTCACTGCACACGCAATGAAAGAAGAGCGCATGAGAGCATTGAACTTTGGATTCTCGGGATTTCTGCCGAAGCCAATCAACGCCAATGAACTCATCCAAACCATCCTCAAACTCATCAACGATGAAGTAAGCGACGAAATCCAGGAAAGGAAAGTGGCCATTGTTGAAGACGATCCGGATTTAAGAGATTTACTTGAAGCGATTCTTCGCAACCAAAGACTTGATGTCCATTTCATGGAGACCGCTGAAGAATTGCTCGAACACTTAAAAGAGAACTCTACCCCGGATCTGATCCTGGTTGACCTCTTCCTGCCAAAAATGTCAGGATCGGAATTGATTCCTCTTTTGAACAATAGATTGGATCGAGAAAAATTCAAAGTGGTTATTGCTTCTGGTTCAGATGATATTTCAGGGAAGGTTAAGGACTTGAGAGCTGACGGCTATTTGAAGAAGCCGTACAACTCTCGAAGTATTGTTGATTCAGTAAAAGCGTTTCTGCTTTAAGCTTTAGTAGTCCAATTGAAATGAAGTTCTTTTAACTGCGCTTCGCTTGGACGAGACGGAGCTTGTGACATTAAGTCACTTGCTGATGCTGTCTTAGGGAAAGCGATAACATCTCTGATTGAATCCGTTCCAGTTAAAATCATAATCAATCTATCTAAACCAAAAGCAAGACCTGCGTGCGGAGGCACTCCGTACTTAAGAGCTTCAATGAAGAAACCAAACTGTGCCTTTGTTTCTTCCGGAGTGAATCCTAAGACTTTAAACATTCTGTCTTGAACAGCATTGTCGAAAATTCTCACCGACCCACCACCGATTTCGTATCCGTTACAAACAACGTCGTACGCTTCAGCTGTTAGAGTTCTTAGTGGCCCGTTTGGATCTGTATGATCAGAGTTCATAAAAATATCCATCTTCTCACGAGACGGCATTGTGAATGGGTGGTGAGCAGCTGTGAAACGTCCAGGCTGTCCATTCTCTCCTTCACTCCACTCAAGAAGTGGGAAGTCATATAACCATAGGAAGGCATCTTCTTTACCGATCAGGTTTAGTTTGTGTCCTAAGTTGCGGCGAAGAGCATCTGCACTTGCGTGAGCAACGTTATGGTTTGTATCAGCGAAGAACAACCAAGTTCCATCACCTTTTTCTTCTGAAAGAGCAAAAAGTTTTGCTTCAATTTCATTGGTGATAAATTTAGAAATCCCTGTCGATCTCTCACCTTTTGAAAGTTTGTAGAAAGCGACACCTTTACCACCGTAAGGTTTGACGATCTCAACAAATCCATCAGTGTCTTTACGAGTGAATTGTCCCATCGACTCTGGAACGAACATCGCCTTAATGATCCCTCCGTTGTCGCCAACAGAAGCAAACGTTGCGAAGTCTGATCCCTTGAAGATATCTGTGACAATCATCTGCTTTAAACCAAAACGAAGATCTGGTTTATCACACCCATAAAGGTTCATAGCATCGACATACTTCATCGTCTGAAGTTTGAAGCTGTCGTCTTTTTTGAAAACCGCTTTTAAAATCTTCTCAACCAGGTTTTTCATATACTCTTGAGTCGCAAATGAAACCTCAATATCCACCTGAGAGAATTCCGGCTGGCGGTCAGCACGTAAGTCTTCATCGCGGAAACATCTACAGATTTGGAAATACTTATCTGTTCCACCAATCATGAGAAGCTGCTTAAGCGTTTGTGGTGATTGTGGAAGAGCGTAAACTTGACCTGGGTGAACACGAGAAGGAACAATATAGTCACGCGCTCCTTCAGGAGTCGACTTATAAAGAATCGGAGTTTCAACTTCGATGAAATCTAAATCAGAAAGAAGACCACGAATCGTGTTCATCGTTTTTGATCTCAGTTTTAAAATGTCCTGAAGTTTTTTTGTTCTTAAATCAAGGTATCTGTATTTAAGACGAAGGTCTTCCGTCGCTTCCACTGCACCAAATGGTAAAAAGGGAATTGAGTCGATATCTGATTTTGAAAGAAGTGTGAGTTCTTCAACTTGCACTTCAACCATCCCTGTATCCATTTGTGCGTTTTGCGCTTCTTTCGGACGCGCCTGAACAACACCTTTTGCCAGGATAACAGATTCAAGTGAACATTTTTTTAAGTCTTCGATGTTACCTTTGAAATTAACAAATCCAAGTTGTGTCACACCGTACTTATCGCGTAGGTCGATAAAGTGAAGTGAACCAAGGTTTCTGTATTTGTTAACCCATCCGCATAGAACAACTGTAGAGCCTACGTCCGAATCTCGTAACTCTCCACAGTGATGAGTTCTTAAGAGTCCGTGGATTTTCGAGCTAGACATTTGCATTCTCCTTCAGTTTTAGAGACAATTCACTGGAAACTATTCCCAGGAATGCTAATGATCACTATATATCAAAAGGCTTCAAAGCTCATTAAAAATTTCGCACTCCTCACTGCGCTTTTGCCTCTGATAGCGTGGTCAAATGTGACTTACCAAATGGCCAATCCTGAGAATAAAAAAGTGACTGTGCGCCTGGCCTTAACCAGAGCTGAACACCAACAGGGACTAAGCGGAATTAAGGATGCTGATTTTCCCGTAACAGAAGCGATGCTTTTTGTTAATGATTCCATGGGGACACGTCGTTTTTGGATGCCCGATACCTACTTCAAACTGGATATTGTTTTTTTAGACTCACAACTAAAAGTCGTGGGGATTGAAAAGGATGTGCCGTTTCATCCAGGGCTTGCCGAGCCACCAGTTATTTACCGCACCAAATCTTACGAAGCGCAATTTGTCCTCGAGACTAAAGGCAGCTCGCCTTTTTCCAAAAAACTTAAGGTTGGGGATAAACTAAAATGGATTAGTCCTATCTCTCTTTCGGAAATAGTACTAAAAACTCGTCGCTCGCAATAAAGCCCAGATTGTCGCGAACCAGTCTCTTCTGGAACCCTGAATCAGATCTCATGCGCTCGATCTCACGAACCAGCTGCATATTTTCTTTTTTAATGTTTGCGAGCTCTGCAAGCTTTTCATTCACTGTGCTTTTTTGTGAATAAAAGTCTGTCACTCCACCATTGGCGAAGATCAGTCTTAAAATCATGAGCGCACAGAAAATCCAAGAACCTTTCACTAGCCATGTAACGTATTTTGGGTCTAGGTTCTTTTGCTTCTTGCGAGAAGTTGCAGATGAAGTTGTGTAACTAATTTGTGAAGCGACTTTGCGAGTCCCACGTTTAACTGGAACAAACTCTGTGTCTTCTGGTTTTGCCACTGAACGGCGGCTCACTACACTTGTCCCTGCTGGTGGAGGTGGAGGCGTTGTTGAAACGTTCTCTCTTACTCTCACGCGAGGTCTTCTCGGCTCTTCTGATACTGAAGAGATTGGAGTCGCTTCTGCTACTTGAGCTTCAGCATGCACTGTTTGAGGACGAGCATATGGTCTTGGTTGTTCTTCAACTGGTTGATTAAAAAATGAAGCTTGCTGATGTTCTTCTTGTGTTGGTTGAACAGGTTGTGGTTGTGCTGGAGGAGCTTGGTATTGAGCTTGTGGCGCAGCTTGAGCTCCGGCCATTTGTGGTTCCTGGCGTGAAGCCTGCTTGGCGCGGTTTCTTTCAATCGCTTTTCTTAAACGTTCATTGGCAATCGTCGATGGATCAACCGTATTTAAATCCGGACCCGGTCTTACTCCTGCACTCTGCGCTGGACCAGCAGCTGCTTGTGGCTGAGGTGGCGTCTGCGGTTGTGGTGCAGCTTGAGAAGGAGTACGTAAGGCATCTCTTGAACGATCAAATGAAAATTCCAAGGCAAACATCCTGTAGTTAAGGAACTAAAACAAAACATCCTGTTGTTTTAATTCATTTTAACCGAGCTTGGTTTTGACTTCAATCCAAAACTTGCGCACAATGGCCAGTTCGTGGAAATAGTAAAACAGAGTGCGCCCCATAGAATTGTCAGGGAAATTTTCCAGTTCGGTATTATTGATACCTTCCAGGAAAATGTTCTTGAAAGAAATAAAACTTAAATGGTCAGGCTTTTGTGAAGCCACGGTAAAACTTTTATCGTCACAAGAAAACTCGCTGATCGGAAATGAACTGCGAAGTAATGTGCGCGCCTGATTCATTCTTAAGGCCGCCACACTCCCGTCTCCGATAGGACCAAGCTGAATATATTTTTCAGCACGATTGATTCCATGAGAACGGAAGAAAATTTCAAAACGGCCTTGCTTGTGCCCGTTTTCATTGGCGTCACTCACATCCATCCACCAGCTAAACCCAGGGTCGCTGATGTTGCAAACGGCATCTTCCTGGTGTGGAAAGCGACGATTGATGATTTGCTCTCTCACCGCTTCGGCCAGCTCAAAACTTCTGGTCTCAAAAAACATGACCTGTGAAAAATCATCTTCACGTGAAAGTTTAAGAATAGGCCTTTTGCTTGATTCGCTGTTGGCCAGCTCCTGGAAAGCTTCTTTGATATTGGCGACTGAAAACCCTCGCACGCAAAACGTGCTTGGCCCGTTGTCGATCTTATAAACGATCCCCGGAGTTTCTGGATAAATTGAAACCGCAGGAGCAATAATTTCCACTTGAGTAATAGACTCAGGAATCTCAGATGATGATGGAGCTGAAGCTTCCACTTCGACCTCATCGCTAATCATACTGTCTGCTAGGTCTAGCAAATAATCAGTGTCATCTTCTTCTGGTAAAAAAGAAGTTTGAACAGGGTTTGCGTTTTTCTGAGGTGTATTTGATCGCAGGTACTCAGAGAGTGCCAACGTTTCTTGTAAAAGTAAATCCAGACTTAAATCATTTTGGTCCATTCAAATCCTATGAAAGGAAAGTTTTTAATCTCAGTAATAATTGTAAAATTAAAATGAATCTAATGACAAGATTTTATCTGCAGATTTCTCACCAGAGAAATGAAAAAATTTCGACAAAAATGTAGAGAAGAAACACCACCACGATGGGAGAGAGATCAAATGGCAGCCCTTGGGGCATATATCTTCTAACTGGGTCACATGTATAATCACAAATTTTCTTAAGTTTTTGTCTCCACTGATACCTGCTTGTCTCAGGGAAAAAGCTCAGGATTGCATCGAGCATAAGAAGAATTGTATAAAGTCTGATGATGAATCTTATCATAAATCCTCTTTAATACTTGCGAGCGGCCAGCTCTCTTCTCTGGCGGTACACATGACAAACACAGGCCCCGTAAAAGAAAAAGCACATTAAATAGAATAACCAGATAACCCCGATCACCGAAGTATAAAGGTCACCATAATTTCTCATCAAACTACCGCGTACGTAATAAATGTAAATCCAAAAAAGGGATTTTCCGATAAACACCGAAGTTGAAAAGGCCAAAGCGGCAATGAAAGCTTCTTTTAACTGGATTTTCCACGAGAACAACCAGCGATAAAGCACCGTGAAGTACGCAATCATGATCGTAATGTGCAGGAAGCTTGAGTTCAGCCAGTACGATCTTCTTAAGTTGATCTTCTTGATAAACGTCAAAACTGGACGAAGGAAATCAAAGTTTTCATAGAAAAACTGAGTGATGATATTAGTCTGGATAAACTTTACCACGTAAATAATTACAGGTGGCAGCATGAAAATGAGCATCACCATGACAAGAGTGATCCCGATAATGACGAATCCCTTTAAAATCCTCCAGATCGAAAGAATACTTTTATCTTCCGTGATGAAATAAATCCCCATCCAGATTGAATTTAAAAATGTAATCGTAGACACCGCTAAAACAAAAAAGTTTAAAACAGTGAACTGAGTCCCGGCGAAAAGCGGTCCCTTAATCATATTTTGCAGAGTCAGAAGAAACTGTGGCGCCACTTCCGGGAAAAAGCGTCCGCCGAGAACGAAGAGGTATTTCTGCACACGGTTGATGTTTCCTAAAAAGTACCCAAGACCTCTAACAGTCAAAAGTAAAAAAGGAATCACCGTAATCAGTGCATAGAAAGTCGACGATGAAGCAAGTGTTGTCCCCTTCTTCTCATGAAACAAAAGAGCACCTTTGTACAAATTCTTTGCACCATCTTTGGCATTTCTCATTAAATCGTGAACTAGCTTCATAACTCTATGCTAACTGAAAGATCAAAAAAGGGAAAGCTGAGGGCCGCGCATTTCTTCAAAACTTTTTCCAAAAAGTCCCAAAATACTATCGGCAATCGGAGCGAGCTGACGGTCGATATAATAGTCGTAATCAATATCTTCGTGAGGAAGCTCCACCGGAATCGCTCCTCTTAACGTCATCACATAGTGAGGTCGCCTTTGTAAAATCCCTTTTGTCTCAAAAAGAATTTTGGCCGCGCGTGCATGAGGCGGAACATTTTTCACATATTCTGACAGAGGTTTTGAAAGGCGTTTGCTTAACACCAACTGGTCATCAAGTTCGTGAGATTCGAGTTTTTTCATGGTTTCATCAATATATTCCTGGATATCTTCTCCATAAAAGACTCGTCTGACGAGTTCGTATTGAAAGTTGCGGGCCAAAAGCGACCAATCCGAACGGACGTACTCCATTCCAGTAAGAACGATCTCTTCTACTTTTTTCCCATCAACTTCTTTTTCCGACAGACCTGCGTAACGCTTTTTCGCCCCTTCTTCCATATTTCTGGTGCTGGTAAGAATCAGCGTTTTAAAAAATTTGTCGTACTGGATTTCAAGATGTGACTCCACATCGAAGTCATCTTTTAGTTTTTGTGTGAGGAAGGTATTTACTTCGGCCACCAATTTTTTGGCCTGGTCACTGTATTGATTATAGGTTGGCAGTTGAACAAAAAGTGAGTCTGTGTCTCCATAAAGCACGGCAAATCCTTTTGCTTCTAAAAACTCAATCACCGTTTTTAAAATCCACTGCCCGCTTCCCGTAATCCCATCAGGTAAATCTTCCTGATAAAAGCGACAGCCACTTGATCCCATCACTCCATAAAAACTGTTCATCAGGATTTTAACGGCCTGTGAAAGGTTAGTGTTTTTTTCTTTTTTTGCCTGGGTCCTGCGCTCTAAGAGTTCAGTGATTTTTCCAGGCAGAATATGATGAGAGCGCGAGAATGTAAGTCCAACGGGAGTTTTCAGCGGGTCAATATGGCGCTGAAATCGTGAAAGAGGATCAATTAAAAAAGTCCTGATCACTGTCGGGTAAAGACTTTTAAAATCCATCACCAGCACATTGGGATGAATCCCAACTTTTGGATTGAGAACAAATCCACCTTTGGCCTGTCTGGCCCATCCAATATCATCCACGTTCGGAGCAACAATTCCGGCATCATGTAAATCTGGTAAATAAAAATGGTCAAAGGCCGCCACTGATCCCCCGATTCTCTCCATCAGCATCCCTGAAATATAAGAGCGGGTTAAAAGCAGGTCCATAAGTTTAATTTTTTCAAAAATATCTAAAACTAAAACAGCATCTTTGACATTGTAGCGGGCAAGGGCCATTTTATCTTCGCGAAAACGCCTCTCAATTTCATCCCACTTATCGTAAGACTCATCTTCATCAATATCTTTTGCTTCTCCTAAAAGTTCTTTAGCTACACTATTGAGCTTAAAACTTTCAAAAGAAAAGAAGTTCATCTTCATGGCGCGAGGACCGTCGATAACCACTCGCCCTTCCAGGTTCACTTGCCATTCGCCACGCGCGTTCTGGAACATATCAAGCGAGCGCGTGCCTCTGCCGATATAAAGCGGAACTTTTAATTGTTTTGATTTCTGATTAATAAAATGAAAATCAAATCCAATGACGTTCCATCCGGTGATAACATCAGGGTCTAATCGAGTGATGGCTTCCTGGAAAAAAAGCAGTAGCCCTTTCTCATTCAAGGAAAAACGCACATCCTGAGTATTTTTCCCTTCACCTAAAACGACAGTACGGTCTTCATTCAAAGTTTTTGAACGGAAACTATAAGCAAGTGAAAGAAGTTTTCCATCTCTTCCGGTTTCAATATCAAAGGATAAAATTTTATAATCAGGATAATAATTTCCTGGTGTGATTTTAGGATTGTTGAAAGTCAGAAGTCCATTGACGAGTTTTGCCTCTCCTTCAATTTTCACCTGAGCATAAATGCGTTTATCCATCAAAAAACGATCAACTGCTTTAACATCGGCCTCAAAAGTCCTAAGCCCATCGCTTTCAAATTTTTGTCGTTTTGTTTTCAGGTCGGCCTGATTCTGACACAGGACTTTCTCTACCCAAAAACCATCGAGACTTCTGTAAGAGGTCGCATTTTTGCTTTCCACAAAAAAATAATTCTGGAATTGATCAATCGTGACAAGAAATGAGCCTTGATTGGACTGTCCGTAAAGTTTTAAAATCTGGCGATTCTCCAGATCAAAACTACTTCCAGTAAGAATAAATGCTTCGATTTGTGTCTGCATCTAGGCTAGAATACCCTCATCAATTTTGAATTAAAAGGAAATATCATGAAAGAAATGTATCCAGAAATTGAACCCTATAACACAGGCTTTTTAAAAGTTTCTGATCTCCATACTCTTTATTTTGAAGAAGCAGGAAACCCAAATGGAAAACCTGTGGTTTTTCTTCACGGAGGCCCAGGTGGCGGACTGATTGCTAATTACCGTCGTTACTTCGATCCAAAAAAATGGAGAATCGTTTTATTTGATCAAAGAGGTTGTGGAAAAAGCACTCCTTTTGCTGAGCTAAAGGACAACACCACTTGGGATTTAGTATCCGACATTGAAAAACTAAGAACTCACTTAAATATTTCCAAGTGGGCCGTCTTCGGTGGTTCATGGGGATCAACTCTCGCTCTTTCTTACTCGATCACTCACCCGGAAAAATGCTCGGAGCTCTTCCTGCGTGGAATCTTCCTGCTTAGAAAAAAAGAGATCGACTGGTTTTACCAGGAAGGGTGCTCGAAAATCTTTCCTGATCTTTGGGAAGAATACGTTAAGCCTATTCCTGAAAATGAACGCCACGATTTCGTTACAGCTTACTATAAACGCTTAACATCTCCGGATGCAGCAGTGAGAAAATCAGCTGCTCATGCCTGGTCAGTTTGGGAAGGCTCAACATCAAAACTTATGTACGATGCTGAAGCAGCTTCTCGTTTTGGTGAAGATGAATTTGCCGATGCTTTTGCTCGCATCGAATGCCACTACTTCACGAATAAAGGTTTTTTCACTGAAGACAATTTCCTTTTAAATAACGTCGATAAAATCAGAAAGATCAAAACGGTTATCGTCCAAGGGCGCTACGATGTCGTATGCCCGGCCGACAGTGCCTGGGCGCTTCATCGCGCTTTCCCTGAAGCCGAACTGCACATTATTGGTGATGCTGGTCACTCGCTTTCTGAAAAAGGAATCACGTCAAAACTTATCGAATACACAGATATGTGGGCGTAATAAACACAAGGTACACAATGAAACTCAACTCACTTTCACTTCGAACAAATATGATCTTTGCCAGAAATGAAAGTGAGATCATTGAGCGCGAAAGCTACATCGTGGTCAAAACATTAAGTAACCCCACTTTCCATTGGGGGAATTACCTCATCTTTAAAAAAGCTCCGGTCGATGGCGACATCGTTAACTGGATGAATATTTTCCAGCGCGAATTCTCTCACTATAAAACTTTCAAGCATTATGTTTTTGCCTGGGATCAGAATGCGGAACCAGAGAGCGTGGAGTATTTAAGTTACGGCTTCTCGCTGGAAAAATCAGTTTCGCTTCAAGCGACTTCAGTTATTGCTCCCAAGCATTACAACAATGACCTCACTATCAGGCTTCTCACTTCCGCATCAGACTGGGATCAGGCGCTGGAGCTACAAACAATCACCCGCGACCCAAAACACTCTTATGAAGACTTTAAAGAATTCAAACGCAACCAGGATGAATCTTATCAAAAGCTCATTAAAGATAACCGCGGTGGACGCTTTGGGGCTTTTAAAGGAGATCTTCTGATTGCTGATTTGGGTATTTACTTTGAAGGTGACCTGGCCCGCTATCAAAGTGTCGTCACTCATCAGGATTACAGAGGAATGGGGGCATGTGGAACCCTAGTCTATGAAAGTGGTAAATACGCTCTGGAGCACTGGGGAGTTAAAACCCTTTGCATGGAAGCAGACCCGGATTACCATGCGGCCAGAATTTATGAGTCTGTAGGATTTGCACCTAAAGAAAACTCTTATAGTCTATATTGGTGTCAATCAAACTGAGGGAATCCGATGAAGTACTTACTAATCTTACTGTTCTTGTCGCTGTCTCTTGCGCTTTATGCTGCCGAAGATCACTGCACTTACAACTTTGCCGATGCTAAAAGTATCTTCGATCAAAACCCGAAGCTTTATCAAAACATCACTCCCGTTAATAAAGATCAAAAAAATAAAATCCTCACTCAAACAATCACAACACCTAAAGGAACAGTGATCACCTATAAAAAAGGCGGCTGTGCCCATTACGCTTTTTCTTTTCTTATCCGTCCTCGCAAACTAAATGCAAAAAAACCTGAACGCATTTTCATTCAAGCGCTTAGAGAATTAAGAGCTATTCCGGCAGTAGATAAAACAGAAATCAACATTCTTAATGAAGCGCTGGATAGAACAAAATGGAAGAGCATTAAATTTGAAAATGGTCAGTATAATCTTTCTTGTGGAGATGCTACGTGCGCCCTTAAAACGATTAAAGTTAAGGGAGTAGAAAGCGACATTGAAATAAGTTACGATTTTGCTTTATAGATTAGTTGCCTAAATAACGAGTGGGGATTTTCTCTTCCAGAACTTTTCCACCGTCACTTTTCACATAGTATGACGAAGCACTTGCCACCGAAGACACCGACTCCACAAAAACTTCATTCTCAAAATAAACGGCAGCACTGTCATCACAGGCATAACCACTTTTAAGACCATTTAAAATCAAGTTGTGATAAGCGGGACGTCTTTCTGCTTCTCCATCAAAGTGCGGACAGAATGAGCCTTTAAGTATGTTCATACATGAAAGTTTAGTCAGGCTTCCAGGAATTGAATCGGTCACACCTTCTTCAAACCAACAAAGACCTCCGGCCGAAAGCCCTCCAAGAACCACACCGTTGTTATAAGCTTCCCAAAGAATCTTATCCAGTCCCCACTCTTTCCAAAGAGTCATTAAGTTTCGAGTGTTGCCTCCTCCGACATAAATAACATCTTTAGAAAGAACGTAATCGCGAAGAGAACCGACGGGAGCTTTAAACAATGAAAGATGTGAAGGTGTGACATCATGATCTTTCATGTAATCATAGAAGCGATCAACATAACCTTGGGCATCGCCACTGGCCGTGCCAATGAAGCAAACGTTCGGTTTTTGTTTTTCTGCCAACGAAAAGAAGAATTGATCAAGAAGCAGGTTGCCCGGCTCCATTGAAAATCCTCCACCACCCATAGCGAGAATTTTTCTCGTTTTCATTATTTGTTAATTTGCAGGAAATAAATGGCATCAAGGGCCACGCCACCAAGAAGCGCCGACTCTGCTGAGCATTTATCGTTGAACTTGTATGAATCAACAAATGGTTCAGTAGCAGCAGTTTGAGTTTTCAACTGCTTTCCTTCCATATTTGCTGACATCACGTTGTAGTTAATCATTGTCGCCAGAGCATGCTTTTCAGCTAGCTTTAGTTCGTTGTTAGCAATCGTTCCGATAACCGCTTCATCCGAAAGAAGATTTTTATTTTCATCCACTTTCAGGCTTAGCTCTTTACAGCCAGAATTATAACCTTTGCAGTTTCCATTCCAGAAGATTTTATTTTCTACGACTTCAATTGAATAAGGACCCCAATACTGCTGATCTTTCCAGACAACACAGTTTGCGTTTTTATGAATGCTATCGACAGAAGCGCATGAAACCAGGGCCCCAAGCATGATAAACAGAAGAGATTTTTTCACAGGGATTCTCCTTAATATCTTTTAGAGTTCGACCTGAACTCCGACTTCCATTACGCGCTTTCTAGGCAGCTGGAAGAATGTTGTCGCATCCTGAGCATTGGCCGTTTGAAAAGCAAAAAGCTTCTCACGCCAGATGGCCATACCAGGTTTTTCCGTAGCAAACAGCCTTTCTTTTCCAATGAAGTAAGTCGCTTCATTTGGATTCAGGAGAATGTTTCCAATCTGAAGACCATCAAGCTCTTTAGGAATGTTTGGTCTTTCCATATATCCATAGTGAACGAAGACCGTATAACAGCCGTGTCCGATACTGTTAACTTCCACACGTCTTGATTGAGGAACTTGTGGGATTTCTTCTGTAACCACTGAAAGGAAAATCAGGTGTTCGTGAATTGATTTATAATGCTCGTAACTTTGAATCAAAGCGTACGGCGTGTCTTTTAATCCGCTTGCCATATAGATAGCAATTCCCGGATTTCTATAAGGTCTTTGAGTATCGATCTTATCTAAGAAAAGGCTTAGAGGGATAACTTCATCTCTAATTCTTTGGGCAAGAAGTTTTCTTCCTTTTTTCCATGTCGTCATCATGACGAAGATGAAAACCCCAACCGCTAATGGAACCCATCCGCCGTCGACAACTTTAAGCAGGTTGGCACCCCAGAATGAAAGGTCGATGATCAAGAAGAAACCACAGATAAGTCCTGCTTTCCATCTACTCCATCTCCATTTTTGTCTAGCGACTAGATAAAACAGGATGGTCGTTACCCCCATCGTGGTGGTGACGGCAATACCGTAAGCAGCGGCAAGGTTACTTGAAGTCTTAAAGAAGAAGACCAGAAGAATACACGCTATCATCAACATGCGGTTCATACTCTTAACGTAAATTTGTCCGAATTCTTTTTCTGAAGTGTGCTCAATAAGAACGCGTGGAATATACCCCAACTGCACCGCTTGCATAGTAATCGAGAAAACCCCGGTGATTAAGGCCTGAGAAGCAATAACCGTTGAAAGTGTTGCCAGGATTACTAACGGAGTTAACATCCAGCTTGGTGCCATCAAGAAAAACGGGTTTTTAGCAGCAAGTGGATTGTGAGTTAAAAGAGCACCTTGTCCAAAATAGTTTAAAACCAGACACGGAAGAACAACGGCAAACCACGCACGTTGAATCGGCTGTCTTCCAAAGTGACCCAAGTCTGAATAAAGCGCTTCTCCTCCGGTAACAACCAGGAAGACCGAACCTAAAACCAAAAAACCGTTCCACTGATTTTCCATGAAAAAATGAAACGCGTAATAAGGGTTCATCGCCATAAGAACCGATGGTTCTTTAATAATGTTAAAAATCCCTAACCCTCCAAGAGTTAAAAACCAAAACAGTGTTAACGGCCCAAAGATTTTTCCCACGGCATCTGTTCCGTACTTCTGAACAGAGAAAAGACCAATAAGAATCGCGATGGTAATGGGAATAATGTATGGAGAAAAAACCGGCGTGATAAGTTCAAGCCCTTCTACCGCAGAAAGAACTGAGATCGAAGGTGTGATCATCCCGTCACCGTAAAGCAGGGCCGTTCCAAAAAGACCTAAACGAATCAGGTTCTTTCTTTTTGTTGCATGCTTATCTGTTCTTGGAGTTACCAGTGCAGTCAGAGCAAGGATTCCTCCCTCCCCTTTATTATCTGCTTTTAAAACGTAACGAAGATACTTAATAGAGATAACGATAATCAATGACCAGAAAATCAGTGAAAGAATTCCGAAGATGTTATCGTGAGTGATGCCAATATTGTGGCCGTGGTGAAATGATTCTTTAAGTGCGTAGAGTGGACTTGTTCCAATATCTCCGTACACAACACCTAATGCTGAGAGCGCCATTAAATACTTATAGCGCGTAGAAAGATTTTTTTCGTCCTGCCTAGCTGACACGGGCCACTCCCAGAAAAATACCGAATCCTAAAATAATGAATTAAAGCCCATTTTATAAAATCTGGTATGAAATGTCGCTATTCCTTTTCAACAATAATGCACATAAATGTAGCCAGTTTGGAATATTTTCCAAACTTGTAAGGATCTAGTGTGCGAAGGGCATCTATCGGCTTTAGGTCTTCAACCTTAAGGATTTTAAACCCGGCCTTAATTAAAGGATTAATCACTTCTTCAAAAGAACGGTAGTAATCCGGCATAATCACAGGCTCTTCAGTAAAACCCTTCCACGAGGCTTCTACATACTGAACCCCAAAAGCGGATGTTGGTTTGTACCAATTCCAAGACCCAATTGGGTGTTGGATTGTGAAAACAAATTTTCCTTTTGGTTTTAGCAGTCGATAAAATTCGCTTAGAGGCACGCTCCAGTCTTCGATATAATCAATTGACAGACTCGCCACGACCATATCGAACTGTCCATCCTGTTCAATAGGCAGAGGCTTGGCCATATCGGCAACAAAGAAAGTTGCATTATCAGGCACGCGTTTTTTTGCCAGGTCAATCATTTTAGGGCTTACATCAAAACCCACAACCTTTGCCCCTTCATGCACTAAGTACTCTGCTAAAATTCCCGGGCCGCAACCTGCTTCGAAAATTTTTTTTCCGCGCACATCCCCTACTGCTTTTCTCATCGCAGGTTGTTCGATGTAAGCGTTTTCTGCTTTGGCCGGAGCAATTTCAGAAAAAGCTTCCGCAAGTTTTTCGTAAGCTTCTAAAGCTATCGGTTTTTTAGTTTCAGTGTCACTCATGAGCAGGGCCTTTATTTTAAAACGTTGAGTATGTCTTTGAAGTACGCTGGCATTTCCGGACGCGGATACCACGCAAGGCAAATATCAGTTAAATCCAGGAATTTTCCAGGCTGTAAATCGACGAGGAGTTTACGATTAATCAGCTCACTTGCCAACTCTTGGGCCAACACACTATAGCCTGCTCCATCGGCAATCATCGAGGCCAGGGCGTCGGTGTTATTGACGTAGTGACGCGAACTTTGAATCTGGTCCTGAAGCCTATATTTCTCTAGGAAATCAAAGGTATACGTATCATTTTGGTCAAAATCAATAATGGTTTCGTTTTGAAGAATGTCCTTAATCGAGCGCTTTTTCCAGGCCATGGGCCCCACCAAAATATAGCGCTCAGGTCTTAAAATCCGCGAATCCATTTCTAGGGCCACGTTCGGGCTGCGCACCAAAACAATTTGGGATGTCCCATTTTTTAATTTATGGACCGCAGACTGCTGGTCCATCAGGTCAAATTGCACACGTAGAAAAGGATATTTTTTCAACAGGCCCGAAACATTGGGGATCACGCGGGAGCGCATCAAGCTCGAAGGCCCGCTGATAGTCAGAGCAATCTCCTGCTGAGTCGATTCAAAAACTAATTGCCCTTCCAGCTCCACAGCACTCTGGCAGTAGCGGTGTAAGGACTCTCCCTCAACCGTAAGCTTCATTCCTGAGCGCGAACGGATAAAAAGTGTGGTCAGCAGCTCTTTTTCCAGGGCTCGGATTCTCTGGGTCACACCAGTTTGGGTAAGCCCGATTTTTTTAGCGGCGTCTTGAACAGTCTTTCGCTCAACGACGGCCATGAATGCGATTAAGTTAGGATGAAGTAAACTCATTTATATTCATATATAAATCATTATTATGAATTTATCAAATGAATGATGAAAAGCTAAATTGCCTCTACTTTCAAAAGGGGGGTTAACAATGAAAGTACTAATATCTTTTCTTTTTCTTTGCTTGCTATCTTTTCACACTTACGCAGTTGAAGCGACACACGGAATGGTGCTCTTTGGCCAGGAGAAGCTCATGGCGTATCACCTGCCGATGTATCACAAAATCCACAACAAGCAGGTGGTTTTAGAATACTCTCTATCGGCAGAACTTAAAACAAAGCTTCTTTCACACATGACTGAAGGCCAGTTTTTAACTTTCGTTCCGGCACCTTTTGACCTGGAAGCTTTTTTACTTAAGCCTCACGCGCTGGTTGGCGACGTTTATGCCGGTCACTTTGAAAAAGAAGGTGTTGTGGTTATGGAGAATGTCACTTTGGACAATGTGAAAGTTCTCTACCAACGCACGCTTATTAAGCCTAATGCTCAGGCCAATCATTATCTTTTGTTTGGAACACCTTCTGACTTATATGAAGTGCACCTTTTAAACGGCGGACTACAAGTCGATCACATTCTCAAGGCCTCTGTGAATGCCAGTGATCTTGCGACGGTCAACTTAACAAATTATGCGATGAATACTTATTCACCAGTTATTAGTGAAGAGCTTTTAAATGACAAAGAGGAATCAAGTATTGAATTGTTTTATGAAGTCCCATGCCGTCGTAGACATTGTGATACTGTGACAAAAAAACTTAAAGTGACTGCCGAAAAAACCTATTTTAAAGACGATGTAATGTAATAAAAAAGGCCCGCTTCAAACGGGCCTTTTTTTATTTTAATGAGTTTTCTTTTGCACCAGAAACATCCCATCTCTAATCGGCATCAATGTCCCATAAAGATCAGGATTCCCAGCGATATAGTCATTCACCGCGCGGATGAACTCAGTGTTGCGGTCGCGCAGGTCACTGCCTGTCGACTCACTTCCCGGAAGAACTTGTCCGCCCCATAAAACGTTGTCGATAACAATCATTCCATGCTCTGAAAGCATAGGCACAGTCAATTTCAGGTAATCAATATAGTTTCTTTTGTCTGCATCGATGAAAACAAAATCAAACTTTCCAGTTAACGTCGGGATAACTTCCAATCCAGGTCCAAGAATACTTTTAATCTTGTGTCCGTGAGCTGATTTTCCCCAAAAGTCCTTAGCAAGATTCACTGTTTCCTGGTTAACATCGACAGTGATAATTTCAGATCCTTCCGGCATATTTTCGGCCATCGTCAGCGCCGAGTACCCAGTGAAAGTCCCTAGCTCCAGAACTCGTTTTGCTTTAATTGAACGCAGAAGAAAACCAATGAAAGACGCTTCCATCTTTCCAATCAACATCCCTGCCCCATGGACGTTTGCCCTTGTATAGTCTTCGATCTTCAGGCAGTCCGTTCCCGGAATGTTACTTTTAGAGATACAGTATTCCTCAATTTTTTTATCGGTGATTTGCATATAAATTCCTTAGGTTTAGCCGCGTTTTGAGAAGAAAAAACCTTATTACAGGCCCCCTTAACATTAGCCTAAAAAGGGAGTAAGGTACAGCCCAAGGACATATATGAATATCGACGCACTTAATGAATGGCTCCCTCTTCCCGCTCCAGGTACACCGCTGGTTATTGCTGGCCCGTGTTCTGCTGAATCTGAAGAGCAGGTGCTAAGAACAGCTCATGCATTAAAAGAAATCCCTGCAGTAAAAGTTTTCCGCGCAGGAATCTGGAAGCCGAGAACGCGTCCAAATAACTTTGAAGGTCTGGGAGAGCTTGCCCTTCCATGGCTGGCAAAAGTAAAAAAGGAAACTGGTCTTTTAACAACAACTGAAGTGGCGACTGCAAAACACGTTGAACTGTGTTTAAAAGCAGGAATTGATATTTTATGGATTGGTGCTCGCACGACGGCCAACCCATTTTCTGTTCAGGAAATTGCCGACGCTCTTAAGGGTGTAGACATTCCTGTCATGGTAAAAAACCCAATCAACGCTGATCTACAATTATGGATTGGCGCTTTAGAAAGAATGAATCAAGCAGGGATTTCAAAACTCGTTGCTATTCACCGCGGGTTTTCTGTCGCTGAAAAATTAGAATTTAGAAATGATCCTCTTTGGAGAATCCCGATGGAACTGAAAGTAAAGTTCCCGGAGCTTCCTCTTCTTTGCGATCCTTCTCACATTACTGGAAAAAGAGACCTGGTTCAGAAAGTCTGCCAAAAAGCGATGGACCTGGATATGAATGGTCTAATCATCGAGACTCACCCAGATCCGGAGAAAGCGTGGTCAGATGCTTCTCAACAAGTGACTCCAGAAAAACTTTTAAACATCATCTCATCTCTTGCACTAAAGAGAGAATACTCTCAGGATAAAAACTATACTGAAGAGTTAAATGACCTGCGCGAACAAATCGACCGCCTGGATAATGAACTTATCCACACGCTGAAACTAAGACAGCAAGTGGTGGAAAAAATCGCGACTGCAAAAATCAACCAAAACATCACAGCTCTACAAAAAGGGCGTTTTGAAGAACTGATGAAAGACCGTTTAGTCTCAGCTGAAAAGATGGGGCTTTCTCCTGACTTCATTAAAGAAATCTTCGATTCTATCCACGAGCAATCAGTTCAAATCCAGACAGACCTTTTTGAAAAGAACAACAAGTAGTCATGAACTTTCTGCCTAAAGGCTTTATCGACATCATTACTGAAGACGGAACTCTCCAGTATTTCGAGCAGTATTCTGATATTAAAATCGACGACGTCATCGAAGGCATTAAATGGAGAAACGACTCCATCACTCTTTATGGAAAAACGTTTCCTCAACCTCGCCTCACCGCCTGGTATGGCGATCCGGGAGTAAAATACAGCTATTCTAACATCCACATGCAGGCTTTGCCCTGGACTCCTGTTCTTTTAAAACTTAAAACTCAGCTAGAGAATGATTTGAATGTGCGCTTTAATTCAGTCCTGGTGAACTACTACCGCGATGGAAACGATCACATGTCTTATCACTCTGACGATGAAAAAGAGCTGGGGCCTAATCCAACAATCGCCTCTTTAAGTTTTGGTGAAACCAGGTCTTTTCAATTAAAGCATAAATTCGACTTGGAGAAAAAAACCGTCATCATCCCTATCACGGATGGAAGTTTAGTTGTCATGAAAGATGAACTCCAGCATTTCTGGCAACATAAAATTTCCAAGACCAAAAAAATTATTGGGCCCAGAGTTAACCTGACATTTAGAATGATCTATTAACGACAAAATGTGTGATAATAATTGCCTTCAATTAGGGCACAATGATACTCGGCCTGTAGTTCGATTGACTCTTCGCTTTTATCGAGAACATTGTTGAGTTTGACGATATCTACTAACAGCTTTTGCACATCGTTTGCACTCAGTTTAATGAGCCCATGACTAATTCCCGTTACCGTGACATACGCACCGGCCATGGCCCTGAATCCCGGAGGGAAATAGGCCTTATAACTTCCAATAATAATTCCAATCACAATCAGTGAGCCTGCAATACTCTCAAATTTTAGATAAATGCTTTGTCCCTTTTTAGTGCGACGTAAATTGGTTTCAATATTTCCAAGATCTGAGCGTTGCTTTTTTACTGTATTATACTTAGTTTCAAGTTTGGTCAGCACCAGCAAACTGTCTTCAAGTAAGACATTTTCCACTCGCTCAGAAGCGATCGCTCCACTCATCAAGAGCGTGAGTGACAAGATGGATGTCAGCAATGTCCTATAAAAAGTTTTCATCTGGATTATCTTAATCCATCTCAGAAAAATCGCAGTTAACAAGTGAAAAAAGAACGGCCCTGTCAAAACTTTCGACAGTTATTCCTGAGGTGGATTTCTCATATTTCGACGGTTTAGAATGGTCTGAATCACCATGAAAATCCCCATGACGATAAAGAGCCCCGCCGTTTTAAAGAAGGCCCAAAGTGAAGTTGGAAACCACAGAGCTAGGACACCCATTAAAAGCCCATAACAGAAAAACAGGATGACCATGTTTCTTTCCATCGACAGGATAATATGATCCGGTGGCATTTTCCCATCAGGCCTCATCTCCATCATCATCTCTTTAAAAAAGCCCGAGCCTTTTCTAAGTTTTACCCACATGTAAACGGCCACGGCCCAAAGAGAAAAGGTCGGTTGAAGTTTAAACCAGATTCCGTTTTCTTCCATCAGTGAAAAACCGCCGAGGAAAACGACTAAGAAAAAGTTAAATCGTGAAAGCTGATGAATATGTCCGGTGAAGATCTTTTCAAAAAGAATTTCACCAATAGAAAGAGCAATACCACCCATTAAGGCGATTTTTACCGGATACTTCGTTTCCAGGTACCAATATAAGATGGCCGGAAGAAATGAAATAAGGAAAAAGTTATTAGACTTCTTTTTAGACTGCTGTTCCATTCACCAAGAATAATGCGAATTCGCTATAATTGGAAGAACTCTCTGATCTCTTCTGCTCTGTTATGAGCATCTTTATGGCCGATTTCCACTAGTTTTTGAGTGTAGGCCTTATCAAAGGCGATATAGCTTAAAAGATCTGCTCCACGGGCCTCTGTCGCACCAATACCGCTTAAGAGATAACGAAGCATTTTTGGAAAACGATGAAACTGATCTCCGGCCAGTTCACCCAAATCAACAGAAGGTTGAATAAGTAATGTCGGGATCTTTTTTAGCTGCCCGGGGTGAGAAGCAAGAGCATCTTCGCTAAGAAGAGAAACTGTTTTATTAATACGCTGAAGTCTTTCATAATCAAATTCGATAGCATCAAGAAAAAGAGAGTTAAATAAAACTCCCACGATATCAGCAAGGACAATATTGTTCATCTCTACTTGCTGATTGAGTTCTTTGACTTCCATCTCTTCTCTAAAATACCTCACTCCAATCGCCAGAAGTTTATCCGCGCCCAGGTGAATCGCCGGGCTCAAAGGGGCGTTGGACCTGATTCCTCCATCTCCGTAAAAACTATTTTTTATTCTTACCGGACGAAAAATGAAAGGAATCGCCGATGAAGCAAGAACATGCTCTAAACGCAAAGGTCCCTTTAAACCAATGCGTGCACTTCGCGCATAAGCTTTGACTGACGGAGAATCAAAAAATGTCACGCTCGTGCCTGTTGCATAGCTCGTCGTCGAAACGGCGACACCATGAAGTTTGTTGTTGATAATATTTTTTTCAATTTGATCAAAGTCGATGCTCTCTTCTAAAAGATCGCGCAGTGGTGTTGAATCGAGCAAATGAGTGGACTCAGATCTTCCAAACATCCCGCCAAAGCTTAAGTCTTTTATCCAGCCGGCACTGAGTTTTCCCAATGAGGCAATGTCGGTTCTTAAAACATTCTCAGGGGTGAGTTCTTCCCAAATCCGGATAAGACTTTGAACCTGTTCATTAAAATTATTTTTTGCTGAAGCGAGATAAGCTGCATTGATAGCGCCGGCAGAAATACCGGTGATTATTTGAAAAGGATCATCACCCATTTTGTCGCCGACAATTTCAGTGATGCCTTTGAGTACGCCGGCCTGATAGGCTGCTCTTGCGCCCCCACCGCTTAAAACCAATCCGAATTTTGGATGAGACATGTGAACCCTCGACCAATGAGACTAAATCTAGTCTTTCGCCTTTAAACGCTTCTGTCGAGGGTCATTGTGTTATGGCGTTATGACGCTTTCTTATTGCTGCTTTCTTTTTTAAGTTCGCAGTAATGAGAAAACTCTTTTCTGATATGCCCAGGGTCCAGGACTTCAATTCTGTCTCTCATTTTGTATAACCAATGAAAAACATCATCACACATTTCAAGCGTGGCGGCCCAAATCATGTCCCCTTCAGTGCTGGAGGTGACAAATGGGTTGCCAAGAAAATGGTGCTCAGGAAGAAGATCCGATTGATCCTGGCTATAAATTTTTAGAACCAGTCTTTCTTCTTTGCCATTAATTAATCTTAGGTGTCCGATAAATTCATTAACTTCAATCTGACTCAAATTCGGTTCATACATGAGGTCCAGATTTTCAACATCCTTGATGTCTTCAAGTCCGAAGTACACCAGTGTTTTATCGGAGATATTTTCTCCCACCACACACAGGACTCCGTCGAGATAAACCTGCCTATGTGGAAAAACGTCGCATTCTTTTTCTGTAAAAAATTTAACTTTCATGGATTTGCGACAGATAATATCGTAATCAATTTTCTTTTTTAACATTTCAAAGGAAGTGAACTCAACAGGAGTTCCTTTCGGAGCTTTATAAAGTGAAAATTGAGCATGGGCCAGTTGGGCCA
Organism: Bacteriovorax stolpii; assembly: GCF_002872415.1. Classification (GTDB taxonomy): domain Bacteria; phylum Bdellovibrionota; class Bacteriovoracia; order Bacteriovoracales; family Bacteriovoracaceae; genus Bacteriovorax; species Bacteriovorax stolpii. The sequence continues at coordinate 729,562 of NZ_CP025704.1, read as the reverse complement.
TTTTCATTTTATCCTGCACAATCTGCTGGAAATAAGCCGTTGCCTGGGAGTCCTTCGGCACCACCGCCTGAAGGGCCAGCCATTCGGCCAACGTAAATTCCATTTTAATTCTACATTGTTCTTTAAGCGGATAGATGTACTCTGCATCTCTGAAAGCGGCGACTTTAAAGCGCGCTAAAAATTCGCAATACGTCGTAAGAGTGTCTTCATCAATGGCAAGCGAAGAGCAAAACAACACAAGTTCTTTTTTCTCTTTGAGCTCTTCAAGCGACACTAAAAACTTCCAGAAACTGTTCTCTAAAATAATCTGCTGGTCCGACATCGATCTTCCTAAAAAATAGGGGTTTAAGAAATCATACCAATCTTGTCGGCTACTCCATTTTAGGGCTTAAACTTTTTCTTGATCAAAAACGTTGGTCTTTTAAAAACCGTCGAAATTTAAGGGGGTTGAGTCGTATGAATAATCCTTTCCATCCACCTCCAGGCGGTAGGTCTGGGCATGGAGATAAAGCCTCTTGGCCTCTTTTCCTCCATAAAATTTATCGCCGACCAAGGGGTATCCTAGATAGGCCAGCTGGGCGCGAATCTGGTGGCGAAGGCCAGTTTTCAACGTCACCTCCACCAATGTACGGTTTAAACTCTTTTCATAACGAAGGGCCTTTAGAGCAAGTTCACCTTCCTGCGAATGAACTCCTGCCTCGGCCACTAACACCCGCTTTCCTTTTTCCTCGCCTGAAGAGAATGAATGCTTAAAGCTTCCTGAGAGCTTCATTTCGCCTTCCACCCAGCACCAGTAGATCTTGGCCTTGGCAATAGTTGAAAAACTCTCACGCAGCTTTTTATAAAGCTCATCGCTCTTTACATAAATCATCACACCTGAAGTTTCGTAATCTAGGCGATACAACAGTCCTCGGTCATACTGAGTACGGTTAACACTCAAGAGTTCAGGTCTTTTGGTTCTGATAAACGACAAACAATTGTCACTTTCATCATAGGTCAGCGGGTGAACAAATTGATTAGGATTTTTATTAAAGACAAAAAAGTTTTCATCTTCAGCAATGATCCTGATCTCTTCACCTTCATAGTGCGGATTGATCTCGCCATCATTAATAAAATTAAGTGGCAGAGAAAGTGTGGCTTTTTCTTTGAAGCTTCTTGCAAGAAAAGGCTTCTTAAAATGTTTTTTTAATTTATTGGAACTTGCGTGGAACGTAGATTTAAGAAAGTCTTCGACTGAGTCGATTGATTGAAGAAGACAATAATCAGTAGTTTTTGGTTCCATAAACTAGAAAGCCTAGCATAAGCTAGGCTTTTTAGTAACTAAAACCAAAAGTCCTACTGACAAAAGGTTTAATAATTCATTTTTTAAACTGCTGCAGAATTAAGGTAAGCAAGAACTCTTTCTCTTAACTCTTCAACACTCAGGTCTTTTTCGCTATCTAAAAGAAGTTCCCTTTTGATGTAATCAATCGGAAAGCCTGTTAGTTCAGCAAGTGAACCTAATGAGACTCCTGTCTCTGATGACTCTGGTTTACCCGTATCCTTTAAACCTAAAGTTCCCATTCAACACTCCTTTGTCTTATTTAATCAGCCAATCCGCTTAATCCTTTGTCGATCCGTCGACGGAGATTATGTGGACTTTTTCTTGGCCAAAAAAGTCAATTACTATGACGCAAAAAAATCATATCGAGTGTAAGAAAACAGTGTCAATGTTTCTCGGTCAGAAACATCTGAATGTAAGTTTTTATTAGAATCAAGCAATTTTATAGAGTTAGGGTATCAATATAGCTGTCATGCTTGTAAGTCATCTCTAAAAACTCGTGTTGAGGTTGGCTTAAGAGTGTAATACCGCCCCCCGCTTGATAAGAAAGTGATCTTTTTTTGAAATCAACAACACTAGATCTGATATTAATCGAAGCTTCTATTTGCCCCTTAGAAAAAAGCAAAGTCGATCCACAATAAAAACCGCGAGAGCGTGATTCTAATTTTTTTAGAATCTGCATAACTCTTTTTTTAGGTGCACCAGTGATACTTCCACCAGGAAAAATTTTTTCTAAAATATTTTTCAAAGTCACATGCTGTGAAAGAGGAACTTTAATTTCTGAATACTGATGAATGAGTCCAGGAACAAGTAGCATTGCTTTTTTTCTTGTGACGATGGCCCTTGGAAGATCAATGCGACAGAGATCGTTACGCAAAAGATCGGCAATCATAAACAACTCGCCTTCACTCTTCTTATCCAAGACTAATTCTTTCCAGAGACTTTTAATTTCTCTGGGATCATCAGTATTTCGTTTCATTGTGCCTTTAATGGGCATAGTTGAAAGCATTCCGCCTTCATAACGGAATAAACACTCTGGTGAGTTACTTAAAAAAAGCTGCTCGAAGTGTTCGATGTAAGTCGCAGAAGCAAAAGCTCCACGCTTCTTTGGGTCTTTCCATAAGGCCGAAATAAAATCTTCCGCCTCGATATCATCTTCAAAGTCGTATGTGTATTCACCTGTCAGGTTGAACTGATAACAATTGCCCTCTGTCAGCTCTTTATGGCCCTTCTGGAATTGTTTTTCATAATCGTGGTAGTGAGGAGCACTCTTAAGTGAAAGGATGATTTTCTTGTGGTCTGGATTGATCTGGAGTTCTTCTCTCTTTGTGTATTCGATATTAATGGCCAGAAGATCAGTACTCATGATTTCTTCTGAAAGATTTTCAAAGAGAAAACCAAGCTCATAAAAAAGATGAACCACACGTTTTTCAATCGGATGCTCTGCTACCGGAAAATTTAAAAGTGATAGCCATCCTTCAACTGCAAACTCGTGAGACTCACCAGTTAAGAGATCAATGTAATGGTCTTTGTAATACGCGCGCGCCTCTTTGGCCCCGCTTAACATTAGCAGTGAATTCTTATACGGAAAAACTGTATAGAGATTATGGTCCGTCACGGTGAGCGAGGTTTTCAAAGCTTGTGTAGGCACCAACCCACGCAAGTTTTGCCGTTCCAATTTCCCCTGCACGGTTTTTACCTACGATGATTTCGGCAACACCTGGCTCTTTTGTATCCGGGTAGTAAACTTCATCGCGGTAAACGAACATGACGATATCCGCATCCTGCTCGATTGCTCCAGATTCACGAAGATCGGCAGTTGTAGGACGTTTGTTTGGACGGGACTCAACACCACGGTTAAGCTGAGACAGGGCGATAACCGGACAACCAAGTTCCTTGGCCATGGTCTTTAACCCTCTCGAGATCTCGGCGATCTGCTGCTCTCTTTGAAGAGACTTGTTGGTAGAACCCATTAGCTGAAGGTAGTCGATAACAATCAGACCAAGACCTTGGTCAGCTTTGATTTTTCTACACTGCGATTGAATATCAAGGATTGTGGTATTCCCTGAATCGTTAATGAAAATTGGAAGCGCTGAAAGCTCTTGAGTTGCTTTAGCAATACTTCGAAGGTCAGTATCCAGGAAGGCCTTCTTACGAACGCGTTTTGAATCCACCTTCGCTCGACCTGTTAGTAATCTCATTGAAAGTTCCGTCGCTAACATCTCGAGAGAGAAGATCGCAACAGGAAGTCCTGATTGTAGACATGAACTGATCGCCACGTTCAGTGCCAGAGAGGTCTTACCCATCGCTGGACGGGCAGCTAAAATAATCAGTTGACCTGGCTGCATTCCCAGAAGAAGTTCATCGAGACGAGGATACCCCGTCGAGAGCCCTGAGATTTCTCCCATGATTCTTGTAGTGTCTTCCAGTTCTTTTAAGTTTTGTCTTAAAGTGGCATTGATCTTAACCATACCGCCAGTTTTGGCTTCGTTGGTAAGCTTGAAGAAACTCGATTCAACATCCTGGATAAAATCATCAGCTTCACCTGTATAACTCATCCCCATCTGCACCACTCGCATGGCCGTTTTGATGATCTCTCTCATCGACGCTTTATCTTTGACGATTTTTGCGTACTCATAAACGTTGGCCGATGAAGCCTGGTCTTCTGTTAAACTCGATACAAAAGATTCACCACCTACTTCTTCCAGCTTTCCTTTGTCTTTGAGCTTGTTACAAACAGTAACGAAGTCAATCGCACGGTTGGCTAAAGAAAGATCGGCAATGATATCGAAAACGATCCCGTAACGAGGATCATAGAATTGAGAGGAATTGATTTTAAGGTTGGAGATCTCATCAAAGACTGAACCATCGATAATTAAACAGCCTACTAAGGCTTTTTCGGCCAGTAGATCGTGAGGAAGTTCATTGTGTTGATTCATTGAAGCCATGATTGCTCACCTCAAAAAACAAAGAAGGACCTCATAACGAGGTCCCTCTTATTATAACATCTTTTTAAGCAGAAATTAAGATCTTAGAAGTTTATCAACTTCCATTTTTAATCTTTGCTCTTCAGTCATTTCAGCAGCAGGAGTTGCAGACTCACCAGCAGCTTTTGCGTCAGCAGCAGCTTTCTTACGAGCTTCAGCAGCTTTTAGAGCTTCTTCTTGAGCAAGTTTTAGTTCTTCAGCTTGCTTAGGATCGATAGCAACTTTTACTTTGAAAGTAGCTTCGATATCTTGGAAGATTTTAGCTTTTGCAGTGAAAGTACCAAGACCTTTGATTGGTGCATCTAGGTGAATTAGTCTTCTTTCAACAGTTAGACCGCGGTTTTCTAGTTCTTTAGAAAGCTCAGCGTTTGTAACAGTTCCGAAAAGTTTCCCAGAAGCTCCAACTTTCTTGATAAGTTCGATGACTAGACCTTCAATTTTCTTTTTAGTTTCGTTAGCAGCATCTCTTTGAGCTTGGATTTTCTTTCCAAGGCTTTTTTGTTGAGCAGCTAGTAGTCTCTTGTTTCCTTCGTCAGCAACCATTGCAAAGCCATTTGGTACTAGATAGTTTCTAGCATGACCAGCTGATACGTTAACGATCTCTCCGATGTTCCCTAGAGTAGGAACTTTTTCAGTTAAAATAACTTTCATATAGTATCTCCTTCATCTTTTTTTGAATTTGTAAAAAATCTTCTAAAATCGAACCATAAATCAAATATGCCTAAGATCGCGAGGAACTTAGACGCTAGAAGAAATGTAAAAGCAATAAATAGAGTCTTAATAAATCCGCCGATTCTTAAAAACTTCAGGAAGTCGTTATAGACTCCAAAACCCTGGAACAGATAAAAAACGCCAAGACAGTATAAAAGGTTTCGACCAATTACTTCTGACTCTTTTGGAAGTCCGTAGTCAGCCCCTAGCCATAAAACCAGAGAAAGAATTAACGGGTACACAAAAAACTCAGGTGCCTTGAAATAAGTCAGGTCGCGCAGACTGTATTTATAAACGGCCTTGTATCTCCATACGATGGCGTTGCGAAGAGTAACATACAAGCTCACCCACAAACCAAAATAAGAAACACAAAAAACAATCAAAGGAAGCGAACTGTAGATGTCATTCGTTAAAGCTTCTGGCTTATTAACAAAATCATCAAAGGCCCTTTCTTCATCTCCAGAAACTTCTGAAGACTCTTGTTTGCTTTTTTTAAGCTGCGATAAAACAGACGATACATACTGACTGATTTCGCTTTTTAACCCTGTCGGGCTCAACCTGTCGTAAGCTACTACTAAAGATCCAGAGATGATCACAAGGATCAGTCCCATGTAGATCAATCCTTTTACCGGATTGATGTTTCTCAGGACAATCTCAGCCGTTACTAGTGCATATAAAAAGGCCGATCCATAGTATCCCACTAGTGCCGGTGGAAAACCTTTCACAGTTAATGAAAGACCCCAAAGCAGCGCCATTGAAAAAGCTCCTAAACCAAACCCGATTAAACGGCCGTAAAGAAGAAATGCAATAGCTAGTGGAACTGAAGCAAAAATACTCATTGGACCAAATGAACAAAGCGCAATAGTCATGATCGCCAAAAACAACAGTTTTGGAACTGAAGCCTGTTGATCAAAGATCTGTGAGGTTTGTTCGACTTTAGTCATCGCTATTACTCTAACTAAGCTCTATCAGCTGTACGGTTAGATAGGTAGCTTGAAATCCCAAGGTTTCTAGCGTGCTTAATAGCAGCGTTAGCAAATCGTTGGTGTTTTCTAGAGATACCTGAAACGCGAGCTGGAGAAATTTTTCCGAACTCAGAAACTAACCAGTTCCAAGTTTGAGGATCTTTCCAGTCAGCTTTGATTTTCTTAGCTGTAAACCAGCAAGACTTTCTCTTAGCGAATTTACGACGGTCGTCTTCCATATCTTCGAATCCTGACTCATCGTCGTCTTCGTTCTTGTTATCAAGAACTGAACCACGGTGTGTTTTCGAAAGTGGAGACTTGAAGTTCTTCACTAGAGTTTCTTTTTCTTCATCAAGACCGATGTTGAAGATAGCTGTACGAAGAACGCCTTCATTGATACCAAAACGACGAGTTAACTCAGTGTTAGCTTGTGTGTTTGATTTGTACATGAAGTAATGGAAGTGTCCGTGACGAGCACCGTTTGCGTATGGTTGAGCAAGAGCAAGTCTTCCCCAATCGTCTGCGATAAGAACTTCACCATCGAAGCCTTTAAGTGCGTCTTTCACGATCTCTGCGATCTGTGCGTGAGCTTCAGCGCCAAGCTCCGGCTTTGTCACTACTGACAATTCATAAATCATAAATCCCCCTGGACTAATAAAAATTAGGTCCTGACCCACCATGGGCCAGGACGAGTATGTTTTTAGACTGAGGAATTTAACACTAAAGGTGCGACATAGGAAGGAATTTGAGAGTGATTTCCTTAGATGGGCTTGTGCACAAAAATACGTAATTGTACTGAGTCTTGTCCGCTAGGGTTTCTGGAAGCAGAGGCACACACCCAGAAGGAATCCCGATCGATAGTGAAAGTGGCCTAATAAACCCATTATTCTCAGTATCTACCATACTATACAGGCGCTCTCCGTAGATCAGAGTTGAATTGATATAGACCCCAGGACGGCCTTCTGAAAGGATTGGAGTGATCGTTTCTGAGAAGCTCTGGCCTGGAAAACTTGAGTCACGGTAGATCGGAAGTGAAGCTTTTTTGCCGTTGTCACGTAGCACCGTAAGGCTCGAGCGGCTTTCTACTAAATAAGTTTTAGCGCCATTTTCAGCAAAAGTGGCCGTTAAAGCGATCACTGGGTTTTCCCAATCTTCGTTTAAATGCTGAATTGATCCGATTTCGTGATCATTTTTCACCAGGAACTCTGCCGTTGCTCTGTTGAGTAAAGTTGTAAAAATCGCTTCATCAGTCACGTTGCCGTTTTTCGAATCGATAATTGGGTAAATCAGCGACTGATCAACAGCTTTTTCCGTCGATAAACTTGAAAGCTTTGAAAAATTATTTCCTTCCAGTGAGATCGTCGCCTGGTGAAGTTGACCGATACCATCTTCATCTACAACAATCAGTGACCTGATCACACCATTTCTCGACTCTTCCATCGTTTGTGGGAATGGTTTTAATAAGTAAACTGACTTCGTATCAAATGTTCCAAGGATGCCCATTTCTTTGCGAAGAGCGGCCATCATTTTTACTGAGTCCACTACGCGAAGTTCGATCTCAACTTTTTTATCTGTCACTTTTGGATTCAGATAGAACTGGTGAGACATCGCTCCGATCACGCGCTCAGAAATCTGTTTTGAGTTATCAGCTTCCGGCATTGTGTACGAACGGTAAATTGAAGGAACAAGAACATTTCCAAGTGTAGGGTTCTTCACCTTAATCCACTCAAACTTCTCCATTCCACCATCAATCGGTAGACCTTCAAAAGTTGAAAGGGTCATCGACCATGTCGAGTTTTCTTTAAACAGTGGGTTTAGTTTTTCATCAAGAATATAGAACTGAAGTTCATCTTTCTTGTTTGAAAGTGTGTAGATGAAATAATCCAGCTTCCCGTCCATGTTGATGTCTTGGCGGTGGATTGAAAGCACCTTGTTTACTTTTGGAAGAGTGATTGTCTTCACCGTAAACTTTCCACCTTCACTCGTTAACAGAGACACAACTGAAGCGTTTTCAGTTTGCTTTAGTTTTTCCTGGTAAAAATACTCAGGGAAAGCAATTTGTCTGTGTTTATCAAAAACGCGAGTCATTCTCGAAAGGCGTCTGTCTCCACTGATAACGGCCATATCATCAAAACTTGCTTGACCAAGCGACTGACTGATTAAAGCGGCATCGTTATTTAGATTGCGGCTAAAAACTAAGCTTGTTGTATAAGTGCGATCATCAATCTGCACAGTCAACAGAATGTGTGAGTCCCCTGCCAGGTCTTGAATCAATCCGCTCACCGGAAAGCTCAATGATTTTTTGGCCTGGATGTTTTCTACGCTTACACAGTTTTGATCCAGCTCAATCGCCTTTGATCCTGAACGCAGGCACACGAGTCCTTTGTAATCAATGTTTGAAAGATTTTTTAATTCAAGATTAAAGGCAAACCTTCTGTCTCCTGCATTGAACTTAACTTCAGTCAGTCCTTTCATTAAAGGATTAACGAAAGCTTTCTCTTCTTCTTTAGAAGCAAGTTCAAGTAATGCCTTCATATCAAGAGAGCCAAACTTCACAAAACGCGAAGATGATTCTTTTGCCAGTTTCTTTACACTTCTAAAAAGCAGGCTTCTCACCTGGTCATTAGTTAATCCAGGGTGAAGAAGTTTTAAGTTTGCAAGTGCTGCTGTTACATAAGGAGCTGCCTGGCTCGATCCACGTTTTGTTTCGTAGTTTTTAATACGAAGAACACGCGACTCAAGAGCGCGCGGGTAAGTACTGATGATTGATTCACCTGGAGCGACGACGTCGACTTTTGATCCATGGTTCGTGAAATCTGTCAGGTCACCGCGGTTATCGATAGCACCAACGCAGATAACGTTTTCGTAACTACATGGGAAAGTCGGCAGGTCTTTATTGTTGTTTCCTGAAGCCGCAATAACGATAACATTATTTTGTTCAGCATAGTCGAAGGCCTGGCGAACTTTTGCCAGGTCAACTAGTTTTGGCCATCCCAGAGACAGGTTGATAACTTCTGCGCCATTTTTCACTGCGAATGTCATCGCATCAGCAATAACGTCAGTAATAACTTTTCCGTTATACACAAATCCGTTAACCGAACTGTTGATAACTTTTAAAGGCATGATCTTAATGCGTGAATCGGCCGCTCCGGCAATCCCCGTACTGTTATTTCTGTTAGCTGCGATTAAACCTGCCACGTGCGTTCCGTGACCAACATCGTCTGTAAGGATCGTGTTGTTATCTAGGTAGTTGTAACCGTAACAAGGACGATTGGCAGCATTGGTTGCTCCGGCACAAAGTTTTTCGTTGTACCAGATACGGTCTTTTAAATCCGGGTGTTCTAAATCCAGACCACTATCTAAAACGGCCACGATTAATTCTTTCTTTTCAGTCTTTATCTCTTTTGTGTCTACCCAATTGATATCCACACCGGGAAGACCTTTAACCTGCACGCGTTCCAGGTCAGAGATATTCTTTAAGATCACCTGAGCGCTATTTTCCAGCGCCCATTGTTTGTTATAAAGCGGGTCATTAGTCCCAGCGAGCGCTGTTAAGCTTTGAAGAACAAGTGTTGTAAAAATAATCTTTTTCATGAGGGCCACCTATAGTCCTTCGCGAATCCAGCCACCGCTGAATTCTCCGCCAGAAAGTCCTAATAAATCCTTCACAACGTCAAGTGGACCATTCCACTGTTTGCTGCCAATTTTTCCAATTGTGTTCGAGTATAGAGTGTCGTTTAACACTTCTGACTTTTCTCTGAAACCATCAATTGTTCCGTAGATGTACATACTGTCTTCACCAATCAGTTTCTTAAAGTCGTTGAAGTCCAGATCATCCATCATTTTTTCAAAAAGCTCGACACTACAATCGGCCATGGCCTCATCGTTTTTCGACTTTGGACATTTTTTAATTAAGCTCTTAAGCGACCACAGGTCTCCACAAACGGCGCTTCTCTTTCTGTTGTCGTCTTCTGAACACCATCTTTCTTTTTTGTACTTCACTTCTAAAGGTAAGATCTCTGACTCTTTAATTGAGTGCAGACGCTCGATCCCTTTGTTATAAAGGTTCATGTGGTAACCAACATTAAACAGACGAAGCTTCTTAAAATCGATCTGACCGATATCAAATAGTGGGTACTGGAATTTTTCGTTCACTTTAGTCATGAACTTTCTCACTTTCTTCTCGCTCATTCCCCAACCTTGTTTGACGTCAGAAAGAGACAGGAACTTCTGGGCAAAACGTTTGTTGGTATCAAGACTTGCTTCATAACGAAGCTTTTGCGTGTGTGAGCGTCCAAAGAAGCTCTCTCCCGGGTTGCGGTTGCCGTCTTCTGTGATTCTTACGTCTTCAACTTCTTCTTTTGCCAGGTAGTAGTTCAATAATTGTTTTGAGAAAGCTTCCGGGTTAAGACCTGTTAAAAAGTCTTTTTCCAGGCTGTAGTAAGTCCCTTCAACACCGTCTTTTGCTTTTAGGTCGTAGTACGTCTTTCCAGTCAGAGATTTCATTCTCCAGAAAAGAAGTGAAAGACCTCTCGTTCTGTCTTTAAACTGAACGTCTAGTTTTACCGGTGGGTTATTTTTGTCTAAGAGTTCAAAGTCTTTGTTCTTAAGTACGTTGTAAACTCCCAGAGCATTTGAGAATAGATTTGGGTTTTCTGATAAGTCAGTTGAAAGGTTAACCATGTACGAGTTAACGTTATAGTGACCTCTATCAAGTTTCGCGTTTACTTTTAACCAGTTTACATAACTGCTTACAGTAAAGCTGATATCAACATTTCTTACAAATCCTGAGTCATCATAGATCTGAAGAACTTTAGGACTCTTTTTGTATAAATGAATACGTTTTAAAACAGTGACACTTCCAGAAACTCCAATCCCTGCTCCAATGAGCCCTTGGTTGAAGTTCAGGCGCACGCTTGCTGAAGGGACTAGTCGGTCAGTGATAATAAGTGATTCACCAACGTCCAGGTTCTTGTCAATTTCTGCAAACATTTCTTCAATGCGCTTTTTCTGCTCATCTTTAGCAGACCCTGCTTCGTCGGCCTTCTCTCCAAGTTTTTGTAGCTCAGAGAGCGAAAAGAATTTTTCTTTTAATGAGCGCTTTAAAAGACCCACGAACATATTTTTGTAAGGCTCTTTTAAACTTTCTTTTAAGTTCTTAACTGGTTTTAAGTGAGAGTATGAGCGCACCAACGATACAGAAGCTTTTGCACTTCCGGCCAGGTCGTAACCCAGACCTTCGATACCGGCAAACATACCGACATCAGCACTTGCTCCAAATGTATCGGCAAGCTGAACTAAGTTATCCGTCCCGAGATAGTTCCCCAGGATGATATCTCTTGAGAGAAGTAAATTAACGTCAACCACCGGGCTGTACCAAGCTCCAACTTTAATTGGAAGAAGCTCACCAGTTTCCACGAAGTGATCCAGACCTTCCTTAAATTGCTTTTGGAAGTATTCAGTTCTCTTTTCACCTAAGTCAAAGATCGACATTTCACCGTTTAACTTATTAACCAGGTTATCAATGATGTTACTTTGAATTTTTGAGTAAAGGAAAAATCTCATCTGCTCAAGCGGAGACTCAGCGTCACCATAAGCAAAGCGAGAAGCATAATCAGGGTACTCTTTTTGAATAATCTTTCCTTCTCTTAAAGCAGAACCCATCGTGATTTTAGGGTTGAATGCAATTTCAGCAGTCTTTAAAGAAAAGAGTTTATTAAGAGAGTTTCTTCTTGAAATGAGTTTTTCAACAAGAACCAATTCAACTTCTTTTGGAAATTGTGCATCGGCAACGATTTTCTGGAAATCAGCGCGAGAGAGTTTATTTAAACGGTTTAACATCCATACAGCATCGTCTACTGTTGTCGCAAAATCGTTGGCCGTAAAATGCGAAAGGATAACAGACTTGTTATCAATCTTTCCATCAACCCAGCTGAACTTGTTGACACTTTCATAAAGGTCAACCAATGAGTACGGGATAACCAGCGCTCTTAATGAACGACTGTTAATTGTTTGAGTCGGGATACCCATTGAGACGTTATAAAAATCGTATTCATTAGGTTCTGTTACTGCAACGTCTTTTAAAGTTACCGTCAATTGATCGGCCTTTACTAAATCAGTTGCGGCCCATCTATCGGCCGCTCCAAGAGTGGCTTCCGGGATTTCTCTCTTTAGAAAACTTTCCATGGCCGCTTTTGAATTAAATTGAATTGTGACTTTTCTTAAATACTTCATCGCCGGGATTTTATATCCAAGGGCACGCAGAAGATTCTTTCTCATCAGCATTGTGTGAAGAGTTTTATCTAAGTGGATGGTATAGACCTTATTTCCGTTAGTCGGAATCGCGTTGAAGCGGTAAAGGCCGGTGTTAGAAAGGATAGACCCTTCGTATGAAAGAACATCATTATCACGGATAGCGATTTCGCTTTGGTCATCGACATTAGTGACAGTGCTGTCCCAAAGATCATTAGGGCGCGGATTTAAGAGCGATAAATCCACTTTCTGGGAATTTCCTAAGATATCCGCTTCACGGCTGGATAAGACTTGATCGTTGTATATCAAATCGTCACTGGCCATCCTCAATCCCTTTTGTAAAGGAATGAAGGACTCTCCTGCATACGCTTGCACGTAAACAAAAGACGTAAAAAGGACGCAAAAACTCATTAGCCTATTAAATTTTGTTTTCATAGTACGGACCTTAAAGCAAGAAATGATCCAAATAATGGGTATTGTAGCGCTTTATTAAATCAAGAGATTGAGACCAGGTAATTTTAGGAGCAGGTGTCTAAAGTTTAGACACCTGTATTTTTGCTGTTCGTTTATTTAGAAAGACTTGGAAAGGCAGCCAGGTAAGCTTTGTACTCGCGAACCAGGGTTGTCGCAGGAGCTGGAGTGTTATTTTTAAGTTCACACGTTCCTGGTTTTGGAACTCCAGTGAAAAGAACCTTCTCGCAATCGATCTCTACCTTACACTCTTTAAAGCTACATTCTACTTGCGGGCGAGAGAATGGGTTGTACGTCATATCCCCAGTCACTAGTGCTTCATCAAGTTTTGCTTCACACTCACCTCTTAAGTCTTTTTTCGAGCTTACCGGGCAAAGGAAATCAAAGACTGCTTTTTTGTACTCAGCAAGTGAGCTGTTCTTTTTTAGATTAATTGTCAGTGTATGAGACAGCATTGATTTTGCCATCACTCTCTGACAGTCAGCTTCTGAGTTTTTCACACAGAAGAACTTGTAGAAAGGAAGTCCACCAGCTCTGTATGCTCCCCAGAACCCAACATAAGGAGTGTTGTCTGGCTTAAGTCTTTGACATGTTCCAGTTTTACATTCAACTTCTTTATCATATGAAAGGGTATTTGTTTTTGCCCAGTCAGAGTTTGGAGCATACCCTTCTTCTGAAAGATAGAAATTTCCATCAGAGTGCAGTCTCTGGAAGTTTGTTGATGTCATCGACCCCGCCACTGGAATTCCCCAGATGTTTGATAAGAATGGGGCCAGGTTAAATCCTGAGTTACATCCATGAAGGTAAGCAAATGCATCTTTCATGAAGTTCGGTTTTAGCGCCTCAAGGCCTTTAGTCGTAATGTTTAAACGGTTCGCTCTTCCATCCAGGTGAATCCCGAATTGGGCAGAGCTATGGCTAAAAATATCCAGAGAAAGGATCTTCTTAAACTTTGAAACTTCCTTGATAAATTCTTTTCCATCAAGTGTTGAACTATCGTTTCTTTCGATTTTAAAACCGTAACGTTTTAAGTTCCACTCGCTCCCCATTTCTTTTTCATTGATAGCAATCAAAGCAATCTGGTCTTGTGGATAATTTTCTGTGTATTTAACGGCCTTTGCTTTTGCCACTTCTTCAAATAGAAGTCCCAGGTCATCACCATTACCAACCACCATCACACGTGTCGGTCTGTTAGGATCAAGGTTGTCAGTGTTATAAGAAGCTACATGGTATGAAGCATGAGCTGTAGAAATCACGGCCAGAGCTAAAAAAGCAACGACACTTTTAAACATACATCCCCCAAGGAATTAAATAAATCTCGCATGGTTCTACCTCTGTCGGTGTAGGCAGAAAAGATGGGTGGTAATTTTTACGGCCACAAAAGAAAAGCCCCCGCAATCTCTGCGGGGGCCTCAAGGACTTAGCCACGATAGTGTCTAAGAGTTGATTAAAGTGTGATACCGAAAACTTCTGGAAGAACTCTTTGCTCTAGGTTTGAAGCGCTTGTTCCCAGCTTTTCAGCGATTTTGGCAATTACGTCTTCTTTAGCATCTGCAGACTGAGTTGCTTTTTGGATCTCTTCAAGACTTACACCAGTAAGTGTTTTCATATCCCCAAGAAGTGCAAGTTGGTCTTCTTGAGTTAACTCACCGTTAGCACGTGAAAGCATTTTCTCGATTTTTGATCCTAGAGTAACCATCGACATAGATGTCTCTAAGCTTACATTGTATACGAAAGACACTTTTGATGCTTTCGCGAAGAATTTTTGTTGTTCTTGTTCTTTGGCCATTAGAGATACGTCAGTTGATCCAACTTCGTCTTCGTATAGGTAACCAGATTGTCTTCCTTCGTAGTATCCAGATGAAAGTCTGTCTACAACTTCGTAATCGTTACCGTAGTAGTCACCGTTCAGGTTACCAGCAGTGATGTCCCCTGTTTCGATCTTTCTGAATTCTGAAGCAACTGCTCTGTTGTTAGAGTAGTAGTCGTAGTAAACGATTGAACGAACGTATTGAAGTGATACAGCTTTGTATTCCTGGAATTTAGCATCCCAGATAACAAACCAGTCATCCTGGCCCGCTTGCTGCGATCTAAGTGTTTCGTTTGTATAAAGCTCTACTCTTGAAGAGTAAGTGCTATCTACAGAGTTAAGTGATGAAACGAATTCTGAAGCTAAGATGTTAGCTGAAGAATACTGTCCATATGTAGTCGTTGGAGTTGTTGGTGTAGTTGGAGTTGATCCACCACCGCCAGTTGATGGAGGTGTATACGTTCCACCGCCTCCTCCGCCACCGCCGCCGCCTGAACAGCTAGCTAGAGTTACTAATAGTGCGAGCATTGATAGTTTAAAAAGCGATTTCATAATTAATTCCCCCCTCAGGAAATGTCGGTTGATTAATTCGACATAATCGATTTGTAACAGGGGTTAAAAAAATAGTCGATCTTTTCACTCAACCTGTAAGTATTTAAGATTTTTGCAATTTTTTTCGGAATCAACCTGACACCAATGATGAAAGTTTAGTTTCTTTATGACACCAATTTGGTCAGGTTTTATGGATTTTGGGCAAAAAAAAGGCCCGCTGTGAAGCGGGCCCTGTTAGTTTTTAGCTAAACTGTCTTTGAGATTAAAGTGTAATCCCGAAAACTTCTGGAAGGAATTTTTGCTCTAGGTTTTGAGCAGAAGTTCCAATCTTAGCAGCAACCTTAGCAAGAACTTCTTCTTTAGCTGCAGAGTTTTCTGAAGCTTTTTGTAGTTCTTCTAGGCTAACACCTGTAAGAGTTTTGATGTCTCCAAGAAGGGCCGCTTGGTCTTCTTGAGTTAGCTCACCGTTAGCTCGCGTTAGCATTCTTTCGATCTTTGATCCTAACGTCACCATCGACATAGATGTCTCGATGCTTACGTTGTAAACAAGAGATACTTTTGCAGCTTTGTCGAAGAATTTCTTTTGCTCTTGTTCTTTAGCAAGAAGAGAAACGTCTGTAGAAGTTGCTTCGTCTTCGTAAAGGTATCCAGAGTTTCTTCCTTCGAAGTATCCAGATGAAAGTCTGTCTACTACTTCGTAGTCATTTCCGTAGTAGTCACCGTTTAGGTTACCTGAAAGGATATCCCCTCTTTCAATAGATCTGAACTCAGAAGCTACAGCTCTGTTGTTAGCATAGTAATCGTAGTAAACGATTGAACGGATGTATTGAAGAGACACAGCTTTATATTCGCTGTATTTCGCGTCCCAGATTACGAACCAGTCTTCTTGCCCTGGAACTTGAGATCTAAGAGTTTCATTCGTGTAAAGTTCAACGTGAGATGAATAAGTTCCATCTACTGAGTTTAGTGAGTTAACGAACTCACTCGCTAGGATATTTGGTGAGTAGTATGTCCCGTAAGTCGAGTGTCCACCACCGCCTCCGCCGCCACCGCCGCCTCCGCAGCTAGCAAGAACAGCTAAACAAGCTAACATAGATAATTTTAAAAATGCCTTCATTAAAACCCCTCTTGTGAAGTGTGTCGGATACCCAACAATTATTGTCTCTCTAGTAACACTATTTAGTTTCAGTAGTCGACTTTTTCACTCAACTGTCAGCTTTTTCTTGCTCGTGAAAGAAAATTAGTCGCATATCGACCCCGATTCTTTTAAAGATCGCGTCGATTTTTGCCGTTAAACCACGAGGAACTATGTTTAGGAACAGGTCATGAAAAATTTACTTGTAATTGTGCTGACTGGGTTGTCATTTGAGTCATTTTCTGCGGAGCTTGATTCTATTGCGTTAATTACGCCGACGAACTACGAGAGGCCCTCATCATTCACGCAAACAATGACATCTAAGGTGAAGGCCGGAGCGGCCGACCTGTTCAACATTAATATTGAAAAGAAAGTTATGGAGAAAATCACTCCATACCAAAAAGACCTTCTTGGTTACTATTCAAGTCCAACAGAGCTGAATATTTTTATCAAATCGACTATTCAGGATGGGATGAAAAAAACGCTCAATCCTCTCACTGACGAAAATCTTATACGATTCTATGGATATTTAGGAAACAACCTGATTGGAAAGTTTGCCGACAAAATCCTGGAAAAAGAAGGTGTAGCTGATCCGGCCCGACGTGCTCTGTGGGTCAATAAAATGACCGAGCCGTTTAATGGTTGTATCGGAAAATCAATGAACTCTCAGTACGATGCCAGCCATTGTATTGATGCCCTTTCGGCCAGCTTAGTTCCAAGTGCCGGGATCGGGATCGTGTACGAATTATCGCGCGCGAGTCTTAACTCTTCTCTGCCTTCTGGGGAGCGCACTCCATTTAACAAGGCCCAGGCCGATCTTTATAAGGCCTGTATTGCTAAAACAAAATCGACAGCAACAGATGTAAAAAACTGTGCACTCTCAACTATGAAGACAGGTGTAAGTAAAGTTACAGACATCTCTCTTTCTAAAACAATTAAGGAAAAAGCTTCTTCAAAAGCGTCTGCTGACCTGATTAAAAAATCAGTGTGGCCTTCGTTTGATTCATGTACGCAAAAAGTTGGAAACAATCCTCAGAGCAAAGAGTCTTATACTGACCAATTCATGGGTTGTATTGATACTCTGGTTTCAAACACCGGATCTCTTCTGGTTAATGATAAAATTACCAGTACACCTGCTATCAAGTCGGTGTTGACGCCGGCAGAAGTCAAAAAACTTGCTGCAGATAAGAGTGCCCAGTTTAAAACATGTGCTGAAGCCCAAAAGAAAAAAGGCGCAAGAGCAGACGGAATGCTGGATATCTCCCCTTGTGAAAACAGCATCACCAACGAAGTGACATATAAAGTTGTAAGCGCGACTCTAAGAGACACTGCCAGCGACTCACTCAAAAATAATAAATCATTATCAGTCAAAGTTGGTAATGAAGGTGTCGCCCTTCTTGATAAATGTTGGAACAATCAACAAACACCCGCGGCCCGTGAAGCCTGTCTAAGAAAGACGATTGTCAGCTTCTCTGGAAACGTTGCGACTCTTAAGCTCAATGACGCCATCCCGGATGGAATGCCAGGAAAAGCAGAACTGAATAAGTCTTCAGTTGCTGACCTGGGAAAATGTATCGATAAAATTCTTCCAGATAATATTTCTGAAGCAAGCGACCTTAATAAAAGATTAGGAAGCTGTACAGGAAAACTGACTCACAATGTGGCGATGAAAGTTGCCGACTACCAAATCAGAGACACAGCAAAAGGAAACCTCACAGAAGCTGAGACAAACGCTCTCGTTAAGACCCTGGTTCAAGGTGAATTCGAAAAGTGTATTGGCAATGAGCCCTCTGATGAAACGCTGGAAAAATGTAGTAACTCGCTTACGACTAAAGCTGCTAAGCAAATCTCAAGCACGAGCTTCTCAAAAGAAGTGTACGGCTACCTGGAAAAATCAGGCGGACTTTCTGCTCTTGGTTTAACTAAACAACAAGTAGACTCTTTCATTGCTGATTTAACAAAATCAAACAACGAGTGTATTGATAAGAAAACAACAGGCGTGGTCATGGACCAGGTCAACACTTGTATCAAAGGCTCTGTTAAAAAGATTGCTTTCTTCTTTGGTGAAGTTCAATTCAACAAAAGTGTGGGAAGTATGTACGATGGTCGAGAGGGCGACAAAAAAACGGTTGAAGCTCAATTTAAAAAAGCTCTTGGAGATTGTCTTGGAACAAAAGACGGTAAAGAATTCTCAATCTCTGATTACACAAAAAACCTATACACTTGTTCAGATAAAGTTTCTTCTTCAACGACGATGATCGTTGGCCAGGATCAGATCGATTCTTCATTAAACTCTTACCTGAAAGACCGTCCGGGAATGGACCTTTCAGAAAAACGTAATTCAATCAGAAAAACCCTGATGGGCAACTTCCAGGCCTGTATGGCCAAAGAAGCCAAACAAGACAAATGTGTCGACAGCTTAAAGCGTGAAGCAACGAAATCTATCGTAATCAACTACGGCCGCGTGGAAACACAGGCGCAGTTAAATACAACGAAGACCCCTTCTGCCCTACGCCCGGTTGAAGATGAATTTATGGCCTGTGCAGATAAAGACCTTGCCGGCGATGCTCTTTCAGCTCACCTTGATGAGTGTACAAAAAACTTCGCCATCAATTTTGCAAAACAACTTGGGGCACTGAAGTTAAACTATCTTCTAAAAGGTGCACTGGGGACAGCGGATTTCAATGCTCAAAAACCAGAGATTGACGATGCCCTAAAACAATACAACCAGTGTCTTGATGGTTTAAAGAAATTTCCAATGGGTGAAGTGACTGCGAAACTGAGCGTTTGTACTGATACGCTTACGGCCCGCGGGATGACTATTGTTAGAAGTAACATCAATACATGGATGACGACAGAGCAAAAAGACGCGGCCACAGTCATGATTAAGCGCGAGTTCTCAACTTTCCTTCCTTGCTTGAGTGCCCTTCTTCCAGCTTCTCCATACACGCAACAAATGCAGCAAAACATCGACTCGTCAGTTAAACCTCTGGCGATTTTATTGTCACATTACATCGAATACAACCCGGAGAATGCAAAGCACTCGCTTGACGGGATTATTAAAAATCTTTCTGTCGATTTAAACGACGTGGCCAAGTCGAAAAAAGCGAAACAAGACCTGCTGGATTTCTTATACCAGAGCGGTGGGCTTGATCAGTTTATTAAAGCGATGGTTCGTGGAACAGTTAAAGACTCACTTGCCGGGATCTCAGATAAAGATGTTCCAATGGAATTAAGAGAGGTTCTTCTAAAGAAAGAAAATTTTGAAGAAATCTTCAACACTCCGGAAGGATCAAAAATCAAAGATGCCGTTATGGAAAAGCTTCTAAAGCCTGCACTGGTTGACGGTGCTGACATGTCTGGCTCTGGTTTCAAGGCCAATATGGATGCCATTAAAGACAACGTAGTGAAGCTTTTAATTGATGCTCCATCTTTTGGTGAAAAGGCCATCAAGATGAGTATTCAAAACCAGATCAACGAAATGAATGGTGTGACGAAATTTTTCGCCAAGGTTCTTTATGGTGGTGAATCTCTTCAATGGGAAAAAGTGCGCCTGACAGAAGATGGTAAAAAAGCTGAAGCGTACATTAAAGAGCACGTTCTTGAGCCAAAGTTTAAAGGAACGATTCAGACTGATGAAGAAAAAAAGAAGGCCATGAAAGAGGCCGAGAAGTTAGTTACAAAAGCTGTTAAAAATTACGGATAAGCTATGGCCATTATCAAAGAGCAGACATTTAAAATTCTTATAGCTAGCGAAAATATGAATTTTCGAAATATCCTGGCGGGAAAGCTGCGCATGCTTGAGAATTTTGAAGTTGAATTTGCCACAGGCGGCTTTCACCTGCTTCATCTCCTGGAGCACAAGAAAGACTACAACATGATTATCTGCAATGAAGATATGAATGATATGTCGGCCCAGGAAATCATCTCCCTTGTCAGAATAGAAAAAGCAAAAGCAGAATTACCAATTTTATTTATATCTAAAAATGGTAGCGAAGAAGAAATTTGCGACATGGTTTTCATGGGCGCCAATGACTACATCGTCCAAACAGCAAACTTTCAGCCCATTCTGGAGCGCGCCCAAAAATATCTTCATCAAATGAAGGCAAATGCGGCCTAACCCACGGCAACGAATATAGACTATCCTCTCCTCCTCTCATAGAATCATCTCAAATTATAGCAACGTACAAACGTAAGGAATATGCGCATGACAAAGATCAAAGTAGCTAACCCTGTGGTGGAGCTTGATGGCGATGAAATGACCAGAATCATCTGGAAGTTCATTAAAGAAAAACTAATTCTTCCGTACCTTGATGTAGATATTAAGTACTACGATCTTGGAATGGAGCACAGAGATGCAACTAACGATCAAGTGACTGTTGATGCTGCTGAAGCAATCAAGAAGTACAACGTTGGTATCAAGTGCGCGACAATCACTCCAGATGAAGCACGTGTAAAAGAATTCAACCTAAAAGAAATGTGGAAATCACCAAATGGTACAATCAGAAACATTCTTGATGGGACTGTATTTCGTGAACCAATCATTTGTAAAAACGTTCCTCGTCTAGTTCCAAACTGGACTGCACCAATCATGATCGGTCGTCACGCTTTCGGTGACCAGTACCGCGCAACTGATTTCGTCGTTCCAGGAAAAGGAAAACTGACGATTTCTTTCGTTGGAGAAAACGGCGAAAAGATCGAAAAAGAAGTTTATAACTTCAAAGGTCCAGGTGTTGCTCTTTCTATGTACAACACAGATGAGTCTATCAGAGGATTTGCTCACTCATGTTTCAACATGGCCCTTTCAAAAAAATGGCCATTGTATTTTTCATCGAAAAATACAATCTTAAAAAAGTACGACGGTCGCTTCAAAGACATCTTCGAAGAGATCTACCAAGCAGACTACAAGAAGAAATTCGAGTCTCTAGGAATCGTTTACGAACACAGACTAATCGACGATATGGTTGCCTCTGCTCTTAAGTGGAATGGTAACTTCGTTTGGGCATGTAAAAACTACGACGGTGACGTTCAGTCAGATACAGTTGCTCAAGGTTTCGGCTCTCTTGGACTTATGACTTCAGTTCTTGTCACTCCAGATGGAAAGACAATGGAAGCTGAAGCAGCTCACGGAACTGTAACTCGTCACTACAGAATGCACCAACAAGGAAAACCTACGTCAACGAACCCAATCGCTTCTATCTTTGCTTGGACTCGCGGTCTTAACCACAGAGGTAAGTTAGATAACAACCCTGCTCTAGTTCACTTCTGTGAAACTCTAGAGAAAGTTTGTGTTGAAACTGTTGAGTCTGGAAAAATGACTAAAGACCTTGCGGTTTGTATCTACGGTGACAAGGTAACAGCTGATCAGTATTTAACAACTGAGAAGTTCCTTGATGCTCTTGATGAAAACCTAAAAAAAGCACTTAAAATGTAATTTTAAAGGGCCTCGAAAGAGGCCCTTTTTTTATCTTAATATTCTAAAAACTCTAAGCCTTTTACGACCGCTACAATTTTCCTTATCGCAAGATTGTCATCCGGGGTCGCCAGTGCTTCTTTAATCTGTACGCGTTTACCTTGATACAAGTAATACAAGTACGTTTGAATATTCTCTTCATTGATCGCTTTGTGATTAACACCTAAATTCCTAAGTTGCTTTAAAAAGTCAGCACTAATCGCAATCGTGGCCACCGCTGCATTCTCCGGGTCTGTCAGATTGGTCTTACTAATCCCATACGCTTCCATAATTTCTTCAGGAATCACTTTTAACTGAGTTGGGCCACGGCTATTTTTGCTGGTATCAAGTCCGTTTCCTTTAGCTAATGATACGGCCCCTGGTAAAAATTCTTTCAGGACATATTTCCAGTTTTTACCGAAATCTGATTCAGGAGCGAGAACACCAATGGCAAATCCTGCCAGGATGTTATAATCATCGTTATCCACTTTTAAAATTTGCATCAAGCGACTTTTCTCTTTTTCCAAAGTATTGATGTAATCAGCGACGAATTTCGATTTATAACTGTGTCTGATCTCAAGCTTGAACTTAGTATTACTCTCGATTGAATAATTTAAATTTCGGCTTTTGCGATAGAACTGATACCCACTAAAGGCAAGTCTCTTATTCTTAATCCTAAATTTATGAGCTCCTGTATCTTGAGGAAGAATATAAAGAGGTCCATTAATTCTGATTACCTGCCCTTGCCTGCTTTTAAAAACTTCTCTCATTCCTCTGTCAGATAAGGCCTTGGCATAATAAGTGTTTCCTTTATCAATAAGACCGTAATAAATACCCGCACCACCGGCATTCATGCGGTCATCAGTAGAAGCAATATCGATCGTTATTCTTTTTTGTACTCTTGCCGATTCATCAAAGAAGGTCAGTGTCTTTTCTTTTTTATTCAAAACTGCAAAGTCAGACAATCCATAGAACTTATGAAAGTGCTTGATTGTCTCAAGGTTTGAAACACTGTGAATAACAGCATTAGAATCTCTATATGAATTAAATGATCCTCCAACTTCTGAAAGAAGTCTGAATCCCACGTGCAATGAATCCACATCTGCGGGATCGTATTTCGTTTTTACCACTTTTAAAGAAGGCATATGCATAAGTGAAGTTTGAGCAAACCTGACATACTCACCATCAATACTGACATCATTTAAGTTTTCAGAGACGGCCATATTCAGTTTATTAATTAAATTGACCAACTGGTTCTTGGGAATTTTTTGTAAACATGCAGACGGAAAATCTCCCAGCAATTGATCCAATTGCCCGCTGGTGACCACGGTCAAGTTATCCCCTTTAGAAATTATTTTAAAAATCGCTTCACTAAAGGAAATGCTCGGATCTCCTTTGTTGGCAAGATAAGCTAAGTTAAGTGCGGCCAATTCCGCCTGGTCCAGTCCCATCAAAGAGGCAACTAAAGAGAAGTCTGCATTACTAATGCGATTATTTTTTTGCCAGTAATTAAAATTCTTGGCCCTGCTCTTTAATGACTCAAGACCTCTGCCTTCGGCTTTACTAACGATATCACGAGCAGCATCTTCAAATGTGCCATAGTTTTCCAGCACTGCTACTTTGGCAATATTCAACATCGCTCGGGCATAAAGATTTCCCAGCATCTCTGGAGAGATGGTAGACCCTAGCTCGCGATTAGAGACAATACTTGGGTTGCAGCTTGCGGCCTGGGCCTTGGGAAGATTCACCATTGGAAAGGCCAAGAGAGTAACTAAAAATAATTTTGAAACCATATTCAATGTCCTTTTAAGAAATAAAATATAATTTCATATGCAAACCAATCGCCACGAATAATAAAAATAAGCATTTGATAATTAGTAACGAAGCTGACTATTTTTTTGACGATGATTGAAATAAAGACAAAAAAAGGGAAGCTTTCGCTCCCCTTTCATTTAGTAAACGTTATTCATTTTCTTTTAGAAATTAGCGACAGATTGTTTCTCTATCGATGATTTTTTCCGACTCAATTCCACGAGCTGGAAGGCTGGCAATAACTGCCGTTGAGTTCTCTGGCATAAACTCAAGACGAACTTCGCGGTCTGTTCTCTTGTAGTGGTAAGAAATATCCTTTAGTCCGTATAGAGTGATCACTACGTCTTTACAAACAACATCGCACTTTCCAGTTTCTTTTACACACACTTTTTCACATCTTCTTTCTGTGATTTGTCTCTCACATTTTTCAACTGTGTCTGTGTATCCCCAGTGATCAACATTTGTTGTCATTGTCCCGCTTACGTTGAATGGTTGCTCGATTTTTCTTCCTTCGATGTAGAATTGTCCGTTCAGTGGAAGGTTTAAGCTATCTTCAGACTTGATTGGAATATCCACTTCTCCCAATGATCCACCTTTAAGTTCAAGGTTGATATTTTTCTGGCTCTTTACTTTCAGCTCTGCTGAATAAGACCCTGGCTCAATTTTGATTGTTTTTGTTTTTAGATTTAGAAATCCTGATTTCTTCTTCACGCTCATAGCTTCACGAACTTGAAGTGAACCATTTAATTCCACACATGATACAGATAAAAGTAGAACCCCTAGTAACAACATTGCTTTTTTCATGAAAATCCCCCTCAGAATTTTTTGCTTTATTAAGCACGAGACTCCTAGAGCAAGGCCTGTGCCAACAAAAACATCAGTTGTTTGAATAACATTTCAATAAGATCGCCTATTTTCTTGCAGTAACTATATATCACTGGTGCCAGAATGATCCTGAGAAAATGGTGTCACTATCTTTTTTACACACGCTCTTTACTGATCTTTATAGAAGTCATAAAAACGCCGCATATAACCACACGGGGGAACTATGAAGTACTTAATGCTACTTAGCTTAATGTTTGCTTTTAATGTTAAAGCTGACACTGACCTGACAATCAACGATGAACTAACACTTGCTGACGAAGCAATCCAAGCTCCTACAATGAACATTGAAGGACAATACCAAGTAGCTGAACCAACTCCAGCACCTGCTCCAGCTCCAAAAAGAGTTGTAGTAAGAAAGCCAGCTCCTAAGAAGTTAACGGCTTCTGACCGTCTAAAACTTCTAAGAGAGAGACTAGAAGAAAGAAACCGTATTATGGTTGAAAAGAAAATGGAACAAATCAGATTCCAACAAGAGATGGCGCTTGCTCGTCAACTTGAGCAATCAATGAACCAACAGTTAAAAGCACTAGATAACTTAAAGTAATTATTCTTTTAAAAAGGCGCCTACGAACCACTGGGCGCCTTTTTGTCTATCTCTTAAACACATCTTCTATGTAATTCTTTCAACTCTCCACTCTTTCCTAAATAAATTGCGATAATAATCCAAATTTTAAACCTAAACGGGATTTCTTATGAAAAAGATGCTTCTGGCGACACTTGCCCTGACAACTGTTATGCAGTCATGCGCTCCTAAAAAAGCAGAAACAGCAGGTGCTTATAAAGATAAAGTGATCTTAGGAAAATTCTACGATGCCGTTTCCAACTCTACTTTTAATGAGTCTCAACTAAAAGACGTGCCAAAAATTATTAACTTAAATGAGCAGACCACTTCGGCCAAAAACCAAAGTGACCGTGGAACTTGTACTTTCTTTGCCACGACGGCCCTTTTAGAGAGTGCGATTAAAATCGACCTGGAAAAGGATGTTAACCTTTCTGAAGAGTTTATGAACCTAGTGACTAAATACTCTGGCAGTTATGCAACTGAAGAAGGATCAACTGTCAGCTCTAACCTTTCGGCCACTAAAAATTATGGAGTGATGCTGGAGAGAGACTGGGGTTATCAGCCTTCGTGGTTCCAGAAAGGACTTCCATGTGAAAAGTATGAATCGTCAAATTCAGCTGCACCTAAAGAGTGCTTCATGCACAACGTACCAAGTGAAGAAACGCAAAAGAGTATTATCGCTTTTGACGGAATTGAGTACGGAAGCCTTCAGAAAAATACCAACGAAATTATCCGATTCCTGGCCACATACCAAAGACCACTGACAATTGATGTTTCAGTTAACTTTGATGGATGGCCGCAAAGCGGAGATGTTTTTTATAATGCTGAGTTAAGAAAGGCCTGCCTACAGGCACCGGATAAATGCGGTGGTCACTCGGTTCTAATCACTGGGTACGATCTTAATAAAAAAGTTTTCTTCTTTAAAAACAGTTGGGGTAAAGACTGGGGTAAAGATGGTTATGGGACAATGACCTTTGAAATGGTCGATCGTTACGTGACAAGCCCTCTTTACTGGGCGCAGGCAACAGAGAAGTTCTCTGTTCCTGAAGACCATGCTGAAACCTATTTTAAAATGGATGACTTTGCAGCGACAGCATCACTTGATGAAGACTCATTAAAGGCAGAAGTCACAGGAACTGTTTCAAATATCAGCGGGCAATTAGTTTATGTGAGCTCGTTCCTGGCCAAAAAATCTCGCCTGATCACCGAGCTTCCAGGTGATGAGAATTCAACAATTGTTCCTCTTTCATCGTCAGAGTCTACTCTTCTAGGAGAGAGCTATTATAAGACCTACAAATACTTCATCCCTCAGACTGAACTAAGTATGGGGTGGTCTGCTGAGACTCCTCTAGTGCTGGAATTCCCGGCAAAAGGAAGAAAGATGAAGACCCTGAGTGACCTTTTAAGCTCTTCTGGCGAAGAAGCCGTGCTTAGAACAACCATCTATGTTCACACGGACGATCAGTCATATAAGATTTTAAAAAGAACGTACCAGACAGTTGAATAATCTATAAATCGTCTAAAGTTTTAACAGGTATTTTTTATCTGTTAAAACTTTAGACAGTCTCTCCCCTTACATAATCTTTACTATCAGCCCCTTACCACTTGGCACATTAGTTGTAATAAGAACTGCATATCACATACGTTTCTCACCAAAGGGGATTATATGAAAAAGCAGTCGATGATGTTCTTTACGTTCTCCGCTCTATTAACTGTGAGTGCATTCGCACCGAAGATTTTTTGGGATCAGCAAAAGACAACAGGTCGCGCTCCTTCTAGCTTAGAAGAAGATCGTCTGGAGAAACTTGAGCTTGAGAAAAAAGAAGCCACTAAAAAAGAAGAATTAAAAAAGAACGAAATCACCGTTCAATGTCTTAAAGACGATAAATCATCAAAACTTGATGAAGAAATCAAAAAACTTATGGCCGATAAACAGGCGATCATAAAAGAGCTTGAAGAATTAAAGAAAGCTAAAAAAGAAGATACAAAAGAAGACGCTCCTAAAAAGGACGAAGCAAAAAAAGAAGTTGTTAAGACAGATTCAAATCAGGACGTCCTGATGATCATGTCTCAATTAACATCACTGATGATCTCTCAGCAGCAACAACAGCAAATGATGATGCAGCAGATGTTCTCAATGATGGCACAACAAAAACCACAGTATCAGTCTCCGTATGATTCATTCTCACCAGTGAGTGAATACGTGAGTCCATACGCTTATATGTACGATAGCTTCAATAACTTTGGTTATATGCCATATGCTCCATTCAGTGAAATGGGTGGATACCCGGGAATTGGAATTGGTTACCAGCCTTCGCGCTCTTTTACTCCATACCAACAAATTGGTGGGATGGACCGCGCTCCTTCTCAGGAAAAAATGGAAAGATACTACTTCCAGCC
This sequence comes from Bacteriovorax stolpii, assembly GCF_002872415.1. Lineage (GTDB taxonomy): Bacteria > Bdellovibrionota > Bacteriovoracia > Bacteriovoracales > Bacteriovoracaceae > Bacteriovorax > Bacteriovorax stolpii. Next base: position 702,247 of record NZ_CP025704.1, on the reverse strand, counting down.
ACAGTTCCAGGAGCAGGCTCAAGAACAGCAGCAACAGCCAATGCCTCACGATGGATTCAACTTCAGTGTTAATTCATCAAACGACTTTAACCGCGTACGCTTTGAATAATTAGCTTCTTCCCCCCAGGAAGCTACACACATAGGCCGAAGGAGTTCCCCCTAACTTCTTCGGCCTTATTCTTTTTTATCCGACTAAAACACTCCAGCGAAAAAGTGGAAATATTTTCCGCTTTTCCCTAAATCTTTTCCATTACACTCACGACAAGACAGTACAAGCATTCTTGAGCTAAGGAACGGTTCGGGAACAACTAGTAGGGACGCAATTTAGTGAATAGGATTTCACCATGAAAGTAGAACTAAAAGGTCAGATTAAAAACGATAAACTTATTATTAAGAAGTGCCATATTTGCGGCCAAGTTAATGAGTCTCATCAGGAACCGCAAAAATGTACGCAATGCAAGAAATCCTTCCTTCCTTCTAACTACTTTTCAAAGGTTCACTCTAAAAATCAATCAGATTACGAAAAACTTTTCGCTTACAGTCATGAACTTCATGACGAAGATGTCATAAAAGGTCTTACAGTTCTTTGGTAGTTGCTCCCTTTTCGTAGTTTTAATGCTATGAATAGTTATGCAACAACTTCATCCAGTCGTCCTTAGGCTCTTTCAGAAAAAAGGCTTTACTCATTCAATGATTGAAGACTTTCTGTCATGGGATTTAAAAACAATTCCCGATATGGGCTCGCTTAAAGATTTAGGAAAAGCTTCAGCGCGAATTATTGAGGCCATTGATAAAGAAGAAAAGATTGGGATCTACGGCGACTACGATGTCGATGGGACTACATCTTGCGCCCTTCTCTACCACTTCTTCCACATGCTGGGAGTAAACGTCAGCACTGTTCAACCTTCTCGCTTTGTAGAAGGTTATGGTCTGCACCTTTCAAGCATCGATGAAGCTGTTGCCAACAATCTCAAAATTTTAATCACTGTAGACTGCGGGATCACAAATAATGAAGCCGCCGATTACGCTCGTGAAAAAGGTCTCGACCTGATTATCACCGATCACCACAAAGATGCACGCGAAACAATGCCGAATGCTTTTGCGGTTATTAACCCCAACCGTCGCGATGAGATTGATAACCCACACTACGACCAATTAAAAACGATGGCCGGAGTAACAGTCGCTTTTGCCCTTGCTGTGCAAATCAGAAACGATTTGATCAAGATGAACCAAAAAATTCCTTCGATCTACTCTCTTCTGCAATTTGTGGCCATTGGAACAATCTGTGACCTGGCCCATTTATCACCACTAAATTTAAAACTAGTCCGCCATGGACTTAAACTTTTAAAAGACACTGAGTACCCGGGGCTTCGTGCCTTCTTTACCAGTGAAGAATTAAAAGCAAAGAGCATTCCTTCTGAAAAACTTGCCTTCCATGTGGGGCCACTCATCAACTCAAAAGGAAGACTGGAGCATCCAGAAGCTTCGCTTCAACTCCTGATTTCAGACAACGCAGAAAAAGCGCGTGAGTATTATGATTTACTGGTGAGCTGTAATGCTGAAAGAAAATTCATTCAGAGTGAAGTTTACAATGAAGCCCGCGAACAAGTCGTAAGAGAATTAAAACACCACGACGGCGAACACTTAATCACGATCGTTTATCAGCCTCACTGGCATGAAGGCGTTATTGGAATTGTTGCCTCTAAATTAGTAGAGGCCTTTAAAGTACCGGCCATCGTTTTCACAGACTCTGAACACGAAGGAATCATCAAAGCTTCATGCCGTAGTGCAGGTGATTTGGATATCTTCTCGCTTCTTAAAAAAGAGTCAGAACTCTTTATTAAGTTCGGAGGCCATAAGGCCGCAGCGGGACTTTCGATGCCAAAAGAAAACCTTCGCGCTTTCATTGATAATATGAATGCCAGTCTAAAAAACATTCCGGCGATCACTCGCACGAGAATTGATTTTTATGACCTGGATATTGATGCCACCGAAATCAATCCACAACTTATGCGCGATCTCGACCTGCTTGAGCCATTTGGAATGGGCAACGAGAAGCCAAAATTTCGCATTAAAGGCGTTAAGCTTGATTCTTTTGACCTAATGAAGGATGTCCACGTGAGATGGAGCCTTTCAAAAGAAAAAGTGAAATTAAAAGGAATCAGCTTTAATTATATCGGCAAACATGAGGCCATCACTCCAAGTGAGGTCTACTCTACTCAGAACTTAAAACAGGAAGACTTGTCGGTGTATTTTACGCTGGGGCTGAATCGTTTTAACGGAAATGAGTCGATACAGTTAATGGTCGATAAATTAGAGTTCAGTTAATCACAAATAAAAAAGGGAGCTTTCGCTCCCTTTTTTTTGCTTAAAATTACTTAAGGATATTGTAGTTAAATGCAATACCAGCGTAGATTTTTTGCTCTTCAACTTTTGATGTTGGAGCTGGTTTTGTTTGTTTACTTTCTGAGCTTGAGTAAACAACGTGGTATCTGAAGTCTTCGTCTTTGTTTGGAACGTATTCAAGACCTAGTTCCCAAGCAGTTCTTTCAGACTCGTTTGAACCAGTTACGATTCCATCAAATCCTTTTTCCCCATCTTCTTTAATGAATTTAGCGAATGGCTTGAAGTTTTCGTGGTTGTAACGAACTAGAGCTACGATAGACTTAAGTTTGGCGTCTCCAGCAGCTGTAAGTTTTTCTTGTTCAAGAACAAGGTAATCAGCTTCAACTGTGAACTGAGCAACGTTTAAACGTAGACCAGCTGACATAAAAGTGTCGTATGCAGCAGCGCGAGTTGTCCCTTGCTTGTGGTAAGAAAGAACTGGCTCAATCATTTTGTTCATGAATGATCCGTAGTATGCAGCTCCAACAACTTTCTTATCTGTGAATGGAGTTTGCTTTGAATCCTCACGTTGCATGTACTGAAGGTAGATATTTTGTTCAGCAACAGCGTATCCAACAGTTACACCAGTTAGGTAGTCTGCAATTGAATCATTGTGGATTGAAGTTGTGTAAATATCTCTTGAAGAGTATTCGTTTTCATGTCCACCAGTTAGAACAGCTTGCTTCCCTACCATTGCAGAGAAACCGTATCCGAAAGTCTTTGTTAGGAAAGCTTCGTCTACAAGGTTAGTTAAACCATTATCTTTTGAGCTGTCAGCTTCTTGGAAATCAAGAGTTAACTTAGCAGTCATTGTATCATTTAACTTAGCGTCTGTTACCAAACGAAGGTATGAAGTTGTTAATACACCAGAAGAATCTTTTCCTGGGTTGTTGTCAGTTTCAGTGCGAACGTAGTCAAAACGCCCTTTAAGTCCCATTACAGTGTCTAGTGCCATTGCCGAACCTGAAGTAAGTGCAAGAGCAGCTACGATAGTCAAAGCTTTCATTTTCTCTCCTCGAGTGTTTTTAATAAAAAGAAACAGCAATTAATTTTGATCCCGCCTTAGCGTTGGTGTCAAATAAAAAATTAATCAATGCTTATCTCTTAATTGTTACTTTCTCGATCTTCACTTCTTTTACTGGGCGATCACCTGGTCCTACGGCAGTTTTTCCAATCGCTGAAACCACTTCCATTCCACTTACGATTTTTCCAAAAACAGTGTGTCTTCCATCTAGGTGTGGAGTTGGAACAAGAGTGATGAAAAACTGAGAACCATTAGTTCCTGGTCCTGCGTTTGCCATTGAAAGAATCCCAGGGCCAGTGTGCCTTAAGCCTGGTTGAGTTTCGTCTTTAAATCTGTATCCTGGGCCTCCTCTTCCTGAACCTTCTGGGCATCCACCCTGAATCATAAAGTTGTCGATTACACGGTGAAAGATTAATCCATCATAGTAAGGGCCTTTTTTCGCAGGAGTTTCTTGTCTGCCTTCTGCAAGGTTAATGAAGTTCCATACTGTCTCAGGACATTCTTTAGCAAATAGTTCTACTTCGAACTCTCCCATAGTCGTCGTAAAAACTGCGTTTACGCGATCAAGGTTTTCTTTGTGTTCACTTTTTTTAACATCTCCAAATCCAAACATATTGTTCTCCTTCTAGTAGTTTGATGTCTTAAATATTCCGCGGATATCATCCGCATTTTTCTTTATATCTTGTTTATAGAAAATGAGTTTCTGCCCTTCTTGAAAAAAAGCATTCACATTAACATGCAGACTCGGTTGCCTTACGCCATTAGTATCGTAAATCGAAAAGAGCTCCGCGCTGATAACTTTTAGGGCCAGGTTCGGAAATTTAGCTTCGGCCTCTTCTTTAGTCAGACAGGCCGACACGAGAACAGGCACTCCAGTATCATGGACTGAAGACTGCAAAAATGCTCTTAAGCGCTCTTCTTGTTTTTTTCCTAAAAGGGCCTCATCCAGCCAGATCAGGTGAATTTCTTTAAACGTCGGGGCATCAAAGAAATTAATCTTGCTGTTAACTCTATCGCTTGCTTTAAAATAAAGGACCTCTTCGTCTTTTAAAGTCAGGTTAACTTTTGGATTTTTCTTCATCACCAAAAACTCTTCGTTATACGAAGCCTGAATTTGCAGGGCCTGGTTGTAATTTAATGAAAAGCTCTTCATCATCGCTTCGATATCAAAGTAGCGAATCCCTTTTGATCTAAAACATCCGGCCGATTGACTGAAGTTGGCCCAGTCAGGGATGTCTGAAAGAAAATACTTTTGAACACCTGTGCTGGTATAATACTGATCGACTTCTCTAGGTTTCAAGGCCTTTGATGAGCAACCAGCAAAAAGAAATAAAGCAGACACAATAATGAAAGAAATGTTTTTCATAAATCTCACGCTTTTTTAAAAAATTTTAAAATATCAGTTTCAATATCTTTGATCATGCCAAGACCTTCATTGAGGTCGCGGGCATTCATCACGTAATGGCCTGGCTCTTCATTTAAAAGAGCAGAGCCTGCAAGCCTCTCTTCTTCCACTCCACGGGCCACACAGATAGCGTCTGCGGCCAATGTCATCATGTCAGAAGGCACTCTTGAGTGGTCTCTAAAGTCAGGTGACTCAATCGTAGCAAAGACACCTTCGCGGTCTAACAGGCGGTCTACTGCCGTCACATCATACCCAGAGTGCACAATCAGTGGTGGTGTTGGCTCAACTGGCTTTGGCACTTTAACTTTGACGTAGTCTTCAAGGTCGCGCCACTCGCGAAGTTTTGTTTCAAAAACCTCTTTATCTTTTTCAAAACGAGCTTTAATTTCTTCAAGGAACTTCTCTACTTCCTCATCAAGCCAGCCAATCCCACAAGACGTGTAAGCGGTTTGATAAGTCACCCAGTGAAGCTCATGTTTTGGTGAAGAAAATAGCCAGTCTTTCATTTTAAGAAGAGCGAGCTTTAAAGAGACACCTTCGCCCACCAGGACGATCGTCTTTTTGTTGCTTAAATCAAGCTTAGTAAAAATATCTTTTTCATAATACAGAAGAGAACTCTCCTGTAGATTGTATTCATTTAAGGCCAGGCTTCTGCCCGCTCCCATTGGAGTTGGCTTTTTTCCTAACCCTTGAGCTTCAATCACGATATCAAAGTCTTCAAAATTCTCTACCGGCCGGTGAAGTGAATTGATGACGTCTTCACCTAATTGCTTAAAGAAGTCTGGGTTTTCTTCTAATTGTTTTAAAATCGTTTCTTTTGGATTCAATGTATAAACCACGCGAAAGAGGTCGTGCATGCGCGTGCGCCCTGGCACCACTTCATCGTTATGAAGAAAACGTTTGTGCACGCGAAGAACATCTCCACGTTTTGTCAGATTGTATTTTTCCAGCTCTAAAACGGCCGGGACAATTTCGCTGTCAAAGAACTCTTTTACGGTCACGATGCTTTTTTGGTAAGCGATCTTGAAGTCAGGATAGTGATCCAGAAGAAAGCGCATATTTCCACCCAAAGGCGCGCGCTGAAACAAGGTTACGGTCGCTCCCATTTGATCAAAATAATGTGCGGTTAAAATTGCTAGTGGACCAGAGCCAACGATGGCCATTTTCATAAGATTTGTACTCCCGAATCAGGAGTACAAATCTAACATATGAAGCTTATAATTGAATATGAAATTACACTAAATAGCGCGGTGCTATTACTTGAAATAGACCTTTGTGTCACCCTTATCGATCGCTGAGTGCTCTGCAAACTTATAAATGAAGTCAATAAAGCTCTGCATAGCTTCAAAACTAGCTACAGATTTATCGAATTCGCACCCGTATTGCATGTAAGTATTGCCATCTTTACCAAGGACTTCTTTCCCGTGGCGAACTGACATGATCACTGGAATGTATGAGGCGTTTGTGAAGTACATTCTCATGTTTACTTCAAAACCTTGAGCAAGTTTTTTATCTGTTCTTGGGTTCCATGGAACCTGGAATGAACAACCATCTCCTGCAATATCGACCATCGTTACAGGATAGATTGAACCATTATCATCGATTACCGAGTATGCTCCTAAAAAGTTTTGGAACACGATACGGTTAAAAGCTCTGCGCTTTTGCTCGATTGTATCTGCTTTCTTTTTATTGAAATCTAATACTTTAAAATCTGACATGCTAGTTCTCCCAATTTGACCATAAGGTCCGTTCTATTGGTCTCATCGGAAGTCCTGCGAATTTATTTATTATCTTTTTAGATAACTTGGGGTCTGGGAAATTTCTTCTTTCATTCGAAGAAATGATTCTAATCTCGACATGATAAGTGTCGTTTCGTAAGCGTTTTGGTCAAGTTTTGTATAGAAAAAACACCCTGCCGTTCCCGGTTCATGAGTGCAATTGGAGAACTTGCATTGAACCGCACCTTCTTCGATATCCGGAAAGTACGTTATTAAGTCTTCTTCGAGTAAATCTTCAACCCCAAAAGACCTGATCCCCGGCGAATCGATTAAAGACATACTCTCGCAGTCAACAATCTCACTCCAGGTTGTCGTATGAGTTCCTTTTCCAACCTTCCCCACTTCGCGGGATAAAAGTTTAATTTTCCCCTCGGAAGAAGCGGTGATTAGTTTACTTTTCCCCACACCTGACTGGCCTAAAAAGATCGAGGTTTTTCCCTGCAGTCTTTCCTTCAAATCGTTAAGTCCCAATGAAAGAACCTGTGGCTTGTAATCAGTATGGGCCGCTGAAACTTCAAAACATTCAATCCCTAAATTATTCATGCGATCGAATTCAAACTTCATATCAAGAACATTAGGATCGAACTCATCCATCTTGTTAAAGACGATCAAAGGTCTGATTCCCCACTGGTGAGCGCGCACTAAAAAGCGGTCTACGATCCCGCGCTTATACTCAGGACGAGACACTGAACTCACAATAACCATCAGGTCACAATTTGAAGCTGTGACTTTTTTCTTTTGTTCGCGAATGATCAGTCGGTAAATTTCATTATTGCGCGGAAGAACTTCTGTGATGACATTCTTCTCATCAATCATCACGTAATCACCAACGACGATCGAGTTGTCATCCCCTTTTAAAAGGTTCCCCAATGCCGTGGCCACAACCATTTCATTGGTGTCGATGATTTTGCAGTCAAACTCTCTCTTTGCTGATTTAAATACGCGTGCCTTTTTTAACATGTCATAAATCCTTCAGGAAAAAATTGTCCCTTAGGATCAAACTGTTTTTTCAGAGCGCGGAAAACACTTTTTTCCGTCTCAGCATAAAAAGGAGCGATGAATTTTCTTTTTAATAAACCAATGCCGTGTTCAGCAAAAGGCGAGCCTTTCCACTCTAAAACTTTAGCGTAAAGAGTTTCTAATTGCTCATTACAAAAATCATTTTTATCCGGAGTCGGCATAAAGTTGAAGTGCAGGTGTGCATCTCCAAAATGCCCGAATAAATTGTATGGAACACCTTTTTTTGCCAGCTCTCTATAAAATGAAAGAAGCTCTCTAAACTTATCTTCTCCCACTTGCACGTCAGTCCCTTTTTTCGTCACTCCCATGCGGCTGTTGACTTCAAAGATTGCTCTTGGAACGCTTACACGCAAGTCGCGACATTTAGACGCATTCATTTCAAAGATATGCTCTTCGTTAATTAACGTCAGTGTGCTTAAAAGGTTTTCGTAAATAGATTCAAAATTGTCTTTTTTAATTTCTAAAAAAATAACGTCCTGATTATTTCCTGGATTTTTCTCTGCTGGCAGGTAAGAAAGTGAATTCGAATCAATGAACTCACAAGCGCGGATCTCATTCCTGAAATTTTGAACAGCATGGTAAATTTCCAGGTGCGGCTCAAAGTTTTCTTCCCAACGAGGAAGAAGCATAAAGACGTATGTTTCCGGGAAATGCTCAACCGTTTTTAACACGGCCGAAGTGATCACTCCCAGCTGCCCTTCTGTCCCTGTCATCAGGTCAGTTTCAAACTCCAGGCGCGGGTATGGAGCATTCTTAAAATTTTTATAGTGATTAAAATCTTTTTGGTATGAAGACAGATCAATGCCACACTCTAGTTTTTTATCGGCCAGAAGTTTTTTCTCTTCACCATCGTGATCGAGATAATTGACTTCCACAATTTGCGAGCGCAGGTTTTTAAACCCAAACGATCTCTCACCTGTACAGCTCGTCGCAATCCCCGCAAGAACACCTGCAAGCTCTTCTGTCGGCGATGTCATGATTTCTCTTCCATGGCCCAGACAAAATTCCTTGGCCTCTTTCCACGTCACAAAACCTGTGACTTTCAAGTTTCCATCCTTCAACATTTCAAGATGACCTTTAATTGTCGAAAGATTTCCCAGCACAGTTTCGCCATTGAGCCCGCTCAAATTTTCAAACGGGATGACCGTCGAAGTCTGCGACGAATGAAACAGCGTCGGCTGCCCAGTCTTCAAATGGGCCACGACCTCAGGGACGGAATAAAAGCTTTTTGTCTTCATCCCTCTAGTTTAAGGAAGAATCTCGAATTGGGAAAGATTTATTTAAAATTCCAAGGACTTAGAAGGCCTAAAACATCATCTTTCGCTTGACATTAGGCCTTCAAACCATTAATTTTCTTCTCACTTCGAAAATTATCCAATCATGCACTCGTAGCTCAGCTGGATAGAGCAACCGATTTCTAATCGGTAGGTCTCAGGTTCGAATCCTGACGAGTGCGCCATTCTTTGCCGAAAAAATGTCCAACGGACATTTTTACTACTTCCGAAGATTTTAAAACACAAAACGCTTTCCAATGAGTTCGGCAAAGTAAGTTCTTTTTTATTCATCTCCGTCGTCGTTGCTCTTAACCCAATTATTACGCTCTAATGAGTGTCTCAAATTTACCGAAAGTAAATCTCTTCATATCAAAAGGCATCGACGTAAAATTTTCTGGCTGCATTCGTGGATCGCTGTGAACTTTTTTATTCACCTTCGTCGCATGAGCTTTAGATTTATAAACAATGAAAGCAAAGATCACCGTTTCATTAGGCTTGAGTTTACACAGTTTTGTAAAAGACACTCCAAAGGGAGTATCTAAAGTCTCTCCAACACACTCATAGTAATCAAGAGCTCCATGCTCCATCCAAACTTTGCAACCAATGGCCGCCATCTTTTTATAAGCTTTCAAATCTTTCTTTTTGATGGGAATAATGAAACCGTCAACATAACGTGCCATGTGCTCTCCTTACTTTATGTTCTTGTTAAAAAGATTATGACAAGAACATGAAGCGCTATCAAGGTCAGCGCGCCAAAAGTTACTCTGGACTTCAATTTCATTTGCGTTAAGATAGTAAAAATAATATTCCAAAGGGTGGCCATGAAATATCTTTTTCTTTTACTTCTCCCAATCGTCACAAGCTGTACTACACATACAAGCAAAGAACAGATGCCTGAAAGATTGGAAGTTGGCGAATGCTTGGAAGGCACAACAAGAACAGGCTACAGTTTTCCCACTGCAATGGGAGCAGAAACTTGCTCTCAGGCATCGCAATTTTGTGTTCAGGGGCAATGGCAAGGGCCCACTCTTTATGATTCTTGTATAGAACAATTTAAAAACTGCGGGGCCGCTCTTCACGGCACTGTTGAAACTGGGTATCAATCCCCGACTGTTCCAAACGGGAGCACATGCATTCAAACGTCAAGAACATGCCTGGAAGGGTCATGGAATGGACCAGAACTTTACAGTAGCTGCACAGAACTTCCCTAATTAAACATTCATGAGAGGATGCTTAATCACAAACGTCGTCCTCTCATACCCATCCGAATCATAGTAAAGCTCTCCGCCATGATCTTTCATAATCGTCTGAGAAATCGAAAGCCCAAGTCCCGTTCCACTGTTTTTAGTAGTGAAGAAGGGATTAAAAATCCTCTCGGCCACTTCATTGGAGATTTTCTCTCCCCCGTTTGAAACCAGGAAGTAGAAGTATTGATCGTCTTGTTTGAAGTTGATGGAAATCCATCGCTCGAAAGCGTCAGGTTCACCGGCAACTGCGTCTGAAGCATTTTTAAGTAGATTTAAAAGAACCTGTGAGATTTGAACTGAGTGGCAGTGAATTTCAATATCAGGGATTTCTTCAATCTTAAAAGCAATGCCTAACGAATTGATATGCTCCAGACAAAAAGGTGTCGTTTCACTCATAATCTCATGAATAAAATATCTACCTTTAGGGACGCGGTCTGATTGATTAGCGAAATGTTTAAGTCCTTTAACAATGGCCGAAATTCGTTCAACGGATTTGTAAATTTTTTCTGTGTGTTTAACCAATAGTTGATTATCAACTTTATCGGCCTTTCCAAAGCGCGTGAGCATTTGAGCGCATGAAGAAATGATGGTCAGAGGATTGTTGATTTCATGGGCCATGCCTGCCGACATTTCGCCAAGAACGGCAAGGCGTGATGTATGGACAAGTTTGACTGTCTGATCAATGATCACGCTTTGGCTTTCATTAAGTTCACGATTTTTTCTTTCCAATTCAATTTGATAAGTAAAAAGCTGAACCAGGTCTTTGCGATAGGCGCGGAATTGCTTTATTTGATACCCGTAATACATCACGTACAAAACAATCAACGGCAAATAATTTAGGCCTTCAGCAAAATAGTAATAAAGAATAATTCCGATTTGAGGCAAGAGCAGAAAAGTTTGGAATGGTAAAAAAAGAATTGGGAAATAAGAAAGAGTCACAGTTGAAGAGCCAACAAGACCTGCAAGCAATGTCGTTGCGACGACAAAATGCACTCCACTAAGTTTCAATTCAAAAGAGGCCAGGCTCAGGATCACGGCAAGCCCAAACCCATTTAATGTTACCAACATGACAGTGTAGAGCCATTCAGAAGCACTCACTGTCCCCTGTTCAATGATTTTTTTGTAATGGAAAAAACGAAAAATGCTCAGGACAAAAAGAAGAGCAGATATAACCTTGATAGGAAAAAGAAATCTCTCACAACCATACCCATATAAAAAAGAAAATAAAGAAAACCCAGCAAACGCAAACGTTGCCGATTGTCCTTTTTTAGCAACCTCAACTCTTAAGAGGTTGTTAAGCAAATTTTCCTTTGGATCCATTGAAATGGTATATAACAATTATTCCTGAACGACTATAAAGAGTTTGATTCCGTGAAATAATTAAACTTAACTCCACTCTTCTCTATCAACTCTTGAGCAGTGAATTTTAAAGACAAGGCAGCATTGCGATGGTTTTCAAGATCGTTGGACAAACGTTCCAGGGCCTTAAATTCACCTGCTTGCAATGGTTTCTTTGAGTTATAAGAATTACCAATAGCGGCAGCGCTTTCATAGGCCATTGATAGAACAGTCAGCGGAGGTTTTACTTTATAGCTATTGAGAAAAGACGAAGCAAAAATTACGCATTCCTTATTTCTAATAGGCGACACACATAGAGCATTTCCTAAAAAGCTATAAACCAAGCTTGGTGTTGGTTGCCCTTTTTTTATCTCAGTGCCAATTGTCTTAGTTCTCTCAAAAATTTCCTCTGCCATTTGCATCCAATAAAAGGCCCTTAATTGAGAGCTGACAAGAAACAGCTTTTTTATTCTTAACGACTGTGGCCTTGGGATGTAAATCCCCTGAAAGAGACTATCTTCGCAGTAAAGCCCTGTCCCTTCCTTACGTCCAGTTGAAGCAAACATTAGAGGTAGTCGAGGAAATTTCTCTTTGTTCTTACATGTCATCGGCATATCCTGTAAAAAAATATGCTCGTTCATCGTATCTTTAATAAGCATCCCACAGCTCTTCGCAAACTCCTGACCAACTTTATTGGCCCAGGGACTAAACCCTTTTTCACACCCAAAATGGATACCGTTAAGAGAACTCTCCAGAATCAGAGGAAGAGCATCTCTGACCATAGGGCCTGCGATCTCTTCAGTGTTCATCACAGAAGAAAGTATCAAATTCGTCATATGCTCAAAATGAGTGCGGTAATCAATAAGCTTGCTGTAGCAAAGATAATTGGTGTTCACACACACACCGTGCTCTATCATACTTGCCGGGCACATGTTTTCTGGATCGTTTATTTTATCAGCGAGCACTTTTTTATATTTCTCATAGACACCATTGCAGTTTGCCAGATTTTTAAACTGCTCACTGGCCATCAATAGGCTTGTCTCCGCGGCCATATAAAGCAGACTCGCACTGGCCCGGTTCAGGCGCGCATTCAACACAGGATCAGAAGACCGACTTCCTTTTAAAAGAGAAACTCCCAGCGAGGACAAGTAGAAATCCGTTGGGACATTCTCTGATAGGGACCAGATCCCATCCAGGTTAGAGGCATAGACATCAATAAGCTCAGAGCGTTTATTGCTCAAGGTTTGTCCGTACAAGGTCTGTGAGAATAGTAATGTAAGGATGAAAAGTTTCATTCTCCTATTGTAATAGAGAGGAGCTGATAGAAGGTTTTTTTATGTACTCCTGCACCTTTAAAGCTCTTCTCCTTAAAAAAGTGGCATATTTTGGGAGGCGCCTTAGAGCTAAGTCCCTGCTTTTTTGAAACTTTGCAATCTCTCTTAAACTGTAACTCCCAGGGCTTCCTTACTAGGCCCGGGCTTAACAGAGAGGTGTTTTAGTCACATTCCCAATAACCTAGATCTGGTGGAATGGATCATTATTAACAACGGAACTCCTAATAGGTTCTTTTAGGTAATACAACGATTCTTTCCTAACTTACCACTACTTCCACCTAAAAGCGGACGACGGACCCCATCTCCTCGTCCGCTTTTTGGCGTTTGGTAAAATCTACATATAACCAAATCCTGACAACCATCCTTAAAAAAAAGTGATAGAACGTGGCTCATAAATCAACCTTATGAGAGGAATGTATGAAAGCACTTTTAATGTCAGTACTAGCTTTTGGTATTATCGGTTCAAACGCAATGGCTTCTTCAGGTCGCGACTATGAATGTATCGCTAACCGTCTTCAAGCTTACAACAGCAGCATTTACTACAACCTTTCAAGCACAGATATCGACGCCATGATCACGATCCCGGAAATGTTCGGACACATCGATGCAATCAATGCAGAGAAAGCATGTATCACTGAAGAACAAAAATATCAGTGCACAGCTGATCGTCTTCAAGCTTACAACAGCGACATCTACTACAATCTTTCAAAAACAGACATCGACACAATGATCTCAATCCCAGAAATGTTTGGTCATATCGATGCTGTAAACGCAGCTAAGAGCTGTGGACTTCTATAATTCATCATTAGAGAAATCTTATTAAAGAATTTTGTCATCCTTTTGGACGACAAATAAAAAAGCCCATCTTAAAGATGGGCTTTTTTAAATTTGTAATTTTTTAAAGTATTAATCCATATGGACTAACTACAATCTTTGTCTGATGGCCCATGCGCTAATCTCAGCAGCATTTTTTAGTCCCAACTTCCTCATTAAGTTACTTTTATGACACTTAACTGTGTGCTCAGAACAATTTAGAATGACACCAATTTCTTTATTTGTTTTCCCTTGAGTGATGTAGCGAGAGATTTCTTTCTCTCTTTCTGTCACATCTACTGTCTTTTGTGACTCGGCCTCGAACACTGGATTCATTTTCGTTTTTTCCAGTAGGACATTGCTCACTTTAGGGCTTAAGAATTTATCACCTTGAACAACTGTATCAATTGCTCTCATGACTTCATCAGTTGAATCGCTCTTAAAAACAAAACCGTCGATGTCAGCCTGAATGATTTGAGTGAGAACTTCGTGGCTTTGATATTGAGAGATAAAGACGAATTTAGCTGGAGAACGGGCCGCTTTCATCTTACTCATGAACTCAAGACCATTCATATCTGGCATTAAGTAATCACAAATAACAACTTCAGCATTGTTTCTAGACAAAAGGTCCATCGCATCTGTAGCGCTTTCAGCTTTTCCTACGACATTGTATCTTTCGTTTCGAGACAGGACAGAGGTAATACCTTCAAGAAAGAGTGGATGATCATCCACAATGACAACATTTATTTTATTCATATTAACTACGTTAGAAAAAAACCTCATTTTGTGCAAGCAAAATCAATAAAAATAAGGAATACTTGAACATATGCCTATCTTGTTCAATGTCCTTCACTGGATTTCAGGGTTAACACTTATCTCACTCAGTTTCTACTGTTTGAGAAAGGCCTCAAATAAACTTGGATTTCATCTTTGTCTCTTTCTCTTTTTACTTTCAATCTGGTCTCTTTGTGCAGCTCTCACTTATAATGTTTCCTCTCTAGAACTGAAAATTAACCTCGTCAGGATGAGACATGTTGGGATTTCCATGATCCCGATCAGCTTACTCTATCTCATTCGATGTTTTGCGGGCTATAAACCTCTTCCGCTATACGCAAAAATAAGCTTACTCATTATACCGTGCGTTTCAATTCTTACCATTATTAGCCCCTACCATGAATATTTCCTTAATCATTATGAAATGCGGAATATTTTCGGGACAAATCTCCTGACCTTTGCTAACGGACCGCTCTTCTTTTTTCATAACATCACAGGCAGAGTCATCGTTTTATGGGCCCTTGCCTTGCTCGTTGCTGGAATAAAAGGACAGGGCTATATTCAAAGACGTTACAGTTGGATCCTATTCTTCAGTATTCTCATTCCATTTGCCATTGATGCTTTTGCCGTAGGACTCTCTCCTACTTTTAGATATCTTCAAGTCGTTCCGGTTTTTCTGACTTTTTCTGCAGGATGCTTTTGCTACATTATCTTAAAAGGCGAAGTCTTGGAGATTATCCCAGTAGCCAGAGGACTTATTCTCGATTCAATCAGTGACATCTATCTCAGCCTTGATCAAAACAATAAACTAGTCGATTTCAATGCCTGCGCACGATCAAACTTGAGCCTGGATGATTTATCGTATGGTAAAAATTTATCGGATCTCCCGTTTAATAAATTTATCTCCCATATCATCGCGGCCATAGAAGACAACAAACCAAACAGTGAATTCTTTCTTAATTACAAAACTTATAAAGAGTATTTCACGATTTCCATTGAAGATATTTTGGGAGTTAATAATACTTTTGCCGGAAGAATCATCATTATTAAAAATATTACCGGTCAAAAAAATTATGAAATACAACTCACTCAAATGGCAGAGATCAGGACTAAGTTTATTAGTGTTATGGCCCATGATTTAATTGGAAACGTGGCCAGTCACACACTCTTAGTTGAGTCTCTGATGGATCATCCATCAGTTCAAGAAGATGAAGATTTAAAGGCGAGCCTAAGCCTTCTGCTTGACTCCTCTCAAAACGTTACGAAGTTTGTTGAAGGTCTGCTTCATTGGTCAAAAGACAGCCTGGAAAAACTTCAACCTAAAAGAACTCAAATTGATCTTTATCATCTTATTGATGAAGCCATTCTTTACCTGAGTCCAATCTCAATGCAAAAAGATATTGGCTATACTCTTAACATCCAAAAAAATACGTCGGCAAAAATCGATATCAATATGATCCAGACAGTTGTGAGGAACTTGATTTCCAATGCTATCAAATATTCACCTCCCAATGGGAATATTCATATCGCAGCGATAATGGACGCAAACTTAGTAACGGTGACTATTTCTGATGAAGGTCCTGGTGTGAACGAGACGGAAATGAACCAATTTTTAAGTCGTTTCCATATGAAGTCTTATAAAGGTGGACTAGGACTAACTCTTTGCCGTGACTTCGTTCATCTACATAAAGGTGAAATCAAGGCCCAAAATAAGACTCCTAATGGAGCCGTTTTTAGCTTTGCTCTCCCCGTCGCTTAATGGTTGATATAATCTTTAATCACATCATCCAGCCAATCCATAAAAACCTTCACTCTTCTTGGTAAGTTTCTGCGATTTGGATAAACAATAGAAACAGGCATCGGCTCAGAGATAATCTTGGGAAGAATTTCCTGCAGTTTTTGTTTTTTAATTAAATCTCTTAATCCAACTTCCGGGGCCTGAATAATTCCCAAACCACTTAAGCAGGCCGATTGATAGGCTTCAGTGCTATTGACGGTAATCGTCCCTTTCATTTTCATTGTTTTATATTTGCCGTCTTCAAAATACTCAAATCCAAAAGGCCTGCCACCTAACGTGAGCGTGTAATGCACCAACAAATGACCAGAAAGGTCTTCAAGCTTTTTTGGCGTTCCATATTTTTTTAAGTACTGGGGACTAGCACAGTTAATGACTTTCATTTCACCGATAGGCCGGGCAATAAGACCTGAGTCGGCCAGGTTTCCCACTCTCACGACACAGTCAAAACCTTCCTGTATCAAATCCACACGCCTATCAGTACTGCTTATTTCTAATTCAACTTGAGGGTTCTCTTTTAGAAATTCTGGCAGCCTTGGAATAACGACATTGCGGGATAGAGCTACAGGCATATCTACCCTGATTCGCCCTTTCACTCCCAATCCTTCGTCGCGAAACATGCCCTCGGTCTCTTCAACATCCATCAAGAGATCTTTGCATCTTTCATAAAATGCCAAACCGTCATTAGTCAGTTGAACATTTCTTGTCGTGCGATGAAAAAGACGCGTACCGACCTGCGATTCAAGTTGCTGCACGTATGTAGAAACGCTGGCCTTAGGAAGCCCCAGGCTTTCGGCCGCTTTAGTAAAACTATTGAGCTCAGCGACCCTGACAAAGATTTGCATTGAATAAAAACGGTCCATTATCCCTCTTTCAATTGTTCGTTTTAAACGAACAGTATATCACAATATCTTATATTTATCCGTCATTAATAATCAAATAGAATAGATCCATCAAGGAGAATAACATGACAACAAAAATTGCACTTATTACTGGCGGAAGCAGAGGACTTGGAAAAAGTATGGCATTACACTTGGCTGAAAAAGGTGTCGATGTGATCATTACATACAATAGTAAAAAAGAAGAGGCCAATGAAGTTGTCTCTCAACTTGAAAAATTAGGACGCAAGGCCCATGCTCTTCAGCTCAATGTTGAAAACTCAAAAACTTTCGGCGACTTTGCTGGTCAAGTTGGTAGTATTTTAAAAAGCAAATGGCAAAGAGAGAATTTTAATTTCTTAGTTAATAATGCTGGAATCGGAATCAATGTCAGTATTATGGAAACAACGGAAGAGCAATTTGACCAATTGACAAATATTCACTTCAAAGGAGTTTTCTTCCTGACACAAAAACTTCTGCCACTTATGAGCGATGGAGGCCGAATCATCAACATCTCTTCAGGACTTGCTCGCTTCTCGTTTCCTGGATACTCAGTTTATGGTGCCCTAAAAGGTGCCATCGAAGTAATGACTCGTTATATGGCCAAAGAACTTGGGCCACGTCGAATTGCAGTTAATACAATCGCTCCGGGGCCGATTGAAACTGATTTTCGTGGAGGAGATGTCCGCGACAACAAAGAGATGAATAAGGCCCTTGCAGCTCAAACATCTCTTGGCCGTGTTGGACTGCCTGATGATGTCGGAGGAGCTGTCGCGGCCTTACTTTCTGACGAGAGTGGTTGGATAAATGCTCAAAGAATCGAAGTTTCAGGTGGAATCATGATTTAATTCTTGTCCCATACGTTTCCTGAGAGCAAAATTGTTCTCAGGAGACTTTTATGAACGCCTGGCCAGATCAAACTATCACAAAACTTTTTAATATCACTCATCCCATTATTCAAGCTCCGATGGCCGGGGCCAATGGTTCTGCAATGGCGATGGCCGTAATTAAGGCGGGAGGATTAGGCTCTCTTCCTTGCGCTATGCTGAGTGCTGATCAAATCAAAGCGGAAGTATTAAAAATTCGCACTGAAGTTAAAGGTTCTTTGAACTTAAATTTCTTCTGCCATACAAATCCAGTAAACACACAAGAAAAAGAAGATCGCTGGAAAAAACAATTACTCCCCTATTACCAGGAATTTGGCATTGACCCCCTTGCGAGCGTCCCTTCACCACAGCGCAGACCTTTTAACGAAGAAATGTGCGATTTGATGCTGGAATTAAAACCTGAAGTCATTAGCTTTCATTTTGGCCTGCCTGATAAAAAGCTCATGCAGAAACTTCAAGGTATTCACTTGATAGCTTCTGCTACAACAGTAGAAGAAGCTCGTTATCTTGCTGATCATGGCTGCCATGCTATTATCGCTCAAGGTTTTGAGGCCGGAGGGCATCGTGGAATGTTTCTCTCGAAAGACATTGCGACTCAGGTTGGGACCATGGCCCTGGTTCCCCAAATTGTCGATGCAGTCTCTCTACCAGTTATTGCTAGCGGTGGAATTAGCGATGCCAGAGGAATTGCCGCTGCCTTTATGTTAGGAGCTTCGGCCGTTCAATTAGGAACAGCTTATCTCTTTACACCCGAAGCTACGATTTCTGCCGTTCATCGCAAAGCACTTCAGGAAGCAAAAGACGACAATACGACATTAACAAATGTTTTTAGTGGAAAACCCGCGCGAGGATTTATCAATCGCATGACTCGTGAGCAAGGACCAATGAGCTCACTTGCGCCAGAGTTTCCATTAGCTGGATCTGCTCTGGCCCCATTAAGAGCGCAGACGGAGCCTAAAGGTTCAGGGGATTTTATGTCTATGTGGTCTGGTCAAGCAGCAGGCCTTTGCCTGGAAATGTCAGCAAAAGAGATGACGAAAAAATTAGCAACTGAAGCACTACTCAAGCTTTGTTAAGCTAGCGACTTGCAATCTTCCCTCAAGGCCATAATAGAGAACTTTTCGCCCAACATCTCCACCAGTATGTTCGCCTACAATTTCAATTCTAAATTGCTTTAAAATTTTTTTGGCCATTTCAATATTTCTTTCACCAATATCATCTAATCCGCCCTTAGAATCGCGAATGAAGCAGTTGGCACCGCCGACGATCTTTGCTTTTAATCCTGTTACTGGCTCTTTGGTTGCTTTGACCATCTCTTCAATCAAAATTGGAATAGCACGATCCCCGTAACGAAGATCATCTCCTTCTTCGCTATTTTCCAAAAAACAAGGAAGTGCATAGTGAATTATTCCTACAGTTTTTTTAGATGAAGAATAAAGGCAAACTGAAACACAAGACCCAAGAGTTGTACTAATGACTACATCATCGCCTGTGACAATGAGTTCTCCAATGTTCAGGCAAAGGATGTTTTCATTCATTTTCTCTTACCGGAAGCCGTTTTTTTATAAATAGATGGGGCCGCAGTAAACCATGAACTCTTAATCGCCTGTAAAGACTCTGAATGCCCAATAAACAGACACCCTTCGTTAGTTGTCGCCTTATAGATTTTGTCTGCGACAATTTTAATCACTTCTTTTGGAAAGTAGATCATGACGTTACGACAAAGAACTAAATCAAAAAGCTCATCACTGGGAAGATTATCTTCAATTAAGTTATAAAGTTTAAAATCGATGTGATCTTTTAACTTCTTTTTAACTCTGAACCATTCGGAGATGGCCCCTGTCCCCATATCAATCGAGTCTTTTTGAAACTCTTCCGGGATTTCATTAAACTTAGCAATGGGATACACACCATTTTTTGCACGGCTTAGAATATTTGTATCAATGTCTGAAGCCGTGATTTTAAAAGTCATACCGGCCGGAAGCTTCTTCTTTAAAAACATTGCCAGTGTATAAGGCTCTTCACCTGAAGAGCAGGCCGCAGACCAGATGCGCACTTCTTTTTTCCCCATCTTAACCCATTCAGGGATCAGCTTGGTTTCAATGTATTCAAAGTGAGCAGGCTCTCTGAAAAAATCGGTTTTGTTGGTTGTAATCAGGTTAATTAAATTCTGCCATTCTGGATGCTCTTCTGGAAGGCCTTCAAGATAGCGGCGGTATTCTTTATAATTGCCGTGATTATTGTCGCGGATATAAGGACCTAAGCGCGTCTTTAAAAGATCGCGCTTTTTCTCACTTAGGGAGATCCCTGCAATAGAAAGGACGAGGGCCTGAAAATAGGCAAAGTCCTCGTCCTGAATATGTTTCTCTTCTTCAAAATTCTTTGAAAAATCTGGCAATGCAAAGTTCAAGTCTTAAACCTCTTCAAATCCTGGATGGTCGTAGCTTGGTACTCCATCCTTTGCTCCACCATTGGCCGCTTTTTTCATTGCAGGGGCTGCAGTTGTCGCCACTTTAACCGCTGCCTTTTTAGGAGCTGGCTTTTTCATATGGATGACGTTTGCTGAAGCTGAAGTATTCACAGGTGCTTTTGTTGTATGCTTTGGTTCATTTGGTTTTTTATCAAAGCTAGTATTCACCGGAGCAGCTGTTCCATTGATGACTGAAACAAGAGTTAATACCTGGTTCTTTAGAGAGTCTGCCTGTGCAGATAGTTCTTCTGCCGCACTCGCCGCTTCTTCTGAAGTCGCAGAGTTGGTCTGAGTTACCTGGTCGAGCTGTCCCATTGCCTTTGTGATTTCCTGAATTCCCTTAGACTGTTCCATACTTGCGTTTGAGATCTCGCTCGCCATTGTACTCACACTCGAAACATTCGTTACGATATCAGCAAGAACCTCACCACACTCTTCAGCAACTTTTGTACCCATTCTTACTTTTTCAGCACCATCAGTAATCAGGATATCTACTTTTGTTTTTGTTTCATTCGCGATGCTTTCTACTTTCTGAATTGAAGACGCTAGCATTTCAGAAATTTCTTTAGCTGCGTTACCACTCATCTGTGCCAGGTTACCGACTTCTTCAGCCACAACCGCAAATCCTTTCCCTTGCTCACCAGCTCTCGCTGCTTCAACTGAAGCGTTGAACGATAGAAGCTTTGTCTGGAATACGATGTCGTTGATAACTTTTGTTTTTGATTCAATTTCCTGGATAACTTTTACGATCTCACCCATTTGCTCGTTAGAAGCATTAATCTGAGTCATAATGTTATTATTACTTTCATTGATTTGTGACATTGAAGCCACCATTTCACTTACTACCTGACGTCCTCTTTCTGCTTGCTTATGAGAAGACACAGAGTTTTCAGAAGCTTTTTTAGCGTTCTCAGAGTTGATAGAGATCATTGAGCTCATTTCTTCTACTGAGGCCGATGTTTCTTCCAGAGATGCTGCCTGTTCTGTTGCTGCCTGAGAAAGCTCTTCTGAAGAAGAAGCGATTTGTCCCGCTGCTGATGACACTTGTGTACTTGATTCATCGAGAGCGTCACTGATAGCTTTAAGTGATTTAGTAAGAGAGTTTGAGAATAATAGAGAACCAGCAATCCCAATAAACCCAAGAATTAAAACACATCCGATGCTAACTTTGTTTGCTAGTTCACCTGTAGCCTTGGCACTTGCCTCTGACTTATCAGCATAATCATAATGGAACTTTCTAAGGTTTTGCATCGCAACTCTACCTTGTGCCCCAATCTTTGACATCTCTGTTTCAAGCATTACACTCATTTTATCCAAAGACGCCTGGTCTGTTTTCCCGCTCTTGTAATCAGTTATCATCTTAGTCAATAGAGCAAAACCTTCATCAATATCCTTTCTAAATTCTTTATAAAGCACTTCTTCACCAGGAAGAAATTCTACTTCATTATATTTTTTCTGTGATTCTTTATCTGATTCAATTCCTTTTAGGATTTCTTCAATGGCTCTATTTTTTTCTTCAACACTTGTTGATTCTGAAACAATCTGAAATGCTTCAATTCGTGCCATTCTGAAATTTGAGAACATTTGGAGCATTCCTGTACTATTTGGGAAACTCACATCTGCAATAACTGAGTAATCTTTAATTACTGCATTTATTCCCCAGTAACTAATTCCACCAATAATTATCGAGATAGTTACAAGGAAAACAGAGAGCGAGAGCAACTTCGCTTTTAAACTAAAATTTTTCAAATACAATTCCTTGGTTAAAGCCGCGCCTATTTGCGAACTGAGATTATTTGCAAGGCTTATCGAGAATGAATCAGAATAGTTAACCTAGGTCAGGAAAATTAATAGTGACTTGAGGATTCATTAAGTTTGGATTCGTGAGTGGTTAAAGAATGAACAAAAACAGGAAATTCATTTAGAGAAAAATTCCCTGCATTTTATTTAGATCTTAAGGTTCTTATTCGAAAAGGACTATTAGACAATCGTTATAAAATAAGATTTGTCTAAAATACGTCATAACCTATTTAGGGCCCCTAAAATGGGGCCTTAAGATTATGCTAAAACCTTCGTTGGTCTTTTATTTTCATCAATGGCCACAAAGGTGAAATCCCCTCTGACAGCAAGCTCTCTTCCTTCTCCATACATGTCTTCAGTGAACATTTCCACTCCAACAACCAGGCTGGTCTCACCGACTCTTTTAACTTTGGCGACAAGTTCAGCAATTTTCCCTGCAGGGATTGGCCTCTTGAAATCAATTCTATCAGTAGACACGGTGACGACTCTCAATCGAGAAAAACGAGTGGCACAGATAAAAGCAATTTCATCCATCCAGGATAAAGCCGTCCCACCAAAAAGTGTTTCGTAATGATTGGTGACATCGGGAAAGATCGCTTTCGTTTGTTTGGTGATTGAGTTTTCAATCTTAGCAGAAATAAGGGCAGATAATGAGAATGGCTCAGTCATAAATTCCTCCGCGGGATAAAATGGAGATAAGAATAAGGATCGGACTTTACCGTTGCGGGACAGTGCCGGAGTTTCACCAGACTTCACTTACTTTTATCTATGGTTAATTTCTGGGATTAATATACTTCGACAATGTCGTACTGTCTTGTCTCTTTTGGAGTTTCGACTTCAAAACTCTCCCCGACACCAAGACCTAAGGCCGCATCGCCAATAGGAGAGAAAACCGAAATCACAAGAATAGGATGATTGTCGATCATCAGCATCGACCCGCCAGACGTTGTAGATAGGAAATATAATCTCTCCTGGCCATTGCAATTAATCAGGCCCAGAGAGCCTAATTGAAGCTTGCTCGCCGGCTCAATCTGAGTGGCCAGGTCTTCGAGCATCTGAATGTCCATTTTGATTTCTTCGACTCTTTTACTCTGAGCGCTGGCAAGATACCCAGCTTCGATGGCACGAGTGTCGTACTTTCCTTCCGACTTAAGATCGTCAGCAGTGGCCAAATCACGAGTGGATTTGGCCGCGCCTTCGACTTCTTTTAATTCTGTATTTAACTTTTCAATTAAAACTTCAACGATCTTTTTTTTATCAATTGTTTGTAGCACTACTGAAGCCCGTTTTCCTCTTTTGGATTTTTCTTATCAAAAGTTTCTCTCGAAGTGATGATCGTTGTCCAGTTTCCTTCGATCCAGGTAACAATTTCTCTCATAGGGTTCAGGATGCTCACACCTAATTCAGTAAGTTGATACTCAACTCTTGGTGGAACTTCAGCAAACATCTCTCTTGAAATAAGACCGTCTCTCTCAAGATTTCTAAGAGTCGCTGTCAGCATTCTTTGTGAGATATCCGGAAGGCTTCTTTTTAGCTCAGAAAAACGTGCACGCTCGCCTGGCATTCTTGCCAGAGTAAGGATGAGAAGCACGCTCCACTTGTCTCCCAGACGGCTTAAAAGCTCTCTTAGAGGGCATACACCGTGGCCTTCGCTGTCCTTCTTATCTTTACATGTGTTCTGTACGAAGAAGTCCTTACCTGACTGTTCCGTAGTGGCCGTTTTAGCAGTATTAATCGTATTAGTTTCCGCTACTTCTGGCGTAGACTGACTATAAGTATCTAATTTCATAATAACCTCTCATTGTAGACTCAGTTCCTAACGAGAGCTTAGTATACAATCGTAACCATGTAAAGGGGGTTTGAAAAATAGTTCGCGCCGCAAACTAAAAGCCCCTCAAATGAGGGGCTTATGAAGTATTTTATTCTTTTGCTTTAGTTGGATCTTGGGTTTTAACTTTCTCAAACAGGCGTTGGTATCCTGTGCGTTGATAGCGGTTTGAGATGAGTTCGAAGATAGAAGTTGATGAGTCTTTTGAGATCTCAGCCTGCTTTAGATCATAATCATCCATTGTTGAGCCTGCATTTTTTTGAGCTTCATTAAACGCAGCTAATTCTTCAGGAGTCATCGTTTTAGAATTATCAGTTACACCAGAAAGTCCTAAATCTACTTTTTCACCAGAGGCACCAGCGCCACTGATGTCAACCACTCCAGCACCTGCCGCTGGAGCCTTTTTTAGGTCCTCAACTTTTTTGTCATCGTTTGATGCTGTTGATGAACCAACCGCTGCAGCACCTGATCGACCTCCATACATTGAGGCATACATTCCACTTGCAGTAGAGTTAGATTTTTTTAGAGCATCATTGACACCCTTTTCAATAGAATCTGAAAGGGCCTTCGCCTGTTGAGCTAAGTTGATTTTGCTCTTTTGTTTTAATAAACGATCGGCAGCATTTTTCTGTGCCTTGTCTAAAGCGTTCTTTAAAGCATTGGCCTGGCCAGCAAGATTAGAAGCACCCTCTAGTGAGCCTTTAGAAATTTTACTTGTCCCATTAAACCCGTTCGCATTTTTTAAGATATTCGAAAGCTGCATTTGTGAATCAGCATTAAGACCGTTAAAGCTTGGAAGATTTTTAACTGATTCATCAAAAGATTTACAGTTCTTTGGATCAGAACCAGTATAACAAGGTAACACTGTTCCATTTCCAGCTTGAGACAGGTCAACTTCTTCGTAGTTTGCACCGGAGATTGCTAAGTTAGAGTTTGGCTTAACAGTCGTTTGAATCATTGGTTGTTTCGCTGCGATCTGAGTTGTATTCGCTCCTAACGTCAATGATCTCATCGATTGTAAAATCGTATCAATCTTTTTAATATTAGCATCAATC
The DNA here is from genome assembly GCF_002872415.1 of Bacteriovorax stolpii. Taxonomy (GTDB): domain Bacteria; phylum Bdellovibrionota; class Bacteriovoracia; order Bacteriovoracales; family Bacteriovoracaceae; genus Bacteriovorax; species Bacteriovorax stolpii. Next base: position 677,142 of record NZ_CP025704.1, on the reverse strand, counting down.
TGGCTGATGACATTATCAGTTGCCGAAGTCGCAGCAAATGTTAATCCCGCCAAAACTCCCCATGCGATTGCACGTTTTTGTGGAATCAACAGGAACATATCAATAGATGGCCCAAGAGTGGCCGACGTTGCCAGAAGAAATGTGATCGCAGCACTAGAAGCAATCCCCATCGCACTAAAAAGTTCAGCTTGCGCCGGAGGGAAAATCACATTGAATGCTTTTTCAAAATAAGATGAGAGATGTGACTTGTTCTTCTCAATCACACTCGCCATCGTTTTAGCATCCATGCGATTTTGCATGTAATACTCTTTTAAGATTGGAGGAAGATCTTTAACTGAATTGTTTACCCATACTCCAGCTCCCCCACTTGTACCAATATCATTATTTGGCACGAGCGGCTGACAGGCTCCTTGAAGTGGGCCATTGGCAGCCTGAGTGTATGTCGTACAAGAACCAGATAAAGCACTTAATTCACCTTGAAGAGCTTTCCCTTGGGTCGTTGTAGTCGCTAGTCCTTGAGCTGACGGCCCCGAAGCTTGTCTAGCCATTTCATACGTCATTAGCGATTGCTGATATTTTGTAATAGCCGCAGTACAGGTTCCAACTTCAGTCATACAACGAGCACCTTCCGCTGCTGTGTATGTTCCTGCGAGTAACCCTTCACATGTTGCCGTTACAGGTCCTGATACAGTAGATAAAGCAGTCCCAATTCCAGATGTACATGTGGTTAACGCCGTCATGTCCCCTGCGGCCATTGTATAAGCTGCAACACCCGCCGCTGCGAACGCAGCTGCTGCTGCCATTTGAAGCATCTTTTTTGTGTTAGCTGTTTTCTTTGCTTCTTCATAAGATTTTTTCAATCTTTCTAAAGCTGCAATTTGCTCCTGATTAATATTGCCATTTTTATCTCGGGTGATTTCTTGCTCCATTCCCTTCATTACTTCTTTAAGTTTGAGGTAAGCGAGCACTTCTCCTGCAATGAAAGCCGCACCACCGGCCGCTGCAAGCATCACGTCCGTCGTCATCTTATAACTGTAAAGTCGTGAAGCAATGGTCCCGACAGCTGTCATGGTCAACGTCCCCATTAAGTCTTTATCTTTAATGGCCTCTGTCTTTACAGTTTCTGCCTGTACCGACTGAAGAAGCGCTCCCTTATAGCTGAAATCAACCATCATCAAGGAGCCGGATAAAATTGATACCAAACATACTTTGTAAAAAAACTTCAACATACGTGCCTCGATCTTGTTAGAGAGAACTTAGTTTTTAGCTGGTTCTTCCTCAAGAAGTTTTGGGTAACCTGATTTAAAATATCTTCTGGAAATTAATTCAAAAATTGACGGACCATTCTGACCATTGATCTCATTGGTTTTAACGTCCAACTGATCTGAGCCAGATACCATCGGCGCTCCAAGCGCAAGACTATCTCCGACAGGAGCAGTGTCTTTAAACTCAAGCTTTAATCCTTCTTCTTTTTCTTTTTCGCCAGCAGCTTCACCTGCGGCCAGGTTGACTGCGTTGCCTTCAAAATTCCCGTTTTTGCCTGCACCTGTATCCTTGTCATTTTTAGAATCAGCAGAATTCACCGGTGTTGAACCAATGCTCGCCATAAACCCCGTTGCAGTCATGCCATGTTTTTGCAGTTCTTTCTTTAAAGCTGCATTAACTTTATCTTTGAATTTGTTTTCTTCTTTTCCAGCATCAAACTTTCCGTTTGTAATCTTTGTCAGTTTTGCCTGCTGATTTTTTAAAGCCTTGTTAATGGCGTTCTGCTTATTACCTAAGGCTTCAGCACTTGTCAGGGTTGAACCACTGATCCCCGATGACCCGCTCAAACTATCCCCCAGACTCACTGACTGAGAAGCAATCCCCTTTAATGAATCTGGTAAATTGGCAAAGCCAGGCATAGAAGATAATTTATCTGCTAATGATGTACAATTCTCAGAACTGTTTCCTGTCATACACGGAGTTTTAACTGATCCATCTGCAGAGTAAGATTGAGTTCCTTGAATTGATGGGTTGATAGTTTTAATAGCGACAGATTGATTTTGTAAGTTCTGCGCCTTCACCCCTTTACTTAATTTATTCATATCGGCCAGGATGGCATCAATCTTCTGAATATTGTCATCAAGCTTCTTGATAACGTTATCTGATGATCGCGATGACATATAAGCAATTCCAGCAAGAACACCAAATGCAATGGCCCTGTTTAGCGGCACAAACATGTACGTATCAACCGAGACGCCCATTGTTCCTAAAATTCCAGAGAAAGCTAGAAGTGTTCCAGCTCCTAGTCCAAGCATCGGCAACCAACCTGCCTGCGCTTCCGGGAAAAGGAATGAGAAGCTTCTTTCTAAATAATTAGCGAACATATTCGTTTTTAACGGAGCTGACTTAACAAGAGAAGCGGCTGGAATTCCGAGCATTTTTGCAGCATCTACCATCTGCACAGAAATTGGAGTTGGAGATGATTGTTGGTCTTTAACTAATAGATTGGCAGCTGGTATACATGCTCCTTGCACGCTTTTTGATAAGGCTTGGACAGTCGCACCTGTCGTGATCAGACTACACATATTCATCGGATTTTTAGCGGTCTGCTCGTATGGGAATACTGCTTTATCTTTCATACCTGAAGGTTGTCCAGGCGGCACTCTTGCCTTTGTATAGGCCATAAAGCTTGCTCTATAACCTTCGATAAGTGGCTTACACGCTGTACACGAACCAGCTTCTGTTGCGCCAACACCTGTTGCCCCCGCACTGATACATTTATCCAATGCCCCAGAAGCGTAGTTAAGGGTTTGTAAACAACTCTGAACTGCACCCTCTTCACTATAGGCCATATATGTTGCAGTTAAGGCCGCTGCTCCAAAAGCTGCTGCCGCCGCTAATTGTAATGTCTTCTTTGTCTTGGTTGTTTTCTTAGCTTCCTCATAAGATTTTTTTAAATCCTGAAGCCTTTGAATTTGCTCTTCATTGATTGTACCATCACTTTTCTTTTCTACTTCCACCGTCATGGCTTCAATAGTTCCTTTAAACTTGATGTTACTCATCACCTCGCCTGCAATGAACGCAACTCCACCAGCTGCCGCGATTGTTACGTCCATAGAGACGGGCGAATAAGCTTGCCACATTCTTCCGGCAATAAAACCACCGGCAAGCATGGTGATTGAAGCAAGCATATCTGTGTCACTTACTTTATCAAAAGAGACACTCTTCTTAGCTGTGATAACTCCGTTAGAATCTGTTGTGATAGTCGCTTTACTTTCAGTAGCTGCCGCAAAAACAACAGATGATTGAACTGTTAAAAGCGACCACGAGATCACTGAAATCAACAATGTCTTATAAAGATGCTTTAACATATTCGTACCCACCGATATGGTTCTATAAATCTATTTTACATTATAACCGTATAACGCCTTAAAAGATGGAAGGTAATATTGACCTAAAGCTAAGGATTTCAGTCGGATATGTGACTTTGGGGAGTGGCTGGTAGTGCCTCTTTTTTGGGGCTTCCACGGGGTTTACCTACTAAAGAGGCACTTTGAATACAGCAAGATTATTTACGGTCAGGAAGGATCACAGAACGGCTTTTTGTCAGCCACTTCTTGGCCTTCACGCGGTCTTCTTTTTTAGAGTACCCTAATTTTGATCCTCGTTTATAAGACGACCTGTTCGGGTCCAGAGCACAGTCCATTTGAAACTTGATCATGGCCTTGAAAACATCAATCAAATTGTCTTCGGCCTTAGCAGTATTCTCCACTCCACGGCGATTGCATTCCTGAATAAAGAAATGAATCGACTCCAGAGTCGAGAGGCAGTAATCGGCAGGTTGCTCTTTAATTTCAAAAATAGAAGTATGAGTCGCTGTAAAAGAAATGCGCGGGAGAGACTGAATATTTTTAGATTCTCTCATCATCTTTTTAGCGCAAGGCCAGGTGCCATCAATAAGAAAAAGAATGATGGTTTTATTCTCATCCAGAAGCTTATTTAAAGGAGCAACGTCGTGCTCAGAAACATTGAGTGAACGCTCTCCCGGATACATGGTGAAACAGGAATTATTCGGGTCATTAATTAGTGCGTTGACCTCTTCATTTTCAGTGAAGTCTACACCCATAATCATATGTGAGTTTTTAAGCGTCGCCAGACAGATTCTTCCTGTCCCCTGCTTTTCTTTTTTTGCTTCCATTGGATGCATCAGGATAACGAACTTCATCTTGGTCTCAAAAGGCTTAATCAGTGGGCACAGGCAATACTTCTGCAGACGATGGCATTTAAAACAAAAATCTTCCTTGGCATTTTTACTTTCTAAAAATGCTTGCTGTCTTTCTGCTTTAATTTTTAAGTAGGTCGCTTTATCCAAACTAGAACCCGCCGTATGTTTCTTCGTCAAAACCAATTGCGAGTGTTTTGCCGTTTTTTTCTAAAACTGGTCTTTTGATCATTGAAGAGTTTTCGATCATAAAATCAATTTTCTTCGCAGGCGTCAGAGCTTCGAATTCATCTTTGACTTTTTTGTAAGTCGTTCCTTTTTTATTGGCAGGAAGCTCCCCCATAAAATCGGCCCATCTTTTAATCTGCTCTTTTGTCGGTGGTGTTTTTTTGAAATCCACAAATTCGTAAGCGATCTTTTTCTTATCTAAAAAAGTACGTGCCTTTTTAACAGTGTCACAGTTAGGGATTGCATACATTGTAAACATTAGTAGCCTCTCTTTCTAAAAATCACGACTGACTTATGGTCGTTATAGAGAATATCGAGTTGATAATTATCCGCCAGATAATTAAGCGTTTTTTCTTGGTAGAACGCCACATGAGTCGGATCGTTTTTATACCACCATTTCTGAAAATCAATCGACTCATCATAAAACTGAGTCATAACTCCCAAAAGGCCTCCATCTTTTACTAAACTCACCAGGAGATCCCAGTCTTTCTCCGGTGTCTTGAAATGCTCGACAACTTCTGTCGACGTTACAACATCATATGTTTCAGGAATGAGTAAGTGAGCATCAGGAAAAAAAATGGGGTCATAGTTTTCCACATCACCACCTTCATCTTCTAAAAGAAGGGACAGTGTCGGCCCTGGGCCACATCCAAAATCAAGTGCATTAAAATGGGGTGGAAGAAATTCTTTAAGTGGGTTGAGAAGTTTGCCTAAAAAGTCGCGATAGCCCTGATCCTCACTATTGTTTTGGTGTTGAGCATATCGATCATGGTCATCTTCAGTGCTTAAAAAATCAGCTGGATTTTTAAAAACCAGTGCGCATTGCTGACATAAAAAAGTATCAGCAACAAAAGATGTTGAATCAGAGTGACATAAGAGGCAATCCATTGAGGATTTTTACTATAATCGGGTGTCTTTGGGAACTGGTTTTCGCCCGGTAAAACGATCGAAAATGGTCTTGAAAAAGCCAATATCTTCGCTGGCGTTTCTTTCTTTTAATACCTTAGAGAGCATAACTGGCAGAGTTCCGCTGGGGGCCACTGCAAAAGCTGCGACGATGGCCATGTCGGCCTTGGGAGTTTTAACTAAACGAAGAGGACCCTGGGCCTGAGTGCTGGTATCGCATTGAGAGGCTTCCCCTACAACAGCGTTGGTACGGCAAACAGAAGGACGGTCTTTATACACTTTGCACGCTCCGTTTTCATCAAGGAAAACACAGGCGCGTTCTTTATAAGAAAGTTTGTAAAAATCAGCGGCTTCATTGCCCACTTCACTCTGAAGACTCAAGCGATTGTAATCAATCACGACACCTTCATCAATGTTATGCAACAGGAGTTCAGCCTCATCTTCTGTCACGCTCACCTGAGTGTGGCAACAACCAGAGCATCCAGCTTTACAAGGAACAAACTCTTTTAAAAGTGGGTGTGCGAAGACTTCTTTATTGCATTCATCGACAACGTTATGAACGAAACGGGCCTTCTCAAGTTTGCTTTTGATTTTATTTAGGTGTTCTACCACCGACTCGGTGATATTCATAAATTCGGGCTGATTTCGAAGCAACTCAAAAGTGTTTTTTGCGATTGCTGGAATGTTCATACTCTCTCCCGCAGGGAGCCACCTAAACAGGTAACCTAACATAATGGTAGCACGTTACAGGAATCTCCCTGCGCAATTGGGAATTAATTGCCGATTGATATTCAAGTCATTATAATCGCTGAATGAGTTTACTTTGCAGTATCAAGAATATTCACCTTACCTTTGGCACTAAAACCATTTTTAAAAATGCCCAGCTCTCTATTTCAACAGGAGACCGCATTGGTTTATTAGGTTTAAACGGGAAAGGAAAATCGACGCTGTTTAAGATTCTCTCTGGGGATGTGATTCCAGACCACTCTACACCTCCTTTTGAATTCAATAAGGCACGCGGAGATGGAGACGACTCAAAACGCTTCACTCTTTTTTATGTCCCTCAGGAGCTACCGGTCAACGGCCATGAAAATGTCTCGATTAAGGACTACTTTTTCGTTTTTTATCCTGAGTTAAAAACGCTTTATGAAACTCATCTCGACGAATTCGAAAGACTTCACGGATGGGACTTAATTCAAGATTACGAATCGTATTTAAAATATTTCGGCCACGAGAATTTAGACAAGAAGATCACCGACCTTTCCGGTGGTGAGCAAAAGAAAATTCTTCTAAGCCTTGGCCTTTCAAGCAATGCCAATCTCATTTTATGGGATGAGCCTACCAACCACTTAGACATTGAAACCATCAAGCTCTTTGAAGACGAACTTAACTCAACTTCAAAAGCTTTTATGCTTATCACTCACGACCGCTACCTGCTTTCTAAATTAACGAGAAGAATCTTGCATATTCAGCACGGGCGAATCGAAAATTTCGACGGCTCTTACACTGACTATCTGGCCTTCCTGGAAAGATCAGAACAGGCCAAGATGAGTTTACTCAATAAACTTAAAAACAACCTGGAGCGCGAACAAGCGTGGATGCGCCAGGGAGTGAAGGCCCGCGGAACAAGAAGTAAAAAGCGCGTGGAAAACTTCCTTGACCTAAAAGACCGAGTTTCGACAATCAAGAGTGAAGCGAAGAAGACACTTGATTTAAGTTTACAAAAATCTAACCGTCAGACCAAAGTTCTGGTCTCTTTTACTGATCTTGATTTTGAATACTCAAAATCAAAAGTTCTCTTTGAACAAATCAGCGGAGAAATCCACAAAGGCAACAAGATTGGTCTTCTGGGACAAAATGGTGTCGGTAAAACTACTCTGCTAAAATTAGTCAAAGGTGACCTTGCTCCAACTGGTGGCAAGATGAAAACTGCTGATAATTTACAAATCCAATACTTCTCACAAAAGCGCGACGAGCTCGATATCGATACAACTCCTTACCAATTGCTCGGCGATGGAAATGATTTCGTGGCCCTTCCAGATGGATCGAAAAAACACGTTATCTCTTATTTTGAAAGTTTCCTTTTTGAGCGCGACGATATCAACCGCCCACTTAAAACATTTTCCGGTGGAGAAAAAAGCAGGCTTCAACTTGCTTTTAACTTAACAAAACCGGGCGATATTTTAATCTTCGACGAGCCTACCAACGATCTCGATCTTGAAACAATCCAAATCCTGGAAGAAAAACTCGCTGAGTTTCCAGGCGCAGTTATCCTCATCAGTCACGACCGTGCTTTCTTAAGTACAGTGACCAACAAAGTCTGGTTGATTGATGAAAAGAAACTGCAGAACTTCGAAGGTGGATATGATCAGGTTTCTCCTTACCTGGATGCTCTGGAGATTGAAAAAGAACTTAGAGAAAGCACTAAAGAAGCTCCTTCTACTCCAGCTCCTCAACCTGTTGCAGCTCCTAAGGTAAACAACAACAAAAACAAGCTTCGCCTTGAAACGATCTACACCGACATTGAAGCGACTGAATCCAAAGTCAAAATCATCGAAGAAAAGATCGCAGCCCTCGACTACACTAAACTCGCCGATCCTAAAAATGGTGAATTAAAAATCCTGACAGACGCCCAAAGTGTTCTGGAGGAAAGACTCCTGGCGCTTTATCAAGAGCTTGAAGAACTCGAAAAATAAAATACCCGACTAATTTAATCTTTTCCTTTTTCATTTCGATAAGACTTATAGAGAAATTTTTCTCTGGAGTTCACGATGGAAAAAAAGATTTGCGCTCTATTATTCGCTTTCACTTTTATCACTCTATCGAGTGTTGTTCACGGACAACCTGAGAGTGTTCATCGTGGTCCATCGGTGGAACCGGTAGTTGAAGTTGATATTGAAGACGCAAAAAAAGTTGATTCAGGATATGACTTCGCTAAAAACGAAGCCCCTGCACCTAAGCGTTTCCCGGCCAACATTGTGGCCAAAGCAGATGCAACAGCTCCATCTAATTACGTAGGGCCGCTTATTTTCTTAATCGCTCTTCCTATTGCTCTATGGATTATGGTTTCAAAGAAGTTCAGCAAAAAGTCTGATGAGAAAGCTGTTGGATACTACCCAAAAACTCAGCAGTTCAAACCATACAAAACAGACTATCAGCAAAATTCTGAAGACGACGATGACGTCGATTTCCCAAAGGCCTCTTGATTATTTTTGGTTTTGATTAAAAGTCTGCCACTTTCCTTGCCCTTTGTAGATAAAGACAGTGCTGGCATTTCTATGCTTGATAATGAGCTCTTTAGTCTCATCGCGGTTTAAGTCTTCAAGATACACTTCGTAATTTCTTTTGTGATAATGCCCTTTGAAGGTTTTCACTTCATCAAAGAAACTCGATCCTTTAAAAAGACTCAGAGTTTTTAGATCGCGGTTATCAATAGTGATGGCGTAGATACGCGCCGTCCCCTGAAAGTCGATATACTTGCTGACACCTTCGTAATAATAAAGGAGCAGCACGTCTGTTATGGCATTAAGAGTTTTAAGCTCAATCCTAAAAAGTTCTGAATCATAACCCTTATTTTCAAAAATATGCCCGAAGATTTTATTCTTCTCACTGTCCAGGATCTCGATCCAGTCCTCATTGTCTTTTTTAACAAAGACAATTTGCTCTTCTTTTCCATCGCGGTTTAAATCCAGTGAGTAATAAGGTGTGTGAACACTCCACGAATACTTGCGGGCGTCAGACTTGCCCTTTTTATTGAGCTCTCCGGAGAAAAGCTGCCTGAAATAGCGCTCGTCTTGCGCCAGGGCCTGCCACGACACAACACAAACAATCAGTAAACTTAGCAACTTATTCATATATTCAAGTCTATACGAACATCAAATCACGAGCAATTTCGCACATTTTTCCTAGCCAAGTGGCGGATTTCCTTAGTAAAATGCTTAAACTCTATAAGACTTTTGGGTAAAAACATGGATTTTAATCTCCTCTACACTAAGAATAAGGAACAAGGAATCGTTCGCTCTTTCAAGCACAACGAAACTCCAAGTTCAAAAATCATCGACATCAGCGAAGCTAAGAACCTTCCACTGCAGGGATTTATCTTCTCTGAAGAGCTAAAGAACGATGAATTCCTGGTTGGCCTTGAAAACGAATTAAAATTCTATCCTATCCGCTCAAGTGCAGAGTTCAGTCTTTCAGCAGAAAGATTCGACAAGCTAAGTTACGACGAGGCAAAACCCATTTTTGATAAAATGCGCGAGAATTGGATTCTACAAAACAATATTTCGCTAATCGAAGAGCTTTTTAAAGTCAGGACTCACCTGCTTGGTCTATTTCCAAATGACCGTTCAGGATTTTTTGAAGAGTTATGGTTTATTTTAAAATCAAACCTAGGTGCTACAAACCTGAAACTGATCTACAACGACATGATCAAAGCGAAAAACGAAAACGAAAAAAACAAACTTGTAAAAGTTAAAATCGTTGGTGAGCGCTTTCCTGAAATGACATCAATTGATGACATGGATGAAATGGTTTTAAAGAGCTACGAAAAAGATTTCGGAAACATTTTTGAAATCACCGACTACAATAAAGACAAAGGTCAGCTGGTCATCTGTGCTTCTATCAAGAAGTCACCAGTTCTTATCATGACTAATATCTATCAATTAACCAGACTACAAAAAGCTATTCTAACTTCCCTTTTTGAAGGGCTAAACAGTTAATAAAAAAATGCAGCCGAGGCTGCATTTTTTTTATAATTTAATATCCTTTAACTTCTCGCCTCTTCCCAGCATTTTAACTTTCAAACTAAGCGATGCTTTTGATCCCAGGGTGATATACCCCTTAGGGATGGAAGTACAATAAGTGAGCTCCTCTACATTTTCTGAAATCCTATAAGTCGGCAAGGCCTTCTTTTCTAATTCCACTTTAAGCGTGACAGAAACATCCAATGCCTGTGGAACAAAATGAAAAACCACCGAGTCAGGAGTAAACATTTCTGCGGTTAAATCTCCCATTTTAATTAACTGCCCATCAAGCTTTAACCCAACTCCCAAATCATCCAAAGAAGGATTGGCAATTTTATCAAAGCTTCCAGATGGGACACTTTTTCTGTATTCACACCGCCCACATGTACCGGCCTCAAGTAAATCGCGGGTGCACTTAATGGTCGGTCCTGTAAAAAATTTTGTAATATCTCTTTCTTTAAAAAAATCATAATTCATACTCAAAACCATTTCTTTATAGCTTTCAACATAAAAGGCCGATCTTTCTTTTAAGTCTTGAAGATCAAAATTCTCCTGATAGAACTTTTTGTCGTTTTCCATCAGGTCTTCATGATTCACGCTAACCAAGTAAAGAGTGTTTCCCTCTTCTGTGTAGTGCCCGTTAGGATTGATGAGTTTAAATTTCCTTTGAGCTTCCGGAGTGAGTTTTAATTGAGATATGATTTCAGGAATCACAACTTTCTTAGGAACAAAATAAATCTCCAGCCTGTCAGTGAAAGAAACAATGACCTTGGCCATTGTGCGCTCATTGTGCTCATAAAAAGCGCGGTCGCGCTCACTCATTTCATAACCTAAAAGTTCATCACCTTTTTTAATCTCAAAATCTGGATTGTTTGCAGGAAATTTTGTCTCTACGATTGAATTGAGAACTTTATTTCTAAAAACAGAACTTCCCTTTTCATGAGCAATAACAATAAAGCTTCTCTGCTCTGAAGTTGAAACGACGGAAGGAGTGCTGATGCTATTGCTTTTTTTTCCGCAGGCACCAAGAAGTAAACATAAGAGTAAGAGGATATAAGGCATAAAAATCTCCTGTGTTTTTTGAGAACACAGAAGATTTAACAAATGATGGAGTTATATTAAATAAAAAAGACGGCAAGCAATCGGCCATTTTCAAAAATGAACTAGCTACCGAAACGGCCCAATTTCTCTCCACTTAAAACGTGGAAATGGGTGTGGAAAACTGTCTGACCGGCATCTTTACCAAGATTTGTAACAACTCTGAATCCGCCTTGATCAAGGCCCTGGGCCTTCGTGTACTCGGCAATTCCCTGATAGACTTCGCCAATTGTTTGCGGGTCTGCTGACATATGATTAATATCTGGCGTGTGGTTTTTATGAACGAAAAGCAAATGGATTTTTGCCTGTGGAAAGATATCCACAAAGCCCATCACATTTCCTTTTTCATAAATCTTCGTTGAAGGAATTTCGCCCTTTAAGATTTTACAGAATAAACAATCAGCGCTCATTATGTCGGGTTCCCTGGAACGCGTTTAATCTTCGCTCCTAAAGCTGAGAATTTATCTACCAGACGCTCATACCCTCTATCCAGGTGGTAAACGCGCTGGATTTCTGTATCCCCTTCAGTTGCCAGAGCTGCGATAATTAAAGCAGCACTTGCACGAAGGTCAGTACACATAACTGGAGCGGCCGTCAGCTTCTCTCCACCTTGAATAAAGGCAGACTTTCCTTTAAGAGTGATATCAGCTCCTAAACGAACAAGCTCTGGAACGTGCATAAAGCGGTTTTCAAAAATATGTTCAGTAATAACTGAAGCACCTTTAACTTGCGTACAAAGAGCAATCATCTGGGCCTGAGCATCTGTCGGGAATCCCGGGAATGGTGCCGTATCAATTAAGCAGCCTTTAAGCTCACTCTTGAAAACTTTAATTGAGTTCTCACCAGTGACGATCTTTGCTCCCATTTGCTGAAGAACTTCTGTCACGAAATCTAAGTGGCGAGGATTGACACCCAGGATTTCGATATCTGATCCAGTTGCCAGAGCGGCCATTAAGTAAGTCGCTGCTTCAATACGATCTCCGATCGCTTCATATGTCACTTCTTTAAGTTCTTTTACACCAGTGACAACAATCGTTCTTGTTCCAATTCCTTTAACGTTTGCACCCATTGCATTTAAGAAGTGTGCCAGGTCATCAATCTCTGGCTCAAGAGCAGAGTTTTCAATTGTCGTTACACCATCACTGAAAACAGCGGCCATCATCAAGTTTTCTGTCGCTCCCACTGATGGGAAGGCAAGTGTGATGTGAGTGGCCTTCATCTTGTCTACTTTGGCATCAACGTATCCAGAGTGAACGTTGATTTCGCAACCAAGTTTTTCCAGATTCGTTAAGTGAAGGTCAATGGGTCTTGTCCCAATCGCACACCCACCAGGAAGAGAAACTCTTGCAGCTTTTCTTCTTGCAAGAAGAGGCCCAAGAACGAAGATAGAAGCTCTCATCGTTTTAACGATGTCGTAAGTGGCTTCGTGAGAGTTCAGAGTTGAAGCATCAAAAGTCGTGATATCCCCTTCCTTCTTGATTGTGACACCAAGATTCGAAAGAAGCTTAATCATCGTTTTAATATCCTGAAGTTCAGGAATATTTTTTAAGTGAATGGGTTTATCTGAAAGCAGGACCGCGGCCAGGATTGGCAGGTAAGCGTTTTTCGCTCTTGCGATTCTAACTGTTCCAGAAAGTTTTGCAGGTCCAGAGATAATTAATTTGTCCATGATCCTTCCTTTATTTTTTTAACTTTAAAAATCTGTTTCTTTGTGTGTAGTCCTGAATCACGACGGCTTCGCTAAACCCAGTGGATTTTGCCATAGCTGCCAAATGTTCAAGATGGTGTTCGTGTCCTTCGATCAATGATACACCTGTGGTCGATAACTTTTGATAAATACTTTCAAAAAATTCCTTAAACCATTGGTCATACGAATCATCATCCAGGAAGAGGGCCAGGTGTGGTTCAAATGAAGCCACTTGCGGATGTACCTCTTTTAGGTCTGCCTCTCTTTTAATGTAAGGAGGATTTGAAAGGATCAGGTCGAATTCGCCAGTAATATTGGCAAAGCGGTCACTAAGAACGAAGTCGATCTGGTGAATGTTCGAGAGCCCGTAACGTTGGTTAAAGTAGTTTTCCTTGGCGATTTTAAGCGCTTTTGGAGAAATATCGCTGGCAACAATTGAAAGAGCAGCGCTCTCTTCAGTCATAAGCGAGAGGGCAATCGCCCCTGTTCCCGTTCCAATATCGGCCACACGGCATGGCCTTTTGCGGTAGTTTTTCTTAATTTCCTGCGAAGCAAGCTCCACCAGGATTTCAGTTTCACTGCGCGGGATAAGTGTGTCGCTGGTGACTTTAAAAATGGAGCGGTAAAAATAAGCGTAGCCCGTGATATATTCCAGAGGAACACCTTCTTTGAGCTTTTCGAAAAAAATAGTCAGTGGATGTGTGCGGTGAGGAAGATAAGGGAAATCAAAAATCTCCTCTGAATCAATCCCGTGCAAGAAAGCATGCAGATTGATGTCCTGGCGAAGTCGGTGCAACGTAAGCCCCGGATAGTTTTGCATCAGATTCTTTTTTTCCGACTCAAAAAATCCTTTCAGGTAATTATCTAAACTGACAATGCTCACGCGCACTCGCTTGATTTAAGATTACTCGATTATTATTCCTCTTGTCCTTTCATTAGCTCGGCCTGGTGATGAGCAATCAATGCATCTGTAATGTCACCAAGGTCACCGTTCATAACCCCTTCAAGGTTGTGAACAGTCAGTCCAATTCTATGGTCAGAAATTCTGTTTTGAGGGTAGTTGTACGTTCTGATTTTTTCAGAACGATCCCCTTCACCGATTTGTCCGCGGCGCTCAGAATCGATTTCATCTTTTTGTGCTTTAACCATTTGCTCGTAAATTCTCGAGCGAAGGATCTTCATCGCTTTTTCTTTGTTTTTAAGCTGAGACTTCTGGTCCTGGTTAGCTACCGACATACCTGTTGGTAAGTGGGTAATACGAACCGCAGAGTCCGTCGTGTTAACCGACTGACCACCTGAACCACCTGAACGGTAAACGTCGATACGAAGTTCGTTCGGGTTAAGTTCGAATTCAACTTCATCAACTTCTGGCATAACCGCGATAGTGATGGTTGAAGTGTGTACGCGTCCCATTGTTTCTGTCTTTGGTACACGTTGAACGCGGTGAACTCCCGCTTCCCATTTAAGTTTTGAGTAAACTTTATCACCTGTAACAGTGAAGATAATTTCTTTTAGACCTTGATCACCTTCAGACATTGAATCCACTTCAATTTTAAAACCGAGGTGGCGGAAATAGTTTTGGTAAAGACGGAACATATCAGCTACGAAAATCGATGCTTCATCTCCACCGGCACCTGCTCTCATTTCCATGATAACGTTGCGGTCATCTAATGGATCTTTTGGCAGAAGAAGAACTTTTAGTTTCTCTTCCATTGGTGGGATTTGCGCTTCCAGCTCAGAAAGCTCCATTTTCGCCATTTCACGCATATCTTCGTCTTTTTCATTACGAAGAATTTCTTTAGACCCTTCCAGGTCTTCTTTCATTTTTTTGTATTCTCTATAAACATTTACAACTTCTTCGATATTTGAGCGCTCAGATGAAATCTCTTTGAATTCCTTCTGGCGGTCGTAGATCGACGGGTCTGCAAGTTTTTCTGTGAGTTGCTCATAACGATTAACAACTGCTTCTAGTTTATCAAACATTGACATGGATATTAGCCTTCTAAAAAGTCTTTTAGTTTAAAGTTACTGTTTTCAATATCACTTAGTGTGCGAAGGTCAATTTCGTCCACGGTGATTGTTTTTGAGCTGGCATCTTTTAAGTTGTACTTCTCTTCCAAGAAAAGCACCGCTTTGATTGAAGCAAGAGCGATTTCCAATTGCTGGTCATCTGGCTCTTTAGTCGTAAGCTTCTGAAGCATTTTCCCAGGATAGCTTAGGAATCTTCCAAAAGATGAATCCGGATTTTTGCCCAGAAATTTAATTAGTTCATAAGAAATACCGGCAATCGGGAATGTTAAAGCAACTTTAAATAAAATGGCATAAAGGTGCTTTAAAATAACCGGAGAATTTGTTCCTACCGGAATGATTGCGAAGATAATGGCAAAAAGAATGATCGATACAAACATTAAAAAGAAAATAAACGTCGTTCCACAACGTGGGTGGAATGTCGGGAATTTTCTAGCGTTAGCGATCGTCAGTTCTTCACCTGCTTCAAAAGTTGAAATCGATTTATGTTCAGCTCCGTGGTACTGGAACACTTTTTTGATGTCTGGAATGAAGCTGATTAACCAAATGTAAGTCAGGAAGATGAAAGCTTTAATTGTTCCGTCTACTGCGTGGAATTGCCAGCTTTGAAGATCCCAGCTCGCTCCCGAGTATTTTTCAATCAGCGCAGTCGCTGCGTGCGGAACAAAAACGAAAAGCCCGATACCAAATAAGAAAGAAACCGCAATTGAAAGGAAAGTCTCAAGACTTACCTTCTCCTTTGATTTTTTTGTTTTTTCGTACTCTTCTTCCGTCTGACCTTTTTTTAACGCTTCTTTTTTATTCTCCTCGTCCATGGCAATGTTGGCCGAGTAATTCAGAGAAACAATTCCATTGGCCATTGTTTCTACCAGAACTAAAACACCTCTCAGGAACGGCTTCTTCAAAAAAGCGAGCTTGTTTGAAAGTCCGTACCATTGATCGCGTCTCAGGCGGATAGACCCATCTGGTTTTCTAACAGCGACAACAAAAGCGTTTGGCGATCTCATCATTACGCCTTCAATTACGGCCTGGCCGCCGATTGAAGCGTATTGCTTTGAGACGAGAAGAATTAATTTTTTAAGCAGCGTCTTTTTCATATTTTCTCTTATGAGTTCATTGAATCCAGGAAGTCCGAGTTCGATTTTGTTTTCGTTACACGGCTCAGGATAAATTCCATAGCGTCGATTGGCGCCATTGGGTGAAGAACCTTGCGAAGCAGGTACGATCTTTGTAGATCGCCTGGTGCCATAAGCAGGTCTTCCTTACGAGTTGAAGACTTGTTGATATCCAGAGCTGGGAAAATTCTCTTTTCAAGAAGTTTTCTATCAAGCTGGATTTCAGAGTTACCTGTACCTTTGAATTCTTCAAAGATAACTTCATCCATTCTTGAACCTGTATCGATAAGAGCTGTAGCGATGATCGTAAGAGATCCCCCACCTTCAATGTTACGAGCAGATCCGAAGAATCTTTTTGGTTTGTGAAGAGCGTTTGAGTCAACCCCACCCGAAAGGATTTTACCTGATGGTGGAACAACTGTGTTGTAAGCGCGGGCAAGACGAGTGATCGAGTCCAGAAGGATGATGACGTCTTTTCCAGCTTCAGTTAAACGTTTCGCTTTTTCGATGACCATCTCAGCAACTTGAACGTGGCGAGTAGCAGGTTCATCGAACGTACTCGATACAACTTCAGCGTTAACATTTCTTCTCATGTCAGTTACTTCCTCTGGACGTTCGTCAATGAGAAGAACAATCAGAACTGCATCTGGATGGTTAGTTGTAATAGCGTTAGCGATATCTTGAAGAAGAACAGTCTTACCAGCTTTTGGTGGAGCTACGATAAGACAACGTTGACCGAACCCTTGCGGTACAAACAGGTCAATAAGACGAGTTGAGTAGTTTGTCGGGTGGTATTCAAGGTTGATTTTCTTTTCTGGGTATAATGGAGTTAAGTTATCAAAGAGAACTGTCTTTTTGTGTTTTTCAGGAGACTGTCCGTTGATTTCGTTTACTTTAACAAGGGCGAAGTATCTCTCCCCCTCTTTTGGTGGTCTGATTTCACCTTCTACTGAGTCCCCTTTTCTTAGACCGAATTTTCTGATCTGAGATGGTGATACGTAAATATCATCGGCACCTGGAAGGTAGTTATAAAGAGGTGATCTAAGGAATCCGAAACCATCTGGCAGAATCTCAAGAACGCCGTTTCCAAAAATGGCCTTATCATCTTTTGCAGTTGCTTTTAAGATAGCGAAGATGAGTTCGTGTTTCTTTAAGTTACTTGGGTTTTCAATCTGTAACTCTTCGGCCATGGTCGTGAGTTCGGCAATTTCTTTTTCTCTAAGATCGTTAAGATGCATTTGAAGGTGACTCCTGTTGCGGTGAAAATTATTTATCTAAATGTTAATTGAATTTTAATGAACGAAAATAAGACCGAATTTTGAAAAACCTCATGGTGTTGAAAATTTCGGGGATTGTTATTAGCGGAAGGTACTTGTAAATATATATCCAATATTATCCTTGTAGGGAAAACTGTCAAGATAAATGGCCTGAAACACGTTTTTTTTCGAGGTAAAACTAACACCTAACCCATTAAAAACAGCTACTTTACAGAGATTGCACCGTAAGATATACCCCAATGCATGGAAGATTATTCTTTTTATCCCCGCTACCAACAATTCATTGCAAAGCGAATCCTGGCCATTGATTTTGGCAGCAAGGTCATTGGGACAGCAATGTACTGCCCGGGGCACGACCCTTTTCCTTATGCTTTTGAAAAGATCATCTACCGCTCTCATGAAGAATCCATCAAAACGATTCAGGCCCTGGTTGATAACGAAGGCATCGACATCATCGTTTTAGGTGTACCGTATTTTGTCGATGGAAAAGAAAGTGACAACACCAGACGCATGAAAGAGTTTGGCGCTCTTTTACAAAAGGCCTGCCCGGATCAGATGTTTTTTGAACAAGATGAAACGCTGACAACAAAAGCTGCGGAAGACAGAATGAAAAACTCTCCCCAATTCAACTTCAAGGTTGATGTCACTAAAATCGACTGCGTTTCAGCGACCATCATCCTCGAAGACTTTATCAAATCTTAAATTATTTACAGCTTCTTTCGTAGACGGTTTCGTACGTTTTTAAGTACTGAACAATCCCGTAAGCCTCGCGGTAGAGCTCCAGTGCTCCCTTACATCTCTTCTGGTACATTTCCAGCGATGTTTTTGAACGATCGAGTTTATCTAGTAGATCTTTTCTAGTCATATCCGCTCCCTTGGCAGGAAGCTTGGCGATTTTCTCTTCGTACTCAGCAATAAACTTTCTGGCCTTCGAAATACTCTCCGCATCCGAGTACATTGAAGCCTGGACATCAAAGCCATTGGTCTTTTCCAGCTTCTTTATCAGCTCTTGTGCCTCTTTACTTCTGGCGCGTTTTTTTGCTTCAAGCGCTTCACCTGTTAATTTCTCATCGATTTCCATCGGCTTATATTGAACAAGTTTATCGTCTTTGAAGTTGCTTAAAACAGCTTTTCTTCCTGGAGAATCAACAACTGCTTGAACAGGAGTTTCCACCGGTTTTACGGCCGCAGTGGTTGGTTGTGGTTTAGCCACTTCTGCTACCGGCTTAGTCGCCGCTGTTTCCGTCTTCTTTTCTACGGCCGCAGCGACAACGGTCTTAATTCCATTTTCTTCGTTTGATTTTGCTTTTAAGATTTTTGCGATTTGTTCATCTGTAAATTTCGCTTCTTTTAAAAGTGCTTTTGCTTTATCTGCAAATCCAGCGGCCGATGATTTCCCCAATTCGTGAATGGCCACCATGGCGTCTTTTTGCACTTCAGTCATAGTAAGCGCTACTGTTTTTTCAAAGTGCTTCACCATCGCGTTTTTAAAGAATGGATCGCGGAACATTCCGGTAATACCATTTTCCATCAACTCGCGGGTTTCGCTCGGAGACAGACCTGCCTCTCTTAGAATGCGGGCCTTTTTCGAAATGTCTTCTTGAGTATAAGAATAAAAACCGCGTCCTTCTTTAATCCCTACTTCGTGGGCTTCCATCACGGCTTTCTTTTCTGCTTCTGTCAGTTCACGTTTTAAAACGGCCTGCGCTCCTTTTAATCTGTCTTTAGTTAAAAGAGCGGCCGAATCTTTTAGGTCTGCTTTATTTCCAGAGGCCACAGCTCGCTCGATGTTGCCCAGAGCTTTTTTAGATTTAACAACCATGCTGATTTTTTTTGCCGCCATCAGCACACCACCACCTAAGGCAGCATCGGCCAGGAGTGAAGTCACTCCTGCGCAAATCATTTCAGCTTTTACTTTAGGCGTATAACATTGATAAACAGCACCGGCCTCTTTCATTGCCGATTTTAGAAGCTCCATTAGACCTGGACCTTGCTTCTCAGTTTTTAATGCCGCTGGTTTTTTTCCGGTTAAAATCGCGGCCTGTCGCTCGCGCATCATTGTATTTTGATAATTTTGATAACGGTTAAAAACTAATTTTTCAATTTCCGAACAAGGGGCCTCTTCAAGCCAGCGTCCTAAAAATTGTTCTGTTAATTTGAAACGCGAATCTTCAATGGTTAAGTTGAAAGCATTTAAGATCTCTCTTTTTTTCTCAATGCTCTGGTTACACATTTGAGTTTCACTAAAACCTTTGGCAATGCTCTCAGCAATTTTCCCCGGTAGTTTTCCCAGGTCTACCAATTGCTCGCCACTGATTTTTAATCCATTCCAAACACAATCACTCAAACTCACATTAGAAAGTTTATTGGCCTCAAGAGATTTGCTGTCGCATTTAATGACTTTGTATTTTTCTTTATCTTCAAGTTCTGATTCTAATTTTGCACACTGATACTCTTCTCGAGTCGCTGCGCACGCCAAACCTGCTGCATCTTTGGCAAAATTCTCAACACCTGTTTGTGGTTGAACTGCAGGACATGATGGCCGAGCAAAGACATTGGTTATTGAAAGTATCATTATAGTAAGGGCCAAAATAATCTTCATTCACTTTCTCCAGCCTCCATTCTAGGGCCGAACGAACATACGCAATACTAGGAATTTATGGCCATTCGTTGTAAGCCCGGATGATATTCATTAACCTCTAGATATTATGAAAAAAAATCTATTATTTCTTTTGGGTGCCCCATTATTTGCCTTATTGTTAGTAGGAC
Organism: Bacteriovorax stolpii; assembly: GCF_002872415.1. Taxonomy (GTDB): domain Bacteria; phylum Bdellovibrionota; class Bacteriovoracia; order Bacteriovoracales; family Bacteriovoracaceae; genus Bacteriovorax; species Bacteriovorax stolpii. Next base: position 657,085 of record NZ_CP025704.1, on the reverse strand, counting down.
TTAGGATTTATTACTCTGCCTACATTTGGAGATATGAAGGACCTGACACCTTCTTTTACATCAAGCCGAGCGAGAGCTTCTCATCTATTAATGCCCGCTTAGACAAAGAAAAACTTATTTCTTCTCCAAGACTCTTTCACCGCCTTTCTCAAATGAGAGGAGTGATGACCAAGTTTAAATCAGGACAATATCAGATTAAGACTGGATCAAACCTGATGGATGTCTACAATACTTTTATCAATGAAAAATCCCTGGCGATGTACTTCACTGTGCCCGAGGGAAAAAACATGTATGAGATCGGTCGTATGCTAGAAGAGCGATCAATCACGACCTATGACCAGTTTATTGAATTATGTAAAAGCCCGGCCTTCGTTCAAAGCTTAGGAATCAAAGGTGCAACTGTAGAAGGATACCTCTACCCCGAAACTTATGACTTTGCCCCAGGACTTCCGGCAGAAGATGTCATCAAAACGATGGTGAGACAGTTTAATAAAAAAACAACGGGAGTTGATTACTCTTTGGCGGGAATGAGTAAAGAAGATGTCATCACTCTTGCTTCAATGGTTGAAAAAGAGACTGGAGATAAGAGCGAAAGACCGCTAATTGCCGGAGTATTTTTAAATCGCCTGAGAATTAAAATGAGACTGCAGTCAGACCCGACGACGATCTATGGTATTTATGAGACTTATAATGGAAACATTACAAAAAAAGATCTACTGACTCCAACTGACTACAATACATATACAGTTAAAGCTTTACCAAAAGGGCCGATTGCCAATCCAGGAATTGAATCAATCAAAGCGGTACTACACCCTGCTCAACACAAGTATCTCTATTTTGTGAGTCAAAACGACGGAACACACATTTTTTCAGAGAGCTATGGGGCCCATCAAGAAGCGGTCAATAAATGGCAGAAGAATGCGAAGAATCGTGAAGGCAAAAGCTGGCGCGATAAAGATAAGAAACCTGAAGTTCCACAGGCGCCAGCTCAACCGTAAAATTTAGTTTTGAGCAAGTAAAGTTCTGCGAGCGTAATCTCTTACCAGCATGTCTTTATCGCTTGCTAGTCTTTGCAGAGTCGTCACAGGTGTCAGAGGGTTCTTTGCCACTTCGTGACGAACAGTGATTGATACATGGCGAGTAAGAATATCAAGAATGCGCGGGCTCACGTTTTTTGACTTTGCCAGTTCCAGGGCCACTCCCGGCTTATCTTCTTTTAGGAATTGAAACATTTTTTCTTCGTCACGGCATTCACGCACTAGTGCTAGATACTCTTCAGCAAACATATAAATCGTCCTCTCTATAGATTTCCCCAATAATAATGGCTCCCCAAAACCTTGTAAACTTTTTTGACAGAATGGCGCCTAAACTTGTCGATTATTCAGTCAAAACTCTGGCCCAGATGAAAGGTAATGGTAGTTTTTTCCCTTGTGTCAAATTCAAAAAACAAGGTAAACTATTTGGTAAGTTTCTTCTGGCGCACACGTCAGACCGAGTTTCTTAGGTTACTAGTTTAAACGAGGAATGTATGGACAAAGCTAAGATGGAAAAATTCAAAGAACTACTTCTTCAGGCGAAGATGAAGATCATGAACGGTGGTATTCTACGTAGTACAGAAGACCTTCAAGTATCTTCAGACGACCTGTCTGATGAAGCAGACCTGGCCACATCGGTCATCAATCAACAAGTAACATTTAATATGCGCCAAAGAGAGCTGGTAAAGCTTAAGGCCATTGATGAAGCCCTTTATAAGATCGAGCAGAACGTTTACGGTCACTGCGAAGAGTGTGATGAGGCCATCGGTGAAAAACGCCTGGAAAACCAACCGTGGACAACTCTGTGTATCACTCATGCTGAAGAACAAGAAAGAGAAAACCAAAAATTTATCAAAGCTATCTAATCACATTTCTCTCACAACAAGATCTAAATAGAAAAAGCCTCCAATTGGAGGCTTTTTTATTGATACCGGGCAATCAGTGCTGAGGGGGGAATCAGCACCAGTTGCTCGATCTCGAAATGTATTTACCGCGGGACTTCTTTCCTTTTTGAGGTTCAGCTGGTGCCTCATTGGGCTCCACTGGATGACGCATGTCTGGCTTTCTGTCGATAATGCTTTGCTTGGCTTCTCTGGCATCGCTGCTTAGGTCGCGATTTTCACATGAAAAAAGCGCTAAACTAACGAACATAAAGACGAGATAAAATCTAAGTAATCCATTTTTCATACAGTAACCTCTACATCCTTGAGGGGGTGGCCCCACTTTGGGCCTCTTACCAATCTATAGAGCAATCCGCTTGCCATTTATTTAGTGTCATTTTTTCACCCTTTAACAAACTTTTTAAAACCTGGTCTAGGATCACAATCAGGATCCATCACTTAAAATGTGTTTAAACTTTTTACAGCTCACTAGTTTTTTATCAACTCTTTGATCACTTTGAACCTTAACCCCCTAGATTATTAGGGGAACTCCTTGGCAAGAAGCTTGCTCTTTAAGGGGGAGAACCAATTAGGCCAGAATGAACCCTGGCCGGATCGAATTAAGGGATTAGTATGAAGAATCAAATGAAGAAGATGATCACCAGACTTGTTGTACTTAATGTAGTGGCAACAATCTCGTTTGGAGCATGGTCACAGACTGCCAACATTCAGGGAAATCTTCCAAGAGTTCAATCTCAAAAGATGGAAGAGAAGTCTTATTTTGATCCACGTGATTTAACTTCTAGTTATGTAAGCTGGGGAGTTAATCCAGAAAATCCATCGAGCATTAATCTTCTAGAAGCATGGAAGAAATTTAAGAAGAAAAAGGAAATCGTCGTTGCTGTAGTTGATACTGGCATCGACCCGATCCACCCTTTCCTTGAAAAGAACATTTTCGTAGAAAATGGAAAAGTTGATGAGAACAACTTCGGTGTCGACTTCTCTAAAGATAAAAAACTAAAAGGTGCTCCACTTGATCAACACGGACACGGAACTCACGTATCTGGGATCATTAAGAGTATCTATCCAGATGTAAAAATCCTTGCTCTAAAGTACTACAACCCAAATGCTTCAGGGCTTGATAACCTGAACTCTACGGTTGAAGCTCTTAAGTACGCTGTAGACAACAACGTTGATGTTATCAACTATTCTGGTGGTGGACCTGAGGCCGCAGTAGAAGAACTGCGCATCCTTAAAGAAGCTGAAAGAAAAGGAATCCTGGTTGTTGCAGCAGCTGGTAACGAAGAGTCTAACATTGACGATAGAAAGAAAGCTTACTTCCCGGCAAGCTACGGACTGAAAAATATCATTACTGTAACGGCCCACGATGAAGACTTAAGAATCCTTAGCTCTTCAAACTACGGACGTTCAAGTGTAGATATCTTTGCTCCAGGTTACCGTATTAAATCTTCTCTACAAAACGGACGTGCAGGATACTTAACTGGTACTTCTCAAGCAACAGCATTCGTAACAGGTGTAGCTGCTTTAATTAAGTCTCAGTTCCCTAACCTTCCGACTGAAAAAATTAAGGAAATCATCAAAGCTTCTGCTAAAAAAGAAGTAACGATGGAAGGAAAATGCGCAACAGGTGGACGTCTTGATGCTTCAGCTGCGATCACTCTTGCTGCTCAATACGAAGACACTCCAAACCGTCAGCTAGCTAACGACTCTAAGTCTCAGGCTAAAAAAGAAGAAGGGAAAATTATCTACCGACTTGCGAACTAATCACACCATAATAAGCGACGGCCATTGCAACCACAGTGGCCGCGATTATAACCGTCTTAAAAATCCTGTCCACTTTCAAACCAAACCAACGATGATTTAAAAAGCGCACACTCCACGAAGCTTCAAGCTTATTTTCTTTTTTCGTTTCATTTAAATACAGGAGCAATTGTTCAGATAAAAGAGAACCGGTCTCAAATGAGCTGCCTTCAATTTTTTGCTGAAGAATCACTGGACTAGTCCCGTAACGAAGAAGCTCATCCATAAGCTCCATGATTTCGACATAAAAAAGCCTGCGGTTTTTTGTATCCATGGCCTCTTCATCACCAAAGGCCTCAAGCAAATCATCAAAACGCTTCATCAGTTTTCTGACATAGCTCCTGGCTTCATTGCCAGTTTTGTTTTCAAAAACCGGAAAATACTTAATGAAAGTTGAGAAACTCTCGTAGTAGCGCTCTTTAAAACCATAAAGACTTTTAGCACTAAAAGGATCTCCGATCGGATGATAAAGGAGTGAGCGCCCACATGCTTCGCAGTTAGTATCGGTTAAATAAACCGACTGGCAGTTCGGGCAGCGCTTGACTGGTTTGTAAGCGGCTTCTGGGATGGATGAACGAAGCCCCTCAAAATAATCGAGAGACTCTCCCCTTCCTGGAGTTATTCTAGAAACATCATTGTTCATAATAAAATTCTAAAGTGAGAGTCTCTCATTGGCAAATAATCTGAATAAAACTAGTATCTCTTTATGCCAATTTTATTAAAATACCGAACAATTATTGTCTGCCTCCTGGCCGGAATGCTTTATGCTTTGGGCTTCCCACTTTTTAATGGCTCATCGCTGTTTATTGCTCCGATCATCGGATTTGCTCTTTTTAACTGGGCCCTGGATCAGGAAACTTCTCTCAAAAAACAATTTGTTTTAAGTTTAGCCTACTCACTTGGTTTTTACCTGCTTGGTTTCTACTGGATTCCGCACACTCTTCAAGAGTTCGGCGGTCTCTTCTTTCCTTTAAACCACCTGCTTGGCCTGGTGTTTTCTTTTGTTATCATTCCCCAAGTCTATTGTTACGTGGTTTTAAAAAGCAAAATCAAACACCCGCTTTTTCTTGCTGTAGGATATGTTGTGCTTGAGCGCTTTGTGCCTCAGCAATTCCCGGCGCACTTAGGGCATTCATTTCTTTCATTAGCACCGACAGTGAAACTGGTTTTTGCTCCATGGGCAGGGGCCGCTTTCTATTCGTTCTTCACGGCCCTATTATCTCTGGCCCTGGTTGAGCACTTTAAAACAAAACAAAAACCTAAACTATACTACGCTTTTGCTTTAGTCGTAATTGTGTTTCACTTGCCTTTTTTACACCCAAGCAGTGCAAAGGAATTGAGCACGTTAAAAATCCGTATGGTTCAACCCAACATCGGAAACTTCCTTAAAATTGATTCTGAACGCGGAAGTGTTAACTCAATTAAGAGTGTCTATGACAGTTATTACTTTCTAAGCACCGATAAACTCCCGGAAAAAACAGACTTAGTGATCTGGCCGGAGACAGCGTTCCCCACTCTCTTTTTAAGTGAAGGGATGAAGAACAATAAGAATTTTCCTCCCCCATCAGTTATCGACAGCATTATCGAAAAAACCGGAGCTGAACTTTTTATTGGTGGTTATGATTCAAGCCTGAAGCCCGGCGAACAAAATTACAAAAGTGATTACAACTCTGCCTTCCTTTTTAGCAGCGATCGCTACATGAAAGAGGTCTATCACAAAATGCGCCTGATCCCTTTTGGAGAGGGACTGCCTTTTGGTCCGTTTAACCAGTACCTAAGTGGTATTATCACCAACATCTCTTATTTTGCTGAAGGCGATACGTACACTGGTTTTAAAACCCGAGACAATCACAGTTTTGTCTCAGTCATCTGTTATGAAGTTCTATTCCCGGACTTTGTCGCTGATATGCTCAACCATCAAAAAGATGAAGCTCAGTTTTTAATCAATCTGACGAACGATTCTTGGTATGGCGATACGGCGGAACCTCACCAGCACTTGTTCTTAAGTAAATGGCGTGCACTTGAATTTAACCTTCCGATCATCAGGTCGACTAATACAGGAATTTCAACGGTCATTTATCCTGATGGAAGCGAGAGCCCTCGTTTATCAGTAGGTGAGAAAACTTATCTTGATCACGACTTCACTTTCGCCAAAAGAGAAAAGACACTTTTCCAAACTTTTGGTTTGTTAAGTTTTCTCATGGTTGCTGTCGTTTTAGGATTAGTGGAATTAGCCCTTAAGAGAAAAACCTTCTTTCAAGAGATCATGAAGACGGATAAAGCCTAAAAACTTTTTCCCTTCTAAGACCGGCAGTATTTGAAATGACCTGGTCTTTGACTCCATCAACTCCAGCGCTTCAAAGGCCAATTGATCCGGATGAATACTAGTCGGAGTCCTGTTCATGATGGACTCTACACTTGTTTGGAGCCCTTGATTTTCGCGAGTGAATGTTCGTCTTATATCGCCTTCAACCAAAATGCCTTTAAACTCTCCATTATCAACAACAGCACAGCCTCCCACTGGAAACTTTGTCATCATTAAAATAGCGTCTTGAAGAGTTTGTGTGCTCTTTAAAACCGGGCACTGGTCTTCTTTGATTGTCAGGTCGCGCACTTTCATGCGCAGAGACTTACCAAGGATTCCTCCCGGGTGGTTAACAGCAAAACCTTCTTTTGAAAGGCCGATGTATTTTTCAAAAAGCACGGCCATCGCATCACCCATTGCCAGCGCAAGTGTTGAACTCGTCGTCGGCGCCTGGTTGTTGATACAGGCTTCTTTTTCAACAGAACAATCAAAAATGATGTCACAGTATTCTGATATTGGTGAAGGGACTTTTCCTACAAGAGCAATGCGGTGGCTTCGTGGGATTTGTAAAAATGGCATCAGCTTTAAGACTTCTTCCGTTGTTCCCGACTTACTTAAAAGAACGATGGCATCGTTTTTCCCCACGCGCCCCAGGTCCCCGTGAAGAGCTTCTGTCGGGTGAAGAAAAAGGGCCGGAAGACCAAGAGAAGTGAAAGAGGCCGCGCACTTTTGAGCGATAATGCCAGACTTCCCTACTCCACAAAAAATAATCGACGAACCTGTCGCTCTCAGCTGATCAAACAAGTTAGTGAGTTTATCTGCATCTTTTGAGTGATTTTTTTCTAAAATCTCTGCGGCACGAAGAAGTGATTCCGCTTCCAATTTAAGAACATCCGCCATGGTTTTTGAGTGGGTCATACTTTCCCTTTTAAGTGAAAATCTTGAAACTACTGGGTCTTACGTTACAATATTAAGAAGATGATAAAAAGTTTTTCAAACAATTTAAAGCAAAGATTACCAAAGATCATGGCACAGACCATTGTAGTCACAGCTATTTTGTTTGGGACTTACAGCTGCTCTTCTTATGAAAATTTCAAGGAAGTCACTGAAGATCTTGAAATTCCAAGTCAAGTTTACCGTGCCGACTACAACAAGGTCTGGCAAGAGGTGATGAAGCTCACTAATAAATACGCCAGAGAAGTTTACAACCAGGATGCCGGAGTCATTAAAACCCGCTGGATCGACAACACTCTTGAGCTAAACTTCGCCGACTCTTTCGGGTCAAGTGACTCTGTAAAAAGAGCGGAATTCAAACTGATCATCAACGTCGTCAAAGGTTATCGTGGAACAAAAGAAGTGGCGAAGGTCACAGTCTTTAAACGCCAGAGAGTTGAGCAGGATTTCCTGCAAGGCTGGAAGATTATCAGAACTGACGGAATCTTAGAAAAATCTATCCTCTACCGTCTTGAAAGAGCCCTGGCAATCGAAGCCAAGCTTCAAGAAATCGAAGATAAGAAAACAAAAGAAGCCGAAAAGAATTTCTAAAAATTCTAAAAAATTTCTTTAAATTAAATTGTTGTATTTAGGGCCATACGTTGCCAGAAGATTCTCTTCTTGCTCATGTCCCCATCAGGTGATTTCTGTCCAGTGATCTTTGCAAGACTTGCATCCATCTCCGGGAAGATATCGTTGTAGCGCTCTTTTTGAATCATCTTTAAAAGCGGCTGGCGGGCCTTTTCAAACTTCAGGTCTCCCACTGTCGCGATGACTGACTTGATGATGTTTGAACGTTTCGCTTTAAGAGCTTTCCCGTTCATTGTTGGCTGATAGTAGTTTTTCTTGTCGTATAACATCGCCCATACTTGTGGAGCTACGTCTACTGTCTTCAGTGTCCTGATGTTATCCAGGGCCTGAGCGCGAACGATGAATGAATCATCTTTTAAAAGGCTCGCGTACTGCTCTGAGTACCCTCTTTGTTTTAGAGCAAGCATCGTCTTTAAGCTGGCCATTCTCATAACCCAATGAGGGTGCTTTAAGAATTTTGAAAGAAATGGTGCTGACTTATCTCCCATGATTTGTCCCAGAAGAAACGTCGCCATCCAACGGTTTTTATCCGGGTACTTTCCGTTTTTCATTACTTCAATCAAGGCCGCCACAGACTCTCCACCGTGCTTAAGAGTCTCACTCTTTAGGCTCGCCATCTGAGTCTTGTCGTTGTTTAGCATGTATCGCTGAAGAAGAGCATTTTTTACATCTGAATTATTAATCGCTGCCTGTGCATAAGCAGAAAAAGTCAGAGACAGAACACAGATAATACGAGCTACATTCTTCATCAAAAACTCCCGCGGGATTAACCCAGCATTTTTTCAAATTCAGACAACAGTTCTTCTGCAGATTTCTGCTCCCCTTCTTCCTGAGGAACCTCTTCAAGAGGGATATCCATTACCTGAGGAGCTTTTTCAGCAGCAGGTGCCGGTTTGCTATCAGCAATTGCCTGGGCCATTGCTGCTTCTAAATCTTCCACTTCTTCAACTGGCGGAGGTGGTGCGACAGGTGCTGCTGCCGGCGCAGGAGCTGGGGCTCCTTTTCTTAGGGCCTGAAGCTCAGCTTTCAGCTGGTCATTTTCCTGCTGAAGGCGTTTTAAGTTGGCCAGGTCTTCTTCGATAATGGCGTATTCTTTTAAGCGCTCACGGATTTCATTTCTTTCGCTTGTTACCGAGGCCAGCTCTTTTTGAAGACCAGCGTCTCCACCAGCTTTTGTCATCGCTTCTGCTAATTGCGCCTCAAGGTCTCTCACTCTTTGTTGAGCTGTCCCTAAGTCTTTTTTCAGGATTTCAGTTTCAGCGCCCAGACCTTTTCCAGCAGAAAGCTCCTGGATTGTTCTCTCCAGGTCAACGATCTGTCTCTGACGGTCGCTTAGTTTTTGTGTAAGTGCTGCGATCTCTGCATTTTTTTGTGTCACTTCTTCAGCACCGGCACCAACACCGATATTCATTGAAGATGGAAGATCTCCTACTGGTACAACAGAAGGAACGCCGTTGCCCATATCAAGACCACCGCCTCTAAAAAGAGACGATTTAAGTGAATTAGAATTCTGGATGATTGAATCCAAATAGTTTTTTACAACACTCGCCGGGATTTCGTGTGAAAGCTGATGAAACTTTTTGCGGTTGTAAAACCAATAGATAATAATCGCCACCATCGTCAGCAGTAATAACAAACTAAACACTGTGATGGTTTCATCAGTAAATTTGGTGAGAATCAAACGTATTGTTTCTGTCACGGTCCCTTCCTAGGATTTAATCTCTAATCACATCTATATGGAATTATAATCTGTTCCCAAATAAAGACAACAATTCCTTGTGCAAAGGAGCTCTTGCCGCTGCGATTGTCGCTTGGAAAGGATGGAATTTCTGACCGTCATAATCAGTTACTAAAACACCGGCCTCAAGACAGATTAATCCGGCCGCAGAAACATCCCACGCCGCCAGTCCTCTCTCCCAAAAACAGTCGAATACTCCGCGGGCCACGTAACATAAATCCAGGGCCGCACTTCCCATTCTTCTGATCCCACGGCTTTTGCCCATGAGTTTTTTGAACAGGTCGAATTCCTGATCAAAGACCGGGCCTTTTTCTGTGGCAAATCCAGTAACTAGTAGTGAGTCACTCAGTGCTTTTTTCGTCGATGTCTTTTTTAGGCTGATAGGTCTTGATTTCTTCTTGAAGTCTTTTGAAAAGTTGATCAATTTTGTTCCCTTGCCTTTGATAGCATAAAAACAATCTCCGTTAGTCGGTCTGATCACCACTCCCACTACCGGCTCTCCGAAATGAACCAGAGAAATACAGACTCCGTAATAATCGAGCCCGTTTAAAAAATTATTTGTTCCGTCCAGCGGATCGATGATCCATACCCACTCTTTCTCTTTGAGAAATTTATAACGGTTCATCTCGCCCATATATTCTTTGTAGGCGCTCTCTTCTGCCAGGATAAAATGCTCTGGGTATTTTTTCTTGATCCCATCAATCACCAGTTTTTCCGATTCAATATCGGCGTTGCTGGCAATTCCCTGGGCCACTTTCGTTGTGATTTTTAAGCTGGATAGTTTTTTCTGTTTTTCCAAAAGAAGCTTTGAAGCCTTGACTCCAAGATCCATCGCCAATTTGAGTGCTTCTTCTTTTTTAACAACTACTTTTTTAACTTTCGTATTCGCTTTCATTTCTTTCATCGCTATCCTGATCGATTGATTGTTCCTCTTCCATGACGACATCTCTTGTCGGGACCGTATACGTTTCCTGAAACCAGTGTCCAAGATCAATCTGCTGGCATCGCTTTGAGCAGAAGGGACGAAATTCTGATTCGTAATAAGTAAAAGTAGTATCACACTGTGGGCATTTAACTTTTAGCAGTTTATTCATACCTTTCTCCGAATCGGCCGAATTTAAGGCACGCAGTCTGGTAAAGATTTTTCTCTCTCACAAAATTGATCTTTTCATATTGATCAACCAAACGAATGCCTTGTATGGCATTAGTTAACCAAATTTCTCTGGAGCTTTCAAGCTCACTTTTAGAAATGTCGGATTCAATCACATGAAAGTCTTCGCGTTTTAAATATTCAATTAATTTCTTGCGGGTTACTCCGTCCAATACCATGGAAGAAAGCTTAGGCGTCAGGACCGTTTTATCATCCAGCCAGACAAAAACATTCGAGGTGCTCGCCTCTGTGACATTGCCCTGGTCATCGAAAAAAATCACATCATCACACTTTCTTTTTAGGGCCTCTTTTAGTTCAAGGTCGGCCACTAAATAATTGGGGGATTTAACAAATGAAGGCACTATGCTCGGGGTCTTGATTGATGTGGCATTTCCCAAATTTAAATAAGGATTTTTTGGTGCATGGGGCTTCTTGGTAAAAAGCAAAGTATCCCCAGCAATACTAAGACGAAAATAATGTGCCGGGACAAATTCGGCCTGTAAAAAAGCTTCAATTTCTCCCCTGAAATTCATCCAACCCACTTTAGGAAAGAGGTGATCTGCGCCTTTTAACAATCGGTTTAAATGCTCGTTTAAAAAGACAAACTGTGCTTGTCCTGAAAGAAAAGAAGTGAAAGTCCAAACCCCGCGATTGAGCTCTTCTGACTGATAAAATGGAATTGAATCTTGCGATATTATTTTCAATGAAATGCTAGCCTCTTTCTTCCTAAGAGTGTAGCTTTATTCATGAAGATCTGACAAAGGAAAGTTTATGGGGTCTCTAAAATCCAGCGTGACAATCGTCGGTTTTGGCTCGCAAGCAAAAGCATGGGCATTGAACCTCAAAGATTCAAAGCAGAGCTTAAAAATTGCTTTAAACAAAGAAAGTAAATCGCGCGCTCTTGCCGAGCAAATGGGTTTTCAAATTATTGATCTGGAAAGTGATGCTTTGAAAAATGAGCGCCTTTTAGTCATGCTGATTCCTGACGATCAACAGCTGAGTTTCCTGCAAAAAAATCAATCTTACTTAACACCCGGAACCCATTTAATTTATGCTCACGGTTTCAGTGTTTCAAAGTTTGATTTGAAAAAAACATACCCCAACATTCATCACTCACTGCTTGCTCCCAAAGCGATTGCCAGTGAAGTGCGATACCAGTACGAGATCAAAGGAAAAATCGGTGCCGCTTATTGTGCCGACTCTGCTGAACTTGAAGCAGACCTGCGCATGGTGGCTAAAGCTTGTGGCTTTACCGCTCTTTACAAAAGCAACTTCGATGAAGAGTGCGCCGCCGATTTATTTTCTGAGCAATCATTCCTTTGCTCGATTCTTCCCTACGTGGCCTTAAAATCTTTCAACACTCTTAGAAAAAATGGCATCTCTCAGGAAATCGCTTTTATGGAATGTTTTTTAGAGCTGAAGTCGATCTCTCAGGCCATCGTCACATTAGGGCCTGAAGCTTTCTTTAACCTAATTTCTCCCAATGCTCTTTTAGGTTCACTAAAAGGCAAAGAACTTCTTCTGGGCGAAGAGTTCGAAAAAGGTCTGGAGAAAATCATGAAAGATATTAACGACCGCACTTTCTACAAAGAAGTCGAAGGATACACCGACGAACTAAGAGCTAAAGTAACCAAAGACTGGGAGAAAGAAGAACTCTCTCAGGTTTATAAAAGATTAAAAGCTGATCTTATCAATTAGTGAGATAAATATGAAATTAGACACCAGAAAAATCCGCGCCTTTAAAAAGAAAACAGCAAAACGCACTCTGCAGATGCTGACTTGTTATGATTATCAAATGGCCCAGTTAATGAATGAAACGAGCCTTGATCTTCTTTTAATCGGCGATAGCGTGGGAAATGTTGTTTTAGGTTACGACCACACGATTCAGGTCGACACTGAAACGATGATCACTTTTTCAAAAGCTGTTAAGCGTGGTGCTCCTGAAAAATTTGTCGTCGCCGATCTTCCTTTTGGAAGTTATGCCACGATGGAACTTGGTGTTCAAAACGCCATTAAACTTTTTCAGCAATCAGGTGTTGAAGCTCTAAAACTTGAAGGGGCCTTCCCGTTTATTCTGGAAATCATCGAGCGCCTGACTCAAATCGGGATTCCTGTTATGGGGCACATTGGACTAACTCCGCAGTCTGTGCATGAGCAAGGCGGATACTACACTCACGGAAAAGACACCGCTTCCCAAACTCGTTTAATGAAAGAGGCCCAGGCCCTTGAAGCTGCCGGGTGTTTCTGTGTTGTTTTAGAATTTGTTGAAGAGTCTCTATCCAAAAAAATTACGGATAAGTTAAAAATTCCAACGATCGGTATCGGTTCAGGGAAACACACTGACGGACAAGTTCTGGTCGTCAATGACCTTCTTCATAATGGTAAAAAGGATCCGCCTAAATTCTGCAAGCCAATCGGCAACCTGTATGAATACAAAATGAAACTGATCAACGAGTACTTAAAAGCATGAGACTAGTGACGATCGACAACGGCAATACAAACCCAACGGTTGCCATCCACGACAATGGCGTGATGAAGAGTCTTGTGCCTCTCGATCAGTACACTCCTGTCACTTCTGACTTCATTCTGATTTCCAGCGTGGGGAAAAGTCTGTCTATTAAACCGAGCTTCGATTTAAAAACGAAGAGAACAAAAACTCATTTCTTCGATATGAAAGTAAACTATAGCGAAACATTGGGTGAAGACCGCATGGTTGCTGCTTATGGTGCTTACAAAAAATTAAAGGCCAATGAAAGAGTCCTGGTGATTGACGCCGGGACTTTTATCACTTGCGACCTCGTGACTAACGATGGTTTCCAGGGGGGATATATCTTTCCAGGACTAAACCGCTTCTTGAAAACTTATTCCGACAGCGCTCAGCTGCCGCATTTAAAAGCAGACCAGTTGTTTAAAAGTAATGAAGAACTACCCCACACGACAGATGAAGCGATTTTAAAAGCGACGGAAGTTTATGTGAAAGCGGTGATTTTAGAGGTCGTAAAAAAAACTTCCCCCAAAAAAGTAATCTTCGCCGGGGGAAGTGCTGAGGAATTAAAAAAAATTCTTAGTTTAGCAGTTCCTGCTGATTTAGATCGTCACTTAGTACATTCAGCACTGTCGTTGATCCATCAATCTCATCTGAGCCAAGGGTAGCTTTTAAACTATCTGGGATTTCCACTGCACGGTATTTTTTCCCGTTAGACGTTCTAATCCAGTAACCCATGACCAGCTTCTCTTCCACTACCATACGGATAGGCTTAAGGCTGATGATGTGATCAAGGTTGATTAGTAATGTTTCAAAAATGTTGTCGACTGACTGGCCATCTTTTGGCGAAACAATCTTAAATCTCTCTAATGCCATAAAATCCTCTAAAAAAATGTGTGATGCCTGAGTATAGAGCAACCAGTATGGCTTAATAGCCCCTTTGTAATTTTTATACTTGTTTAGGGCATTCCCTCTTGGAAAAAGTCCATAAAATAGGTATAAACCGCCCATGACAATTGATTTAACCCCATCACAGGTCACCACCGACTACAACCAGCGCTTTGGCGGGATCGCCAGGCTCTATGGCGTCGAAGGGCTTAAAAACCTGATGAGGGCCCGCGTCCTGATCGTGGGCCTTGGGGGCGTTGGTTCCTGGGCCGCTGAATCCCTGGCCCGTTCGGGGGTTGGTTATATCACGCTGGTCGACCTGGATGATATTTGTATCACCAATACCAACCGCCAGCTTCCGGCGATGAGTGGTCAATATGGGAAACTTAAAATCCACGTGATGCGCGATCGTATCCAGGCCATCAATCCTGACTGCCATGTGCATCTCATTGAGGACTTCTTTACTGAGTCTACGGCCGAGGCCATTTTGGATGCTCCTTATGATTATGTTATTGATGCTATCGACAGTTTAAAAAATAAATCCCTGCTCATTTCGAAGTGCCACCAAAGAAAAATCCCCGTTGTAATCACAGGTGGAGCTGCTGGAAAAGTTGACCCGACAAAAGTGACACTCGCTGATTTAGGCTCCAGCAAAAACGACTCCCTTCTTTTTAGATTGAGAAAAAAACTGCGCCGTGATTTCGACTTCCCGGCCGGAACAAAAACCAGCAATCTAAAACCACAAAAATTTAAAATGATGTGCGTTTTTTCACCTGAAGATGCGATCTATCCAACAACAGATGGTGGCACTTGCAATATCCCCGATCCGGAAAGTAACCTCAAGCTCGACTGTGAATCAGGCATGGGCTCGGTCTCTCATATCACTGCTTTATTCGGTCTTATGGCCGCAGGTCACGTGGTCAACACCATTGCTCGCAGGTAATTAAAGTTATTTACTCAAAAGCCGAAACGTATAAGGTGAAAATCACCTTGACCCTACTATTATTATCGTTCTCTTTTTCAGAAGCATTCGCCAAATGTAACAGCAATGCTATCGGCTACCGCAATGAAAGCGGTTTTGGACTCTCGTTTGGTGGTGGCTCAAGCAGCGCCGGCTTTTACGATAAAAATACTGTCAATGTTCCAGTTTCAATCAATGGCGAGCAGGCCTGCTTTAAAAAAGTGAACGCCTTCAAAATGAAGAGCGAAAAGAAAAAAGATAAAGCGGAAGAAAACAGCATAGTCATTACTCCGATGAAAACAGAATTTGAAAAAATTCCTTCGGCCCATCAAAAGCAATATATTTTTGTAGAGAAAAACCCGCATAAGCTTTTAACAAAATTTCATGTGATGAGTTTTATCTGCTCTGGAGAATTGCCACTTTCAATTGAAGCGACGAGCGATACCGTTTTAAAAATCAATATGCAGCCTGATTCGGCCGATGTGAGAGTCTCTCACGTTTTTGCAACCGGTGCGGCCGCAGAAAACCTCAATAAAGGCAATAAAGGTAAAACGTCCAATGCCGAGACTTTTGATTTCTTTTCAAAACTTTATATGGAAAAGTCGCAAAAGGAACTCGCTGCTGACCAGGTCTGCTGCAACGATTTTAAAATACCAAGCATTATCTCAGACACATCCATCCACGCCTTCTCCGGCGTTGAGAGGGCCATTGCTTCAAGTTTTACCACAATGGCAAGCAATGTTCCCAATGGCTGCAGCAATGCCTTTGCTGAAACAATGAAGAACTACCAGTTAGAAAATTACGAAGCCAACGACTCGCTCAAAGATTACAAAGTTAAAAAGAAGTGGTTTTCAGACGACCTAGTCTTCGAGTGGTAATTCCCGCTGCCAGTAAATTTTTTAATAAATCCCCAGGTAAAAATGGCAGAACTCCTGCGATCAACAGCTTTTGAGTTGGAAGAAAAAACGATAATCCTAAAACACCACAAGAGAAGATAATCGCGCTTCCGATATAACAAGCAAGAAGAGCTTTCCAAAAGCTTCCAGTCCAGCCTCTATCACTAAATTTTCCAACGACCCAAGAAGCAATGAACATTCCACCTAAGTATCCCATCGTTGGTCCCATTAATAATCCTGAAGCTCCTCCTGCGAAAACCGGTGCTCCTAAAAAACCGATTCCTAAGTAAGCAGCAAAAACTGAAAAGGATAAACGGCTTCCCCAAAGAAGCGCTAAAAGGGCCACTCCAAATGTCTGGCCAGTGATCGGAACAGGCGTCCATGGAAGAACAAACTTAAGTTGAGCAAGCGCACTCAACATTCCTAATCCTAATAAAAAGGAAATGACTGTGGCTTTTGTCTGCTCTGGGAATTTTATAATAAGTGTGGGAACCAAGGCCTTTGATGCTTGCATATTTTTCTCCTGTGTTCACAATTATTAGAGAATCTCCCAGCGAAAAACAATTGCAAAAACACTCGCCCTGACATAGTTTAGCGCTAAACTATTTACCACTAAACAAGATGAAAAAACCAAAACTAGACAAATTTATAAATGAGAGCGCTACCATTTCGTTGATTTCCAATGGGATGAGACTGCAAAAAGAACTCAACCTTGGTCTTAAAGATTTTGGGTTAAATCTCAACCAGTCTTTGATCCTCCTGGCCATCTTCTTTGAGCCAGAAAAAACAATCCGCTTTAATGATCTCTCTGAAATTATCCCAACGACTAAAGGAAACATCAGCCACTGCACTTCTTTTCTGGAAGAAAATAAATTCATTACAAGGCAGATGGTAGATAATGATTTGCGAGGTTACTCGTACTCTCTTACGCCCAAGGGAAGTAAGTTGTGTTTGTCGTTGATTAAGTTTTTTGATGCGATTGAAAATAACTGCGATAAGAAGTTTTCGCAGGCTAAGATTAAGGATTTTATTGGGATGGCGGAAGAACTCGCTAGCTGGAAATCTTAGTTGTCATCTAAACCAGCACGAAAAGCCTTATAAATAATCCCTTCAATGCGTTTCTCGCTCGCATCTTTAATCGACCCAAAGCTCATCACTTCAACCGGACTCACTCCACAAAACTCCAGTACTGCTTTCTTCATCATGTTCACTGCCGGGTGAAAATAAGTCAGGTAAAGCCACCAGACAGGAGCATCACTCGTCACAATCAGACGGGCACTTTTTCCGGATAAAAGTTTATCCCAGTTGTGTGAGTTCTCGCGGTATTTAAAAGCAAATCCTGGCAGAAAAGCACGGTCTAAAAAACCTTTAAGCAGTGCTGGAACTCCACCCCACCATACCGGAAAGACGATTACGATGTGTGTAGCCCACTTCACTTTCTTTTGAGCTTCAATTAAATCCGGCTCAAGGTTTTGAACGACTCGATAGCCATTTTTCAAATTGGGATTGAAATTTAAATCGGAGATATTGATTCGTTCGACTTCTCCGCCTTTTTCGCGCGCACCTTTTTCGTAATTATCGGCCAAGGCTGCGCAGAGAGATTTTTTATCAGGGTGACCTAAAATAATCAGCGTTCTCATTTGATCGCTTTGTCTCCGTGAAGTTTATGTAGGATTTTTTTAGCAATTGAAGGCATCACGTATTGATCGATGCGCTCATTTAGTTGAGCAAGCTCTCTAATTAAACTTGAAGAGATCGTTGCAAAGTGAGGTTTAGCAAAAAGGCAGATTGTTTCAATGTCTTTGCAGATACCGCGGTTACCAACCGAGAGTTCAAGCTCCATCTGGTAGTCGGAAGAGTTCCTTAGTCCCCTAAGTAAAAACTGGGCCTTTTTATCTTCTGCGAAACGGGCAATCGTTCCTTCGTGGGAGACGATAGTGACGTTTTTTAATTTATAGTAATCTACGTAAGCCTGCATCATTTCCAAGCGTTCTTCCACTGTAAACATGTAAGCTTTTTTAGGGTTCGTCGCAGCAACCCAGTATAGGTGGTCGAAAGTCGTCGCGGCTCTCATCATGATATCGGCGTGTCCCCATGTTGGCGGGTTAGCGCTAATTGGGTAAACGATAATTTTTTCATTCATAAAAGCTCCAGGGAATGTACAAACTTTCCCCTATTATACACTTTGATAAAAAGCATTCCTAGTGTTAAAATTTTGACTTCCAAAATAATCAGGTTCATTTACCAAGGATTTCATTCATGTCTGAAACTACCAATGCCCAACAAAACCAAAACGACTACGACTTCGCTAGTATCGAAGCCAAATGGCAAAAGTTTTGGGAAACCAACAAAACATTTAAAGCGGAAAACAATTCGAAAAAGCCAAAGTACTACGCTCTCGATATGTTCCCGTTCCCATCAGGAGATGGACTTCACGTAGGTCACCCTGAAGGATATACAGCGACAGACATCATGTCTCGCTACAAGAGAATGCAAGGCTATAACGTTCTTCACCCAATGGGATGGGACTCTTTCGGGTTACCGGCAGAGAACTATGCGATGAAGACAAACACTCACCCGGATATCACAACTAAAAAGAACATCGCGACTTTCACTCGTCAGCTTAAGGCCCTTGGGTTCTCTTACGACTGGGACAGAGAAATTGCGACGTCTAACGTTGACTACTACAAATGGACGCAATGGATTTTCGTTCAGCTTTACAACAAAGGTCTGGCTTACGAATCAGAAATGAACGTGAACTGGTGCCCGGCGCTTGGAACAGTTCTAGCGAACGAAGAAGTCATCGATGGGAAGTCTGAAGTTGGAGGCCACCCGGTTATCCAAACAAAGATGAAACAATGGGTACTAAGAATTACTGAGTACGCTGAAAGACTGCTTAACGACATCGAAGATGTGGACTGGCCGGAATCGATTAAAGAAATGCAAAGAAACTGGATTGGGAAGTCTGAAGGGGCAACGATCAAGTTTAAACTTGAAGGCCACGCTGAAGAAATCGAAGTCTTCACCACAAGACCAGATACTCTTTTTGGTGCGACATACATGGTCATCGCTCCAGAGCACGCTCTTGTTTCAAAAATCACAACTCCAGCTCAAAAAGCAGCAGTTGAGGCTTATATTGAAGCTTGTAAGCTTAAAAACGAACTTGAGAGAACTGAACTTAACAAAGATAAGACCGGAGTTCCAACGGGAGCTTTTGCGATTAACCCGGCAACAGGAAAACAAATCCCAGTGTGGATTGCTGACTACGTTCTTGCCACATACGGAACAGGTGCAGTTATGGCCGTTCCTGCTCATGATGAAAGAGACCATGAGTTTGCTAAAAAATTCAACCTTCCAATGGTAAGAGTTATCGAAGGTGGAGATATCGACGAAGCAGCTTATACTGCTGACGGCAAACACATGAACTCTGATTTCATCAATGGATTAAACATTGCTGAGTCTAAGAAAAAAGTCATTGAATGGCTTGAGTCTAAAAAACTTGGAACAGGAAAAATTAACTATAAACTTCGCGACTGGATTTTCTCTCGTCAAAGATACTGGGGTGAACCATTCCCTATCTTAAAGTTTGAAGATGGAACAATCAGATGCTTAGACGCTGATGAACTTCCACTTGCTCTTCCTGATTTAAAAGAATTTAAACCATCGGGTAACGGCGAGTCTCCACTTGCCAACGCAACTGACTGGCTTTGGATTACTGATCCAAAAACTGGGAAAAAAGCAAAACGTGAAACAAACACAATGCCTAACTGGGCAGGGTCTTGCTGGTACTACCTGCGCTTCTGTGATCCAAAAAACGAAAAAGAACCTTGGAACAAAGACGTAGAAAAATACTGGATGCCAGTTGACCTTTACATCGGTGGAGCTGAGCACGCGGTTCTGCACTTACTATACGCGCGCTTCTGGCACAAAGTGCTTTTCGATCTTGGGTTTGTTTCAACAAAAGAACCATTCCAAAAGTTAGTTAACCAAGGTCTGATCCTTGGAACTGACGGCGAAAAAATGTCAAAGTCTCGCGGTAACGTTGTAAACCCGGACGCGGTTGTAAAAGAATCAGGAGCTGACTCTCTTCGCCTTTATGAAATGTTCATGGGGCCACTAGAAAAAGTTAAACCGTGGAATGAAAACGGAGTTAAAGGGGTTTTCAACTTCCTTTCTCGCGCTTACAGATTCTTTGCTGATCCAGCACACATCACAACTGGCGCTGAATCAGATGAGACGTTAAAGGCCCTTCATAAAGCGATTAAGAAAGTGACAGAAGACTACGATCACCTTCGTTTCAACACTGCAATCTCTGCGTTGATGATTTTTGTTAACCACTGCTACAAAGCTGGAAAAGTAACAAATGAAACAGCTAAGACTTTCACTCTCCTTCTTGCTCCAATGGCACCACACTTAGGTGAAGAGCTTTGGGAAATGCTGGGTGGAAAGACAACTCTTACTTATGAGTCATGGCCTAAGTTTGACGAAAACCTGGCAAAAGACGACACGATTACAGTTGCTGTTCAGGTTAACGGAAAACTTCGCGCCACTCTTGAAGTTGAGCCAGGAATCACTCAGTCAGACGCGATTGCGATGGCAAAAGCAGATGAGAACGTTTCGAAACACCTTGCTGGAACAATCGTTAAAGAAATTTATGTTCCAGGAAAAATTGTTAACTTCGTAGTAAAAGCATAAGGATTATATATGTCGGAAAAATTTTATATCACAACCGCGATTGATTACCCGAACGGTAAACCGCACATGGGTCACGCTCTGGAAAAAATCGTCAGCGACGCCTACTCAAGATGGCACGCGTTCCTTGGTTACGAAACATACTTTCTAACAGGGACAGATGAAAACGGACAAAAACTTATTGAGTCTGCCAAGGCCCTCGGACTTGAAACGCAAAAATTCGTTGATGAAAACTCTGCAATCTTTAAAAAGCTTTGCGCTGATTTAAATGTTTCAAACAATGACTTCATCAGAACAACTGAAAAACGCCACCACGATGTGTGTGTTGACCTTTGGAAAAAACTTGAAGCAAAAGGCGATGTGTATTTCGGAGTGTACTCTGGAAACTACTGTCTTGCTTGTGAGTCATTTTACACTGAGACTCAAGCGCCGGATAATATCTGTCCTGCTCACAACACCCCACTGACGAAAAAAGAAGAAGAAGGTTACTTCTTCAAGATGGGCGCATACCAAGACTGGATCATTGCTTACATCAAAATGAATCCAAACTTCATCGTGCCAAGCTCTTCATACAACGAAATGCTCTCTCGCCTTGAAGGAGACAAACTAAGAGATCTTCCAATCTCTCGCCCGAATGAAGGATGGGGAATTCCGGTTCCGGGAAATCCAAAGTTTGTCATGTACACTTGGTTTGATGCTTTAATTAACTACTACGCTGCTGTTGCAGGAACTCCAAACGAAAAATTTTGGCCAGCTTCTATGCACGTTATCGGTAAAGACATCACATGGTTTCACACAGTCATCTGGCCTATCATGCTACATGCTGCTGGTATCGCTCTTCCAAAGCAAGTTTACGTTCACGGGATGATCTTAGCTGAAGACGGTAAAAAAATGTCGAAGTCGCTTAACAACGTTATCGATCCAAACGATATGCTGGCAAAGTATCCGCTGGATAGTTTCCGTTATTATCTTCTGCGCGCCATTCCTGCTCAAAGTGACGGGCGCTTCTCTGAAAAAGAATTAATTGAAAAGCACAACGCAGAACTTGGGAACTCTTTTGGGAACCTCATCATGCGTGTAATTAAGCTTTACCTGAAAGACAACGCGCCAACTGTAGATGGTGCAGGCATCACACAAGAAGTTAACTTCGATGAGAACTTCAAGAAAATGAAAGAGTTCATGGAAAAACGCGAACACAACAAAGCGCTTGAAGCTCTTTGGGAAGGTGTCAACAACATGAACCAATACGTAAACACAAAAGAGCCATGGAAACTAAAAGAAGATAAAGTGGCGCTTAAGCAAGTTGTTTACAACTGCTTATACTCGATCCATGCGATCTCTACCCTTCTGTCTCCTTTCCTTCCAGACACTGCTAAGAAGGCGCTAGAGCCGCTTGGAGTGAAGTTAGGTAAGTATGAAGATGTAAAGTTTGGAACAACAACGTATGAGCTTTCTGAGCCAATGCCACTGTTCCCAAAAATCGATCTTCCGGTTGAACCAAAACCAGAGCCTAAACCAAAGGCGCCTAAACAACCGAAAGCCCCAAAAGGGCCAAAAGAATCTTAGTTAGTTAAACAAATCTCAGTCCCAGCAGGAGTC